>NZ_CP097100.1:0-708963 GCF_057073505.1 Kouleothrix sp. 19917
GCTGTTCAAAGATCATTAGACTTATAACCTGATGGCGATTAGATCTTTCTGTTCGTGGTTGCACCGGTCGTCTCTCTTACTCGTAGCATGGCGTCTCAGAAGGAGGTGCCATGAAAACCGACAGCGAGGTACACCTGATGCTCCGCGAACGCAAGAATGGCAAGACGTTAGAACAAGCAGCTGCCCGGGCTGGCATGAGTGTCCCGACCGCCCGCAAGTATGTGCGAACTGCAAAGCTTCCTAGCGCGCTCAAACAACCGCGCACCTACCGCACCCGTGCCAATCCTTTTGCGACTGACTGGCCGTGGGTCGAACAGCACCTCAAGCGCGACCCGGCCTTGCAGGCCAAGACGCTGTTCGGCTTGTTGTGCGAACAAGCACCAGAGCGCTACTCCGAGGGTCAGTTGCGTACCTTTCAGCGCCATGTCGCGAGTTGGCGTGCGCTCCACGGCCCCGAGCGTGAGGTCATCTTCGAGCAGGTCCACCAGCCCGGTCGTCTGGCACAGTCTGACTTTACCCATATGGATGACTTGAGCATCACGCTCGCCGACGTTCCATTTCCGCACCTGCTGTTTCATTTGGTCTTGACGTACTCCAATGTCGAGGCGGTCACTATCTGCTTTTCCGAGAGTTTTGAGGCGCTGGCCGAGGGCCTCGAAACCTGCTTCTGGCAGATTGGTGGCGTCCCACAGCAGCACCGTACCGACAATCTCTCGGCTGCGGTTCGCGCGATTGGGCCTTCTCACCAGCGCGATTGGACTGAGTCCTATGCCGCGCTGATGGCCCACTATGGCATGACCCCGACGGCGAACACACCTGGCGAAGCGCACGAGAACGGCGATGTCGAGCAAGCCCATTTCCGCTTCAAGCAGGCGGTCGACCAGGCTTTACGCGTGCGTGGCAGCCGCGACTTTGCCGACCGAGCCGCCTACGCGATCTGGCTCCAAGAGCTGATACGCCGGCGCAACCAGACTCGGGCTGCGCGCTGGAACGACGAGTTGCCAACCCTTCGACCACTGCCAAAAACGCCACTGCATCCCTGCCGCGAAGTGCACGTGGTCGTCAGCCGTTTCAGCACCATTCGCGTGCTCCACAATACCTATTCGGTGCCGTCTCGACTGATTGGGACGACCTTGACGGTGCGTATTCGTGCTGAGGTGCTCGAACTGTATGTCGGCACGAGTTGCACACTCACGCTGCCGCGCCTGCACGGCCGCTATGGGGCGCGGATCGACTACCGCCATGTAATCTGGTCACTCGTACGCAAGCCGGGTGCTTTTGTACAGTATCGCTTCCGTGATGAACTGTTTCCGACACTGGCCTTCCGCACGCTGTATGACACGCTCGCAGAGAAGGCGCCTGCTCGTGCCGACCGTGAGTACCTACGTATTTTGCATCTGGCCGCTTCAACGAGTGAAGTGGATGTCGAGACAGCGGTGAAGTTGCTCGTCGAGAGCCAGACGCTTCCGACATTCGATGCAGTACGTGAGTTGGTGCGAGCGAGCACCGTGCCAGCCCTGCCACCGCTCAAGCCAGCTGACCTCGACTTCCACGTCTACGACGCGCTGCTGGCGTCGAGGTGTGCGAATGGCTAATCGACATCAGGAGTTGGCGCAACTCCTGCGGGCGCTGCAACTCAGCCATAGTGCCAGCGGCTTTGATGAACTGGCGATGCGGGCGGCTCGCGAAGGGTTGACCCACGAAGCCTTTCTGTATGAACTGGCCCAGCAGGAAGTCGCCTACCGTCAGCAGCGTCGTCTGGAACGTCTCCTGCGCGAGTCCCAGTTACCGCGCGAAAAAACCTTTCAGCGGCTGGAGTTGAACTTGTTTGGCCCACTGTTGACCCAGCAGATTGAACGACTGCGCAGTGGAGCGTTTGTAGAGCAGGCGGTCAACGTGATTGCAGTCGGCAAACCGGGCACCGGCAAGAGTCACGTTGCGGCTGCACTTGGGCACACACTCGTGAGCCAAGGACAGTCTGTCTATTGGAGCAGTACCGCTGCGCTGGTGCAGCGACTACTGGCGGCGAAACGTGACTTGCGGCTGCCGCGCGAACTGGCACGACTGGACCGCTATGTCTGTGTGATTCTGGACGATATTGGCTATGTGCAACACGACCGCGACGAAATGGAGGTGATGTTCACGTTTCTAGCCGAGCGCTATGAACGCCGCAGCGTAATACTGACCACGAATTTAGTCTTTTCAGAATGGAACCGGATCTTCAAGGATCCGATGACGACGATGGCGGCAATTGACCGAGTGGTACACCATTCGGTCATCCTGGATATGATGAGTCTCGACAGCTACCGAGCGAAACAGGCGGGTGCCGAGCATGGAGCCGCCAAATCGTCGAAGCCAACGACACGTACAAATACGAGTGAGCCACAATCGAGTTGACGTTGGCAAGGGTCGAACAACCCAGAACAGAAAGTTCTAATTGTCGTTGGGTGCGATAGCTAATTGTCGCTTGACAGACAGCCGAATTCAAGGCACAGTACGCGCTGCGGGCCGGTGTCGAGGGCAGCTTTACCCAGGCGAATCGCCAGAGCGATTTGCGTCACGCACGCTATATTGGACTCGCCAAGGTGCATCTGCAGCACCTGATCACTGCAATTGCGTTAAATCTGGTACGGGCGATTGCGTGGCTCAACGAGATCCCGCGGGCTGAAACCCGTACATCAGCGTTTGCCGCATTAATGGCTCAAAAAGCCTAAGCAGGACGTTCAATCGAGGTTCGCCAACAGTATCTTAGAATGAGTTAAATGGCCTCATTCATCGGGTTTCTGCTCTATAAAACTGTCTGCCGGTAGCCTGTCAGAAGTTTCCGGCCTTGAGATTGCGGCGGAATTCGTGTCCTTCTTGATTGGATCCGACAATCTCCGTTACGACTCCAATTGCGGCTCGTGTATCAAAGTAGCCGACTCTTCCAATGCGACCCTTGAACGCTTGGATGAGTGGATAGCCAGACGCTTCTAGATGGTGTGCAGCTGCATCATACTCGGACTCATCAAGCCAATACGCTAGATGCTGCACCGCGTCACCATGCTGTTCTAGATAGTCCTCGAATATGCTTTTCCCGGACACGTGTTGAATGAGCTCGATCTGCGTATCACCGGCGTACGCGAGGGAGATACGAATGATCCAATCCCCCGGTTGGCCCATATATGTACCTTGGTTGTCCTTCGCAAAGCTGTCAGCGTGGACAAACTTCTTAACACCCATGATCTGGGTGAAAAACGTTTCAGCCTTGGCGATATCTTTGACAACCCAAGCGACCTGACAGAAGTGCGGAGCCAGTTCTGGTACGTTCATTGTCTGACCTCCTGTACCCGTTGGTTGATCGCGACCTGACGGCACACCCACCTGCGTTCTAGGAGCTTGCCCCACCTTGGCTATGCAGTACCGTACTCGCACGGCTCAGTGGTCGCCACTACTATGGTTTTGCAAGTACCTTCAATAATGGTTTGTCTCGCTGCTCAATCAGGTTATCCCGCAAGCATAAGCCTGCTGTCAAGGCACTCAAGTATTCGCAACTACAACAAGCGCTGCATGTGTTCAATCCACACGAAATGGGCCGCATCCTGTTAAGGACATGGCCTGTAACGCTATCTAGAAATATACTGATTTGGGTTGCGCGCACCGAGATGACGAGATGCCTAGGTCTCGGCAGGTGCGATGTTAAACCCCTTCCCGAGGAAGATAGAATCATCGATTGTCCCGCTGATCAAGGGGAGAATCCGTGGGAAGTAGCGCTGGCCGACCGCCCCGTGCATATGAGCTTGAAAGGCTGCTTCATCCACGTAGGTCTCATAGACATAAAAGTGATTCGCAGTGGTTTCGTCCTGAATGACATCGTAACGGAGGGTGCCCGCCTCCTCCCGAAGGCACTGGCTGGCAAGTTCCCGTTCGAGGACGATGAACTCATCCACATGTTGCGGCTGGATGGTAACGTGCGACAGGACACTGTACATTGCAACCTCCTGAGTGAATACTCGCGGCAAGGAGCGCCGACGATTCAATATGTGTGCCATCCTCGCATCCGTATGTTCTGTCTATCGCTGTTACTGAACGTGGAGCGCTTTTTCCATAAATCGCCATTTGGGTTGCAAGAAGGCGGGCACTTCGCTTCCTTCATACGGGGCGCAGTCTGCGAATCCGGCCGCTTCATACAGCGTATGCGCCGCATGCATAAAGGGTGCCGTGTCCAGGTGGACACGCACATAGCCAAAGCCACGCGCATCAGCGAGCAGGCGCTGCAAGATGGTCGCACCGAGCTTGGCCCCGCGATAGGCCGGTCGGACATACAAGCGCTTGATCTCCGCCACGCTTGGGCTGCTCCATCGCAAGCCGCCCATGCCTACGAGCTGATGGTCGAGTTCGACGAGGTAGAAGATGCCCCGTGGTGGAGGATCCCCACAGATGGTATCGAGGACGGTGGGGACGTACTCGGCAATCGTCATACCAATAGCGTCCTGTGTGGGGATTCCGAAGTAGCTTTCGGCCTCTGCGGCGACCCACGATACATATTCGATGTTGAGCGCAATTAAGGCGTCGCGATGGTCAACGGGGTTAGTGGGAGTGAATATCGGCTCCGTCACACGTACCTCCTTCAGATACGATATCCAAGGGCCGCGCGTTTTCGCTGTGGTGTGACCTCATGAGACAGCCGCCCAACATTTAACTGGACGAATCGGATTCACCAAGCATCCGACTGATAGGATAGAGGTGCATCGAGGTGGTGCTTCTAGTGTACACTCGGAGTCAATGAGAATGATGGCCTGCAGCCAGGCGCACGTGCGCCCCTGGACAGATGCGGTACAATAAGTGTACCGTACGCTCATCGCCGGCAGTGCCGCCGGCGCACAAGCGAAAGAGGCGCGTATTGAAACAAGTTCTTGAAAGTATAGCGTTTTATGGCGTTCTCTTGCGATTTACGTACACCTGTGCTATATTTTCTGTGCGAGACGTTCTCGCCGGTACGTTACCAAGCAGTGTTTGCTGGTTGTAGGGGTTAATCGTCTCCTACGTAAAAACACTGGCGTATATGGGTGTCGTTCTGGCACCCCGGATGCCCGTAGTGCATCCGCCCGCCGAGAACCCGCCTTCGGGTGCGAAAGCATAAGCGGTCAATCCGGCGTAGGTCATCACTCCGGTTAGCGCCGGAGGAAACATCAGTGGCAGATGCAATTAAACGCTATGTCGTTGGTAACTATGACAGCGCACCTGACAACCAACCAACGCCTCCTTGACGGCGCGCACGCCGCGCTCAATCGGATAGACGCCGCGCCACAGGCGCATCGAACTATTCTGCTCGGATTTATCTGCGACACCATCCGCGAGACCGCGGCCAGCATGCCGCATGTGCTGGTCGAGATGCTGCCGCATGTGGCCCGGCTCGGCGCCCCGCAGGCCGCCTACGATGCCTACTGCGCGTGCAAACACCGCTGCTCGTACGGCGAGCAGGCCAGCATCCTGGTTGGGATCGTGCCGTACCTCCAGCCAGGCGACGCGGTCTTCGACCGTGCGCTTCAGGCCGCGCGCGAGTTCCCGATCTCCTTTGCGCGTCCGGCGCTGCTCGCGGGGCTGGCCTGCGGCATCACGGAGCCGGAGCAAGGCACGCTGGTCGACGAGGCGCTGAGCCGGGCCCGCGCCGAAAGCGACGCGGCCGAGCAGGCCGTCGCGCTGGCCTACACACTGCCCTACTTACCGGAGATATGGCGCGGCCCCATCGCGCGCGAAGCCAGCGACCGCCTTTCGGCGTGGGACCTGGCCGCCGATCAGGCGGACGAGGTACGCGCGTTCATCGCGCCGTATCTGGCCGCGCCATCGCAAGCCGTGCGCATTTAGCCGAATCGGTTCTGAGTACACCACTCCGGCGGCTTTGAGCCGCCGGATTAGTGCTGTTTCTGTAACATGCGGTGGGTATAGTAAGGCTTGGTTTTGACACATTTTTAACCGCAGGAGCCCCGATAACCATGACCGCGCCCTCCCGCTCCGCTGTTCGCCATGCGTCTACCAAGCTGTTGCCGGAGCCGACCTCCGCCGCGACCTCGTTCGCGCTCTGGGATATACACCTTGTGACTTTCTTTGTCGGCACTTGGACGCTGCTTGGTGCGCTTGGTGTCTCGCTCAGGCTCAGGACGAGCCCAGATCTGCTGGTCGAGAACACCGAGCGGCAGACCCAGAGGCGTGACGGCGAGAGTGGTGTCCTGGATGGCGAGCACAAGCGGATGGGCGGCCATGCGTTCGAGCGTGCGCTGCTGATGTGGTAGCAAGATCTCGGATGGCAATGCGTGTGGATTGGCAAAGAAGGCATAAGCGGCCTTGGTGTCCTGCCAATCAACACTGGCCTGATTGATCGGAGCTTGGGGCTGGGCGCCAAAGGCTTCGGCCAAGGTGAGCAAGCGCCGATTCAAGCGCGCATCGCCCAAGTCTATGCCTTGGAACTCACGAACGCTCCAGCCAGCATCAACTCGTTGTGTCATTGGTTCCTCCACCAAGCTCACGATTACTTGGCGAGGAAGTGTACTGCTGAACGTCGGAGATGTCATGTCACGCAGCACAAACGCCTTTCCTGAAGATACCGATAACAGTCAGCCTTCGTGAGAGAGGGTTGGGCTTCTCCTCATAGTTCACCTCCATCCGAATCTTGTGGCGCGGCGTCTTCGTTATATAGCCATGGAGACCTACAGGCTGGTGCTGTCACTAGAAAGGGCGCGAGCAATGAAGTCCAGTGTTGCGAAAATGCTCTCGGTACTCCTGTTCGTAACGTGCTTCTCCGTAGGCTGCTCAGCACCCATCAATCCACTTCCGACCGATGGGAAAATCGGAGACCGTATTGCTAAGGGAGAAGATGCAATGACGGTCACGGATGCATTCTTAACTGACAAACTTCCCAACGGGAATAACCCGCGGTCAGGAAATCGAGTGCTCGTTGTAAACGTCTCACTAGAAAATATTACCTCGCAAATCAGAGCGGTCTATAACGAACTAAACTTTAGATTGCGCACGAATCGGCGAGGAACTATCTATGTAGAGTCGTCCTCACAACTTGGGGTTGGATTTAACTCGTTTTATGCGGAAGGAAGCGATCCCACCCATGCACAAGTCTATTTTCAAGTAGATCCAGAGGAGCTTGATGGCCTCGTGCTGGAGTACCAGCCACTCGCAGAGCAGTATTCGATTCGTATTGCACTTAACCAAATACGGAAATAACGCATCCAGTACCAGTTATATCTCAGAGTCGTTTCCTTACTTCTTGCGACACGTCTGCCCTGCTATATCCTCTCGACGTTGGCCAGTGCAGCACAGGGAGACCCACAGAGCCGAGCACCTGGTCAATAAACCTATCCCGCTCCTGCCTCTCCACCCTGTCATGGGAACTGACTGTTACCGGTATCTTTTCGAGCGATCGAATTCGTCGCTTAACCGCATCTTTTGGCCCGTTGGCGCAGTGATCATGGCTCACTTAAGGCGCCATTCACGTCGATTCAGCCCATACAGTTCACATCCAGAAAATACCGGTAACAGTCAGGCGACGAGCACCGTCCAGAGCACGCCAGAACGCCTAACATAGATGCACGGACCGGCTCGTGGTTGGAATCTTCGTCACTTTTGGTGAATCGGGTCGAAGCGCCTTCACTGTAGAGATTGACAGCCATCGCCGCACCCAAGGATCTGGCTAAACAGCGCGCTTTAGCAACACTGGCAGTGGCGCTCGTCCCCACATTGTAGGCATGATCATCAAAAGCGACCAAGCTTCCTTCATTTGGGTGAGTCCAGAGTTTATGCCCAACAGAGCATGCTGAATGCGCCGCCATACTCAGGCGCAGGTGTCACAGCCAGCGCCACTCCTGGCAGATTTCGGCGATATGCGCTGCAATCAGACTGACCGTGGCGGGCGAGAGGATGGGTGGGGTGAAGAGAGATTCGGTGGCGCAGAACATGAGTACATCCCGGCGGCGCCGATCTTTCAGTGTCAGGAGGTGGTTTGCCAGCGCATACCGGACCGATGGTAGCATAGGTGCCAGATCTGAACGGCGAGAGAACAATGCGGCCGGCACCCACATCCGCCACATCTCGTTTTTTCGGGTGGCCTCCAAACCATACTGGAGCAGCGGGCCAGACAACTGCGGCGCCAGCACCCGAAGCACCTGCGCCCGCCACCCCTCATCCTGTATCATCAGGGCAGCCTCCAGGCTCTGCTGAAGGGCCACAGCACGTGGCTCATCCGGCAACTGGGGCGCCAGCGCTACGAGCGCCTTAGCCCGCTCCCATTCGTCCCGTATCATCAGGGGGGCCTCCAGCGCACGCTGGAGCAAGGGGCCAGGCAACTGGGGCGCCAGCGCCGTGAGCGCCTCCGCCCGCACCCACTCGTTCCCTATTAGCAGGGCGGCCTCCAGGCCGGGCTGGAGCGCCACAGCACGCTGTTCACCCGGCAAGTGGGGCACCAACGCAACCAGCGCCTCCGCCTGCCTCTCCTTGCTCTGTATCATCAGGGCGACCTCCAGGCCGCGCCGGAAGGCCAGCGTGCGCCTACCGGCTCGCTCGGCTGGCGAGAAAATCGCTGAGTGTGAGCGCCGTCGCCGGCGCTAGCTCGATCGGGAAGGCGACGACCTCCCAATCGTCTGGAAGGTACCGGAGCAACTCGGCATCGTCGCGCGGCTTCGGGTGGCGCTGCTGGAAAGCAGCGCTCTCGGCGTAGGTGCGCAAGTGGGCCATGATATGCCCGCGCGTCGCCCAGATCTTGCCTGCCTTGGTAAAGCGCGGAGACGCCCCGCCGGTCGAGAACAGCCCAGTGCCGCGCTTGCGGATCTTCCAATTCGCTTTGGCCACAGGCGACGCGCCGGGCGCGCCAAGCGCGCGCTGCACGTCGTCGAGCGTGATGTTACAGCGCCGGAGGAATTCGGCGAGTGAAAGCGTCACATCGCCGCGATCGTCCTGGCCGATCACGACCATGCCGCTGAGCGGATCGAAGCTCGCCGACATCCCCAGGGCGCGCCGGCCATCGCCGCGCGTCTGAGCGCAGAAGTGGCCCTGGGTCGGCCCGACGAACAGGTCGCACGCCGGACAGACGTCGACGCGCGCGATCCGGCACAGCGCCTGCGCGAAGACCGCGCCGGTCATACCGCCGGCGTTTGCGTCGCAGGCTAGCCCGTTCCGCATCGCGCGCATCGCGCGGTAGCCGCTCGCCGCGGCCTCCAGGGCGTCGAGCAGCTCCCATTCCGGGTCGGTCGGGAAGACGCCGCGCAACCCCGGCTGGCCGGGCACGACCTCCGCCGCGGCGCGATCGAGCGCCGCCAGCTCGGCCGCCATTGTACCCAAGAGCTTGGCTTCGCGGTTCGCCACCGCAATCAGGCTCGGGGTGCGCAGCACCTCCGTCGCGATCATCCGGGCATCGTTGATGTGCATAGTGCGTGATCCTCGCGCTCTATCCGCTGCGACTACACGAGAACAATATCACTTTATGATACTTTTGTCAAGCTAATTGGCGGTCGGGTGCGCGGCGACGAACGCGGCGGTGTCCTGAACGCACGCCTCGCCCATCGCGATCGTGACGATCTCCCAATCCGACGGAACGTGCTGGCCCATATCGGCATCGGTGACCGGGTAGCGGCCGGCGTTGCGGCGCTGGTGCTTGACCACCTCGCGCAGGTGTGCCTTGAGCGAGTGCGGCGAGTTCCAGGTGCGGCCGTTCTTCGTCCAATGCGGCACGGCGCCGCCGTCCGACCACCCTGGCTGACCGCGCCGGCGAATCTTGTAAATGACCCCCGTCGCGGCCGACTGGCCCGCGAACGGCCGCAGATCCTCGGGCCGAAAGTTGCAGCGGCGCAGGAACACATCGATCGGCAGCTCGACGTCAAGCGCATGCTCAGTGCGCAGGACGACGACGCCGCGCGCCCGGTCGAATTGAATGCCGACGCCGATGCAGGGGAGGCCGTCGGAGAGTGGTGTTGGGCACAGATGCCCGGCGCCGCCGAGTACGAACGCCTGGCAGCCTCCGCATCTTGGAATACCGGCAAACAGGCACAGCCACTGCGCGAACGTCGCGCCGGTCATGCCGCCGGCGGCAGCGTCGATCACCAGCCCACCAACCTGCTTGCGCATCTGGAGATAGGCGGTCGTCGCGGCGCGGAGCTGCTGAAGGTCGGTTGATTGCAGATCGGCGTGGTCGGGCGTGCGGCCGTACCAGTCAATCTCGGCCAGGCTCAGCTCGCCGCAGGCGCGATCGAGCGCGGCAAGGGTCTCGGCCATATCCGGCCCCTTGGCGAGCACTTGCTCGCGGTTGGCGATGTCGATAATGCCGTAGGCGCGCAGCGCTTCAGCGGCGACCTGGTGCGCGGAGTGCATCGGGGTTGTGGTGGTCTGCTGCATGAGATGCCTCGCTAGATAGTCGGGTTGGCGGCGACAAAGGCGGCGACGTCCTGGCGGCTGCGCTCGCGGACGTCGTAGGTGACGATCTGCCAGTCGTGCGGCGTGAACTGGATCAGATCCGCATCCGTCAGAGGCTGCGTCTGTGGCGGGGCACCACCCTGCGCTGCGCGGTGCAGATCGGCCGTGCGCCGGAGACAGTCACGCAGTTCGTCGATCGACCAGTTCGGGCCGGTTTTCGGCAGAAGCCTGCCGTCACGAGGCGCACTCCCGCGCGCTACGATGCGGTAGATAGACTGCGTGGGAGGGCGCTGTGCCGCAGTGAATGCGTGCTCGATGTCGGCGAATGTCACCCCCATCGCCATCAGTAATGCGCCGAGGTCCTGCACGGTCTCAGCGCCGCCGTGCGACACCACGACAGCTCTCTGCCCGCGGTCGTAGCGCAGCGCGACGCCGGGCGTGGCGACGCCCGGCGCGTCCGGCGCGGTACAGACGTGAAGTGCCTCAGGCGCCTGGTAGATCCGGCAGGCCGGGCACCAGGGGAGATCGGCGACGGCGCAGAGCGCGCGCGCGAACATTGTGCCGGTCATGGAGCCGGCGGCCGCGTCACGCTCCAGCCCGCACTCCTGCTGGCGCATGGCGTTATAGGTCCACGCCGCGTCAAGCAGCGCGCTCAACCGTTCGGACTGCACGTCCGACATGCTGTCTGGCGCGCCTGCCTGACGCACCTGCGCCAGGGCGTGCAGCGCGGCGGACGCGGCGTCGAGCGCCGCCATCTCCGCGGCGGCGGCTTCTCCCGCTGCAAGCAAACGCTCGCGATTGGCGAGCGCAATAACCGAGGAGGTGTCGATGGCATCACGCGCGATCGCGGCGGCGGCTGTGTACTGCATGTCTGGCTCCGTTGCTCTGTGCGATGACGGTGAGAGCGGCACAAAAAGCCCTGCTTGACATATAACATATAACGTGATATAAAAATATCATATTATGATACTATTGTCAAGTAGCGAATCGCAAGCGCGGCCGTTTGTCGAGGGCCGGCGCGATAGCGCAGATCAGCCTCCCGTCGCAACAAACTTCCATGCATGCCCCATCACTATGGCGTCATGATCCAAGGCGTGCTGGATAAGCGGCACTAAGCACAGCCCAGGCGGCAGTGACACACCGTAGAGGAGCAGTATGAGTCGTCACCCAGACCACGTCGCGCCGTGCGGGCGCACACGCGTCCGTAAGTTGTGCTACCATAGACGGAGCCACCATCGCCTCATGGGGCCTGAGGAGCACGACTATGACCGATGACTTAGCAAACCAGTCGCGCCGCGACATCGCCCGCGCCCGCACCGAGCAGGTTTATTTCGACATCAAAACCTTACTTCGTGCCGCAACCTGGCTCTGGCCCGGTCAGGCGATCACGAGCGCATCGGTTGCGCGCACTGTGGGCCTGCGGCCAAACACCATTTTGGATATGGACTCCAACCGCGCGCTCCACGTCACCTTCCCGCACTTCGGGCTCGTGGCGTGGTATTTTGGAGCTGGCGCCGATCTGGTGCTGCGCTATCGTCCGGCAGAGGACGATGTCGCCATCCCCGAGCTGGAGCGCGACCTGGCGCTCATCGACCAGGGCCTGCCGCCCGCTGATCCGCCCAGCGAGCCACCCCGGCTGAGGCGGCAGCAGGCTCCGGCGGGACCGCCGGGTCCCGGCGCCATCGTGGTAATCAACCGCGTTCCGCTCTTGATAGGCAGCATGACCCAGAGTGAACTTGCGGAAACGACCGGGAGATCCAGGACCAACATCGCGCGCTACACGCGCGCGCCGGTCTCGCGTATCGCGCGCTCGACTATTGCCGAGCTGCTGGAGGCGTTCGGGTTGAACCGTGTGTCTGCCATCCTGGACGTCCGGCTCAAGCTAGATTGCTACAGCGATACGGGCGAGAGCGCCCCCGACGCGGTTCGGATCGAAACCCTGATGCCGGTCTGGAACTCAGTCGATTGGCCTCAGGTTGTGCAGCGCTGGCGCGCACTGGCGGATGTCCAGCAAAAGCCCGAGCCCCTTGCCGACATGGATGTCGCCGCGATCCGCTACATCTACGCCGTCGTTGCCGCCAACCAGGGCGGCCGGGCGCCGCGCCTGGGCGGACAGCTTTCAAGCGCACTTGGCGTCTCGCGGGAAACGATCAGCAACGTTGTCAGCGGCGATTTCCGGCGGGAGATCACGGCACTCGATCTCCCCGTCTCCGTGCAGCAACTCATCCATCAAACGCTGCAACTCCCGGCACTGGAACCGGAGCAGGACGCGTCGGCGACAGAGGCCGAAGGGGTGGGTTCGCGCTAACAGGCAGCTCACGCGCGCGCTCGCGCGAGGGCGCATAGAGAACCTCGGCCTCGACGATAGCCGCCGCGGCCGCATCCAGCGGCGGCAGATCGAGCGCCTGCTGGATCTGTGCGTAGGTCGTATGCGGGCGTCGGAGCAGCGCTTCGGCCGCCACCGCCGCACGCAGCGGCGCGAGCCCGGCCGCCGTCAGGCGCGCATTGATGCGCGCGTTGGGCGCCACGCGCAGCCCACGTAACGCGGCGATCGCCGCATCAGATGCGGCCTGCCTCTGGCGCACCGCCAGCACGCGATCCGGCGTAGAGAGCCCAAGCTCGCCCCCCAGCGGCGTCAGACGAAGCTCCGCGTTGTCGTCCCGCAGCCCGGTCCGGTCGGCGACGTGGGCATTCGCGATACGGTACGGTAGGCCGGCCCCCTGGCTGAGATCATCTACCAGCACGCCGATATACGCGTCCGCGCGGTCCACCACCAGCCTCTCGCGGCGCTGCGCGTAGCGCGCGGCATTGATACCGGCCATCATCCCGAGCGCGGCCGCTTCCTCATTGCCGTTGCCGCCGGCGAAGGCGCCGGCGGCGTACAGCCCCGCCTGATTGCGCACGCCCAGATCGCTTCCGAGCGCGCCCCCGGCCACGCCATCATACTCGACGAGCATCCCCGGCCGCAGCATCCTCGCCTGCTCCAGGCCCGGCAAAGTGGCGATGAACCGCATCTGATCATCTACACCCAGCGCGGTATAGGCGCCGCGGTAACTGTTCACTGTTGGGGTAAAGAACATTCGGTCGAAGAGGTTGCGCCTTGGCTCAACAGCTTGACGCATTCCTCAAACGGGTTGCACTTGCGTGCCTGCCAGGTCTCGAACAGACTTGCCAAGCCCAGCCGAGTCTTGGTTCCCTGCTGGCTGCGCGAGCCGCCGCTGATCTTGCGCATGACAACCAGCGGCCGGATGCTGCGTTCGGCCAGATTGTTATCCGCACTCAAGCCATCGATCAGCACAAACTGGAACAACTCTTCCTCGTGCCGCAGCAACCGTTTCGCCAGCGCCTGGCAGGCATGCTTTTTGACCCGCGCATAGGCGAACCCGAGTGCGTGCGCCCGTGCCGTCAGTTGCACGTACTGCTGCTCGCGCTGCTCGCGTATCGGCTGCTCGTGCTCACGCAGCCAGCTTTGGGCATCGTCGTAGAGCGCTCGTACCTGCTGCGCCCACTGCAGTACCCCCGCATCGTCGGCGTGCTGCTGCTTCAGCTCCCGCAGCGCGCGCAGCAGATGAACCCAGCAGCGCTGATGCTTGCCGGCATAGATGTTGTAGCCGCAGTAGAAATCGCTCACCAGGTGGCCCTCAAACTGACCAGCCAGCATGCGTTTCACAACGGCCTGTCCACGTGAGTGGTCGTAGTCGTAGTAGCGCACAGCTTGCTCGCCTGGGGTTGAAAACGCCCAGATGTAGCCGTTCATTCCATCCTCGCGCCACGACGTTTCGTCGCCGTGCAGGATCGGACTGGCACGCGCCTGTGCCTTGAGCGCCTCGAGCTCGGCTTGCAACCTCTGCCGCAACTGATGGAGTAATTCCACGATTTCGCCTGTGCTGAGCAGCAATTGATGAACGCTGTGCAGATACGCCTGGATGCGGCGGATGGGCAAGCGCAGCGTGGTACGCAAGTAGCCGAGCAGGCTGATGATGCGCACGCCGATACGCCCTTGCCCCAGCACCTGACCACTCAGATCGAGCTTGGGGCTGTGCCAGCGCTGGCAGTGCGGACAGAAGCGTTTGATTACCCGATGTTCGACGACCTCGACCGGCTGCGGTTGAGGCAGTTCAATCACCTCACGCGAATAATCGAGGCTATCGCCTTGTAAGCGGTAGAGGCAGTCGGGACAGCGCTCAAGCGCATGCTCGACCGAGCGGGTCGGGGTCATTCGCTTGCGGTTGTGATTGTGCTGAGGTGCTCGCTTCTTGCGCGGCGATTTTGGCGAGGCTGGTTTGGGTCGATTAGGTTTGACGAAGGGTGGTGGCTCGTCGTGGTGCTGTTCCAGTTCGGCAATCCGAGCCAGAGCAGCCGCTAAGGCCTGCTCTAGCTCGCCGACGCGAGCGTGCAAATCGCTATTGACTGCGCGCAGGCGCTCAACTTCGTCTTCAAGCGTCATGCAGCCGAGTATAGCATAAGCTTAGGATAACTGTGAACAGTTACGCGACGGCAGCGAGCGCGCCGTGGCCGTCGCGCGCTCCGCGGTATCGGCGGCCCAGAGCTGCTCGGACCAGGGCCCCGCCGGCGCCGGCACCGGGATGCCAGCCGAGGCGGCCTCGTGCCGGCTGAGCGCCACGATATGGCTCAGCAGGTCGCCGAACAGGCGGCCCCAGACCTCCACGGCCTCCAGGTCGGTATACTGCGCGATAAATGGCGGCAGCGGCAGGGTCAGTGTCCGCCCTTCGACCACATTAGCCATCCAGCGCAGCAACGTCGCCGCGTCGCCGCTGTCTTCCGGCAGCCAGTCGATCTCGCGCGATGCGACGTGCGCGCTCAGCTCGGCCCTCAGGCCCGCCAGGCGGCCTTGGACGCGCGCGAGCACGGCCGCAAGATCCTTGACCACCACACCCGTCCCATCCCCCACCACGGGCAGCCCCAGCTCGCGGAGCAGCGCGCCGCGCGGCCCCTCGACCCCCCAGACTTCGGTGAATGAGGCCCGCGCGATGCGATCCTCAAGCTGCTGGCGGGTCTCCTGGCCAATCCGCGCGGTGGCCTCGGGGTCGCTCGCGGCCAGCGCCCACGCCAGCGCGCGCAGCGCGTCGAGGCTGGCCAGCGCGAGCCCGGCCTGAAACATGCCGGCGAGCGACTGCCGCGCGTTGGCCCGAATATCCGCGGCCTGCTCGGCGCTCAGAACGGCCTGCTTGGTACTGTAGCGCTCGTCGGCGAGCGCCTGTTTATACGTGCCGAGCTGCTGCCTGAGCGCGGTCCACGCGGCCTGCGCGTCCCAGACTTCCCGGATGGCCTCCCGCACACATGCCCACGCCGCCCCATCGGCGCACGCGTAGTGATCCTCCATCTTGCTGCTTGTGGCATAGCTGCCCTCAAGCACGAGCGTCTGCGGTGTGTGTTTGCGCACCCGATGGAGCGACAGCGAGAGAAGCCGCGCCTCCACCGCAACGTGGAGGTAGTCCATGCTCGGCGCATACTCGCGATCGGGCTCCAGCGCGCTCACCACCCACGGCGTGACCGGGTCGGCGGGCAGCCTGCCGCTGTTCGCGGCCGTCGCCCTGGCCAGATGCGCGGCGTAGGTTCCCATCCGCCGCAGCTCCTGCGCGGTGCGCTGCATTGCTGCGTCCAGCCGCGCGTAGGCTATTACCACCGCGTCGAGCGCCGCGCGGTCCGGCAGGCAGATCACCTGGTCCTGGTTCTTGGTTAGTGTCCTGCCGCCGTCAATGGTGCGAAGCTGCACTTTATGATCCGTGTGTTTGAGAAGGGGCCAGATCTCCAGGTCGGGCAATGTCCAGGGCCGCGGCTGCTGGCCGACGATCAACACCGCCGGCACGATGCGGTTGCTCTCGCCGAGCGCCACGTTCGGCCAGAGATCCGGGACCGGCGGCGCGGGCGTCGCGACAAGCGCCGCGATCCCGTCGGCGTCCAGCTCGGCCGTCGTCCGGCCGTGCCAGCGCCGGCTTTCGGCGTCGACGTACGTAATCCCGAAGACGGCCGTGCCGTCGTGGATCACGCCGCCGTGCAGCAGCGCGCCCGGCCGGGCGTCGAGCAGCGCCGCCAGGCGCGCAGGTAGCGTGGGCGCCGCGGGCGCCCCCACCTCGTCCATCGCCCGCACGCCGGCCAGCTCACGCTCCAGCTCCCAGAGACCGTCAAACGGGCCGTGGAAGCCGTACAGCGCGTGCCTGGCGTGGTAGTGGTACTCACGCCGCGCGATCTGCCAGCCGCGCTGATGGAGCCGCGCGAGCGCCGCGTCCTGCTCTGCGGCGTAGCGGATCACATAGCGGCCGCCGACGGAGCCGATCCGGTGCCCGGTCGGCGCGTGATGCGCCTCCCAGCGCTGCGCGTGGTGCTCGTCGGCGATCAGCGACCAGCCGCGCTCCTCCAGCTCAGGCGGCAGCACCGGGATAGTGCTGAGATTGGCGATCGCCTCCTCGACGTGTCCGGCCGCGGCCTCGATCTCGGCGACAACCTCGCTACGCTGGACGCCGTCGCCGATGGCTTCGGCGATCTGCCGCGCCCGGGCCAGCACCGCCGCGCGGTTGGCGCCGGCTTCCAGGAGGCCGTGGAGCACGCTCTTGACCAGGTCCTCGCGGTGATCGTCGTCATACCAGCCGCGTGTGACCTCGGGCAGCATTTGCGTGGCCAGCAGGCTGGCGGCGACGGCCCGGCGCGCGCAGCGCTCGCGGTGATCGTCGCGAAGGGCCGGCAGCGTCGCGCCCGGGTCGAGCGGGACAAATGTGGCCACCCAGCGCTGGCCGTCGTGCGCGACGCGCCAACCCAGCGCGGTAGCCTGTCGCTCGGCGTGGCCGGCGTCGTCTTCCGGCTCTTGCGGCGCGCCGGCCGGCGTGGCCACAGGCGCTTCACGCTGATCGGTCGCGGGGGCCGCGTCCTCGACAGCCAGGCCATCACTGCCCGGCTCGGCTACGGCCGGCGTGAAACGCCCCGAGTCCGCGCGCACGTCCGCCTCTAGCCGCTCCAGTTCCGGCCAGAGCGTGGTAACGATATAGCGGCGATTGAACACATAGTACGTGTGGCTCACACGGACGTTGTCGCCTTCGCGGGCGAACAGCCAGCCATCCTCGCGCAGCCGCGCGATGCGCTGGGCCAGCGGCGCTGTGGTGTTCGGCAGCCCGACCAGGCGCACGCAGTCTTCCAGCAGCGTGATAAACGCCGCGGCGTCATCGCGGTCCATCGTGCGCTGGTCGGCGCCGCAGGAGAGATTCACGACAGCCCCGTCGCCGTCCAGGGTCCAGCCGACAGCGCGGGCGCGGACCGCCAGATCGTCCGCGGCCGGCCTGGCGCGGCGGGCGTTGGCCTCGGCGATGCCGCTCGCGTTGATCGTCAGCGGGCGCCCGCCGCGCATGGTCGTGATCACGCCGGACGGCGCGGCGAGCCCTGCTCCCGCCGCGCTCAGGCCCGTGGGGTCCGGCCGCCTGAGGATGCGGCCAACCTGCCGGTGGTTCGTCTTGCAGATCCGGGCGACCTCGCGCTGCGATGGTTCAACATCGGCGCCGTGGGCTGTTTGCAGCCGCTCGCGCAGCCGGTGATAGGTCGTCCAAACGGCAAACGCCAAATCCTGATCTGTTCGCTTGACGCCGTGATCGGCGTTCGCGCTCGCCGCGAGATCCAGCGCGTCGTCGAGCGTGCCCTCACGGACGATCGCCCAGACGTGCGTGTAGTCGCAGAGGTCAGCCGCCGCAAGACGGTGAAAGGCGTCCCAGGGGTAGTAGGCATCAGCGGCGCTGTCGTGGACCACTTCGATCGGCGGCGGGGCCTCGCCGTCCAGCAGGCGCTGGCGGTAGCGCTGCACCTCATTCCAGTCCAGGCGCGCGTAGCGCGGATCGACGCTGTCGTCGTGATCGCGCGGCGCGCGCATCTGCGTGCCGGCGACCCGGTCGAGGCGGGCGATCTCGACCAGCACCGAGTCGGGATAGCGCGGGTGCTTGTTCGGCCAGCGCTGCGCCAGCCCGCCGCCGTCAAGCCGGCGCGGCGCAGGGTTCAGCTCGTCCAGATCGGCGCCCTCGGCCAGCGCCTGGAGCTGCGGAATAGTCACCTCGTAGCGCTCGTCAGGGTCCTCAGCGCGCGCAATCTGCTGGTACCAGACGCGGCCGCGCCGCTCGCCCTGCACCCAGCGCCACGGGCAGTCCGTCCGATCGAGCCAGGCGCCTAACGCGAGCGGAAGGTCGGAGGTCGCGTAGGTGACGCCGACGTCGGTGGTTGTGTCGAGCCGCTGGATATGCGCGATGATCGCCCGCTCGCAGGCGCGGCAGTGATCTCCGTTGTCGTCGTGAGCGAGACGTCCACGGACGACGATCGGCGCGGCGCAGAAGGGGTACCACGAGATTGACGTTTCGTCGGGGCCGCTCACGCTGCTCCAGAAGTGCGCCGGCTCACCGACCTTCCGCCGCCGCCAGAGGCGACCGGCCAGGCCGGGAATTGTGTCCAGGTCGATCGCTGCAAGGTCGATCGCTGCAAGGTCGGGGGCCGCCGCCTCCTGCCCGGATGGGCGCGGGCGGAGGATCGTGTCGCCCATCAGGCCGAGCAGGCCCTCGGCGCGCGCCTGCTGCATGCTGATCGCCGAGCCGACGGCGTCGGCTTTTTCAGAGAACTCCATCGTCTGGATCGGCGGCGAACACTGCTCGTTGTAGGCGCGCCAGCTTTCGTCGACCCGTTCCAGCGCCCAGCCCGCCGCGACCAGGTCCGGCGGCAAGTCGCTCATGCGTGGTGGTGCAGCAATCATCAACTTCTCCTCGTGGCACGTAGATCAGACATCTCGCGCGGCGTCAATCCAGGTACGCACGCAAATGCGCGCCAATCTCGGGACTGCGCAGGCGACGCAGCGCCTCCGCCTCGATCTGGCGCGTTCGCTCGCGCGTGATCCCAAACGCAACGCCGACTTCTTCGAGCGTCCGGTGCTGGCCATCATTCAATCCGTAGCGGAGCTGAAGCACCCCGCGCTCGCGCTCGGTCAGCGCAGCCAGCGCCCGGTCAATGTCCTGCCGGCACACGGCCTCGGCGGCCATCTGGTGCGGCGCGGCGAATCGATCATCCTGGATAAAATCGCCAAGCTCGCTCTCGCCGTCGCCGACGGGCGTCGAGAGCGAAATAGCATTCTTGCACGCCTTCAGCATGACCTGGACCTTCTCCAGGCTCGTGCCCAGCGCCGCGGCGATCTCGTCGGGGGTCGGCTGGCGTTCCAGGCTTTGCTGAAGCTGGCGGATCACGCGGCTCATGGTGCCGATCGACTCGGCCAGGTGGACCGGGATGCGGACCAGCCGGCTTTGCTCGGCGATCGCCCGCGTGATCGTCTGCCTGATCCACCAGGTCGCGTAGGTCGAGAAGCGGTTCCCTTTGCGATACACAAACTTCTCGACCGCGCGCATCAGGCCGAGATTACCTTCCTGGATCAGGTCGGCGAAGCCCATCACCGCGCCGCCGCGCCCGACGTACTTCTTGGCGACCGAGACGACCAGGCGCAGATTCGCCCGGATCAGGTGGTCGCGCGCCGCCTCGCCGTCAGCGACGTCGCGATGAAGCCGAATGCGATCCTGAGCGCCAAGGCTGAGGGCGCGACTCTCCAGCTCGCACGCTGCCGCACTGCCGCGCTCCATGCGGATACACAGATCGACCTCCTCGTTGACGGTCTTATCGACGACCAGGAGCGGTGTCCGGCCGATCTCGCGCAGGTACCAGCGGATCAGGTCGAGCACGATCGGGTCGCCGTCATCCGCATCCTCGCCCGCAATGCGCAGGTCGTCGACGCCGATCTGGGCGGCGGCGGCCTCCAGCTCCGCCACTTCGGCGTCCTGTTCCAGGTTAGCGGGCGGAACCTCATCGACCGCTGCCAGCACGGCAGCGATCACGGTAGACGGATCAGGCGCGAGCGCCCAGGTATCGGTCGCCGCAGGCCAGGTGGCGCGGTCGGGAGTGGCTGTCATTGTTGTCGTCATGTCTCGTCCCAACTAGCGCGACGCCGCGGCCGTGCAGGGCCGCGGCGCTGCGCACTACTCCAGATAGCCGCGCAGCTTTCTTCCCAGATGCGGATGGCGCAGCTTCCGCAGCGCGACCGCTTCGATCTGGCGAATGCGTTCGCGGGTGATCCCAAACGCAACGCCAACTTCTTCGAGCGTCCGGTACCGGCCATCCTTCAACCCGTAGCGGAGCCGGATGATTTCGCGCTCGCGCCAGGGGAGCTTCTGCAAGACCTCCTCGATCTGCTCGCGCAGCAGCGACGCGCCAGCCGCGTCGTGGGGCGCGAGCAGACGATCGTCCGCGATGAGGTCGCCGAGAACATGCTCACCGTCTTCGCCGACCGGGGTCTCCAGCGAGATGGTGCGCTGCGCGGCCTCAAGTGTCCGGCGAACCTTTTCCGGGGTCACCCCCAGCGCCTTGGCGATCTCATCGGTCGTCGGCTTACGCTCCAGGGCTCGCTCTAGCTGCGCGCTGACGCGCCGCAGCTTGCTGATGGCCTCGCTCATATGCACCGGCAGCCGGATCACGCGCTGCTGATCCGCGATCGCGCGGGTCACCGCCTGCCTGATCCACCAGGTTGCATAGGTCGAGAACTTGTTCCCGCGCTGATAGTCGTACTTCGTAACCGCGCGCATCAGACCGACATTACCTTCCTGGATCAGGTCCAGCAGCGTTAACGCGGTGGTGGTGTAGCCCTGGTATTTTGTAGCGATGCTGACCACCAGGCGCAAATTCGCGCGGATCAGATGCTCGCGCGCCGCCTCGCCATCGTCGATCGCGCGCTGCAACGCGATGCACTCTAGGGGCGCGGGCGTCTCACGCTCCAGCCGCGCGGCGGCGGCCAGACCGCGCTCGATGCGCTCCGCCAGATCGGCCTCCTCATTCACCACTTTGTTGACGACCAGCAGCGGCGTCTTTCCGATCTGGTGGAGATACCAGCGCATCGGGTCGTTCAGCAGCAACTCCTCAAGCTCGGGCGCCGGGGTTTCCTGATCGAACTCGTCCGCGGCCTCCTGCGCGAGCAATTCGGATGCGCGCTCCAGCGCGGCCAGTTCCGCATCCTCGCTCAGGTTCTCAGGCGGCGCGTCGGGCTCTGCGGCGCGCTCGTCGACGATCAGCGCATCCAGCGGCGGGGCCGCCGCGACTGCCGCGGTTGCGTCGATCTCGGCAACCACCGCACCTGTAGCGTGCGAGGCGGCGACCGTGCCCTCCGTCGCAGGAGCAACGACCACGGCACCCGCCCCATCAGCCAGGAGTGGCGGTGCGCTTGCCGCGACGACAAGTCGGGTGGGCCGCTGCCTGCCCCTGCCGCGCGTGGAGCGCTCGACGAGCGGCGCTGCATCAACAGTGGCGTCGCTCTCATGAAGCGCCACGACGACAATCGCACGCGCCACCGGCGATGGCGTCCTGATCAGCGCGGTAGGCTGGTGCGCGGGCGCCGCCAGGAGCGGCGCGCGCACGGCTCCTGCTGCTCGGGACATACCGAGAAGCGCGATGGAAGGATGAACCATCGCTAGTATCTCTACCCTCAATTCAGCGCCGCCCGGATGAGATCCGGCAGCGCCGACCGTGGCGGCGGGGCCAGCCGCCTGGCTGGGCCTCGCTAGTCAGGTATCCCCGGGTGGCGGCGCGGCCGCTCCCGCCGCGGCCTGGCGCCGGCGCAGCACGGTCAGCAGCTCGCCGTGCGCATCGATCGCGTGGTGCGCCAGGCGTGTCGGCGGCAGGATCACGTCACATTCCGGGCATTTCTCCGGCTCCCCGGCCGATGCCGGAGCAGGTTCAGACTCCGGCGCGGGCGGCTCAGCCGCCTCAGGCACGGCCTGGGCGGGAGCCGCGTATAGCGCGCGCAGCTCGCTCAGCGTCGCGCCGTGAGCGGTCTGACAGTGCCGCCCCAGCGCCTGCCCGGTCTCCCGCGTCTCGGGGCAAGTCGGATCAGGGCAGGGGATAGGCTGGCGCACCCTTACCGCCACAGGTGAATCGGCTGGCCGAGCAGCGGGCGCGGCGGGTGGAGTCAATGCCGCGAGCTGCGCGCGCAGTTGCCTGAGTTCTTCGGCCTGCTGCGCGTTTTGGTTCTCCTGCTTGGCGAGCGCGGCCCTGAGCCGGTCATTGTCCGTCTCGCGCTCGATCAGTGCCGCAGCGGTCGTCTCGCTCCACTGCCGCTCGGTCGCGTAGATTCCGAGGAGTGTGCCGCTGGCCTCATCGCGCGCCAGGACCACGCCGACGCGAAGATAATCGACCCCACCGGTGGTACCGAGCCGCACAGCGCCATCCAGCAGCGCCTCAATGGTGCGCTCAGGCATGCGTTCGGCCACAATCGGCAGGCCATGTGGAGCCTCAGGTGTGCTCGTTCTTTTCATCAAATGTTCTCCACGTAAGACGGGGAGCAGCTCGCGCGATGTGGGACACTGTCCCAGATCGCCGTCGTGTTCGGCGGTTCGTCCTGCGCGCCGCTGCCGCTGGAAAAAGACTTACGACCCATCTGCCGCGCCCCTCAGCGCGGCGCGTGGCGTGTCTAGGCGCCTGCTGGGACGCCGGTCAGATACGCCGGCAGGTCCTCAACTGAAAACGCCGGCACTCGCGCGGCGACAGCCGCGGCCATCTGCTCGGCGAGCAGATCCCATCCTTCAGCGGTTGTCGGCTCATCAACACCGGGCAGAAACCGGCGGATCTCACTAAACCGCCGCGGCCGTACGAGATGGCCCCAGCGCTCAAAAAACGCCCGCCTGGCGGCTCGGCAGCGCCTGATCGCAGCCGGATCACGAACAGGCGGCCCGGCTTCCCACTGCGGCGTCCACTCACCGGACGGCTCCGGCAGCGCTGGCGGGGTTGGCGGCGCGTCCAGAGCTGCGTCGAGATCCGCGTTCATCGCCGCGAGCGCGGCGGCGGCAGCCTCCCACTCCGGCTCAGACACATCACCATCACTCCAGGATCGGCCGCCTCTCGCATCCAGCACGAAGCTGGCCACGACCTCAACCACGGACCGCTCCTGGCGTGTCGCCTGATCGACCCACACGCGCGTCTGAAGCCTGCCCAGGACCATGACGGGCGCGCCGCGACGCAGCGCCTCCAGACACCCCTCGGCCAGCGCGTCCCAGGTAACGACCCGAAACCACTCGGTGTGCTTGCCTCCGCGTTCCAAATGGTTCGCGGCGACGCGGAATACGGCGCATGGCCTGCGCGTCCGCCGTCTTTCAGGGTCGGCGCCGAGGCGGCCACTCAGCAAGACACGATTAAGATCACTGGCCATGCAGACCTCGGGTTGTAGCGCAGGATGAACGTGAGACCATAGCGATCGGCACAAACACGCGGAACCTGCCGGCCTGCTCTACGAGATTTGGGAGGCAGTCGCATCCCGCTGCAATATGATCGTGAGTTCCGTGCGAACAGCATAGGAAAGCCGTCCAATTACGGAACAACACGCTGATTTTATCATATAATCACATTATTGTCAATTCACAGCATTGTCATTCGATAATAGGTGCCAGGCATGGTATACTCGCGTTCATCCATTGCCGCGCTGCCGCGAGGCCGCGGCTACGACACGAGGACGTTCATGTCTTCCGAGACGCGCGGCCGGCAACTCGGCCTCCCAATCGCGGCGCACACCGTGCTCGACATGGAAGCGCTGCGGCAAACAGCACTCTCCAGCTACGCCGTGTCAAAGCGTGCGGTGGCGCTCTGTGCGGTCTGCGTGTTTCTGGATGCCCCGCCCGAGGAACGCGACGCATGGATGCAGTCGCTGATCCCAGCACCCAGCATGCGGCCATTCCGCTCATTGGAACTACCGATCGACTTGCACCTGGCCATCGAGCTTGAGGCGGCGCGTCTTAGCGACGTTCTCGGGGCGCCGATCACCAAAGGCGTGGTCGTCGCCGCGGCGGCTGAGTATTACCAACATCTCCCGGAAAGTACGCGCCCAATTGCAGGCCACCGCGCGCCGCGCAGAGATCAATTAGCCGCGAGTGCGGCCCGAAAAGCCGGATCATAAGTCTTAGAGGAACTGTCCATGCCTACGGTGCTCGCCATCGACGACGCCCAAGAATCACTCATAAGCGTGCGCATCGCCGCCCGCGGTTGTCGCCTGTTGACCGCGACCTCCGGCGAGGAGGCGATGCGCATGATCGCCGAGCATATCCAGAGCGTGGACGTGGTGATCCTGGATCTGATGCTCCCCGACATCGACGGCGCGATGCTGTGCGCCACCATCCGCCAGCATCATGCCATCGTCCCGATCATCCCCATCACCGGCCACCCGGAGGCGCTGCGCAAGGTTGAGCATATGGGGGTGTCGCTGCCGATCATCAAGCCGGCCGAGTCAACCGAGATCCGGCGCGTGTTAGAGGAGGTGCTCGGGATGCCGCTACCAGCAGTAGAACTTGGCGCATCTCAGCAGGCGATCCAGCAGCAGTTTGATTTTCCCACCAGCGCCACGAACGGTGGCGCGTATGCCGCAAACGGCCATATCGCCGGCGTGCCCGACTACGAGGAGCGGCCGGAGCTGATACCCGTTCGCGGGGCCACCTGGGAAGACCTCGATCTCGGCCTCGTCGAGCAGCACATTCAGCGCGCGATCTCGCGTCGCGGGTATGACGGCACCGACGATCCGCTGGGATACCTCCGGCATCACGAGTGTGTGGTCGGGGGCGGCTTTCACCCGACCCCGACGCTCGTCGGGCTGATCGCGTTCGGCGTCCGGCCCGAGCGCTTTCTGACGGCGGAAATCGACATCGCGAGGTTCTCGACCTCGTACGAGGAGCCTGGCTCGATCGTCAAGCGGCGCACGATCAGGGGGACGGCGTTTGCTCAAATCGAGGAGTGTCTGGCGTTTCTGGATACCCTCAACCCCCAACGAAGCCGCATGGAGGGCGCCGAGCGGATCGACGAGCATGCCTTCAGCCCGCACGTCCTCCGCGAGGTGGCCAACAACGCGGTGCTGCATCGCGATTGGTCCGCGCGTGGCGCGGGCATCCAGATCAAGATTTTTCCCGATCGGCTTGAGGTGCTGAGCCCGGGCGGGCTCCCGCCCGGCGTCACCGTCGACACCATCGGGCGCACGCCGGGGGTGCGCCGAAATCCCGCGCTGGCAGAGTTGCTCCGTAACGCCGGGTACGTCGAGCGCTTTGGGATCGGGTACAAGCTCATCTACCGCGTGCTGGAGGAGTGGGGGCTCGGCGCTCCCACCGTCATCGATCACGGCAGTTTTTTCTCGGTCAGCATCCCCGCGCAGCGATTCGAGCCGGCGCCGGCGCCGCTGGCCGGCGCCCAGCCCATCCCACCGACACTGACCGGACGGCTCCGCGAAATCGTGACCGCGGTCGAGCGGCTTGGTGGCCAGGCGACCCGAATTCAAATTCAGGGCTGCCTACAGCAGACCATGGATCAACGCGCCGGAGAGCTGCCGAAAACAGATCTGGAACGGATTTACCTCGTCAGTGAGCGGCAGCTTCAGCGGGATCTGACAGAGCTGGTCGAGATGGGGTTGCTGTTTGAAGAGGGGCAAACAAACAAGCGCCGCTATTACCGGCAGCGTTCGCACTAATGTTGCGCCATGTTCCGACAAAGTTCCGCCATGATTTTGTCGGAATATGTCGGAACATGGCGCAACATGGCGGAACAACCCCAAAAGTGTCGCGAGATTGGCGCGAGTTTAGGCTTGAATGTCTGAACTGATCCTGATAGACTCACAGGGCATTAGCTGGTTTTTAACATTGCGATCGAAGCAGTAAAAAACAAGCCTAACGAAATCTTTACGAAACGACGATCACCAACGGTCGACGCACGGGTCTGATCCGTGTATCGTGGAGCAACCATAACAAAAGGAAGGGACCTCGACTGTCAGCCCGCGAAGCGCCGTCGAAGTCCCCGCACCTGTGCCGGTTCCGCAATTTCTGCGGCGGCCGCGTTGTGTTTGCTCCGAATTATAACATCCGCCACCAGCCAGGTCAAGATGAAAACCTGGATGTGCAGCATCGCAATGCGCCAAGGGCGCAACGGATGCCCGGAGCAAGGATCATGGGCCTTCCTTCGTCACCGGCTGGAGGCCGGACAATGACGTCGCAGCCCGCATCAACGCGCACCGCCAAAGCGATCCAATTCTACTACATCGCCGTCCCGCGTCATTTGCTACTGGATCTGCGCGACAATCCCCTGGCGATCGGCATCTACGCGCTGATGATGCGCCTGGTCACGGCGACCAAAGCGCCGCTCTTAATCTCGGCCGGCGACATCCTCAGCTACGATCCGAACCTCAACCGCGGGGCGGTGCTCCGCGCGATCAAGCGGCTCGTCGCGGGCGGCTGGCTGATCGAGACACAGCAATCGGGGAAGAAGGCGACATACCTGCCAACCTGGGGGCGGATCAGCGGCGTGCCGCGCTCGTGGGCGAACGATGCCCACTCCGGCCGGCCGCGCCACGTCGATGTGTACAGAGTCGATCGCCGGCTGCTCGATGTCTGCATGGGCAAACTTGATCTCCACGAACGGCATAAGGCCGTCATATCACGCTACCTGACGGCCCCACTCTGCGGGCTGTCCGACGTCGGCGTGTACGCGCTGGCGCTTGCCGGACTCCACATGGGCGTGACAACCCCGGCCCTGGAACGCCTTGACGTCCTGGCTACGGATGATGCCGAGGCAAGGGCACTGCCTCCCGATACCGACATCCTGGCGCTGGCCTCGCAACAGGCGCTGATCGACCTGGAGGAGGTGCTGACCGTTCAAGGCGCCGCCAAGCTCGGCGTGCGCCCGCTGGCGTCTGGGTCGCCCTCCACAACCGCCCAAACGCTTTTTTTTATGCCTCCCGACCAGTTTGGCGGCCTGATCGGCAGCCTGATCGATCACATGATCGGCGATCGCGATCGCGATCGATCACCAGATGCGGCCCCGGTATCGGATGAAATCGGGCTGCATAGCGACGTGGAGGGATCACATGGACTCTCAGGTATTCTTAGGGAAACTGAGGTAGCCGCCCCCCAACCCCCCACGCAGGGCGGCGGCCTGTCCTCTCGGGCTGGTCGATCGATTTGGAAAAACGCGCCTCCGGCGCGGGACAAGCAGGACGTGTCTCTGGAGACGGAAAGCGCGAAACTCCTTCGCGACATTGGGGTCAAATCGCCTGCGCTGATCACGCAGCTCGCGCAGCTCCCCGCGGACGTCGTTCAGGCCGCGATCGCCACCGCCCGCAGTAGACCGTCGACACGCGACCTTGGCGCTGTGGTTGGCCGCATGCTGCGCGACTACCTCGATCGCGGAACCCCGATCCCCGATCCGGTCCGCCCGGCCAACGCCCCGGTCACGGCCGCGGAGATGCGCGCGAGCTTCGCGCGTCTCGGGTACCCTTTGCCCGAGCCTTCACTCGCCGAGCTAAATCTGACTGAGGAAGACCTGGCCGCTGCCGATGCGCTGGCCGGTCGTGACCTCGACGGTACTACGACGCCGGCGGATGAGATGGCTGTCGTCGCCGGTGCGCTCACCCCCGAGGAGCTGAGCGCGCGGCTGCGGGACGAAGTGTACTGGCTTGTCGACGTGCAGCACCGCCGCCTGGTGGATACGCTGATCGCTGCGCAACAGGATGATAGGATCGTGATCTCCTGTCCAAGCGCGGCCGCGTTGCAGATCGTACAAACCAACTTCGCCATTCACCTCCAGCGCGTGCTCGAAATGCTCGGGTTGCCAACCATAATCCGGTACAGGGTCATGCCTGCGCTCCCAATGGCGCGCGGAGCCACAGCGATGTAACAGTTTCGCACACGGATTGATCACCTCATGCGTGCCTTTTTCGCCTAACATGGGAGCCGGACGATTTTGCGACGGACACATCTTAGGTAAGGATTGGGTAAGGACGCAACACAATGACTATCACCGCCTCGACAAATGGCCGCGATCTCCAAGCGGCCGTTGCCATATCCCCCGTTGCCGGGGGTCCGCTTGTCGCCACCTCCATCAGCCGTGCCAGCCAGGCCGCGCTGGCCCAGGCGCTGAATACGGCGCTGGGTATGGCCGAGAAGGCCGGGCTCGACGCGTCGTCTGCCACACTGCTGCGCACCGCGCCGGACGAAATGCTCGGATTTCGTAGCGTACTGGAGCTGGCGCTCCAACATCTGACCGCCGGGAACGCCCCCGCCGCCACGGCCCTGCTTCAGCAGGTGCTCGGGCCAGCGTTTGCGCTCGATCAGAACCAGATCACGCTGGACACCGCGTCGAATGGGGCCCGAAACGCGCAGATCGCCTACCAGGCCGTCGCGCCCTCCGGCGCGGCTGATCCGCAGATCCTGACCGACCCCGCGAAGCTGCGCGATTGGGCCGCCGCCGCCGAGCAGGTCGCGGTTGCCTTCGACGATCTCGTCACGCGACTCAAGGAACGGGCCGATCTGTTGTCCCGGAGCCAGTAGGGGTACGCGGTTCGTACCACCTTGGTGCTACCGCTCCCATCTGGCGGAGGGATCAGTATGATCGAACCCTGGAAGTGAGTCGCTGTGTCTGCGATGGTCGAGGCCCGCGCCGCCCCTGGCGCTGCGGTCATCTCATCTCGTCGTCTCCACCTTGGAGCCCGTCTGCTGAACGCGGGCGTCGGCGCTCGCTTTTTGCTCCCACAAACCGCCTCGCCTGGGGCGCAGCTCCCACCGCTGCGCCCGCCTCTCCTGCTTGATACCCGCGATCTTGGGTTCGTCCAAAGCGCCGCACTGCTGGTCGAGCTGGCAGCACGCCGGCCGGCCATTCCGACTATTGTGCTTATCGATCCAGACGACGTCGCACTGCGGGTGATCCTACCGGTCTGCCTGGCCGTTTACGCGGTGCTTGCCGATACGGAGGACCTCCGGCTGCTTGGCCCGTTGATTCGGCTAGGTGGGCTCTGCGGAGCCGATCGCTTGCAGACCATTGATCCCTACTGGATCGGCGTCCCGCCCATCCAGCGCCCACCGATCACCCTGGAGGATCTGGAAGTCCTGGTGGCGCTGGCACGCGCTGAGAACATCGACGACGCCGTGGAGCGCAGCGGCGTGGCGCGCCGGACGTTCTACCGCAGGCTGGCCCGGCTGCGCGCCGGCCTCAATCTGCCGCCGGCCACGCATGGAACGCGCATCGAGGAGCTGATGACCTCGATGATTACCGCCCTCACCCGTCTCGGCCAGAGCTTACCTTCTGGCGACGCCACCTCCCCGCGCGCGTAACGCCGCGTTCGCCTGCCTACACCGCTCCACCTGCTTGATGACCGCCTGATCGATCCCCAACGATACCGCCAGCCCGCATCCCCCAAGAGTACCGCCTGACACTAGGAAGGGGGGGCGCAAAAGTGGCACAGTCGCGGCGATACAAACCCCTTTTTAACTGCTACTCTGAGTCCAGGTCACCTATGGTGTGGCCGTTGCCATTCCTGTGAGGATTGTTCTGTGATGAAACAACAGGTGATAGCAGTCGTCGGGTCATCGTCGCAGAGCGCGGGCGAGTGGTGTGCCCTGGTTGCCACGTCTGGCGCCGTGCCTGCACCTAAGGAACTAGGGACATCCGCGGTGATCGGCGCGGACGCCTGGGTCGTAGCGCTGGATCAGTGGCAGGCGCCGATGACACACGGCTTCTGGCTGCGCAGCTTGCCCGCTCCGATCGTGTTGATCACCCCCCATACGCTGGCGGCACAGGCGCTCGCGCCGCTGGTGCCGCAGCTCAAGGTCATTAGCCCGCCAGCCCGCGCGCTGCACGAGCTGGCGGACATGCTGGTGCTGGCGCTGGCCGGCGCCGCCGGAACCCTGGTCGTTCCAGCCCAGGGATTTGAGTCCTATGGAATGCGAGGAGCGACCGCATGGGCACACTAGCACTACCCGAGCCCTCTCTGGCCACTGAGCCACTGTACCTGCTGATCAACCAACACTATCAGGTGAGCCGCCAGCCCGGCGCGGTTACGGCGATGGATCGTGATACGCACGATCCGCTGTGGCGCCGCTGTGTGGTGGCCGAGACCAGCCTGGCGCTCATGCTGACGCTTGTCCGCGAGCAGCTCTACCCGCCCTCACCGGAGACCCTGGTCCCGCTCTCGGAGAGGATGGCGCTCGAACTCGGGGCGTTGGAGGGTCTGTTGTCCAACGGCACGCCGATCGACGCCGTCGCCCCGCGGATCTCCAATCAGGCGCAGCGGCAGCATGTACTGCCGGCGCCGCTGGTCTCCCTGCTGGTGCAGACGACGCTGATTCTCGTGCTCTCCGCGCTGGCCGACGATGCCAGGCTGATCATCGTCTCGACGCCGCGGACGGCGCAGGGCGGCGTGCTGATTACGGTCGAGGCCGACGCCGACGCCGCCCGCGTCGACACGGGGATCAATGCCCAGCTCAAGGACCGGGTAGGCAAGGCGCTGAGTGCGGCCGGCGGGGAGCTGACCGTTACGGCGACCGATCGCGGCACCTGGGTGGCCAGCATTTGCTTATCGGGAGCGTGGAGTACCCACGCCGAGGTGCGTCATCGTGCCATCGCCTGAGACAATCCGCTGCCCGCTGCCTGATCGCTGCCATAACGCAGCGCGGGCGCCCATTCTTGGGCGCCCGCGCTGTGGCTGTCTCCGGCGGCCGTTAGTTGTGCAGCTCGCCGATGGCAAGTACCCAGCGATAGTTGTTGAACCCGATACCGATGTCGAACACGTGATCGGTGTTGGCGCAGCCGGCCAGGATTGCGGCTTTGTGGCCCTCGTCGCTCATCCACAGGGCGACAACATCGGCGCCCGTATGCGGGCCGGCGGCAACATTCTCGGACAGCCAATCGCTGCGGGTATAGCCGTGGTGGAGATACCAGTCTACATCGACGAAGACGCTATGGTCATATGTGTTGTGCGCCACCATATAGTCGGCCCACGCCTGCGCGCCGTTACCCAGGTCGGCCTGCGCGCTGACCGGCGCGCAGCCAGCCTTTGCCCGCTCACTGTTGACGGCGGCGATGGCATCGGCCTTGAGCTGCGCCGGGTCGACCGTCGGGGTCGGCTCCGGCGTCGGCGTCGGGTTGGTGGACTGGCCGTTCGAGACATTCGTGACCATGGGCAGGTAGACGGAGTAGTTCGAGTTGGCCTTCGCCGTGGGTCTCTGGAGCAGGTTGCTCAGGGTGTAGACGGCGATAGCGATCAGGGCGATGGTGGTCAGTATGCGTTTCATATCAGTCACTCCTCTGTAGTGTATTGCTGTGATGTAGTGGCCGGGCGACCGACCGGTTCAGCGCGATTGTTCCAAATAGTGTTCGACCAGCGGGTGGTGGAGATTGACCAGCCACCCGGCGTTTCCGTCAAGCCGGCGAGCGAAGAAAGGTCGTTCCTGTTCGGCGAGCTTCTCGTAGTTGCGTGCGACCCAGTCGCGGACGCTTTTGGGCTCCCGCCCCGCTCGCCTGGCCAACTCGGTGATGTTCAGTACCTCATTCAGGTTGGCAAGTTGCTCGTTCATTTGTCAACGTTCCGCGTCTCTATATTATGTCATAGAAATACGCCGACGTCGGCGTATTATCAATAGTTAGCTGGTCCTATTTTATGTCTAGTACCATTCGCGTATCTGGAGGTTCTCGGATGTTCCGGTCTCCACTCTTGATTGGCCTGCTGCTACTCGCGCTGATCCTCACGGGCTGCGCAAGTGACACGTCGGCCCCGCAGGCGGGCGCGACCGCCACGGCAGTTCCTGAAACCCCACGTGGATCACAGGCGCGCGCCTGGTTGATCGGCGATGGCGCTCGCCTGGTCGCGCAGCTCGATCAGGCCGCCGCGCTGGCCGAACTGGCGCCCCAGTCTTCTGCCGCGCCGATCGCCGGCACGACCGCGGTCATAAGCGAAACCGCGATCACTGAGGCGCAGGCGCCTATGCCGACACCGCGGTCAATCGTGCTGCCCGCCAGCGACTCGCCGCCGCCGACGCCTGTTCCGACCGCCGCGCCGGCATCGGTGGTTCCCGCCCCCGCCTCGGCTGAAGCACAGGCGGCATGGGCCCAGCCGGTTTCTGCGTGGATGGATCTGGGGATGGAGGCGATCGCCCGCGCCGAGCTGACGCCGAACCGCGCGGCGCGCGACCTCGCCATCCTGTCGGTCGCGCTCAATGACAGTTACGTCGTACTCGACGCGGCCCGAGCACAGAATATCGAGGTATCCGAGGAGGCGATGCTCGCCGCCGCGGCACGGCAGATCCTGAACACATCGCATCCGTCCGACGCAACGATCTGGCAGCAGGCATATGACGTGGCGGTGTGGATGGGCGCCTGGAACCACCACGACTCGGCGCAGGCCGTCGCCAACGGCATACAGCTCGGCAAAATCGTTGCCGACGCGGTCCTGGATCGCGTGCGCGGCGACGGTGCGACGGCGCCGCAGATCTTTGATTGGCCCGAGTCGATTATTCCGCCGGGCCAGCCGACGCCGGCCCCGCCGGTCGACCGCTGGCGGCCGGTGTTACCGGATCAGCCAATCGACCCGCTCTGGGGCAAGGTCCACCTGATTGGACTGTCGGGTGCCGATGGTCTGACCGCCGCCGCGCCGCCCAACTGGGACGCGGTAGCCTTCGCCGACACGCGCACGGCCTTCGCCAACACGCAGCACGCACTGACCGACGAGCAGCGCCAGCTCGTGCGCAAGTGGGCCGCGGCCTCGGAAACACAGACGCTCGCGGGTCTCTGGTTTGCCCAGGCGCGCGCGCTCCTTAGTGGCGCGCGCCTCGACAATCGTGCGACAGCGCAGGTGTACGCAGCCCTCGGGGTCACGCTGCACAACGCGTTCGTCGTGAGCTGGGCCGACGCCTACCGCTACCTGGTGCCGCGCCCGACCAACTGGATGCACGCGAGCGACCCGGCCTGGTCGCCCGCCGTGCCGGCCCCGTCCGCCCCATCGTACCCGTCTGATTCTGCGGCCGCCAGTGTTGCCGCCGCGGATGTACTGGCGGCGTTCTTTCCTGCGCAGGCCGCGCAGCTCGCCGCGACCGCCGACGAGGCGGCGCGGAGCCAGGTGTACGCCGGCGTCCACTGGCAGATCGACACCGACGCGGGAAAGGAACAGGGTCACCGCGTCGGCCAGGCCATGCTTACCCTGATACGTTAGTCCATGGCGTCTGTCATTCGTTTTTGTTGAGGAGCTACACTATCTATGCAGCATCATCGCATCTTCCGCTCCAACACGCTGCTGCCGTTCCTGCTCCTGCTGGCCCTGGCGGTGCTTGCGCCCCTGGCGCAGCTACTGCTCGGCACGCCGGTTGCGCAGGCCGCGCCGCTTGCACAGTCAGGCACCGCCGCCAACGTCGGCATTGCGGCGCCCGGCTACGGCAACTACTCCTACCTGACTGCCGCCTACGCTGAAACGCTGGTCGACTCGCGGAAAGGCACCAGCCCGGCGATCTTGAATACTACCAAAGGCGGTGTTTCCACAGCGCTGACGCTCAACCAGCTCGGGTCAGTGTACGGACTGGCCTACGACAACGGCGTCGTGACCGGCGTGCGCCGGGTGTTCATCGGCGCGTTCGCCCGGCGCTTCACCAGCTTCGGGCCAGGCGGCCCCGGAGCAATCTACCAGTACAACCTGAATACAGGCGGGTATAGCCAGATCGCCACGGTGCCGGGCGTGACCGTGAACGGCCACACCACGCTCTACCCCGGCCTGCCTGCGAGCTACCGCACCAACTTCGATAACTGGATGCAGCCCTGGGTCGGCAGGAGCAGCCTGGGCGACCTGGAGATGGGGCCGGGTGGCAGCTATCTCTACGTCACCGACCTCCAGAACCGGCGGGTGCTGGCTGTGAATATGGCTTCCGGCAACCCGAACTCGACCTGGCAGGTGCTGTACCAATCGCCGGGCAATCGCATCCCGTTCGCGCTCAAGTTCGCGCCGGCGATCAACCCGACCGAGCCGGCCTACCTCGCCATCGGGGAGATCGACCCGGTAAGCCTGCACGCCTATGTGGTGTTCCGCGACTCGACCAACGGCTCGCTCTGGACGGCTATCGACCAGGATCTCCATGACTCGTCGATCTGGCCCCGCATCCAGCGCAGCACCGAGCCGACCGGCTGGTACGCCTGGGAAGACCTCCCCGACCAGAGCAGTGTGTTCCGCCCGATGCCGCTGCTGTCGGGGCTGGCCTTCACGATCAATCGCCAGGCGGTTGTTCTGGGCTTCCGCGACCGTTTCGCGGATCAGTACAAGCAGTATGACTCGGGCGAAAACCTCCGCGACACGGTAACCGTCTACGCGACCGGCGACACACTCACCTACCGCTGGAACGGCAGCGCCTACGCGCTACAGCGTGCCGGTTTCCAGAACCCGCCGGATAGCGATTGCGGCAATGTCGCGTGGCCGGCGGGCAGCGATTACTTCCGCGACAGCAGTTATTTTAACGGCAACGAGTGCCAGCAGCCGCATGCGGAGACGCATATGGGCGCCGTGCAGATCACCCCGAACGGCCAGCAGTGGCCACCAAACGAGGAGCTGGTCACGACTGCGCTCGATCCACTTCAAGGGTCCAGCAGCGGCGTAGCATGGTTCAACGTCAACCCATACCAGCGCGACGCCACGGCCGCCGTTACTGCGGTGGTCAACGACCAGCTCTGGAAGTCCGCCACGCTCGGCGACATCACGCCGCTGGCTGATTTCGCCTACCTCGGCGCGCGCGCCTGGAACGACGCCAATGCCAACGGCGTGCAGGACGCGGGCGAGGCGCCGATCGCGAATGTCGTAACCGACCTCATCGACATCCGTAACGGCAGCGTCGCCACCAGCGCGCGAACAGGCGCCGACGGCTGGGTGTACTTTGTGGTGCAGCCCAACGTCTCCTACACCATTCGCGCGGCGTCGAGCAATTGGTCCGTCGGCGGGGCACTCACGAATTATATTATTTCACCGCCCGATCAGGGAGGGAATGACACTACCGACAGCGATTTGAACTCCTTAGACGGCACGGTCACGTTGCCGGGACAGAGGCGCGACCAGACCAACACGACCATTGGTATGGGATTTCTCCTCGTGAACAACGCCCTTAATACTATCGGCGATCGGGTCTGGCTGGACACGAACGCGAACGGCGTGCAGGACGCAGGCGAGCCCAACGTGAATGGCTCGCAGACCGCCGTGCAGATCAGGCTGAACTGTGTGCAGGTGTATCCGTCCTGCCCGGCCGGCTACCCGCGCTCGCTGAGTCTCGGCTCTGGCGGGACGTACCAGTTTGGCAATTTGCCGGCCGGCATCTACTACGCCAACTTCACCCCACCGAGCGGCACGCTCGGCTCGCCTCCCGATCGCGGCGGGAACGACGCGCTGGACAGCGACGGCTACGCAACGAGTGGGAGGTTTGACACCACCTATGTGTGCGTCGGCAACCCGGGTGTGGGGTGCCCAATCAGCAATCCAAACCTCGACCAGGGGCTGCTCGGCGGAATTGATCTTCAGATCACCAAGACCGGGCCGGCGACGGCCCCGGTTGGGACGGCCATCCAGTACACTCTGACTTGGAGGAACAACAGTACGATCAGCGTTCCAGCAGGCGCGGTGATCCAGGACACGCTCCCGACAGGGTTGACCTTTGTATCGGCCAGCCCGGCTGCCACGACCACCAGCGGCTCGACCAGAAGCTGGACGCTGGGGCCGCTGGCGGCTGGGCAGAGCGGCACGATCACGATCAACGCGACGGTCAATACTAACGCGCCCACAAGCGTGACCAACACCGCCACGATCACGGTGCCGAGCGGCCAGACCGATCCGACGCCTTCCAACAACAGCTCGTCGGTGACCACGACGATCCTGTACCCCGACATCCAGATCACCAAGTCGGGCCCGGCGACCGCTGCGGTCGGCGCGAACATTCAGTACACGCTGACCTATCGAAATAACAGCACCTTCACGGTGCCGGCGGGCTCAGTCGTTCAGGACACGCTGCCGGCGGGGCTGACGTTCGTGTCGGCCAGCCCGGCTGCTACAAACACCAGCGGATCGACCAGAAGCTGGACGCTGGGGACGCTGGCGGCCGGACAGAGCGGCACGATCACGATCAATGCCACGGTAGCCACGACCGCGCCCGCGAGCGTGTCGAACACCGGCACGATTGCGGTACCGACCGGCTACACCGACAGCACGCCCGGCAATAACTCCTCGACGGTCACGACGACGATCCAGCGGCCGGACGTCAGCATCGCCAAGACCGGCCCTGCGACAGCGCTGGTGAGTGACACGATCACCTACCAGCTCACCTGGCGCAATATCGGCACGGCGCCCGCCGCGAACGTGGTCGTGCGGGATACGCTGCCCGCGGGCCTGGCCTTCGTATCAGCCACCCCCGCGCCGTCGAGCGTCAGCGGCCAGGTGCTAACCTGGAACCTGGGCACCCAGGCGGCCGGCGCCAGCGGCACCATCTCGGTGCAGGCGCAGGTGCTGATGTCGGCGCCGGTATCGCTGGTCAACACTGCGCAGGTGTCAACCACCTCGCTGGGCGACCCCAACACGAGCAACGACACCAGCACGTGGACAACGACGGTGCTGCGGCCGAATGTCCGCATCACCAAGACGGCGCCCGCCAACACCGCTGAGATGAGCCAGCTCCAGTACACGCTGGCCTACGCAAACAACGGCACTGTGGCGGCGGCGAATGTGGTGGTCAGGGACACGCTGCCCGCGGGCCTGTCGTATGTGTCGGCCAGCCCATCGCCGTCGAACGTCAGCGGCCAGACGCTGACCTGGAACCTCGGCACATTGAATGCGAACCAGAGCGGCTCCATCGTCATCACGACGAGGGTCGCGGCCGGGACAGGCGGCAGCAACCTGGACAACACCGCCACCATTCAGACCTCGACGCCCGGCGACGACCCGAGTGACAACACGTCGACGACCTCGACGTACGTCATTCCGCCGCCGCCGCCGCCCGCGCCGAGTACGAACTGGAAGCTGGCGATCCGCTCGACGCTGGACCCGCTGAGCCAGGATGGCAACCCAACCAACGGGGTGTATGTGTCGAACGACAGCAATGTCCACTGGCCGGCGGGCGAGGTGCTGGACTGGACGCCGCGGGCGCAGATCAGCCTGCCCGGCGCGTCCTCGCTCTACCCCTACCAGTTCCGCTCCAAGATCGTCGGCTGGAGCTACGTGTCGACCAACGTCGAGAGCGTGGAGCGCGGCGCGACCGAGGCGGACGACATGCCCGGGCACGGCGCTGGCTGCCGCGCCGGCGACCGCAGCGGCGTCGACGGCTCGGGCCTGGATGGCTGTGTGTACCGGTACATCGGGTCGGGGGCGCTGAACGACACCAGCGTGCCGACCGAGAACGACATGAACGGCCAGGCGCATGGCTACTGGAGTGTGGGTGTGCCGCGCTCGATGCGGAACGACGTCTACACCTACAGCCTCTCGCAGCTTGGCGCGGTCAAACTCACAGTCCAGGTCAAGGTGGTGATCGAGACGTACAACGTTGAAGATCCGACCGGCCAGACACTGCGCACCCGAACCGATACGCCGAGCAACACCTACACACTGACGCTGGTGGTGCCGCGCGATCTCAAGTAGCGAGGGAATATAGGGAATATGTGGAAACGGCGTCATAACCTCCTTGCCGCTCTGCTGCGCGCGGAGCGGCGAGGCGGGCGCCGCGGCGAGACAGCCGTGGCATCCGCCTCCCGACCAGGGCAAAGCCTGGTCGAGTTCGCGCTTGTCCTGGGCGTGCTGCTGCTCATCATTCTTGGCGGAATTGATGCCGTCCAGATCCTGATGACACAGTACACCGTGAACCAGGCCGTACGCGCCTCCGCCCACCAGGCCGCGCTTATCGGCGGGCCGGACGGGTCGAGCGGCAACGTCGCGACTGCCGCGCAGGCGCCGGAGAACTCGATTGCGAAGACGGCGCAGCTTGTGTTGGACTCGGGCATGACGACGAATGCCGAGAAGGCCACCATCACGGTGACCTGCACCAACCCGACGACCGGTGCCGTGCGCAACCCGTGCCGGCGCTATGACGCGGTGGAAGTGCGCATCCAGTACCTGGACGAGGTCTGGGCGCCGATCGCCATGTTCGACAAAGTGCGTGCGGACATGCGCACGACGCGCGCGGCAGAAAAGGATCAGCAATGAGCGACGCTCGATCGCTGCTTCGCGCGGCGCTGCGACATCGGAACCGCGGCCAATCGCTGGTGCTGGTCGCGCTCATCCTGCCGTTCCTGATCGCGTTCGTCCTGACCTGTATCGAGATTGGCGAGCGCTTCTGGGAGAAGGCGGCGATCGAGGACGCGCTCCAGCAGGCGACCCGCTCGTCGGTCCAGAACTTCCGCTACAGCGCGTTCGCGGAAAACAGCCAGTCGCTGGACGACACCCGCGTGAAGGATGTCGCCGAGCGGACATTCATTATCAACCTGACCGGCCTGCGCGGCATGGTCCAGACACCCGCCGCGGTGGCAAGCCAGGTGACCTGGACGGTGCTGCCGAATGGCGGCACATGTACGTTCCCGAACGGTCACCCGTCGGTTTCGGCAACGACTCCGATGGTCTGCGCGACCCTCAAACCGCGCATGACCGGCCTGCTCGGCTGGGGAGAGTGGACACCGCAGATTGACGCCGCATCAACGCTTGATGCCGTCCCGTAGTAATTCAACCATTGAGGAGAACCCACAGTAATGGCAACCACTATTGGAACCCCTGGAACGCTGAGCAGCGCGCTGGCGCCGAAGAAGTCGAAGTTGGTGCCGGTGCTGCTGCTCATCGCCGGCCTGGTTGTGGCGCTTGGCGCCGCCGCCTACGGCTACATTGAGTCGCAGCGCACCGAGAAGGTCGTCATCGTCGCTCGCCCGATCGCGTACGGCAAGCAAATTGTCGCCGAGGACCTGGCGACGATCGAACTGCCGCTGCACCGGCCGGTCCAGATGGCCGGACTTACCGATCCGTCCCTGGTTATCGGCAAGTGGGCCGCGCGCGACCTCGGCCAGAATGACCTACTCAACACGGCCATGCTGCTGCCGGTCGCGCCGGATCACCCGGTCTACCCGAACGGCCGCGAGCTGCACAAAAATATGGTTCCGGTTCCGTTCGCGACCAGCACAATTGGACCGCTGACCGACCGCGACCTGGTCAATCTCGGCTTCACCTCGACCGACCCGCGCCTGTGCAACCAGGTCGGCGGTACGGTCATGCAGACACCGGCGGGCCTGCTGGTGAGCATGACCACCGTGCCGGCGGTGCCGATCCAGAGCGGCCAGATGCAGGCCGCGCAGCAGGCGCCCGCGCCGGCCGTCGACCCGAACGCCCCGCAGGCCGGGCAGCAGATGCGCGCATACGCCTGCCGCTTCCTGGAGCGCGTGCCGGTGCTCTACATCGACAACGGCACCGCCTACCTGGAAGTAACGCCGTACCAGGCGCACGCAGTCTGGGCCTTGCAGGCGTCCGGCAGCCAGCTCTGGGGCGAACGCTACGGCCAGTCCAGCGACCCGCTGGTGCCGATGGATAAGCTCGACGCCGCCGCGGTCACCCTGGACCGCCTGACCGCCCCGATTAGCGATACGACCACACTCAATACGTCGGCGATGAACAGCGGCAGCAATCTGCCGGGCAGCACGGCTGCAACGGCGATCCCCGGCAACGGCGAGATCCCAGGCAGCAACAGCAGCATTCCTGGCGCGCAGGCGACTGCTGCTCCCCAGGCGACCGCCGCGCCCGAGCCGACAACCACGGCCAAACCGTAGTAACGCGACGGAGAACGATGATGACAGTCTTAACCCTTCCGGCGACGGAGACACGGTTGAATGAGTTGCGCCAGCTCACCCGGACCAACCGGTTCGACTGGAAGCTGCCCGTCCAGGACGCGCTTGCGCGTGCCGGGCTCCCCGGCGGCCTTCCCCCAGAGGAGTGGGCGCGCCTGGCGTGGTACGGGCCGCTGGAGTCCTGGCTTCAGTCCGACGTCAACGCCCAGATTTCGGACATTCTGATCAACGGGCCTGGCCGCGACGTGATGGTGATTGACGAGGGCCAGCGGATGCCGACCGGTGTGCGGATACACCAGCAGTGGATCGAGTTCGTGCAGCGCCAGCTTCTGCTGCGCGCGGGGCTGATCAGCCTCCAGAACCCCAATCTGTGGCCAAAGCACGCGATGCTCGGCACGGCCGACCGGCGGCTGCGCTTCGCGGTGACCCGGCCGCCGGCTTCGCCGGACGGCCCGACGATCTCGATCCGCATCCTGCCACGGCACTGGCGCAAGATCGACGACCTAGTTCGCGAGCCGGAGCCGATCCTGCCCCGCGCGGCGGCTGATTTGCTGATTGAGGCGCTGCGCCGCGGCGTCACCATCTTGATCGCCGGCGCGACCGGCTCGGGGAAAACCACCATGACCGGGGCGCTGTTGCAGGCGATCGGCGACGAGAAGCGCGTCGTCATCATCGAGGAAAGCCGTGAGCTGCCGCAGCCTGCCGACAGCATGACGATGGAGGTCCTGAATTCGGGCCTGACCTACACCGAGTGTGTGCGGTTCGCCCTCAGGCAGAAGCCCGACCTGATCGTCTGCGGCGAGGTGCGCGGCGCCGAGGCGCTCGCGATGCTTCAGGCGGCGGCCTCGGGCCACCCCGGCATCGGCACCATCCACGCCCCCGACTGCCAGGCGGCGCTCAAGAACCTGGAGCGCATGGCCAGCGAGGACGGCGCCACGCCCGTCAACGTCGTGCGCGGCCTGCTGACGTCAGCCGCGGTCCCACTGATCGTGGCGCATATCGGTAATTACGGCGGCCGCCGTCGAGTCGGCTCCATCGAGGAGGTCCTTGCCCAGGGCGCGACCGGCCAGGGCGGTGACCGGTATCCCACCAATACATTATTCGCGTTCGATCCCCGCACAGGCAAGATCGAGAAACGCTACGCGGTTCAAGGCTCGTGGGGCCTTGGGCGCTTCTAAGGAGCAAGGACGATTATGAGCACAGGTGGCTTGGAAGTCTTTTTGGTGAGCGCCACCCCGGGCCTAAGCGAGGCCCTATCTGCCTATGAGGGCGTGAATATCGGAAGTGGCGCGATCGATTTCGCGGCGCGGCTCATTACCAGTGATCGCCCGCCGCAAGTGGTGTACATCGAGGATTCGGCTAGCAGGAACATCGATGACCTGTGGAACTTTATCCAGGCCGCGCGCGCGCGGCAGGTGACGGTGCTGATCGGTTTGCAGGGCATCGGCTTGAACCGGATGGCCGACTTTGTCGACGCCGGATTGCCGATCACCGACGGCCGCGGCGCCCACGAGATCTCCGCGTGGATCGGCGGCCAGCTCGGCGTGCGCAAGCGCGCCGCGGTGCAGCAGACGGTGATCGCGGTCGCCGGCGCCAAGGGCGGTATCGGCAAGACCGTGGTCGTCTCCTCCCTGGCGGAGGGGTTCAAGCGGCGCGGCCTGCGCGTGCTAGTCGTCGACGGCGACCTCTCCAACAGCGGTATCGTGCCGACGTTTCGCATCCCGAGCGGCTTCCCGACCTATTTGCATATCCAGGAGGACGGGCCCAATGCCTGGACTCCTGAGAACGTGCGGCGCTACATCTACAAGCACGCGGCCTCTGGCATCGACTTCCTGCTCGGCAGCGAGCAGACGGTCGACCCGGCCGACATGCAGCGCCAGCAGTGGATGGCGCTGATGCAGGCGGTGCGCGCTATCGAAGGCTACGATGTCGTGCTGGTCGACACTGGCCCCGAGATCAAAAAGCGCCCCTACGCGCTGCTGGCGGCGCGCGACGGCGGCTATGTCGTGCTCCCCAGCCCTCCGGGCCGCAAAGAGCGCGAGGGAACCGGCAAAGCGCTGGTGGTGTTCGAGCAGGCCGTCGCCGGCCGCGACATGACCGACCACTGTCTGCTCCTTTTTATGGAGCCGGAGAAGGGTGTCACGGTCACCATCCCCGCCATCGCGCCGCTGTTCGCGCAGCGCTTCCCGCGGGTGCGCACGATCGGCACGCTGCCGCGTGACCCGCATCTACTCAGCGCGGCCGATGAGGACCAGGATCGCTATGTCTGCCCGCTCGACCTCAAGCCCTATAGCAAGTTCTCGATCGGCGTCCACCAGGTCGTCGAGAACCTTTGCCAGCAGGTCGGGCTGAAGCCGCCGCTGCCAATGCCGAAGGCATCGGCCTTCCAGCGGCTGTTTGGCAATAAGAAGCCGAAGAATGCCGCGCAGAGCACCGCCGCGTATGGAGGCGCTTCATGACGAATAGTTTCTTCTCGGTCATGGACACGCCGCGTAGGGGCGCGGCGGCCGGCTCAATTCTCGACACGGCTGAAGAAGAGAGCGGCCTATCGGCGGTTGTGGGGAACGGAGCGCAGACCCTTGCGCGCGAGCAGGCGGCGGGAGATACCGCCGTCCTGCAATCCGTGCGCGACGTGCTCTCGGCGGCGTTTCGCGAGCGGCCCCAGTTCCTGGACCCGTTCGCGCCGGCGGCCGAGCGCAACGCCGAGGTGCTCATGGTGCTCAGAGCGGCTATCCAGGAGCAGCGCCAGCGCAGCGGCCCTCTGGCGCGCGTGCCCAACGATCACGAGACGCTGATCCAGCTCTTTGCCCAGACCCTGGGCTGGGGCCCGGCCCAGCGCTACCTCGACGACGAGCGGGTCACCGAGATCAAGATCAATAACGAGTCGATCATGGTCCAGGAGGCCGGGCACGGCTTTGTGACCGTGCCGGAGCGCTTCAACACCAAGGCCGAGGTGAAAACCCGCGCTATTTTGCTGGCCAGTATCCTGGGCGTCCGGCTCGACTCCGAGCACCCCCAGGAGACGCTGCCAATCGCGCACGGCACGCGTATGCACGTCACGATCTACCCGCGCATCCCCGACGTGGACGGCGCGCTCGTCTGTATCCGGCGCGGGCGCCGCGAGGCGTGGGATCTCGACGACATTCTGTCGCGCGGGACGATCAACACGGAGATTGCCGAGCTGCTCAAGCTGCTGGTCGGCGCGCGCTGCGCGGTGATTATCGCCGGCCGCACCGGCAGCGGCAAGACTGGCCTGCTGGAGGCGCTGGCGAACACGATCCCGGGCGAGCCGCACGTGATCACCATTGAAGATCACACGCTAGAGATCGGCATCCGCCGCGCGGCCAACTGGACCCGCGAGCTGGTCGACGCTTCGCGCGACCGCAAGGTCTTCGGCAGCGTGGCCTACCAGGCGCTGCGCCAGACACCCGATGTGGTCATCCCGGGTGAAACTCGCGCCCAGGAGGCCGGCGCGATCCTTTCGGTCGTGATGTCGGACCACGCCGTTATGACAACTATTCACGCGAAAACGCCACAGGAAGCGGTCGAGCGGTTTGTCACCTGCGCGACGATGCCGGACTCCTATATGTACGAGGGCCGGTATGAGGACGCGCTGCGCGACGCCTGCTCGGGCTTCGACGTGGTGATCAAGGTCGATTTCTGGGAGGCGGTCGGCAGGCGCCTGGTGACCGAGATTGCGTTGATCGACGGCACCGCCCGTGACGGCGACCGGCTCCGGCCGAATATGATCTCGCTGGCCAAAGTCGACGTGCGGCCGGACGGCGAGATCGCCTGGCAGATGAAGGCGCGCGCCGTCGGCGGGCGGCTGGAATGGGTAGAGGGCAGCGATCGGACGCCCCAGCAGCTCCGCGACAAGCTCCTGCGCGCCCGCGCGCAGACGGCGGTGCGCTCGACGGTCGGGACGACGCTGGACAACGCCCAGGACGCGATCGCGCGTGCTGAGCGCATGCTGGCCTCAGGGGAGGCCGATCGCGCGATGAACACGCTCCGCAACGCCTGGCAGCAGCGGCGTGACGAGCGGCTTATGCTGGCCGCTCAGAAAGCCCTGGCCCAGGCGCCCACACTGTTCACCTCGCTGATCCGCGAGTCCGAGCTGCTGCGCACACGCCTGGAGCAACTGGTCGAGCAGCGGAGCTGGATCGAGGCTCGCCAGGCGTACGAGCAGCTCGCATCCGACGTCGCGCGCGCCGCGGCGGCCATGCCGACCGGCGGCTGGGCGCGGCTGCTCCAGCGGGTGAAGACCGGCCTGGAGCGCGAGCAGCAGGCACGCCAAGCGCGCACTGACGCCGAGGCGGCGCTGGCGATCGGCCAGGCCCGCAACGCGCTGGAGCTGCTTCAGCCGTTCAACGCGGCCGAGATGGAGCTGTCGCGGCCAACCCTGCTGACCCTGCTGCGCGTGCGCGAGCAGGCGATGGGGATGATGGTCCAGCGCGGCGAGGGTGCGCAGGCGGCGCTTGACACGCTCAAGTCTCAACGCGTTGCGCTGGAGCAGGCATTGATAGCAGAGCAGCAACGAGGATCGCAATGAATATCACCAATTATACTGATACCACGCTGACCCACCCGGAGAGCGCGTGGCTGGCCGTTTCGACGCCAATCTTTCTCACCATCGCCGGCCTGCTCCTGTTCGGGCTGATTTTACACGCCGGCTTCAGCAAGGGCCTGATCGTCCACATCACCAAGATGATGACCCCGGCCCCGAGCTTTCCGGTCGAAGCCGCGCTGCTGTGGACTCCTCCGGTCGTCAGCGAGACCCAGTTTCTGTCCATCTGCCTGGGCTGTGCGCTCGTCGTACTGGTCGCGCTGCTCAAGGTGATACCGATGTTCCTGGCGCTGCTGTGCGCGGGGCCTTTGACAGCTGGCCTGATCTACCTGGCGCAGCGCATCCTGGAAGCCCGCTACCGGAATCGTCTGGATAAGAACCTGGTCGCGGCGGTTGGGCGCCTGGGCGCGCAGCTCCGCAGCGGGCAGGGCATTCAGGGCGCGCTCGGCAAGGTGCTCCTGGATCTGCCGGACGGGCCGCTCAAGGCCGAGTGGCAGTTTATTGTCGACCGCATGGGCGTGCCGCTTGAGAGCGGCAGCCTGGCGACCCCCCAGGAGGTTGTGGCGGCGCTGGCGGCGCAGACGCCCTCGGCACGGCACGCCAGCTTCTTGCAGCACCTGGAGGTCGCGTTGACGCAGACCTTTGACGTGCTGGTCCGGCGCGTCGACGCCGCCTACGCTGCGCTGCAACACTCCGAGCAGCGCGCCAGCCAGGCCAACACCGAGCTGTCGCAGATGCGCTATTCCGGCCTGGCGGTCGGCGGCGCGGGCCTGTTTATGGCGGCGTATCTGTTCTTCACGCAGAGCGAGCGCATGCAGCGCGCCTACACCGGCCCACTGGGTATGATCGTGGGAGCGATTGTCATCGCCGCGCTGCTCAGCCCGCTGGTCGCCGGCGTGCTGCTGTCGCAAGCAGACGACATGGATTACTGATGTTGTTGAGCTTTTTTGCCACCAAGGCCAGTGGTAGGCGCGCCGCAAACGCGCCGCCGATCGCCGGCCTGGTGGTTTTCGGGAGATAGCTATGGATTTTCTGGTTTCAAGTTCCGCGCCATACTTCGCCCTCAGTCTCGCGGGGGCGATGGTCGCCGCGTTCGGGCTGACCCGTCTGGAGCGCTCCCGCTGGGCCGCGTTCGGCGTGCGGGTGCTCCCCAACCACTCAGAGATGAGCGGCCGTCTGCTGATCGGACAGATTGCGGGTATTCCGCTTGCGTTCATCCTGATCCTGATCGCCTTGATCTCCGGCTCGGCGGCCGGGTATCGCAATTTGCTGTTTATGCTGGCGATCGGCGTGTATCTCTACATTGGCGTGGTTATCCCGCGCAGGCCAATCGTCGAGGCGCAGAAAGCCGCGCGCCGTCTTCGCCAGCTCACGCCGGGCCTGGTCTCGTATATTCAGGTCAGCCTCGCCGGGGGTGACTCGCCGATGGTCATCCTGGAGCGCTACATCGAGAAGCCGCTCAAAAAGCGCGCGCTCATGCAGGCGGTTGTCGGGGATGCGGTCAAGATGACGCGCGATCGCTATATTCGACCGTTTGACGCGCTGCGAGTCGTGGCGCGCGCGCGGGGCTGCATCGAGCTGATCGACGTCACCGACGCGCTGGCAACCTCCGAGGCCGAGGGAACCGACCCGCAGGCAGTGCTGAGTGCGCAGCAGGCGACCCTGGAGCAGGTGCTGCGTGATGAGTTCACCCGGATGCTCAAGCGGCGCACCATGTACCTGCTTTTGACTGTGGCGATCAGCCTGGTCATCGGCATCCTGGGTAATTTGCTGTTCGTAATGACCGGCGGCGGAAGCGTGCTGATGAACCTTGGCGCGTAGTGCGCACCCGCCCATGTCGATGTGAACCTGGGACCATTTTCGTTTCGCTTGACTTAGCACCCAGAGGATATATGACCTCGCCACGTGCCCTGTATTTGCTGATCGCGCCCCTGCTGGCGCTGATCGCGATGATGACGACTAGCTCAGCCACGTCGCCCGCTGGTCCCGTCGCGCATGCCGAGGCGCGTGCCCTGCTGAACGCCACGGCCAACGCGCCGCTCGGCGCGCCCTCACGCTATGTTGAGGATGCCGGGCATAACCTGGCCGGACCGTTCCAGGCATTTTATGACGCGAATGGGGGAGCGTCGATCTTCGGTAAACCGATCACGGAGCAGTTGACCGAGGATGGCTTGATTGTGCAGTATTTCGAGCGCGCGCGCCTGGAGCTGCACCCGGATGGTGCGATGACCCTCGCAAGGCTTGGCGCGCTGCTCACCGAGGGGCGCACCGATATGCCCTTCCAGAAGCCCGCCGCCGTCCCGTCCGATCGACTCCTGATCCCTGAGAGCGGTCACTCCATGGGCGGCGTGCTGCGCGCGTTTTGGGAGCAAGAAGGCGGCATAGCGCTCTTTGGCAACCCTATTTCCGAAGAATTTATCGAGCAGGTCGATGGAACGCCCATGCTCGTGCAGTATTTTGAGCGTGTACGCCTGGAGTATTTGCCGATCGGGAACGGCGGCGACGGCAAACCGCGCATTGGCGCGCTCGGAACGTTGTATGCGCAGCGCTTGCCTCAGGAGTTTCGTGAGCGGGCCAGGCCGATCGTCGTCCTCGGCGAGTCGCACCTCTCCTACGCTCCGCAGACGCCTGAAGGAACCAATATCGAGCTGGCAGCCGCGCAGTTCGACGGGCTGGTGGTATACCCGGGCTATAGCCTCTCCTACCTGGGCGTCGTCGGCGAAGTCTCGGCGGCGACCGGGTATCAGGGCGGCCAGGCCGTGGTCGGCGGCGCGGTCGTCAACGACAATATCGGCGGGGGAATCTGTATGGTCTCGACCGGGCTCTACCGCGCCGCGTTCTACGCCGGCATGGAGATCCTGTCGCAGCGCAACCACAGCCTCTACCTGCGCGCGTTTCAGAACGATCCGGGGCTTGACGCGGCGGTATTCACGCCATCGCTCGATATGCGTTGGCGCAACGACTCGCCCTTCCCCATTACGGTGACCGCCGCGGCATCGGGTGGGAAGCTCGTTATTACGCTCTGGGGCGTCTCTGACGGCCGGAAGGTCGTCGTCTCCGACCCGGTCTACACCAATCGAACCGACCCGCCCGCGCCAGAGTGGCGCTTAGACAGCTCGCTCGGCGATGGTGCTGTGAAGTGGGTCTCACGCGGCAGTGGGGGGATGGTCATCACGCGCACACGCGCGGTCACCGCCCCAAATGGACATCTCCTACATCAAGATACCGTAGTGTCGCGCTACACGCCATCGACTGGCCTCGCATTGTATGGCCCAGAGGTGACCCCGCCGGGCGACGCGCCCACACACTGAAAGGACAGCTTCTCGTATGCCTCGTGGACTAACACTGATTATCGGCGGCGCGATCCTGATACTGGGCCTGGTCGTGGGTGGCCTGGCCATGTACCGCCCATCGCGCCCATCCTATATCAACACCACCCCTGAGCCGATTGGACGGCCTGCCGCCGCCGCGGCCGCGCCGCAAGGCGTCGACGCAGAGCGCGTCCCCGTCAGCGCGGCGCCCACGGAGGTCGCGCAGAGCAGCACCGTCACGCTCGCCGATCGCGCGATTGTCGTCGCCGCCAGCGTGTTCCCGGAGCCCGGCCAGATCGCGCAGGGGACGCCGATCATCCTGTCGTTTTCCGCGCAGGGCGGGGAAATGCAGCAGCTTTGCTCGGCCTCTAGCGGCCTGCTGGACTCAGGGCTGTGCTCAATCCGCGGCCTGAAGGTCGCATCGGTCAATGATGCGGGCGTTTCCGTGCCGCTGACGGATGGCCAGGTGCAGACGCTCACACGCGTGCGTGACGCTGGTGTTGCCATCACCGCCGCAGCGGATAACGCGGTGCTGATGGCCACGACGAGCGCGCAGCAGCCGACGGCGGCAGCGCCAACCAGCCCGCCCGCGCCAACCGCGGCCCCGGCGGCAAGCGGCGCACCGGCCGCGGCCACAGCCGACCAGCAGGCCCAGAGCCGCGCCAGGACAACCTTTGTCGACGGCCTGCCGCTCATGCCAATCGTCATCGCTGTTCTGGCGCTTGTCGCCATTGCAGGTGGCGGCGCGTTTCTGCTGCGCCGGCGGCGCGGCGGCGCATCTCCCGTGAAAACGCCGAAGCCCGCTGCGGGCCGGAAATTCAGCCTGCCGAAACGCGGCGGGGGTAAGGCTGGGGCCGCAAGCAACGCCCCGGCGCAGGCAGGGCTCAGCCTCAACCTGGGCCCGATCGAGGTGCAGCCGCTGCTTGATGATGACGCTGCGATCGCACAGAGCGCGCCCCGCCCGGCCGCGGAATCGTTCACGAGCGCGCCATCCGCAGGACCGTTCGCCGGCGCCAGTGGTGCGGGGGCGTTCCTGGACGCGGGTGACGACCTGTTTGCGCCCGGTGCGGCGGCCCAGCCCGTGGCCGCTGATGCGCGCGCTTCATCGTCTGGTGCCAGCGGCACTGGCGCATTCCTGCCCCCGGACGACGACCTGTTCGCCTCCAGTCTGGCCATGCCATCGGCGACGAGCACCGCGCCATCCCCGATGCTTATGGCGCAGCCTGCGCCCGTGGACGACGTTTTCAGCACGCCGCCCAGCGCGCCTGCCGGGCCTGGGCTGCTCGACGACCTTCAACCGGAGCCGGTGGTGACCGTGGCCGAGCCGATCATTCCACGCCTCGGAGCGCCGCTGCCGCCCGCCAGGCCCGCCGAGGCGCTGCCGCCGACGGCGGCGCTCGACCGGCAGGCGGCGCTGCGCTGGGTGAAGCGCGGCGGCGATCGCTAGACGCGGAAACGGTGGGCTGGAAATCTGATTTCGTGAGTTGCGAAAAAAGGCTTCCAGCCCACCCAGAGCGCCTATCAAAAATGCGCCGGAGGGCTGCCGACGGTACCGCGGCAGATGAATGGCGCGTGCGCCGCGAGGAGCTGGTCGCCTCGATGATCGCCGCCCTCACCCACCTCGGCCAGAGCTTGGCCGCCACCGACGCCACCTCCCTGCGCGCGTAATCCCCCGTGAACGCCTGCCTACGCCGCTCCACCTACCAATTCTCACGGCGTTGAACTGATTCCAACTATAACGATCGCCCAGCATCCCCCAAGAGTACCGCCTGCGACTAGGACGGGGGGGCGCAAAAGTGGCACAGTCGCGGCGATACAAACCCCTTTTTAACTGCTACTCTGAGTCCAGGTCACCTGTGGGCCGAATTATTGCAGCTCGCCCTATGACATGGGCCTCGAAACGATTGTGGTATGCGCCGTCCGTCGATCATCTTCATCATTCCGCTGCTGTTGGCAGGACTGCTCGCCGCATGCCAGGCCCCTTTGACAGTGGATCAGCAGCGCGCAACCGCCGTTAGTGGCGGTTGCTGGCCGTATGGCTATGATCAGCCGGCGCCAACCCGCACGCCGTACGTTCGCTACGGCACGGCGACACCGTCGCCGACCGGCGTCGCGTACCCGACTTGCACACCCGCGCCGCTCACCCCAACCGTTACGCCCAAGCCCACGGTGACACTCACGCCGCGCCCGCCGCGCACGCCCGTTCCGGCGTCTGTGGTCGGCGGCCCGGCTGAAGTCGGCAATCAGGCCGGCAGCGCATGGTTTCGCACCCTGGCGATCCATCCCGTTCGCCACACCGTCGCGGTGGCCTGGATCGCCAACGGGTCGACGTTTGACGACTCGAAGGACGGCCAGGTGTGGGTCAGAGTCCAGCGCGCCGATGGCACCTGGAACCCGCTCCAGACGGTCAACACCGGGTTTATCGGCAAGGCCCCCTATGCGGGTCTGGCGACGACGATCGGGTATGATGGCACGGTCTACGTCGTGTACGGCATGGGGCGCTCGGATGACCGGCAGGTGCAGTTCGTCGAGAGCCACGACGATGGGTTGACCTGGTCGCTGCCAGCGGCGCTGGATGGCGTCGACGCCGATGCCGCCCCACCGGAGGAGTTTCCGGGCGGCGCGCCGACGGCGACCCCTACCCCCGGCCCAAGTCCAACCGCCGACCCGGCCGCGACTGCCACGCCCGAGCCCGCCGACGATTCCGCGACCGATGTCAGCGGCGAGTCGCAGAGCGGCGCCGTGATCGCGCTCGCAGCCGATCCGAACGGCGGCCTGCATCTGCTCTACCGCCTGGGCGGCGTCGCCGGCAAGCAGATTGGCTACGCATACCGCGCGCCAAACGAGACCTTCTGGCGTATGACTACCCCAGCAGGTGGCGGTATGCACTACCGCGGCGCGCTGGGCCTGCTGCCGCAGGACGACGGGCGCGTCAAGCGCTTTGTGGCTATCCAGACCGACAATGCGATCACGCTCTACACCAGCCTGGACGGCCTCGCGTGGAACCGGTCGGCGCTGCCGGTGGCGCAATATCTCTCGCCCGAAACCATCTTCACCATGACCATGGTCGTAGCCCCGCGCGGCCCCGGCCTGGTCGCCCTCACCTGGGGGCAGTACGCGCGTGGCGGCGTGTTCGCGGCCGTGAGCCTCGACGGCGGCGTCACGTGGGGCCAGGAGGAGCGTATTGCGCAGCACAACATGAACGGGCGCGCGTTCGAGAACCAGGGCGAGGGCAGCCCTCGCGCAGGCTTCGACCCGTGGGTGGTGTACGACGCGGTCACCGACCAGCTCGCGGTGAGCTGGACCGAGATGGATGGCGGGCGCAAGCCGCGCACCTTCACCACCATGTACGCTATTCGCGCGCTGGCCGATGTGACCGTTCCCCTGTGGCGCTACGGCGTCAGCCCGGAGACGGTCGATACCGAGCGCCCGCCGACGCTTGGCCCGGTCGGGTTTCGGTCGCGCCTCTATGGGACGCCGGACGGCCGCGCGCACGTTTTGTTGGGCGTGGACCCGCAAAATTCCCAGCAACGTGTCTATGTGCAGCCGCTGGTCTTGCCGGGACTGCTCAAGGATGCTGAATCGTGATCCGCCGCGCCGCTGTTCGTGAGAAAGCTGTGACATCGCACTATTCCGCCTTCGCCAACCTACGCAGCTCGCGCAACCGCCGCCTGCTCGTGGTGCTGGCGCTGCTCCCCGTGCTGCTGCTGCTGCTGGCGTGCGGCGCGGGCGGCACATTTGTCCGCGACGCCAACGGGACGCCCATTGCGCTGGCCTCCATGAGCGACATCCCGCGCTGGGCGTGCCCGACCGCGACTCCACTGCCGCCGATCGAGGTCGAGGACGGCACTGAGAACAACGATCTCGGCACGCCGGTACCGAAGTATCGGGAGACCGACCCGTACGAACGCGAGTACGGCATTGGAAACCGCCCACCGCCGCGGCCCACGCCTTACACCAAAGGCTCGGGCTTTCAGTCGCAGACCGCCTTTTTTATCGGCCAGATCGTCAACTGGCGGTCGATGGACGTGCGGGTCGACGTCGCCGGCTCGGACACCACCGGGCTGGATGCGGGCGAGCGGCTGTACCGGATTCGCCTGGAGTGGCGCAACTACGGGGGGTCGTTCCCGTTTACGCCCATGCGCCAGCTCGTCCTGACGGCGATCAGCCGCGGCGATGGGCGGCTGACGGGCGGCGAGTGGCGCTACAGCGATCGGGCCGCCCAGCTCGCCGGCATTGATCCCGCGACGCTGGCGCAGGCGCTGCCGCCGGGCGCCACGATCCAGGAGATCCCGATCATCGCGCCTGACGGGAATGTCGGCTCGATCGACATCCAGCTCGACCAGCCCGGCGCCAGCAGCGCCAACGGCCTGCGGCTGCACTTTACGCCGGGGCGCGCGCCCGAGTGCGGCTTTGACGGCACCTGGGCAGCGGTCTACTCCTCCTCGCCGCGCCAGTTCAGCGGTGTGGCGGCCCCGCCCGGCGCTGACGCGATTGTAGCGACGGCCCTGAAGTATGTGGGCGTCCAATATTGCTGGGGCGGCAAAGGCTTCTCGCCGTGCAACGGCTACGGCGGTGGGCCGACGCAGGTCACGCCGGCCTGCGCGAGCTACCCCTGCTTCGACTGCTCGGGCCTCACCTGGTTTGTCTACAAGGAAAATAATCTGCCGATCGGGCAGGGCACGGCCAACCAGAAGAACTACGCGCCGGTGCAGGTCAGTGATATTCGACCCGGCGATCTCATGCTGTTCAGCGCCATTAACGCGCAGAACAGCGGCGCGCGCATCACCCACGTCGGGCTCTACGCCGGCGATCTCGACGGCGATGGCAAAGGCGACATGATCCATGCCGCCAACTACCCGACCGGGGTGGTGATAACGAAGAACGTGCTCGGCAACCCGTATTACCTATCGCATCTTGTGGTCGTGACCCGGCCGCCGCGGGGAGGTGGTCTATGAGACGGATGAGTGTACTGATACTCGTGCTGCCGCTTCTGGCGGCGCTGCTCGCCCCGCGTCCCGCGGCCGCGTGCGGCACCACGGTGCTGGAAGTCGGCGTGCGCGACCTGAACGACAAGCCGGTTCCCGCCGTCGCCTTCGACATCGACGTCGACGGCGCGCAGCGCACGATGGCGACGGACGCCAACGGCCTGCTGACCCTGTCCTGTGTGGATGCCAAGTCCGTGCGGATCGTCGCCGCGCGCACCGCCGCCGGGCAGTCCATGACGATGGATGAGAACACGCCCGGCGGCGGCTTGACGATCCCGCTCACCGAGGGACAGACGGCACATCTGCCGCTGCGCCTGACCGGCACGCTGCTGTTTGTCGAGCCGGTCGCCGAGGGTGGGCAGTCGGCAGTCTTCAGTGCCACACCCACCGCGGCGCCGTCGAGCGCAGCACCATTGGGCGCCTCCGCGCCTGTCATAGCCAGCACCCCGCCAATCCCGACGTCGAGCAGGCCATCCTGGTTCTGGTGGGTTGTCGTGCTCGTCCTGGGCGTTCCCGCGGCAATCGGCGCCCTGCTGTGGCTGCGGGGCGTGGCCGCGCGGCGGAGGGCTCGATGAAGCGGCTGTATGCCAGCCTGATCATACGCGCCGCAGGGCTGGTCGTCCTGTTCGGCCTGCTGTACGTGGCGCTGTTCCCGCACCGCGCGTCGGCCTGCGATACGTTTGATGTCGGGTGCCCGGTCGATGTCGGCATCTACTCACTGATCGTGGGGGTCAGCGAGGCGCTGTGGGCGTGGAACCGCTCCATGCTCTACCTCGCGCGCCTGATCGAAGGGCTGCGAGTGTGGCTGATCAGCGACGTGCTCGGGACAGCGCTCGACGCGACGATCGCGGGCATGAAATTCCCCTTCTGGATGGCGGTCGGTATCGCCTGGATCATGTTTACCGTCAGCTTCCTGCTCCAGGCGGTGGTGCGGCTGGATTGGGTCGACCTGCGCAAGGGTATCCGCAATGCCATTTTGGCGGTCATTCTGTTCCAGGTCGGCAGCCAGGCGATGGCGGGCATGGAGCAGATCCGCATCATGGTCGGCCAGGGCTTCCAATCGATCGGCGCGACCAGCGTGGGTAATGCAACGACCCAGCTCGGCTTCTATGTCGGCAGCGCATCCTCGCGTGGCGACACGATCGAGCAGCCGCACTCGATCTACGATGGGGCCGATACATGCCCGGGCGTCGACCTGACGCGCACCAATACGCAGTCGATGTTCATGAACGATTATCTGGCGAACTTTCTGTTCGCGGATGCCCATGACATTCACTGCCCGAGCGGAGCCGGTCCGGCACTGCCGGACAATTTCGTCAACACCTTCCAGATCGATACCAATCAGATCAGCAACGAGGACGCGGACGCACGGGCGCGCCGGACCATCCTCGCGCGTATGGGGCTGTCCCGCCAGGCGCAGGCAGTGCTGCCCACCGTCGGCGCGGTGCTGGAGCAGGTGATGCACCTGACTTTCGCGCTGGCGCTGGCGTCGCTCTGGTTCGGGCTGGTCATCTCGATGATGTTCTCGCTGTTCCTGCCGACCGAGGGCATGTTCAAGGCCCAGATCGACGGCATGCTGGCGACGCTCAAAGCCTCGTGGCTGGCCACGTTCTGGGTTGGGATCGGCCTGTCCCTGGTTGCGATGGCAGCAGCGACCGGCAACGCGCTGGCGGTCAACGGCATCAGCATCGGCATGTTCGTCGTATACATCTTCCAGATTCGCGGTGCGATACTGACGCTGCGCGCGGCGATGGTTTCCACGTCCGCGACCCTGGGCCAGGCGCCCGCCGCGGTCGGCGGGCTGGCGCGCGGGTTTGGGAATCTGGCAAAAGATGGCGCGATCATCGGCGCGGCGGCGGCAACCGGCAATACTGGGGAGCTGGTCGAGGCCGGCCTCCAGCAGATGCGCCGCCGGCTCGCGTTCAGCACCAGCGGCAACCTGATCGCCCAGGCCGGCGAGCGGCTGCTGTTGAACAAGGCCATGGGACCGGTCGAGCGCTGGGTGCAGGACGAGAAGGACGCGCGCGCGATCGGAGCCCGCGAGGACGAGGCGACGTGGTATGAGCAACGCCTGAAGACCCCTAACCTCACAGACGACGAGAAAGGCCGGGCGCTGCGCCGCACGGACGAGATCGACACCGAGATCGAGAATCGGCAGGCAGCATCTACCAAACGCAACATCCAGCAGGCGCGCGACCGTGGCTCCTGGGACAAGGCCGACAAACTACAGAAGGAAGTCGACGAGCAGGAAATCAGCCGCCTGGAGCGCAAGATCGACGAGGCCCAAAAGAGCGGCGATCCGAAACAGATGGCGGCCATCCCGAAGCTCCAGGAGCGGATCGATTTCCTGCGCGGCGTGCCCTCCGCGGCCGTCGAGGCGGCCAACGGCACGGTCGGCGCGTCGGCCGTGAGCAGCCAGCGCTCTGCGCCGCCGGCGATCGGCCTCCAGGAGGTCGACATCAGCCGCGCGGCGAGCGGCCAGCTTTCCGTCAACGGCCACGCCATCGCGAGCGCCCAGCTCAGCACCGATGGCCACCGCGTGACGCTGTCGGCCGGCAACCGCGCGATCGACATCAGCCGCGACGATGCGGCCGCCGCCAACGGCCTGGAGGTAGGAAAGGTGCTGACCGTCCCGGCGAACGTGCGCGACCCGAACGGGGATAGCGAGGTGGCGCCGAGCACGGCCGATGATGACAGACGTATCGAGCTGACCCAGCGTATTCAGGAGGCGCAGCGCCAGGAGCGCGGGCTGATGGAGCAGCGCGACACGGCCTTCCAGGAGCACCGCTTCGCCGACGCGCGCAAGCTGAGCGAGCAGATCAATGCCCTGCGGGCCCAGATGGTCACCGATCGCAAGACACTGGCAAGCATCGATCGCGCGGGCGGCGCGGCGATTCGGATTTCGGCCCCAGCTCCTGCCGCGACCAGCGCGGTCTCGCTCTCACCCAGCGCGGCCACCTCCGACGACCTGGCCTTTGTGCCGCCGCCCGGCGCTGAACAACTCGCGGCGAGCAGCGGATTAACGCCCGAGGAGCGCTACCAGTCCGATCTGCGCGGCTGGCAATCTTATGTCGAGCAGAGCAGCGCGCGGCTGGCGGCGCTTCAGCAGCAGCAGCTTCGCGATGGCGGCGATGCGGCGGCGGCGCAGGCGCTCGAACAGCAGATCGCGCAGGCGCAGAACTATATGCAGCGGAGCCAGGCACAGTACAACCGGATCGCCGCTCAGCCGCCCGCTGGCGTGACGCCAGCCCCGCAGATCGTGGTCGGAACGCCGGGTATGGTGCCGGCGCAACCAGCGACGGCTCAGCCGGTTATGGTCCAGGCGCCATCTGGTGAGGCCGCCGCCGCGACGGCCACCGTCGCGCCCGCCGCCACGGCGGTGACAAGCCAGCCAGTGGCCGCGGCCCCGAGCGGGCAGCCAGTGATGGTGCAAGCGCAACCAGCGACGGCTCAGCCGGCGATGGTGCAGGCGCAACCAGTGGCCGCGGCCCCGAGCGGGCAGCCGGTGATGGTGCAAGCGCAACCAGCGGCCGCGGCCCCGAGCGGGCAGCCAGTGATGGTGCAGGCGCAACCAGCGACGGCCCAGCCGGCGATGGTGCAGGCGCAACCAGCGACGGCCCAGCCGGTCGCAGCGCCCACGCCGGTGGCTCAGCCTGCTACTCCGCCGGTCGCGCCGGCGGTTCAGCCGGCCGCGCCACCTTCGGCGGCTTCGGCGCAACCGGTGATGGTTCAGGCGCCTGTGCCGCCAGTCACGCCGCCCTCGGCAACGCCCGCAGCCGCGGTTCAGGCTCCAGCGGCCGCGCAGCCCACACCAGGTGCCGGCCAGCGTGTGGTTCCGGCGGTGGACCCACAACCGGTTACGCCCGCCGGGCCGCTGCATCCGTCGATGGTGCCGCCGCATGCGCGGTCGGCAGAGCGCCCGGTTCCACCGGCCGAGACGCCAGCTCGCCCGCTCAATCCGTCAATGGTTCCCCCAGGGTTAGGGGGATCAGAACAGACATCGTCCCCCGCGACAGGCACGTCGCGGATCATAAAAGCACGACCATGGAAGAATCGGGATCGACGCCGTAACGGCCCCCGTGGTGGCTCTGGAGGTACATCGTGATTCGCATTCGTTTACGCCTGGCGCTGCTCGGGATTGTCGCCGCCGTTATCCTCGGGGCAGTGTCCGCGCCTTTCCTGTACGCGTCATTCACCGCCAGCGCCGGATCGGCGCTGGCGCAGACAGCGGCGACTGACACGCCGACGCCGTCGCCGACCGCGACGACAGCCCCGACGCAGACGCCGATCATCTGGACGGCGACACCTATACCGGCGACACAGACGCCGATCATCTGGACCGCCACGCCGGTTCCAGCGACGGCCACCAGCGCGCCGACTGCGACGCCGCTGCCGCCGGGCTACGTCCCGGACGCGTGCCATCCCAACCACACGCTTCACCAGCCCTGCGCGCTCTCAACCGAGACGGACGTCGCAAATTTGAACTTTGTCAACGGCAGCACGGATGTCTATAGCTTTCTGCTCAAGGGCGGCCGCCAATACCGCATCAGCGCGGCGGTCACCACCGAAGGCATCGACCCGTCGATGACCGTCTACCTGGCCGGGGCGACCGAGCAGCCGGTCGGACAGAACGACGATGTGACTATCGGCGATCCGTCGGCGGTGGTGACGGTGACGGTAGATGCTGACGCCTGGTATCTGGTCCAGGTCGTCAACAAGGCCCCTGGGGACGTACGCGGCAAGACCTACACAATGAGCGCGCGCAGCATTGGAGCAAACAGCGCGACGAACGTCTCCACACCCTCGGGCGCCGGCTCGGCGTCCACCGCAACCGAGGATGATGTGATCGGCAATGCCTACGATGTCGCGCACGCCGCGCGGATCGTCTGGGCCGCGCCCTATGATATGTCGATGATCTGCCCGGACCAGCGCCCGGGCGCGTGCTACGCCGGCCGGCATACCTTCCTGCTGGTCAACGTCAAGGCCGGTATCCCACTGGCCGCGCTGACCTACGATCTGGGCGCCGGCGTCGACACCGTTTTAACCTTATATAAACCAGATCCCACCCAGACCCAGGAGTCGCCGGGCGTCCTGCCCGGCTGGCGCGCGATCGCCGCGAACGATGATTTCGTCGCGGGCCAGACGCTGCGCAGCCAGGTCCGCGTGACCCCGGACTGGAATGGCGATCTCCTGATCGTCGTCGCGCCGTCGTCGCGCCAGGATCTCCCGCCCGCCCCCGCGGACAGCCGGCCCGGCCGTTACCGCCTGATCGTCGGACCTCCTGAGATGAAGGCAGTTGCCGCGGTCATGGCCGCGCAGGGCGATATGCCCTCGCCAACACCGGCACCGGAGGGCGGCGAGCCCGCTGGTGGGGGTGGGGCCGCAGCCGCCCCGACGGCCGCGCCCGCCGCAGCCGCTGCGCCCGCTGCGTCCGGCGCGCCTGAGTCGTCGGTGACCGGCATTGCCGAGCTGACCCAAAAAACCGACCTGTATGGTGCGGTGCCGCCGCAGCCCAGCGACAAGCTGACCAGCTACGAGGCTGGTACCAAAGTCAAATTGCTCGGCCAGAGTTTCCGTGGCTGGGTCAAGGTACAACCCGAAGGCGCAGTGATGCTCGGCTGGATGTGGGGGCCGTCGCTCAAAGCGGTTGAGGTCGCCGGCGGCTTGAATACGCCGGCCGGTCCGACTCCCACCGGGACCGGTCCTGTAAACAGTGGGGCCGCGACCAGCGCGACGCCAGCGGCGAACGCCGGCAGCGGGAACGACCCAACAGCGGTTCCCGGCAACCGCGCGGCGACGATCGAACAGCTCGATCCCGAACCGCTGGCTGCGGACACGCCGGAACGTCCGGTCGCGCGGGCCCTGCGGATCGAGCTATGCACCGCGGTTCCGAAGGATCAGCGCGCGTGCGGAACCCCGCTCGCCTCGCTGCGCGTCGAGATCCGCCTGGCAGCGACGCTGGCGGTCCAGGTTCAGGGTGTGACCGATGCCGAGGGCAAGGTGACCCTGTCGACGAGCGTTCCGTCGGGAACCCGGCTTGTGCTGAGTATCCCGGCGCTGGGAGTACAGACTGATATTGCGAATGACGCGACGGAACTACCGGTGCGCGTGCCCGCAACCCTGGGAGGAAGCCAATGACACGTGCAGCGGGATCACGATCCGCGACCAAGCTGGCGCAGGCGCAGATTCTGCGCGCGCTGGAGACCACCTGGCGCAACTGGCGCGCCTTCATCGCCGAGAAAAAAGATGAGCTGACGCAGCGCCAGGCCGACGAGGCCGGCATCGACGATTTGACGATGCCGCTCAACGCCACGCCGGCGATACGCAAAGCCAAGCTCAACGCTTCGACGCGCCAGGAGCTGGCGCTTATTTTGGAGCAGCGCCGTCAGGCCGCCCAGCGCGACGCCGAGGCGGCGGCCCGCCAGGCAGGCGCGACCCCGCCGGATGTCGAGCAGGTGATGGAGCGGCTCGTTCAGCGCATCGACGAGGAGCTGAACGGTCGCATCCTCGCGAACGGAAACGCGCTGGTGTGGTTCGAGGGCCAGCTCGTGGAGTTCGACTACCGCACCGTCTCGTCCGGCACGACCGACGACGATTACCTGGCGGCCAGCGGCGTTGATCCGGCGGCGGAGCGCAAGCGACGCATGGTTATCATCGGCATTGCGGCGGCGTTCTTCCTTGGCGCGGCGCTCCTGGCGATTAACGCCTTCGGCGGCGGCGAGACTGCTACGACGAGCGGCCCAACCCTCGGATCGGTCGCGGCGCAGTCCGCACCGCTCTGGGACATCCAATCCCTGGCTGTTGGCGGGGTCGGCGGCCGCGTGAGCGGCGCGGCGCTCGGATACCCGACGCTCGTGTGCCTGACCGACAAGCAGATCGACGCGCTGAAGCCAGGTGAGACGGTCGTACTGACCGGCACGACGAGCGTGCGCTCCTACATCCTGCATGACAACGCGACCGCGACGCCCCGCGACCTGATCGTCGCCAATTGTGGCCAGAAGCCGCCGAAGCTGCTGGCCAGCGCGGCATTGCAGTCGGCGGAGACGACGAAGCCCCTGCGTGAGGGGCTCATCACACAGGTGACGACGACCGGATCGGACACTGACCCGGCCAATATCCCTGCCGATCGCATGCGCGTCGATCTGACAGTGGCGCTCCCTGATGCGCCACAGGGAACCCTGGTTCTTCCCGACGGCACACGCTGGTCGCCCGCCTCCAGCACCCCAGGCGAGAAAAGCACGCAGCTTACCTACCTGGTGCCCTCGGCGACCGCATCGCAGGTGGCCGGGTGGGAAGTGAGTGGGGGGAGCGGGCTGCCCGGGCGGCTGACGCTCACCATTCCGGCGCCTGCTGCCCGCGCCGCGCTGCTGCGGCAAAACCTGACGGTGCGCGCGAGCGGCGCGGACGTATCGACGCGCAACGGCAGCTCGATCCTGACGCTCTCGCTCAGCGTCACGCTGGCGAGCGACGCGGCGCCGATCACCCTGCTTCCGAGCGACCTGGTTCTCAAGCGTGTAGGCAACGGCCGCGCGCCGGAGTGGCAGCCGCCGGCGCTGGAGCCGGGGAAAGCCGTGACCGTTCGCATCGTTATTCCGCTGCAAGACGCCGGATCATCCATGGAAGCCGCCATCGGCGCCTGGCACGCGCGGCTGCGCTGGTAAGACGATAGTACCACCTGTGAGTAGGACGGGGGGGCGCGAAAGTGGCACAGTCGCGGCGATACAAACCCGTTTTTAACTGATAAGCTGAGTGTGAGAGACACGACGCTGTGACTGTGCCGAATCGCGCATTTGTTGCTGTGCTGCGGCGCCGAGGCGCCGGCTGAGGAGTTTAGTTGATGGTATATCTTCCGCCGACCAAAGGGGCCCGCGCTCCACCAGGCGATCGCCGAAGATCCGCACTTGTCGTCATCGTAGGTTGTCCGTCGTACCAATCATCACACTACACTGGAGAAGAACACCAATGAACACCGTCGCACAAACCGTCACCAAGGCATTCGAGAATCCGCGGTTCGCGCTCGCGTTCCGCATCTGCGTGGTCATGCTGCTCGCCGGCGTGCTCACGCTCGTCAGCAACCCGGCCTTCGCCTTCGCGCAGGAGGGCGGCAGCAATCCCTTCGCCGACGCCGGCGCCCGCAGCACCGCGGTCTCGGTGCTCACCAGCCTGCGCTTCTGGGTCTGGATCGCCGCCGGCCTGGGCTTCTGCTCGTACCTCCTGGCCTACTTCGCCCAGGGGATCGTCCCGTCCTTCTTCCAGCAGTACCGCGACTATCTGCGGAACGGTGCGCTGCTGATGGTCGCCTTCGGCGTGGTGATCCAGTTCATCATCAGCCAGGCCAACGGCTCGTAGAAGGGTGCGCGTCGCGCTCGCGCGACGTTGGCGATGCGGGTCCAGGGCATTCTAGCGCCCTGGACCCGCATCGTACCGGGGCGGATCGCACACGGTGTGGAACCCGGGCGGTCCACATTCCGGGACCGCGGACCGCTTGGGCGATCCGCGACGCAGGACCCCTCCAGTCCGGGTGTATTACAGATGTAGTACAGGTGTACGACGGGCGTAGTACAGGCGTACAACACGTGTATCACACACGTACTACAGCCGGCTTGTTTGGAAAGAATCGAGAAACACATGCCATTCCAGCAGCAAGAGGACATCGGCGGCGTCGGGCAGGATCGCCAGATCTCGATCCTGACGACCGCAAATATCGGCGGCGGCGCGATCGTCGCGCTCGTTACGTGGCAGGCGAGTGGCCTGATCGGTATCACCGGTCCGTGGCTCAGCGCGCGTTGGGTGGCCCAGACCATCCTGATTGTGCTCGGCGCCGTAGCCGGGGTCGTGCTCACGACCCGTTGGGGCGGCCTATCGCTGCTGGATCGGATTCAGCTTCGCATCGGCTATCAGATGCGCCAGGTCGCCGGCGACCATATTCTGACCCCCGAAGCGCCCGCCTCGTCGCCGGACCAGCGGGGGATGCTGACGTTATATCGCGAGGGTCGCGTGGTCGCGCGCCCCTATAGCCCGTCCGCAGAGGACGTGTAAGAAAAGCGGAGAGAGACCGTGTCGGAGCCTACTATTCTTGAGGTGGTCGCATTTCCGCAGGAGATGCGGGCCGAGGTCGAGTTGCTGGACGAGCAGTGGATGCCCTTCTTTGCCCGCCTCGAAGGCCCGCTCCGTATTATCTCGCGCACCGAACGCTTTAATCTGCGCGTCCCCCAGCAGGTCATGGAGACGCGCGCCCGCCCGCTGGACGTGCGGGCAAAAGCCTTTGCCCCGCTGGCCGAGGCCGTGCGGGCCTGGGATGACGCCCGGACGCCCGCCCAGATCGACACTATTTTGGGGCAACTCTCGCCGCAGCTCGCGCGCGAGGTGCTGCTCGCGTTCGAGTCGGTCGGCGGGGTCGGGGTTGAGGCATGGCAGCGCACCATGGACAAGCTCGGCCGCCCACTCTGGCGGCGGCGCTGGCTGAAAGCCTACCGGCAGATGTATGAGATGTTGATGACCCAGGTCGCACTGCGCGGTCTCCATCACTACCTGCTGGCCTGGCTGCCCGATGGGATGCGCCCCGAGGATATGATTAACACCGTCGAGCACGTGTTCGACACCGGCGCGGCGCGCGCAGATCTTCCCGCGCTGCTGCCGGGGATGTACACCGAATACCCTGACCACCTGGCCCCGCAGGAGTCGCATCTCCCACTGTTCGCGCTGCTCACCAGCTACGACTTCAAGGGCACCTGGACGATCTCCACGCTGCACCGCATCCTGGGCTTGGATCTCGATCTGGCGCTGTCGATCGACGTCGGCGTTGTGAGCCGCACCAAGGCCGAGATGCTTGCCGACTTCACGGTCAATAACCGCATGACGCAGCTCCGCAGCGGCTCGGGCCCGCGTGACGTGCGCGCCGAGCGCCAGCTCAAGGCGGCGTATGAGCTGCAAGAGGTGCTGGACACCGAGTCCCTGCACGACGTGCGGATGGTCCTTGCCGTGCAGGGCCGCGACCTGGAGGAGCTGAACGCGAACGTGCGCAAGGTCGAGACGGCTGGTGGCGCGACCCTGAAGCTCATGCGGCCGATCGGCGGCCAGGGCCCGCTCACGAAATTCTTCGGCGCCACCCCAACCGGGCAGATCGACGCTCTCACGCGGCCGCGCCGCCAGCGCTCGATGGCGGTCACGCAGTATGTCCCGTTCGGCCTGCGCAAGCCGGATCGCACGGACGGCCTGCTCTGGATGCTCCAGGGCGACACGCCGATCATGTTCGACCCGTTCGCCGACCGGCGCGCCGCGCATGCGGTGGTGCTGGGCAAGACCGGCAGCGGCAAGACCTTTGCGATTAACTGCTGGGCCATGCGGCTCGCGGCGATGGGCTACCAGATCGTGATGTACGAGCCGCAGGGCCACTCGCGCCGCCTGATCGAGGCGTCCGGCGAGGGGCGCGGCGGGGCGCGCTACGTGCTCGATATGCGCCAGAAGGTGAATGTGCTGGACATCGTCGCGACCCGCGACGAGGCGGGCAACGCGCCGTCGATCGCCACGCAGATCGACCACGTCGTCACGCAGATCTCCGTCCTCATGGGCACCAATGTGCCGACGGCGGACGGCAAGACGGCGTTCCGGCCGCGGATCTGGGAGAGCCTGGAGCAGGGCCTGCTGGATCTCGCGCTGCAAAAGCTGTATCACGGGCTCAACCTGGAGAACCTTGAGCCGGATCACACGCCAATCGTCGCCGATCTCTGCGACGCGCTGTCTGACATTGGCAGCGACGAGGCCAAGCGCCTGGCCTACGAGATCGGGCTGCGGCTGGTGCAAGGGTCGCGCGGCGCGACCTTCAACCAGCGAACCACGATCGACTGGGACTTCACCCACGACCTCACCGCCTACGACTTCTCCGGCGTCCCGGAGGGCACGGTGCGCACCTTCTATTATGGCCAGGCGTTCGGCGCGCTCAACCGCTTCGTGCGCTCGCCGATCCGTGACCGGCGGCGCACGACCGTGGCAATCATCGACGAGTTCGCGTACATGGCACAGGTTCCGTCGCTGGCCGGCTTCGCGGCCATGGCAGCCAAGACCTGGCGCACGTTCAACGCGCATCTCTGGACCCTCGACCAGGACGCGCACACGTATCTCGGCACAGAAAACGGGAACCCCGACCCCGCGATGCTGTCGGTGTTTCTCAACGCGCCGATCAAGGCCATTCTCAAGCAGGACGCCGCGGATGCAGCCCGGCTTGGCAACAAAATCGAGGGGCTGCACGCGGCGCACGTCAATCAAATCAAGCGCCAGGGACGCGGAGAGCTGGTGCTGGTGTGGGAGGGCGACGGTGTGGGCGCCCGCCATAATGAGGTGTTCGTCGGGCGGGTCGAGCCTAACGACGCCGAACTCCGCGCCTTTGCCGGAACCTAAGCGCGCCGTCTGCTGGCCGCTGTAACACAGAGTGAGTTGTTGTATGCGCTATCGATTAACGACACTGCCGACGGTCGGCCCCGGGAAAGTGACCGAGGAGCTGGACCGCCTGCTCAAGAACGCCAAGCGATTGACGACCAGCCTGGTCGTGGTCGGGCCACCGCACAAGCGGCTCCCGATGACGGCGACGGTGCTCGAAGTCCCCGACCCGTTTGCACAGATGGCCACCCGCGTGCTGGAGGTCATCCTCGGCCCGAGCGGCCAGTTCGAGCCGCTGCTCGCGGTGACCATGCGGGACGAGTGGACAAAGCATGCGCTGCTTGTGCCGCGGAAAGGGGCGCAGCCGCTGGTCGAGTCCCTCTTCGAGGGCTGGTCGTCGGCATGTCTGCACCTGCACTGGCGTATGGGCCGCTGCGTCGGCATCATCCACTACTGCGAGGGCGATGCGGCGCGCGTGGCCGCGCTGGCCTCGCACGGCTGGAAAGCGCGCCCCGTGCCCGCGAAAGCGGTGGATGCGCTCGCCGCCGCGCGCCTGACGCCTACCTGGATGAGCCGGGTCACCCACCAGCCGTTCCTGGGCAAGCCGCTCGTCACACCTACACCGCAATCTGCACTCGCCCCGACGTCTGGAGGAAAGAGTATGATCCCAACAAGCCTCTTTAGCGAACCTCAGGAGTCGGTCTTTCAACCCGGCTCCACGGGCGGCGCGCCGCGCAAAACGGCGCCCGCGCGCCCGAGCGGCATCGGCACCGTCCTGGCGCCGAGCGGCGCTGACGGTTTCCCGCTTGGCACGACGCTCGACGGCCAGGCTGTCAAGCTCGCCTGGCACGCGCTGCTGCTGTCGGTGGTCGCGCCTGAGGACCGCCAGCGCGACCTCACACTGACGCTGATTACACGCGCGACCCAGCACGATCTGGGCCTGATCGCCGTCGTCCCGCAGTCGCTTATCAGCAGCCGCCAGCTCGCGGCCTGGTCGGCGCGTGTTCGCACGCTCGATCCGCGCAATCTGTGGGAAAGCCACGCTATTCCCTGGCATCTGATCGATCCGCTGCTGCTGCACGAGGCGCTCAGCGCCGCGGGTGTCCAGACGCCACCGTCCGCACCGCTGCCGGCAACCTTTGGCGAATTTTTGTCCAGCGTCCCGGGCGGCGATCAGTATTGCACCGAGTCGGTCCTGGCGCTGACCGCGCCCGAGGGCGACGATCTGCGCGGCGTGGTTGAGGCCGGCGGCGGCGTGCTCCTGGTCGACGATTCGACGCCAGGCGGGCGCCTGCTCGCCACGCTGCTGTTCGCGCTGCTGGCCACCGGAGCGCCGATCGACCGCCGCATGCTGATCATCCGCCCCGCGCAGGTCGGGGTGCCGGCCGCGCTGGCCCAGCGCGCGATCCAGGTCGTCTTCGGCGAGGATGCCGCGGCGCTCGGCACGCTGCGCGCGCTCAGCGATTCCTGGCGGCTGACCCATGTCGACGGCAGCCCCGCGACCGAGCTGGACGCGGATCTAGACCGGCCGCCGAGTGCCCTGGACGAGAGCAGCTACGGAACGCTCATGAATACCCTGGACGGCAAAACGGAGGAGCGATCCAGTGGCCAGGCTGACGCGCAGCCGCTGATCAGCACGCCCGCGAACGGTCTGTTGGACGATGACGGCGACGACCTGTTCGCCACGCCGTTCGCCACTTCCGCGCCGCCTGCTCAGTCCGCCCCCGCTGAAGACGATCTGTTTACCGGGTCGCTGAACCTGTCAAGCCCGTTTGGGCAGGCGGTGCCGGCGGCGGCTCGGACTCCGGGTAATGACCTGTTTGCGTTCGATAGCGCGCCCGCCGCGCCGCCAGCGCCCCAGCCCGCAGCCGACGCAGGCGCCTTCAACTCCTTCTTTGATATGTCGCTGGATGCGGATACCACGCTGGCGCCAGAGGCGCACGCAACCGATCTGGGCGGCACGACCGCTCACGATGACCTGAGCTTTGCTGCGAGCGCGCCAGTGGGCCTTGGCGACTTCGCCCCCTCCTACGGCTCGCCCGCCGCTGCTCCAGCCGCGGATGACGGAGCGTTCGGCGACATCTTTGCGCAGCCGCTCGACGGTCTTACCCCCGCGCCCTGGCAGGACGGCGCGGCCGCCGCGGACGTCACGAGCCCGGCGACCGCGTCTGGCGGCGATGATCTGGGCTTCGATATGTTCGCGACGCCGCTGGATTTTGGCGGCACGCCCGCGACCACGGCCGATGCTGCGGCGCCGGCGACCCCGTTTGGCGGGGATGATCTGGGCTTCGATATGTTCGCGACACCGCTGGATTTTGGCGGCACGCCCGCGACCGCCGCGGACGGCAATACCTCGGCGCAACCGTTTGTTTCCGGGATTGACCTCTCATCTGCCGGCAGCATCTTCCCAACGCTCAGCGCGGAGGAGCCGTGGGGCCTGGGCGCTTCATTCGATGTGCCGCCAGCCATGCCGGCCGCTGATCTCGCGCAAGAGCAGATCTGGGGCACTGGGATGGCGGGCGACAGCGCTGATGTGGGCGGCGTGTTCTACCTGCCGACCAACGCCGAGGCGGCCGCGCCTCCTGAGATGCCGGACGTGCAGATCGTTCCCGCTGACTTCCAGGGATGGCAGGCCGCGCCGGACGCGATGGCATCCTGGACCAGCGCTCCCTGGCTTGGCGTCGAGGAGACGGACACCGCCGCACGAGCGCCTGCCGCGGATACGGTCGAGCCAGCCGCAAGCGCGGCTGAGGAGGCCGCTGCGCCAGTTGAGGAGCCCGCTGCGGTGGTTGAGCCTCTGGGCGAGGGAGCGGCCGCGGAGACGGCCGCAAGCGCCAGCCAGCCGCGAGCGCCATTCCGCCACTGGACAGCGCGCCGCCACCGCCGTCTCTGGCGCCCGGCCAACCGCGCGACGATCGAGGCGAACGCCTCGTATGACGAAGCGGCGGCGGCTGAGGAGCCGGCCGAGCGCCCCGGCGAGGATGTACCGGGCGTGGATCTCACGCCTGTCGCGCCAGAGCTTGCCCTCACCACACAGCCGGGCGACGAGGACGATCTGCCACCGGACGATCTGACGCTGGCGCTGGCCCAGGGAGATCTCGATCTCACCAGCGCCCCGTCATTCGATGGGCCGGAGTTTGCGCTCCCGCCGGTCGACGCCACGATCGCGGCAACTGATGGGTCCCAGCTCTGGACTGGCGATCAGGCGCCTGCTGCGGCTGGTACTTTCCCGCCGATGGACGCCGCCGCTGAGGTCGTGGCAACTGATGGGTTCCAGCTCTGGACTGGCGATCAGGCGCCTGCTGCGGCTGGTACTTTCCCGCCGATGGACGCCGCCGCTGAGGTCGTGGCAACTGATGGGTTCCAGCTCTGGACTGGCGATCAGGCGCCTGTCGCGGCTGACGCGCTGCGGCAACCTGACGCGCAGGACAGCGAGCCGGGAACGGCTTTGGACCAGACCGGTGCCTTTGACTTCGCGTCTTTTGGCGATACGCTGCCCGTGCTGGAGCAGGACCAGCCCGCGCTCGCCCTCACGCAGGCCGCGGCGCTGCCTACGCCAGTCGACGATGAGCTAGAAACGCTGGACACGCGTCTCCCAGACTGGTTCTTGGCTTCTCTGGAGGGGGCGGGCACCGGCGATCAGGCGCCGGCCCTGCCCACCAGCCTCGATCTGCCGGGCGCATTTGCCCTGAACACCTCGGACGAGGGGCTCCTGATCTCTGGTAATGAAGTGGCCGCGAGCGATGAGGCGCCAGCCGCCGCGGCGGCAGACGCCGGCGCGCCGATGGCCGCGCCGGAGCAAACGGCCCCGGTGGATCAGCCGGCTGCCCCCACGCCGGCCGAGCAGCGCGCGCCTGTGGCGTCGCCAATTGCCCCACCGGCGTTCCCGGCGCTGTATGCGGTGATGTCGCGCGTTACGGCGCCCGCAGCCGCGCCGGCCGCCCTGGCCTTTGATGACAACGCGGTCTACGCGGCGTGGCGCGCTGGCGCGGGTATGGCCGAGCTGATCGAGCTGGTCGCGCGCGCCAACCCAACAGCGGATCGGTCGCTCATCCGGCGCGCCATCCGCGCGCTGCTGGACACGCGCACGGCGGCCGGGGCGACCCTGCCGGCGGCGCTGGTCACGCCGCTGTGGAGCACGAATACGCCGGCCGTGGCGGCATGGAGCGCTCAAGGCGCGACGCTGGACACGGCTGTGCGCGCCCCACAAACGCCGCAAACGACGCTGGATACGGCTGGGCACGCCCCACTCGCGCCTGTTTCGGCGCTGGACACGCCTGCGCACGCCCTACAAACGCCGCAAACGGTGCTTGACACGCCCACCAATGGAAGGATGCCGGCCACGGCACAGTTCACGGGCGCTAATTCCTGGACGGCAGCCATGCTGAGCGATGAAGCGGGTGTGCTGGACACGGCTGCGCACGCCCCACAGACGCCGCAAACGGCGCTGGACACGGCTGCGCACGCCCCACAGGCATCGTTTGCGACGCTGGACACGGCTGCGCACGACCCACTCACGCCTATCTCAACACCCGACATGCCTGCCGCGACGGCGCTACCCGATCGGGCACTGGAGGACACAGTTCCCCTGCTCGTGGCGAACGATACAGCGCCGCTCAGCACCCCCATGGTGTCCGCCATTACTGCGTCACCGCTGCCGGTGCTTGATCAGCACGATATGAGCGCGTTCCAAAGCCCAACTCCGGCCTCGCTCGACATGGCCACGCCGCTGCCGGACGCCGACGATCTGTTCGGCGACGAGCAGGTCTGGACGCGCTGGACGGCGGGCGAGGAGCTGACCGACATCATCCGCGCGCTGTGCGGCTACACCCGCGGCCGCGCGGCGGATGAGGCGCGCGACCGGGTGTACCGCGTCGTGGTGCCCCGCATCGTGGCGGAGCTGGACGCCGATGTGCTGGTCACGCGGCTGCTCGACGGTCGCCAGCCACTACGCTCGCAGGTCCCGCAGCTCGACGAGTTGCTCAAGCGGATGAACCGCCAGGCGGGCCCGGTGACGGGCGTCATCCGCGATAAGACGATCGCGCGTCTGATCGCATCGATGCGCGAGGCGCGGGCGTACGCCCACACCGCCGCCTAATACTGAAGGAGTGAGCGAGAGCGCTCATGGCAGCACAACGTCGCACACAAGCCGCCGCTCCCCCGAAGCCGGTCTCCCAGGCCGTGGGCTACGCGCAGCGCAAGCAGCGCGAGGAACTCACGCGCCTGGGCGCGCTGGCGGGCGTGCTGGCAATCTTTATTGTCCCCCGCCTGCCCTCACCGATCTTCGGGTTCGACTGGAAAGGCCCGCTCTGGGCGCCCTTCGCGCCCATGCTGCTGGCGACGTTTCCGAACGACCCGACGCTGCCCGCGTGGTTGAACGCCCCGATGCTGGTCTGGCTGTACCGCGCGATGGCGGGGGTGGGTGTGTGGTTTATCTTTATGTTGATCCAGCACCTCCAGTCCCTCTACGCGCAGCGGATCGCGCCGCTCAGCCAGGATCGCACCTTCATCAGCCTGGCGGTTCCACTGAGCATCAACACCAAGCCCGACGAGGGCATCGGACTCATCCGCACCCTGCACGGGGTGCTGCCGCCGGCCAATCTCAAGCTCGGCGCTCCATCGCCGCTGGTCCTGCGCTGGACCGGGATGCCCGAGCAGCCCATCAAGCAGGGGGTGAGCGTGCTGGGTTCAGCCGACCTGGTCGTCAGCATCCAGAAGACGCTGGAGGGCCTTGGCAAGGGCACTGAGGCTGATATAGCCGACGACCCAATCATCAAGGAGCTGAAAGGCGGGCGCTACCTCTGCTGGGCCGACGCGCGGCTTCAGGCGCCGGATGATCTGCCGATCGCGATCCCGAGCGGGCCGAGCCCGCTGCAAGACGCGCTGCTGCCCGCCATGGCCCCGCAGTCAGGCGTCATCCTGGGTGATATGCAGATCATTCTGCGCCCGGTCCCGGATCGCTCGTGGCGCACCGCGGTGCTCTCACGTCTGGAGAGCCTCAAGGTCGATGCCGGCGCGGCTGAGCGCCGCGTGATGGAGCAGAAAGCGGCCGGCCCGGCGTTTGAGGTCGCGGTCCGGCTGATCGCGATCGCGGAAAAGCCGGAGGCGGGCGCGCAGATGGTCAAGACGATGGGTAACGCGCTGTCCTCCTCAGCCCAGGGCATCGCGACGGCGCAGCAGCGCCTCATCTGCGGCCCCGTGCAGGTGCTCCCCGCCGTTACCCCGCCGCCGCCGCCGATGCCTTCGCAGCAGCGGCTCACCGGCCTCGCGGCAGGTGTGGGGCTCGCCGTGCTCTGCCTGGCGCTCATCATGGCGCTGCACCTGAGCGCTCGCGGTCTCCAGATCTGGCTGCTGCCCGCACTCATGCTGCCGCTGCCTGTGCTGGCCATGGCCGCGCGCTGGCGCAAGCAAACGAATGCCGACGCGCCCGAGCGGCTGCTCAGCGTCGTGAAGTCGGTCATGGAGCCCACGAATCCGAACATTGTCCCAATCTGGTCGCCGTGGCTCAGGCGGAACGGATAGGGGTGAGGGATGAGATACCGTCTTGATTGTCAAGCCCCTTTTACGGTCATGTGTCCAAGCGCGAGTGCGGCATCGAATGGGCGCCCGCTGGCGAGCACACCGTAGGCCAGCTGCAGCAATTTGCGCATCGCCGCACCTACAATCGCTTTGGGCGCTAATCCACGGCTGGCAAGCCGCGCACAGAACGCCTGGAGTACGACATTATGCTGTTTGGCCACAATCGCAGGAAAGAACAACGCACGGCGCAACGCGGCATTCCCGATCTTCGACAAGCGTGTCCGCCGCTGCACACTCGTTCCCGACGAATACTGGCGCGGGGTCAAGCCGGCGTAGGCTGCCACCGCTCGCGCGTTGGCGAAGCGCGTCAGATCGCCCGCTTCCGCCAGAATACGCACCGCAGTCGTAGTGCCAATCCCCGGAATGCTGCTCAAAAGCTCGTGTTGTTTTCGCAGCTCGGGATGGCCATCCAGGTGGTCGCTGATTTGACGCACGACTTCTGCACTCTGCTTGTCCAGAAACGCGATGTGTGCCGCCAGCGCCTGCGCCACGGCCTCTGGATGGCCGGGCGCGGCTTGGCGGTTGAGCTCGGCCTGGCGCTGCTGGTGCAGCACATCGAGATGGCGGACCAGCGCGCGCAGTTCGCGCAGCGCCGGGTCGGGTGGGGTCCAGGGTGTCAGCGTGGCCGCTTCTGCCTGAACAAAGCGCGCGATCAGCACGGCATCGGCAGCATCGGTCTTGTTGCGGGAGAGTTGAGATTTGGCGTAGGCGGCGATGCGAGCCGGGTTGACCAAATAGACGCGATATTGGGCGTCGTGCAGCGCTTGGGCGACATCATCACTATAGCCGCCAGTCGCTTCCATACACACTTGAACGTCGACGACATGCTGGTTGGCAAGCCATTGCACGAGGCGAGCATAACCGGCAGGCGTGTTCGGCACGGTTGTCTTGCGGGGAGTCTTGGGGCCAAGCAGGGCAACGGCGAGTGTATGCTTGGCGACATCAATTCCAACAAAGGCAGGCATCAGACTCCTCCTTGCTGTATGGGTGCGAGTGGCGCCACTTGGGCCGACCTGGTGCATGCGGGCTCTGCTCGCTCTCGAGCTGGCCACTCGATACCGTTCGGCCTCAGGAGGGGCATGGCGAGCGTAGGAGCACAATCTCATCCACAGGCTCACAGCCACAGGGCGGAAGCAGCTTCTCTACGCTCGACTCGCCTCCAACGAGTTCGGGTCTAGCATACTCGATCCGTTCTCGTTATATGTAAGATACCAGGGCTGAAAGATGGGCATGATGGATCAAGCGACGTTGACAAAGGATGGCGCGAGCGAAACGAGGGCCGTTCAGCCCTTGACCTCATCCCTTTCCGCCTCCCTTTCCGCGCTCTACACGACTCATCGCCCCGCGCTTGTGCGCATGGTGACGGCCATCACCGGCGATACGGACATGGCCGAAGATGTGTGCCAGGACGCGTTTGTGAGCGTGCTCAGCGGCGAGAGCGATCCTGCCTGTGGGGACGCCGGTGCGCCATCTCTACCACATGGCGCGGCAGCTTGGCGAACAGGCGCTGAGAGGGCGCCGGGAAGCGCGACAGGCGCCGCTCTCGGGCTGCCATGTCGTGGACGACCCCGCCGGGCGCTGGACGGACCCGCCGCAGGAGGCCGCGCTGCTGGACGATTTGCCCGCTCGCTGGCGGATCGCGCTCGTTCTCCAGATGCACGGCTTCTCGCGCATGGAGACGGTGTTTGTGCTGCGCTGTACGGCGGACGATGTCCGTGTCTATCTGTTTTCCGCCCGCCGCATGCTCCGGGCGCACTCACCCGTGGCGGCCCGGCGCGGCAGGCCGCCGCTGAGCCGGGCGCGCTGATGCCGCCAGGAGCGACCGCTGTTCAAGAACGCTGCATTGGGACCGTTGCGGCGCGCGTGGGGGGCGCATAAGACCCCCCCTCCGCGGATGCTCGACACGCTGTTTCGGGCAGCAGGGCAACGAAAAAACGTATTAGGGATAATGATATGAAGCTCAGCGCCGCAGAAATTGCTACTCTCTGGAGCCCGCCGACCGAGGCGACCGGCGACCGGATCGAGCGGGTGATGGCCCGCTGGATCGACGCGCCCAGCAAATCGTTTGTTAACCCGGACGACCCGCGCAATCTGATCTTCGGGCTCGGCAAGCGCTCGGACGGGACCTGGGCGCCGATCGGCATCGATTATGCCGACCTGCGCTACGTCATGCATATCACCGCCCCAATGGGTCGCGGCAAGTCGGAATGGATCAAGTCGAGCCTGCTCGCCGGGCTGTTCAAGGCGAACGCGGGATTTATGGCCGTCGACTGCAAGGGCACGGATTTGGTCAACACCACCCTTCCCTTGATACCGCTCAACCGCGAGAAAGACGTGACCATCCTCGACCTGGGCGGGACAACCCTGACCGGCGAGGATCTGCGCGCCTCGATGAACCTGGTCAGCCCGGCCTTCGGCCGCAGTCTGGGGCTGCGCGCCTCGCAGCTCGCCTCGACGGTGCTGGGCATCTTCTCGACGCTGGATAGCAAGTTCGACGAGGCGGTCGGTATCAAGCAGTTCGCCAACATGGGAGTCTTAGCGCTCCTGGAGGGCGAGCCGCGCGCAACCATGATGCACCTGATCCGCTTCTTTGGCGACGAGGACTACCGGGCCGAGGTGTGCTCGCGCATCAAGACCATGCAGGTCAAGGACTTCTGGGACCGGCGCTTCCCCGAGATGCCCGAGGGCCAGAAGTCGTCGCTCGCCTCGTTCGAGCGCCGCCTCGACCAGTTGCTGACCTTCCCGGAGCTGTCGGCGATGCTTGTCGCGCCCGGGTGCTCGATTGATATGCGCAAGCTGATGGATAACCGCGGCATTCTGCTCGCAGGCATCCGCGCGACCGAGGGGCAGATCGCCAGTATTGCGGCGACGCTGCTCTTAACGCAGATGGTGCTGGCTGCGCTCTCGCGCTCGAACGTGCCCGAGGAGCAGCGCCCCGACTGGCCGGTGATTATCGACGAGGCGCAGATCGTGTTCGGGCAGAACCCGGGCATGGCGCCGATCATGTTCAGCCAGCTCCGCGCGTTCCGTATCGGCCAGGTGGTCATCCACCAGAACCTCGACCAGCTCGCCAACATCATGCCAGTGCTCGCCGGTAATGCCCAAAACAGAGTCATTCTCGGCGCCGAGCTGATGGACGCGACCAAGTACGGCTCGGACTACGGCGCGCTCGGGCTGAGTAAGAGCGATTTCGTCAACATGCCGCGCTTCAAGCAGCAGTACATCAAGCTCTATGGCGCGGGGAATCTGTTCGCGGCGCGCATGCTGCCACTGGCCAAGCCGCTGGAGGAGAACCCGCCCGATCCGGTCTATGTGAACTGGAAGACCGTGCGGGCGCCGGCGACCTCCGGGCGCGATAAGGAGATCGACGCCGCGATCGACCGCTTCAAAGAGCTGGCGCGGGTCAACTGGGACGAGGCCGTGCAGCGGCTGGGCGTTCTCTGCATGCGGAACCCAGCGTCCTACGATGCCTTCTGCGCCCGCACGCGCGCCCACAGAGAGGCACAGCGGCAGTTCATCATCAACTACCCCGGCTGCATCCCGATGGACCCGGACCTGCCCGGTGAGAAAGCGCGGATCATGCAGAAGGAGAACCGCATCCGCATCCTCTCGGCGCTGGGCTCGGGCGTGCCCAAGCTGGAGACCGAGGCGATGCAGTTCGCGCTGCTGTACGAGACCAGGGTGGCCTCCGAGCGCCGCGCCGAACGAGAGGCGGCCGAGGCCGAGGCTAAGAAGGGTGCGAAGAAAGGCGGCGGCGGCGGGAGCAGCCGAGGCAAGGCGGAGAAGGCGCCCGGGGCGGGCGTCATTGTCGCGGAGGCCCCGGCGGTGAGCGGTGGGGCGGCGGCCGAGGAACATGCCCGCAAGCTGGCCGCGGCACCGCCGCGCACCGATCCTCTCCCCGAGCAGCCACGGCCGGTCGCCAGACGCGTGCCGACGCTGGCCGAGATGCGTGAGGAGCGCGCGGCGCTGCTGAACGACCGCGGGGCGCGGCGCGAGGAGGACGGCGATAGCCGTGGTATGGAGCTATGAGCGGGGTGGCGCGCATTGACATCGCATCGCTGGGCGCGCTGCGACAGAAGCGCCCAGCGCTGGATCGCCGGGTCGATGTGCTGCGGCTCCTGGGGCGGCTGGAGTTTGCCGGGAGCCACTGGGTGCGCGACCTGATTTTTCCAGATGCCGCGCACCGAATGACCGCGTGGCGCACGCTCCACGCGCTGCACGCGGATCGGCTCATCTGGCGCGCGCCTGTCGATGCGCGCAAGCTGCCCAGCACGGCGCGCGCCCAGCGCGCCATGCCGAGCGAGATCCAGCCATGCATCTACGGGCTGACCGCGGCGGGCCGCGACTGGCTTCGGGCGCAGTACGCGGAAGAGGACCCGGCCGTGCTCGACACATTCATCGTTCGTGACCACAAAGCCCCGGAGGTCAAGCCCGCGCAGCTCGCGCACGACCTGCTGGTCGTGGACTGGTGCGTCTCGGTGATCGACCACGCCCGGCGCTGCCCGCTCGTCAGCGGCATCCGCTGCCAGCTTGAGTACGTGAGCGCCCAGGACGAGCGCGGCCAGGCGTATCAGCGCTTTGACGCCCTTGTCGCGCTGACCTTTGATGTGACGCTGCCCGAGCGGCAGGCGCGCCCTGGCTGGCAGATCCCCTGGGAGGACCGCGTGCTGCCAGATGACGCCACGCGCCGCACGCTGCGCTTCGCGTGCGAGCTGGACCGCGGCACGGAGAAGCTGGCGACGCTGATGGAAAAGGCAGTTACGTACGCGCAGCTCACCCACGCCGGGCACTACGACCGGACGCTCGGCGGCCCCGTGCTGCCGGTGGTGGTGGCGCCGCCGGGGCGGCGCGGCGTGCAGATCGCGCGCGAGTGGGCCGACGGCTGGCCCTCTGGCGCGGGGGTCGTCAGCTCCTTCCAGAAGGCGCTGCATCCCCAGCATGGCGCGCTCTGGGGGGTGTATTACACCATGGCGGAAAACCCGGCGCGCCAGATCACGCTCCTCGCCGATCTCGGCGCAACGCTCGATGAGTGGCGCCGCCTGACCGCAAACTGGACGCCCGCTCTGCCTGCCCAGGGAGGACGGTGACGTCCTGATGAGACGCGAGCTGCGCCCAGGGAGGGCCATCCCGACGCCGTCAGAATGGCCCGCACGTTTCGGCCAATACATAACCAGGCGCGCTGCACGCGCGATAGTCAGAGGTTCTATGACGACACTAACCCGACAGACACCCCAGCGCATTGTGGTATCCCAGGCGATCCTCCCGATGTCGGATCGAGAAACCGCGGTGCTGCGCGCGCTGGGCAGGATGGGCGTGCTGCACGCGCCGGTCCTGCACGCGCTCGTCTTTGCCGACGCGGCGCGCCGCTCGGTGCAGCGCTACACCAATCGCCTGCTCCAGCGCAATCTGATCTGGCGCAGGGCGGGTTTTGCCCTCCCGACCGCGCGGCCCGACGGCCACACGCACCCGATCCGCACCCCCGATGTGTATGGGCTCACGGCCGACGGGAAAGCGGAACTGGAGCGGCTTCAGCTTGAGCCGCAGGGCGGCGAGTTCGAGCGCCTGATCGCGCGCGATCGGCGCGCGCCGCTCCCCGCCGACGCGACGCTGGTCGCGGATATGCTGATCAGCTCCTGGTGCGCGTCAGTGATCGACGAGGCGCGGCGAGCGCCGATGCTCGTCGGCGTCACGTGCCAGGCCCGCCCGACGATTGTCGCCGGCGAGTTCCGCCAGACGATCGGCGCGGTGCTCACCTTGATCTTCGACCCCCAGCAGCGGTCCTACATGAGGCCCGGCTGGCAGATCCCCTGGTTCGACGGCGAGACCGTGAAGGATCGGTACCGGGTCGTTCGCTTGGCACTGGAGGTTGATAACGGGCGCGCCGCGTCCGCGGCCATCATCGAGCAGGCGCAGCTCTATACGCGTTTCAGCCAGGGCGGGGTCTATACCGCGGTGTTCGGCGGCGCGCCGCGCCCCGTCATCCTGGCGCCCCCCGGCGATCGCGGGCCCATCGTCGCCGCGGCGTGGGCCAGGGGCTGGCCTGAGACGCCGGCGATTCTGTCGTCGACCGCCCGCGTGCAGCATCCCCAGCACGGCGCGCTCTGGGGGACCTACTACACCGTCAAAGATACGCCGGCGCAGCAGACGACGCTGCTGGGCGGGCTGGTTCCATCGGTCGAACAGTGGGCGCAGATGACGGCTGGCTGGAGACCGGGAGCGCCGGCATGATTTTTTTGGCCGAGCGGCTGGCGCGATCGCGGCGCGACGATGGGCGCGATGCCGTGCGAGACCGGTGGCGCGAAGCGGACGCGATGGGGGCACAATGGGGGCGCGACGGTGTTACCGTCAGGCGCGTCTGAGGCAGCCCAATGCAGGTGCGCCCGCCGACTTCTTCTCCCCTTGCGCTCGCTCGCAGCGTTCGCCACTCGGCGATTCAGTCCCCGCGGATCGGCGGTCGGCATCGCAGGCCGTCGATGCCCCACGGCGCGGCGAGTCGCAGTGAATCGCAGTGAGACTCAGCGCGCCGCAGCGCTCGCACCCCGCGCGGGGTGCGCTGCTCCCTGCGCCGCCCGAGCGGCGCGCGGCCGGAGTGCAGGCGACGGGAGCGACCCAGGGAGGAGCCCTAGCGACGACCGCAGGGAGCGACCGAGCCGAGCGCAGGCCGCAGTGGGCGGCAGGCGACGGTCGGGAAGCCGGAGAGTCCCGACGGGGTATATCGGCGGTCGGTGGGAGAACGCGTTCCACCAGCCGGACGGGGTGTGGTGCGGCGGCGAGTGGGACGAGCGGTGAGGTATGTCGGCAGCGAGTGGTGTCGCTCGGGATGGCGAGATGGTGGGTATGTCGGCGGCGGGCACGTCGCCGGCGCGAAATGACCGGGCGCGTCGCATAGTTGCGCGCCTGGCGGCCTTTTGCAAACCAGGGGAGCGTGTTCTTCCAGTCGCGCTCCCGGATGAGGATACACATGCACATGGCTCATGAAACAAACACGAACCGCGCGTGGACGGTGCAGGCCGTGGCAAAGAGCGCGCGCACCGATGCCCGCAGCTTTGTGAGCGCCGCGGCCCGCGCTCTCTGGTGGTGGCTGGACGTGCGGACAGACGATCCTGTACAGCAAACGCGCCTGCGCGGGCTGCTGCTTATCGTGCCGCCGATGCTGCTGGGCGGGGTCTGGATTAGCTGGCATCTCCAGTCGCTACCAAGCGCGATTATCCTGCTCGTCATTGCGCTGTGCGTCATCCCGACCCGCCGAGGTTCTTCGCTGGGAGCCCTGGCGATGACGCTGATCATCGCGGCGGGCATGGGCGTCGGCTTCGACCCGGCGACCTATGTCGGGCCGCCGGTCGTCATTCACGCGCTGTTTCTGTTTCCGATCGCGCTCGCCGCGCTCACTCTCCCGCCACCCGCAAGCGTGCTGGCCGCCGCCGCAACGATCGCGGCGCTGGCGCTGCGCGCCTGGACAGCCGGGGCGAGTGCGTCTGATGTGCTGGAGTTCAGCAAGATAGGTATGGTCAACCTGATCGAGATGACGCTGCCACTGATGGGCCTGTCGTGGCTGTTTGGCCGTGCGCTGCGGGTGAAGGAGCACGCGCTGCGCGGCCAGGCCGCCGCGAATGCCGAGCTGGTGCGCCTGACCGCTGAGCTGGAGCAGCGCGTCCGGGCGGCGACCGAGGATCTTCGCCGCACGCAGGCCATCCAGCAAGCCGAGTGGGCGTCCGTCGCGCACGACATCAACAACGCGCTGGCGGCCGCGCAGGCGGTGGTCGACGATGTGCTGCTCGACATGGCCGAGCTGGGCGTGAATGACGAGAAGCGAACTTCGATCGAGCGGCGGGTCGTGGCGTCGTTCCGGGTGATCGGGAACCTGATCGACGACATGAACACCGTGACACTGCTGGACCACGCCAGGCTTGCGCTGGAGATTCGCGCGGTCGACGCCGCGGCTGTCGCGCGAAACGTGGTCGAGCAGATCGAGGCACAGGCGCAGCAGTACGGCTGTGAGGTGTCGCTCAGCGCCGGCGATGACCTGCCGCCGGTCGCGGCCGACGCGTGGCGTATCGAACGCGCGCTGGCCAACCTGGTCGGGAATGCCGTCAAATATACCCGGCAGGCGCGCCGCCGCGACCGGCGCGTCGACGTCGCGCTCAGCGCACGCAGGGATGGCGTCGTGATCACTATCGCCGACACGGGCCTGGGGATGGATGCCACGGCGCTGGCGCTGGTCGGGCAGCCGTTCACACGCCTGGCCTCGGCGCGCGGGACGAAGGGTATGGGGATCGGCGTTTACCTCAGTCGCGGCATCATCGAGCAGCAGGGCGGAACCCTGAGCTATGCCTCCGCCGGGCCGGGATGCGGCACGACGGTCACCGTCTGGCTGCCGGGACATCATCCCGGCAAGGAGCATTGAGATGCACAATAACAGTCTCATCCTGATTGTCGAGGACAACCCTGAACTCGGCGCGCGGCTCACCCGCGACGTGCGGCGCTACGGCGGCGCGGAAGCCGCCGAGCTGGTCCAGGAGTACGACGAAGCAATCGCGCGCCTGCTGAACGAGCCGGCGCCGCACGCCGTTGTGATGGAGTACCGGATGCGCGCGCACACCGGCGTCGATCTTGCGCTCTGGATGGCGGCACAGCCCCGCCTGGCGGACACGCACCGCGTGCTCTACACCGCCACGCCGCGCGCGCTGGTCGCCCAGAACCCGGCGCTGGCCGGCCATAGCCTTGACATGTTGTTCGCGCTTGTCGTGCCGAAAGGCGCCGGCTCCGGCCCGCGCGTTCTGGCCGCGGCGCTGTCCACCCTGCCGCGGCAGGTCGCCGCCGGGGAAGAGGATTAGCGTGCGCCGCGGCGCTCCAGGACAACCCGTATGGCTGTGTACAGCGGGAAGATGACCAGCCCCGCCGCGCCGAGCCATACTCGCCACTCCGGGTAAAGAATGGCGAGCGCGCCGATCGCGACGATCTGGAGCCCGATGCCGCCGAAGAAGGTGACCAGGTCGCCGGTGATCCGGCTCCCGTCTGACGGCGCGGGGCGGAGCATGTCGGCGACGACGTAGAGTAGGCAGCCGGCGAGGGGACCGGCGGCGACGAGCGGGCCTAGCGGCGCCGCAAGCATGCGCAGAAGGAGACCCAGCAGCAGGCCAAAACCAATTGTTATGAACGCACGATGTCGCATTGCAGCCCGCCTTTGCGCGGCATAGCCGCCGAAGGCCATTCACACAGGAGTTCCTATGTCCTCGTATCGAACCCACGCCTTGATTGGCGCCGTCGGCGGCCTGGGCCTTGCCCGCCTGCTCGACATGGTTCCACATGCCACTGCGATCAGTCAAAATCCGTTCGCGCAGCTCGGGCCGGCGAGCATTGTGCCGCCGGGCGCGACCGCCTCGCTCACCACGGCCGGCCTGGTCGCCGGGTCTGCCTTTCTCGCGCTCTTGAGCGACATCGACGAGCCTGGCTCCTTTATAGCGCGCCGCGCGAAGACGGCGATCGCGCTGGCGTGCGCGCCGCTGCTCGGCGCGGTCGGGTGGTTTCTGGCCTCCAGCGGCGTCATTCATACCCAGCCGCTCGTGGCGGCCGTCGTCTGCGCGCTGGTGGGCCTGGGCTTTTTCGGCCCGCTGCTCGGCCATGTTATCGTGCGGCTGGTCCGCGTTGGTGCCGGCGGCCACCGCCGGCTGACGCACAGCCTCGTTCCGTGTGCTGCCCTGGCGGTGCTGGCGGCTGGCCTGTGGTTTACGGGCCTGCGTCCCTGGGCAATCATCCCTGCCGCGCTGGTCTGGGGCGTTGTGCTGCACGGACTTGGTGACCTTCCGACGCCTGCCGGCTTGCCCCTATTTTACCCGCTCAGCCAGGCCGACTTTCACTCGTTGCCGAAGCCGTTGCGGCCGTATGGCGAGCCGATCGCGGCCGCGGTCGCGGTGATCGCCGGGTTTTTGTTGTGGCCGCGTTAGGTCGCCACAACGCCAAGAACGCCCCGTGCTGAGCGCGGCTCGAACAGCGGGGAGGGGGGTCTCATGAGACCCCCCTCCCCGCGTTTTTAGCCTCGCTTATCCTCTGCGCTTCTTCGCATGCTGTAGCGGAAGAACAGCTCAGTTATCCAAAGGTCCTACTTCGCGGTAGGAGGGGGGGGCGCGAAAATGGCACAGTTGCGGCGATACAAACTTCCTGTTGATTGCTAGACTAAGCGAGGTTACTACAAATGTGACTGGTAAGCCAGGCAGCATTGGCTGCGCTGCTCGCAGATTGTTGATGACAACCATGTACACAGAGCCGGCCGCATCGCCGCTCATCACAGCGTACCAGTGTCTCTCTCAATTTGCTTGCCTGACGAGCAAACAGACGCCTACGCTTACCTGGAGATAGTGTTTGGAGCATTCAGCTCGCTTGGAAACGTTCATGATACCATCATACCCAGAGTGGCCAGGCTGCTTTCAGCGTAATTTTCGCCTCCGCGAGCTTGCCCCGGCGAACGCCACCCTCCTTTCATTCTATGGTCCCCACCACCTGTTTCAGCGCGGCGCGGACCAGTATATCGTCGTCGACACGATGCAGAGCGCCGTACTTGCGCCTATGACATGGGCCGAGGTGCTTGAGCGCTACCCTGGCTTCGGCGACATCGCGCTGCCTGTCACCCCCGACCTCGACGCGGTGCTGAAGGCCAAGCGGCGCGGAGGGCAGACCGCCCGCGATGCCGGCCCTGTGCAAATCGAGCCGGTCGAGGTAGTCGAGGAGGACGGCGTGCTGGTGTAGCGCGCCGCATATTGGTCCGCGCAGCACCAACGTACAAGGACATTTTAGTGAGCTGTGACGCGAACTTTAGTCGATTTGCCCGTCAGGCGGGCCAGGCGCCGGCGATAGCTGCCGCGCTTGGCGCCGGTGACGCTGCGCATGCGGCGGCGCTGGAGGAGATCGCCGAGCTGGCGCGCGCGCAGGCCACGGCCGACGCCCTGGATGAGGAGGACTGGTGATGTCCTGCGACTCCAAGCGCAAAAAGTTTCTCGCGCATGCGAGTTATGGAACCGGCGGCCAAGGCCCGTCCGCGGACGACCTGGAGTCGCTCTACGATCGCACGTTGGCGAGTGCGGACAAGAACGCGCCGCGCGCCACACAACTCCAGTGGCGCGGCAGGATGGAGAAGCTGTTCGAGTGGTTCGACGCGGCGGGGATCGGACGGCCCACACACGGCCAGGTCCCGCCGCAGCGTCAGGCGGCCTGGGCGGCGATCTACGACGCGCTCAGCGCGGGCGATGTCCGGCGCTGCGACCGCTGCGGCGGCGGCAACCGCTGGGGCGATCACCGCTGCCCGGCGATCCTGAAATCCAACGCCACGTACCGGGTGGAGGCTGAGGGGCGAATGGCCGAGCTGCTGCCGGACGCGCTCTTAACCACGCTCGTCGGCGATGACGCGGCGCTGGCCGAGAGGCTGCGCCAGACCTTTCTGCGCAACATGCGCGGCCTGACCGACGAGGATCGCGCGCACGTCGAGCCGCTGATGAAAAGCCGGGCAATGCGCTACATCTTTGAGTGGGCCGGCGCGCCTCTTCCACAGGATCTTGTGGAGGTCGATCCCGACGGCGAGATGCCCGACGACGCCGGCGAGCGTCAGGTCACATTTCCCGCGACCTGGACGGGGTATGCGGCCGTGCTCGACCTGCTGAACCGCAGACACGTGCTGGAGGGTTCGGGCAAGCCGCAGGGGCGAGCGGTCCTGCCGGGCGAGCTGCCGATCTGGGCCATCGTGCGCAATGTCGAGAGCGGCCGTGTCTGCATGCGCATTCCGCGGCCGGAGGGGTACCACAACTACAACTGGTTCGTGACGCTGGCGGTGCCGCGCGATTATGACGGGGACTCGGATCGCGCGGAGGGCTGGGTGTTCTGGGATCTCGGCGACGACGAGGACGACCGCACCTGGCAGGTGATGCGCGCGACGACCCCGGACCGGCCGGACGATGAGCCGCGCTGGGAGTTGTATGCGGGCGAGCTGGACGCGGCAACGCAGCACACACTCGACGCCGCCCGTAGCGCGCCGGAACCCTTCGATCGCGCCGCGGCCGTCAGCGACTTGGCTATGCGGCAGGATGCGGGGCGGCTCAGGCGCAAGCTGCTCGAAGAAGCGGTCTACTGGTCGCGCCAGGTGGAGGATGGCGGAATCGGGCGGACGCGCCAGATACGCGCGCTGGCGCGCGTGGCGGCGCGGGCATACCTCGACGGCGGCGTCGACGACGCGCGCTTTGTGGCCATGTCGGCCAGAGACGAGTTCTGGGCCAGCCACGTGCTGCGCGACGCCCGGCGCGTGCTGCCGGACGGCGCCGATCTGCGCCCGCTCTACGAGGCGCGGCTGGACATCGCCGCGCGCGCGCCGAATGCCGACGACGCACTGGGCTGGGTGGCCCAGGACGCGGCCGAGGACGGCCTCGGCGACATCGCCGTCGCGGCGTTCAGCCGCCAGCAGAACGAGTTTACCCAGGCCAAGCTCGCGCGCGCGCTCGTGAGAGACCTGCCCGCGGAATCGCTGGGGGCGTTCGTGGACGCGGCGCGCCGGATTGGCGCTCCCGACGTGGCGATCGGCATCAACCGCGACACGGAGCGTGCCCAGGCGATCGGCGCGGCGCTGCCGCGGCTCTCCGGGCAGACGGCCCGCGACGTCGCGCGCGAGGTGCTGGCCCTGACGCAGGACGGCCGGCAGGAGGAGACCGCCGCGGCGACCGCCAAGGCAATCGTGGCGCTCGCGCCGCACGTCGACGCCGCCGAGCGCGGGCGCCTGCTCGAATTGGCGCGCGGTCTCAGCGGGACGCGGTATGACGATAGCTGGGGCCGCAGCGCGGAGGAGGTGCAGGAGCGCGCGCTGACCGGGCTCATTCCAAGTCTGGAGGGAGCGGCGCGCGACCAGGCGTACGCCGAGGCGAAGCGGCGCGCGCTCGCGCTGCCGGACACGCACTACACCGAGATGCCGCGCTTCACGGCGCTGCTGCGGCTGCTGCCGCACGCGGATGCGGCCGACCGGCACGCGTTTGCCGAGCAGATCTTGAGCGATTTCGCGGGCGAGAAGCGCTGGCCACGGCCGGATGATGTGATCGCGACCACGCCATTTCTCGATTCCGCGCAGCGCGCGCGGCTGCTGGCGGCGGCACCCGAGCTGACCAGGAATTGGTATGACACGCCGCGGGCCGAGCTTGCCGCCGCGCTCGGGGTGAACCATATCAATAATTCCGCACCAGAAAGCGAAAAAGCGGGGTGATGCCGACCGGGGGAACGCGATCCCCCAGCCGTTTTCGTGCCGATCTGGTAAGGCTGGCGGCATACCAAAAAAGGTAAAAAAGACGTAAAAAGTGGGCCTTGAGCGGGCCTGAGCGCCCGGCGAGGATACATTCGTTCGCAGACTGACAACCAACAACCTAAGGAGACATTCGACATGGCAGCACGTTCCAAGCTATCTCCGAGCACACCGGTGGAGATCCCAATCGATCTGTTTATCGAGGACCTGACGCAGCCGCGCCAGAAGTTCGACGACGAGAAGCAGGCGGCGCTGAACGAGAGCATCGCCAAAGAAGGCATCCACGTCCCGCTCGAAGTGCTGCCGGTGATGGACGGCAAGCAGCAGAAATGGAAGATCGTCAAGGGCGCGCGGCGCTACCGCGCGGCTAAGAACGCCCTGATGGAGACGGTCCCCTGTGTGCTGGCGACCGCGAAGACGCTTCGCGCAATCCACCGCACGCAGCTCCTGGAGAACACCAACCGCGCCGATCTGGACCCGGCCGACTTCGGCGTCGCGCTGTACACCGAGTATTTCTCCGACCAGATCCTGATCCTGGCGATGGAGCAGGGCGGCGATGGCGGGCCGATCATCGAGGGGGTGTTCGAGCGCTGCCAGAAGCCGGTCGAGCGCATGGTCGCGCTGCGCGACGAGATGTGCCGCCTGGCAGGCGTCGCCATGCTGCAAGACTACCTCGGCAGCGGCAGGGTGCGCGTGCCGATGAAGGCGGTGCTGGAGCGCGTCGGCATGAGCCGGCTCTCCGAGCAGCAGATTAAAAAGATCCTGACCCCGGTGAAGCAGATCGAGCCGGATGTGCTGGAGTCGCTGATCGGCAGCGGCGCCTCCCTGCGCGCGCTGACCGACCTGGGCAAGCTCCCGGGCGACGAGCAGCGGCAGGTTGTCGAAGACGCGCACCGCTCCGCGGCGATCGACGACGGCAACGTCGGCAAGGCGCTCCGCGACGTCCTCGACGCGCAGCCTGAGCTGCCCGCGGCATCTGGGACAGGTGCCCAGATCGGCGGATTTGGGTCGCTGAACGATCTCGATGGCGCGGATGAGGACGACGATCTTGCGATTACCCCGATCGCCGGCGCCGGCAGTGGCAAGGGCGACAATTTCGAGCCGGACCCGTCGCTGGCGTTCCTGACCGGTCCGTCGGGCAACGCGCAGAAGCTGGTCACCGATCGGCCCGCGCCTGAGCGCGGCAAGACCCCGCCTGAGGGCCACGGCACGATGGGCGCGGACGACTTCATCCAGTTCACCGGCGCCCTGGAGGCGGTCATCACCGTGCTGGACCGGTCCGGCGCGGTCGCGCTGAGCGAGACACAGATCCGCGAAGCCGGCGCGCTGTGGGGCGAGATCGCGGAGCGCTGCGCGGCGTTCGGGCTGACGGAGCTGGTATGAGCCGCACGGCGACGTTTGCCCTAGCCAATGCTCCGGCTGCCGTGACGGCAGCCGGAGCATCAGTGCGCCCAGGGCTGCTGGCGGCGGGGCGCGTCGCCCTCTGGCGACGGATGGAGGCCCGCTATGGCGCGTAAAACCGACAAAGAGACGGAGTTGGTTCTGGAGGGCCTGAGTGTACCGGCGCCGAAACGCATGGTCATACCCGTCGCGTGCATCCGCCACACGCAGCGCAACCCGCGCGGGATTGGCGCGGACGACGAGGAAGATCTCGAAGGTCTGGTCGCCAGCCTGGAGTCGACCCCCGAGCCGGATCTGGTCCAGGCGCCGGCGGTCCAGCAGGTAGGCCCGGACGATTACATCGTGATTTACGGCGATCGCCGCGTGCGCGCGGTCAAGCTGGCCGGCTGGGCGATGGTGTCCTGCGATGTGTATGTGCGCCTGGACCCGCTGGCGGCGCACGATCGCGGCCTGCTGGAGAACCTCCAGCGCAAAGACGTTCACCCGCTCGACGAGGCGGACGCGATCGGGATCGCCTGGCTGATGGATAACGCCCGCGCGCTGGGCCTGCACGACGCCGCTGCGGACATCCTGGCGATCGACCAGCCGCAGTCGGCGACCATCACCCAGCTCACCGCGCTGCTGATAGAGGCCGGCTGGGCGCGCTCGCGCCCGAAGGTGACCCAGATGGCGACGCTGAAGCGGCTCGGGCTGACGATGAACAAGGCCAGCCTGAAGAAGCTCATGCGCCTGCTCTCGCTCTCTGAAGAGGTCAAGGCGATCGCGCGGCAGACTGACCTGACCGCCGCGGCGCTGCGGGCGCTGGGAACCCTTGGCGAGGAGGATCAGCGCGCGCTGATCATGGCGATCAAGGCGGACCCGAGCCTGGCATCAAAAGTTCGCCGCATCGCGCGGAAAGTCAACGAGCGCGGCTATCCCCTGGAGCGCGCGCTGAGCGAGGCGCGCGGCCAGGTGTGGATGGGGCCGCAGAGCACGGGCGGCACGGACGGGGACGTGGACGACGAAGACGAGATGGAAAAAACAGATGGCGGGCATGCAGGCAACGGCATCGTGCCCGGAGCAGGCGCAAGCGGGGGCAGCCAGGGCGCTGCTCCTGGTGGCGCGGCCCCCGGCGGTGACCGGAAAGACCAGTCGGACGCGGCGATGAAGCTCCTGGAGGTAGCCGGGAGCCTGACCGAGGCGATCGCAACGCTCCGCACCGCGCTGAATGGACAATCGATCGGCGAGATGCCCCCGCCCTGGAATGAAATTGTGATCGAATCACTGGACTTAATGAATCAGGAACTAGCGACCCTGGGCGTCCCAGTCGCGTAGCAGCTAAAGAAAGGGTTACTTATGTCGTGCGACGGCAACACCGCAGCGCATGCGGCAAACCTGGCCGCGAGCCCACAGATCGCGGCGGCGCTCGGCGGCGGCGATCCCGCCGCTGCCAAAGAGGCAATCTTAAATATTCACGAGTTGGCGACGACCCGCGCGGAGCGCACGATTGGGCAGCGCGGGCAACTGGCGGGCCTGGCCAAGATCCAGGCCCGCGGCGCCGACGCGGCCGCGGCCGAGGCCACCGTGGTCGCGTTCAAGGAGATCAAGGCGGCGGGGTTGGCCGTGCCGGCGCATGGCGACGCGCACGCGCGCTACGGCGTCGCGCTGCCGAAGCTGGCCACCCAGTACGGCTGGCAGGCGGTGCAGCAGACGGTCGATGCCGTTCGCGGGCGGCAGTCCCTGCCGGCGATCGCGCAGGAGGTGCTCGCGGGCGCCCAGACGACGCGCCGGATGACCTCGATCGTCGAGGCCGGCGGCAAGAACCACTACCGGTGCGGCGAGTGCGGCCAATACCGCAAGCCCACCGATCACACCTGCCCCATGACCGCCAATGCCCAGGCACTGGGCGGCAAGCTCATCCGCCGGCTCGGCGTGCCCGGCTCGGCCTACCCGGCCGGCGCGCTGGACGCGCTGATCGCGCAGGCCCGGAAGGGCGACGTGATCATGCGCCACGGCCTGACCGGCGAGGAGGTGCGGGTGTCGCTTGACAGCCTGCCCTCGGCGCTGGCGGGCGGCTTCGTCCCGGATTCCTGGAGGCAGGAGCGCAGCCTCAATCTCGCCCAGATGAGTAACGGCCGCGTGGTTCCTGTGCTCGACGCGACCGATCTGAGCGTGCTGCCACGGCAGCGAACCGCACTCGGCTTGATGGCCGCGGCCTACGGCACGACCATCCCGGCTGGCGCCACGGTCGGCGGTCCAGCCGGCGTGCCGGTCCAGCGGATGCAGCAGGTGCAGCAGGCCGCGACGACCAGCGTCAGGGGCGGGCAGGTGTACGACACCGGACACTTCATCGGCTCCGAGTTCCGCAAGAGCGGCTCGTACGGCGCCTCGATCCGGGTCGGCAACATGACTTACGCCGTCGGACAGCGCAGCAAGGACCCGGCGCACTTCGGCAGCGCCCGCGACGTCAGCGGCGCGACGCAGAAGACCGACGATACGAATGGCAAGGAGCCGCTGCCTAAGGGCGGCTCGGTGGCGGTCGGCCGGACGCTGATGGCCGCCGTGGGTGCGCTGTACGACGGCGAGGTGGTCGAGACCGCCGACGGCCAGATCCAGATTTACACGCGCGACCGGCGCAGCCTGATGGCGGTGTACGATCCGAAGACCAACACCGCCGGCGACACGGCCGGCTCGACCAATATGTCGGCCGAGCAGATGGCTGCGGTGATGGCGTGGCGCGCGCTGCATCCCCAGAATGGCTTCGACGTCGCGCTGGCCGCGGACCTCGCGGCGCTGAACAACGGCACTGGTAACGCCTGGCGCGCCTCGGACGCGATGTATATCGCCGCCAAGAACGGCGTGTTCGCCAACGGCGGCCAGGTCTCCTTCGGCGGCCAGGTCGGCACGCAGAAGTGTCCGACCTGTGGCCGCTTCGCCGGCGATGCGCACGCGTGTCCCGGACCGGCCCAGCAGCCCGCGCCCGCACAGCCGCGCACGGGCGGCGTGGTGGTCGAGGACCTGCCCGCCGATCTGCGGCCGGTCGGCCAGCCGGCAATTGCTACGCCGTTCGAGGCGGTCATGCAGCGCCCAACGCTCGCCGGGCTGGTCAGCGATGCGGAGAGCGCGTCGCCCCTAGAGCTATCGGATGAGGATCGCGCTGCCGTGCGCGCGCTCGCCGCTTCGCTTATGCAGAACACCTCGCTCGCCCCGGGCGCGCGGGATGCGGCTGAGCGGGTTCTGGCCGGCGAGCAGGACTCCGATCGCTTTGCCCGGCAGCTTATTATCGCGGCCCGAGCACTTCAAGCGCGGCAGCGCCGTCGGAACGCCGCCACGGCCGATGAGTCGAACACCGAGCGTGCGCCGAGCATCTCGCTGCGGCCTGGCGCGGTGTTCGCGCCCCAGGCCAACGCGGTGGTTGCAGGCGCGCAGGGTGACTACATCGTCGCGGTCGCGAACCATGGCTTGGGCGCGCCCGAAGACGGCATCGTCCTCGACGGTGCCGCGACGGCGGTGTTGAGCGGTACAGGCGCTCCCGTCGATCTGGCTGACGCGGCGAACCTCTGGATTGCGGTGCGGAGCGGCACCGCCAATGACCCGGCCATTACCGAGGCGCAGGCGGCCGCAGGCTTTGCGCGGGAGTTGGCAGCGCACGGCGGCGCGCAGCAGTGCCCCGACTGCGGCCAGTACATGAGCCTGAAAAGCCCGCACAACTGCCCGAACAAGGCCGCGGCCGCCGCGCCAGTGCTGGTACCCGTCGTGGCGCCATTCGACCAGGAGGCGCTGCGCGCGACGATCGCCGAGGCGGTCGTGGCGATGCCTCCAGTCACAGTGAGCCCGCAGGTCACCGTTGAGGCACCCCAGGTGACCGTGGAGAACAAGATCGACACGGATGCGCTGGCAGCGGCGCTGGGCGGCGCCGTCCAGCAGGCGCTCAGCGCCGCGCAGCCGGCGGCGCCCGGCGGCGTGGTTCAGCTCGACGAAGAGAAGCTGGCGGCGGCGCTCCGCGCTGGCCTGCCGCAGCAGATGACCGGGACGGCGCAGTTCGACGCCGAGGCGCTGGCGAACGCCATCAAGGCCGGTATGCCGCAGAACGTGACGGCACAGTTCGACGCCGAGGCGCTGGCGGCCGCCCTCCAGAAGGGCATGGCCGGCCAGCAAGCGCCACAGGTCACTGTGCAACTCGACACCGCCGCGCTGGCCGAGGCGCTGAAATCCATGCCGGCGCCCGTGATGGACACCTCTGCCTTCACCGCCGCGCTCCAGGCGACGCTGGCCAGCGTCGCGAACGGCAACGTTGGGGCGGTCGCGCCCATCGCTACGCCTGCCAGCTCGGACGGCCAGCCCATTGCGGTCGCGGCGCCAGACCCTGCCGTGGCCCAGGCCATGGTCCAGATGGCGCAGGCCGCAGCGCGGATGAGCGAAGTCGCCGAGCGGCTCGCGCAGGGCGGGCAGGCCGCAGCGCCGCCCGCCCCGACCGCGGGGAATGCTGACAGAGCACAGGACGCGCCAGTTGTGCGGGCGCCGCGCACCGGCCTCATCCGCCCTGAGGGCATGCCCCTGACCGCGCAGGAGCACATCCTGAGCCCCGTAACGCTGCCTGCTCCCGACCCGTACCTGATGGACGTCGACGCGACCGTGGGCGGCCAGCGAAGTGAGCCGCTGAGTGAGTACATTCCCGACCTGGACCCGAACTACGAGATCGGCGAGACCAACGAGCGCATCCTGCGCGCCATGTCGGCGGCGATCCAGGCCGGCCAGAAGGGCGACACGAAGCGCAGCTTCTGGTCACGCGCGTTCGGCCTGTACGGCCCCGCCGGCACCGGCAAGAACACGCTGGCGCGCCAGCTCGCCGCGTCGATCCAGACGGTCGACAAAGCCGGCAACGTCTCGCAGGGCCTCAACTACACCGAGTATAACGTGCTTCCCGACTCGACGCTGGAGGACGCGATCGGCACGGTGGTGTTGGAGCCGGACGGCAACGGTGGTACGCGCTCGCGCGTGAAGCTCGGCAAGATCGGCCTGGCGGCGGCGATGGGCTCCGTGATCTGTATCAACGAAATCGCCCGCAACGAGAAGCTGGCCACCGCGCTCCAGTCAATCCTGGAGGACGGCGAGATCATTATTGGCAGCCCGGAAGCCGGTATGACCCGTATCCCGGTTCACCCGGCCACGATCACGTGTATGACCTGGAACCCGGGCAACGAAGGCGACCCGGATCGCCCGGCGGCGGCGCCGCTCTCCCGCATTATGCCGTTCGAGCTGCCAAAGGCGACCGCCAAGGAGCGCGCGGCGCGCGTGGGCGGCTTCTTGAAGCAGTTCCAGCCAGCCGACGCCGCGCCGGCGGCTACGGACGCGCAGCGCGATGCAGAGCGCGAGCAGATGCGGCAGACGATCCTGCGTAAGAGCTACAACATCCCGCAGGAGATCAACATCTCCGACCCCGAGCTGGAAGCAGCGGTCAACTTTGTCCAGGACATCGAGAGCCTGGCGGGGAGCGGCGCGATGGACCGGCAGATCGGCCTCAACAGCCGCACGCCGACACGTCCGGGCGACCGGCAGCTCCGCAACTACATCGTGTTGGGCAAGACCGTCGGCTGGAAGGAGGCGGCGAACACCTTCCGCATCTGCTGCGACCAGAACGACCAGTTCGACGAGCAGTGGCGGCTGATCATGGAGCGCTTCGAGGCGCATTTTGGTTCCGATGGTAATGCGCCGTCGCGCAGAGCCGCCCGATCGAACCCATAGTCGACTGAGAGGAGCACACGTCAATGTCGTGTGATGGAAATACTCGGGCCTACTGCGAGCGGGCCGGCGCACGGATCGCGCCGGCACTGGGGGTCTCGCCTGCCGAGGCAACCGAGTTGCTCCTCCAGGTTCACGAGCTGGGGGCGACTCGGGCCGAGCAGGCGCTGGCCTCGCGCAGGGAAGGCGGTGGGCAGGGAGTAGCGGCCAGACAGGCCGTCCTCACCGCCCGCGCCGCGGACACGGCGGCCGAGGAGGCCACCGTGGAGATATTCCGCGAAATGCGGGCGATGAGCCCGCGGATGGACGTGCCGGCGCACGGAGACCCGCACCCGGAGTACGGATTTGCGCTCCCCAAGCGGCCGGCCCAGTACGGCTGGAAGGAAGTTCGCGACCTGCGGCGGCAGGCGCTTGAGGGCCAGGCGGCCGGTCTGAGCGCGGAGGCGATCCGCGGGCGGTTCTCGCCGCTGGCGGGCGAGGTGTTTCAGGCCCAGCAGGCGCAGACCGGCGCGAATGGGGGCGGCGGCGCCACGCCTACGCTCTCCATGGCGCGCCGGGGCGTCCGCCCGCAGACCCCGCCAGCGATTCTGATCGAGGTCGAGGGGCAGGTGATCCCGATCACCGGCTCCGAGTTCGGGACGATCCTGACGGCGATCAAGGCGCTGCCCGGCGTGGACGGGAGGTGCTTCAACGCCGACCGTGACGGGCGCGGCAAGCGCTGGGTGGTGCCCGGCTCGCGCGCCGACGTCGCGAAGGCGCTGCACGGCTATGGAATGACCGTGGACGAAGCGGCACCGCCCCCTGGCACGCAGACCGTGCCGATCCCCCAGGCCGCCCCCGCGGCGCCCACGCTGGCCATCCCGCAGCAGATGCAGGATTCGCTCGCCGCGATTGCCAATGGCGCGACGGGCTCCCAGGCCCGTGCGGCGCTCGACCCGCTGTGCTCGGCACAAGTATTGGCGGCGAGCGGCACATCGGCGGGCCTTCGTACGGCCGGCCGTGCCTACAACGGCAACCCTGACAACCCGGCCGCGCAGCGGCTGTTCGCGCAGGCGCTGGCGGAGGCCGGCGGCCTGTCAAAATGTCCAAATTGCGGGCAGTTTCAAGGCCAGTCGGCGCACAACTGCCCATTCGTCCCGGGCGCGCCGGGTGCCCATCAGGCGACGAGCCTGAACGGCTGGGCGCAGGCGATCGCGATGACTCCGGGTGTGCGCGAGGCCGCGAACGGCCAGACAACCATCAACGTTTCACAGCCGGGGCCGAAGGCGACGGCCGATACCCTGTTCGGCGCCGCGCTTGCGGTGGACAGGGGAGCGCTGCCTATCGGCGTCACGGCATCGCCGGCGTTGGAGCAGGCGGCGCGGGACTGGATCGCCTCCCGCCATCAGGGAGCGGCGCAGACCTTCGCGCAAGCCCTGCTGGCGGCAAGCACAGCGCCAGATCCCACGCCGATCGCCTCCCCATCCGCAGTGGCGCGGCAGGATCGCCCCGCCGCGACGATCCCCGGCGCAGCGGCGGCGCACGTGCGCACCACGGCACCGGGCTGGGCGCACGCGATTCTGTCGGCAGAGGGCGTGCGCGAGCTGGCTGAGGGATCGGTGCGCGCCGATGCCCAGCGCACCGTTATTGTAGCCGCTGGCGCAATCGCCGCGAACCTCCTCCCGGAGGGCGTCGCGCTCTCCGCCGAGACCCGCGCCGCCGCTGCCGCGGTGGTGCGCGAGCCCGACCAGGAGCACACGGCCGCGCTCGTGCGCGCACTGGAAGACGAGTCGAACCGCGCCGGCATCGTCGTGGGCCAGCCGCCCGCGTGGGCGGCGCAGACGCATCCAGGATGGCGCGCAGTCGCGCGGGGAGTAGTCGACAGCAGCGCCGACATGATCGCGCTTGCGAATGGGGCGCTACCCCCCGAGGGCGCGGACGAGGTAGCGCAACTCACGCGATGTGCGGACACAATCCGGTCCGGCTCCGCCGCGCCGGCGGAGTTGCGCGGGGCGGCGCAAGACTACCTCAATGACCACATCCGCAATCGCGCAGAGTTCGCTCGCGCGCTCGCGTTCGCGGCGGGTACGCCACAGTGCCCTGACTGCGGCCAGTTTGTGGGGCAGAGCGGTCACGTCTGCCCAGCCAGGGCGTTCGATCCGAGCGCGGCAGCCGCGGCGATCCAGGGCATGCATCCCGCGGTTGCAGGCGCACTAAGGGAAAACATCTCGTCTGATGTAGTCACCACGGTGCCGGACACTAACAGCACAGCGGCTCCAACTGTATCACCAATAACCACTCCCGCCGCGCCGCGCGTCTTGCAGCCGATCTCCGGCGCTGACTTCGCGGCGGCGCTGGCGGCAGGACGGAATCCGTCCGAGTACGTCGCCGATCAGCGGGCTGCCGCGCAAGCGTCCGCGCTGGGGATCGACCCAAACACTCTGGCCGGCGCGTTTGGCGGCACGCTGCTGGGCCCGAACTTTCAGGCGGCGTTCCAGGCGGCCGCAGACGCGCTCGGGCGCGGCGACCTCACGGGCGCTGCGGCTGCTTTGCAGGGCGGCGTCCAGCCTCTCTCGGACGACCAGATGCGCACGCTGTTCCTAGGCGGCGGCACGCTGCACCCCGACGGCAGCATCACGGCGCCCGACGGCAGCCTGATTGCCCCGGTGGGCACCTTTGCCCAGGCCGCGGCGGGGCTGACGGCGCCACAAACGATGCCGACGCGCTCGCCTGAGGAGTTGCTGACCGCACTGGGCCTTGCGCCCGGTGGAAACGGCGGGAGCAATGGCGGCGACGGCGGCGATGGGGATGACGACGCGGACGCCAAGGGGCTCAAATGCAGCACCTGCGGCGAGTTTATGGGGCGAGAGCCGCACGTCTGCCGGCCGGCGTGGCTGGAGAGCTACCCGGCCGAGCTGAGTGGGCGCGCGGAGCAGTTTGTCCGCGGCCTGCCCGGCATCGCCGAGCTGGCGAGCGGCTCCAAGCCGCTTGGCAGCGGGCCGCACGCCACGACGGAACGCCGGGCGCTGGAAACCTACGCCACGCATATGCAGGAGATCGGCGGCGTGGGCGAAGAGGCGATGCGCATTGCCGAGGCGTACCTGGATCAGCCGTACCGCAACGCGCAGGCGTTCGCGGCGATCGTCGCGATTGCCGCGGGCACGCAGAAATGCCCCGACTGCGGGCAGTTCATGAGCGCGACAGCGGGCCATGAGTGTCCGGCGAGGATGGCGGCGGTGCCGACTGACGAGGCGACGGTTGACTGGCTTGGAACGTTGGCCGGCACCGACGCGGTGCGGAACGCGCTGGGCGCGCGCGGCGGCTGGGACGATTGGGGCGGGCGCGGAGAGGGCGGCTCGATGAGCCGCGGCTTCTCTAGTGGCCAGCGACGCCTCTGGGACGCGGACGATGAGGATGACGCGGACGACGAAGACGAGTTCGACGATGACGAGGACTTCGACGATGAGGATGCCGGCGACGACACGGACGAGTACGGTATCTCCGACCGCGCGGCCACGTTCTGGGAGAACCGCGATCGCGATGGGGGGCGGGGCCGTGACTGGTGGGCGAAGGAGCGCGAGGAGCGCCAGGCGCGTAACCAGGCGATCATCGACGCGCTGCTGCCGACGGCGCGGGACATCCTGGACGGCAACATCGCAGATAACGCGCAGGTCCCGACCGCGCTGTACATCGCGGCCGACGCGTTCGACGCGCGGCCCGACATCGACAATGCCCGGCTGCTGGCCAGCATCATCGACGACCTGTCGCGCGGGCGGAAACCGCGGCTGTGGGGCATGCCGTCCGAGAACCGCGTGACGGCCTGGCGGGCGATGCGCGACGCGCCGGATCTGCCCGACCTGGCCAACGGCCTGGTCTCCTTCAGCGGCGACGATGGGCGCCTCCGCGCCGCGCTGGACGAGGCCGCCGCGGCGCTCAGCGTGCGCGACAATCTCTCCGAGGGCCTGAACGACGCCGTCATCGACTACGAGGCGCAGCCGGCGCGCTACGCGGCGGATCTGGCGGGTGCGCTGTGCGCCGCGGCTGGCGTGCAGCAATGCGGCAAGTGCGGCCAGTTCATCGGTAAGACCGAGCATGTCTGCGCCGTCATCAGCGCCAACGGCAAGGTGTATGACCAGAACGGCTATGACCGTGAGGGCTACAACCGCCGCGGCTTCGATAAGAACGGCTACAACAAGGACGGCTGGGACGAGAGCGGGTTCAATCGCCAGGGCCTGGACAAAGACGGCTACAACCGCGCCGGCTTCAACTCCAAGGGGTTCCGCAAGGACTCCTACAACGACGCCGGCTTCGACGGCCACGGCTATGCGGCGGACGGGCGGGATGAGAAGGGCTATGACCGCCAGGGCCTGGACGCCGAGGGGTACGATAAAAACGGCTTCGACGCGAGTGGGAACGATCGCAACGGCTGGGACAAGACCGGCCGGAATGCCGCGGGCGAGACACACCCGTTCTTCGTCGCGGACGCGCGTGGCCTGTACGGCGATGGGTTCAACGCCGACGGGTTCGACCTCGACGGCTACGCCGCCGACGGCCGCGACATGTACGGCTACGACCGGAACGGCATCGGCCTATACGGCTACGACCGCTGGGGCTTCAATGCCGAGGGCCTGGACGCCAACGGGAATGACCGCGGCGGCTATCTGCGCGGTATAGGGCCGGACGGCTACGACCGCACCGGCTACAACAATCTGGGCCTCGATCGGAATGGCTACTCCTTCACCGGCTATGACAACGACGGAAAGGATCGGAACGGGCAAGAGCGCATGCTCACGGTCAGTCCCAAGACCGGCAAGACGCTGCCCGCGAAGTACAACCAGTCGGGCTGGGACCAGTTCGGCTATGACCGCTGGGGCTTCAGCAAGAAGACCGGCCTGACCGCGCCCGACGCCCAGGGGCGGCAGTATAACTACTGCGGCTGGGTGTACGACGCGGCGACAGAGCGGTGTGTCAACCCGAACAATTCGGCCGAGTGGGTGCCGCACATCGGGTGGGAGTGGGACAAACGGCCCGGCGGCTACCTCGGGTGGAACAAGGGGTACAACGGGACAGGGTACCAGGCCCCGCGCGTAGTGCCGGGGGCGCGCTACGCGCCGCTGCCGCCGCCAAATGACCCGCGGACACCGCCGACGTTCGACGCGTTCAAGCAGGGCGCGCCGATGCAGCAGCGCTACGAGCCTAACAAGGGCTACGTCTACGACGACACCAAGGTTCGCGAGCTGTACAACAAGCTGATCGCGGGCGGCCGGAAGCGGTCGGTCGCCTATCGCTGGCTGCGCAGCGAGCAGCGCCTCGCCGAGAACCCCAGGGCGGTCGTTGATGGCGTGCCGCTCAGGTGCCCGGAGTGCGGGCGCTTCACTGGTGGGAACCCCAAAGGGCACGAGTGTCCGAATTTCGGCAATCGCACCGTCAAAGCCTACTTCTCGGGCGTGGTGCGCGGCGGCGACTATGACCTCGTGCTCCAGACGCCGCACAACCCAAGTTATGTCGAGCCGAGCGGGCCGCCGCAGGAGAACGTCCGCCAGGGCTACACCCAGGACCCGAACGATTATCGCCGCTGGCTTGACGCCGAGGGCTACGACTTCAGCGGGCTTGACGAGAACGGTTTCGATCGCACCGGCTACAACAAGGAGGGCTACAATCGGTTCGGCTACGACCACGACGGCTTCGACCGGCGCGGGTACAACAAAGAGGGGTTCGACCGTGACGGCAACTCGCGGCCGCTGACGCTTGAGGTGGTGGCCAACGGCCTCGCCGAGGGACAGGACCCGATTAACAACCGGCATATCGCCGAGACCTTCAGCCGCGTCGCGACCCAGATCGCCGGACGGCCGCGGCGGGTCGTGTTCAAGGACCCCGGCAGCGGCTTCGCGACCGATATGCAGGGCAAGATCTTTGCCGATCCGCAGCCGCTCGGCCCCGACGCGCCGCACGCGCAGCAGCTCGTCGCCATCAAGGCGGGTATCTACCACGAGCTGGGGCACGAGCAGTTCACGCCGATGGACCTGTGGGCCGGCATCCTGGACATCATGCAGAGCAAGGGGCCGCAGGACGTCGAGGTCGACATGCGCTTCGCCGGGCTTGGGGTCCAGACGGTGCGCCTTGATACGAGCCGCACCTTCGTCAAGGACGCCTACAACATCGTCGAGGACGGGCGCATGGAGCGGCGCGTCGACGACCGATACGCCGGCGCCGGCGAGATCCTGGCGGCCGACGCCGCGATCAATCCGCGCTGGCCCGAAACCGTGCGGCGGCCGGACGGCACGCCGCTGCCGCCCCAGGACGTGGTGCCCTGGGCGCTCCTGTACGAGGCACTGCCGTTCTTCAACGTGCGGCCCTCGACCTACGCCAAGATGGACGCCAAGTCCAGGGCGCTATTCAATGAGCTGGCCCCCGTCGTCCGCGCCGCGGTCAACGGGAAGCCAGAGGACGCCTGGTCCGCCGCGGTCTATATGGCCGCGCGCATGGAGCAGGAAGGCGTCAAGATGCCCGATGGCTTCAAGGGCACCGACCCGGGCAACCCGCCTCCCGGCACGGACGCGCGGCGGCCGCGGATCGTCATCGAGGGCGACCAGGTCATCGACGCCAGCCAGATGCAGGGCGGCGGCGGTGGTGGCGGCGGGATGGACATGGACGTCGAGTTCAAGGGCCATGTGACCGTCAAGGGGCAGATGCCCGATGGTGACGGCCAGGGCGGCGGCGGCCAGACCATCTTCTCCGGTGGGGTCACCTACGAGGAGGAGCAGCAAAACCGCGGCCGGCAGTATCAGCCGGCCCAGAACCGCGGCCAGCAGAACCAGCAGGGCCAACAGAACGGCCAGCAGGGCGGCGGTCAGGGGCAGTCGGGCGAGCAGTCCGGCCAGCAAGGTGGCGGTAGCGGCAGCGGACAGTCTGGCCCGCAGGGCCAACAGGGCGGCCAACAAGGCGGAGGCGGAGGCGGCGAGCAGGGCGCACAGGGCCAGCAGGGGCAGCAAGGCGGAGGCGGAGGCGGCGGCGATCGCCAGTACCAGCAGGCCGGCCAGCATGGCGATCAGCAGGGCGGCGGAGCGGGCGGCCAGCAAGGTCAGCAGGGCCAGGGCGATCAGCAGGGTGGCGGTGGTGGCGGCCAGCAGGGCCAGGGTGAAGACGACGACACGAACGGCCGCGGCAAGGGCTGGCGGAAGGGGCTGGGCCAGGGTGAGGACGAGAGCGGCCAGGGCCGCCAGCCGGGCCAGAACGCCAATGGCGACGGTACCGGCCAGCAGAGCGCGAACGGCGCTGGCGATGTGAGTGGGCAGCAGCCGGGCGCGCGCGGCAACGGCAGCGATGTCGAAGACGCCGACATGGAGGGGTACTGGCGCGACTGGAACGCGGACAGCGCGCAGGACGCGATCGGGAGCGATGCAGGCCAGCAGAGCGGGCAGAGCAACGGCGCCGGCGGCCGGGGCCAGGCGCCGACCCGGCAGGGCGGCAGCCCGTTCCGCGACGCGAATGCGCCATTCACCAAGGCCCAGCTCGCCGACGTGCTTGCCGCGGCGGAGCGCGAGGCGGTCTCGGCGCTCGATTCGGGTATCCGGGTCGAATCGCGCGTCGAGGTGCTGGGCGCGGCGCTGCACCAGCCGCTGGGCAACCGCAGCTCGGCCAAGCAGCGCTACAAGACAGTCGATGGCCGGATCGAGGGCGTGCAAGTCGGCATGCCCAGGGCCGGTGCGACGACCGTCAACAAGTGGAAGGGCCGCAGGCCCGAGCACAAGAAGGTCGCCGGGAAGATGGCTACGGTGCTCCAGGCGATTCGCGCCGACGTCGAGAGGCGCCTGCGCAATTTGCCGGAGGGGCAGCTCGATAGGCGGCGGATCGTGCGCGCGGCGGCGGGCCAGCAGAACGTCCGCACGCAATCCAAGACCCTGCCGCAGACATCGTTCCGCGCGTCGGTGGCCGTGGACCTCTCGGGCAGTATGGGCTACCACATCCAATCGGGCGCGCTCTACGACTCGATGATGGTGCTCGGCGATACGTTTGAGCTGCTGGATATTCCATACGAGTCGCGCGGGTTCGGTTCGACGGACGCGCAGTTCAAGGCGATGGACGAGCCATCGTTCGACCCGGGGCGCGCGGCCGCCTTGACTGAGGTGAACCTGGGCGGGACGTCGCTCTCGCGCACGGCGGGCCTCGCGGTCACCGCGCTGCGCGGCGGCGAGGAGGCCAACCGGCTGTTCGTCGGCTTGTCCGACGGCCAGGTGGAAGATCAGGCGCAGACGGCTGCCGTGCTGAAAGACGCGCGCAAGCGCGGCGTCGTGACATTCGGTATCTTCCTCGGCCACGGCGCCAATAAGGAGCTGATGGACGAGCTGTGGGGAGCCGGCAACTGGACCGCGATCAACTCACTTGACGAAATGCCCAAAGCGGTCGGCCAGCGTCTGGCGGCGCTGTTCAACCGGCTGGCGCAGCGATAACCCTTGACAAGCCGCGGGGCGCGTGTCATACTCGCGCCCCAGAACAATAATCTGGAGTAAAGCACTATGTCTCAACAAAGCAAACAGGAGATCGTGGCCCCCGGCCACGTGTACATGCCGCGACTCGGCACCGGGATTGAGCTGACCCAGCGCGTGGCGAGGCTCTGGATGGGGGGCGAGATGCGCGTGGAGCGGCCGCACCAGGCGCCGTCCGCGTGGGATTTCTGGTACAACCTGATGTTCGCCGACGTGTTCCCGGAGGTCAACGCCTGGTGGTTCCGCGACGGGTGGACCGGCCAGGTGCGTTTCAGCGCGCCCGCCGCCCAGCAGGACGACGCGACGCTGATGGGTTATGTCCAGTTCAATGACGATGAGGGCATGCCCTACACAATCACGGAGGGCGACCCGATCCAGGTCAATGTGCCGATGCCGTTGAACTTCGTGCAGCCGGTCAACTTCCCGCTGCGCGTCGGCCTGGCGCGCCACCTGCTCGCGATGCTGAACGCCGAGCAGCTAGGCGTCGACCTGGCGTTCGATCGCCCCTTCTACCTGCGCAGCTTCGTCTACCGGAACGAGCTGGATGCGGCGCTGCCGACGACCCGCCAGGCGCTGACCGTCAGCCTGCCTCTCCCGCTGACCCGGCTCCGCAATGCGAGCGACCCGGCCGACCTGGGCGAGGACGTCGAGCGGATGTGGGCGCTCGAAGGTGTGGATGAGCCGATCCGCGACGCCTGGTGCGCCGCGATGGGCCTCCAGCGCCCGGCCTAAGCCCGCAGAGCAACAGACGAGCAACGCGCGGCGCGCACGTTTTGACGTGCGCGCCGCGCGCTGTTGTGTGCCGTATCACCGCATCCCTGCCTTCCTGCCTTCCTGCCTTTCTGTCTTTCTGCCTTTCTGCCGCCAGTGATTGTGTGGCTCACGCAACTGCGCGCCCCAAACATGTCGCACTTTGCCCTGCTGAGAGGGAATATTTAGTAGGGGTATGTTGACAATGGCAGGAGGCAGATATGAACGATCGCGCATCCCCACGGATGGAACGCTTGGTTCAGGCGGCCGAGCTGCGCGACACCGGACTCATCGCCGGCGCGGTCCTGCGGACGGCACTCGCCCGCGCAGAAAGCACTCTCGATAGGATGCATTCCCCGCGAGGCCAAAGGGCGAAGCCCCGCGCCGGGCCGGCCTTGACGACGCCGGCTTGGCCGCTCTGTTGCGCTGCGACGTCGCGGCGCTCGCGCGCATCAAGCTCTGCCGGCTGCCGCGCGCGGAGCAGTGGGCCGGCGACCTGGCGCTGATTGCTCGCCGGTTCGGATGCGACGCGACCGCACTCGGGCGCGCGCTCGACCAGGTTGTGGGCGACCTGGTCTATCTGACGATGCACGCCGCCACACCGGAGCTGGCCGCGCGCGCGGCCGAGTTTGTCCGTACGAATGCTGGCCGGCAGTCCGTCATCGACCAGCGGGCGCGCCTCGCGGCAGGCGGCCATGGCTGGGTTGTCTACGCACGGGTCGATCTTCGCAGCGGAGACAGAACAGCCGCGGAGGCTGCGCCAGACAGGTGCTAGGGCCGCTGTCGCCGCGATCTCGTCTCGCTTCAGGGTGACAGAACGCCGTTCTAGCCCACATACGCGCTCTACCGCATAATAATGCTATAGAGCGCGTATATTGTTTTGTTGTTTCATCAAGGTGTTAAGGGTTATGGTAAAGCCGGCGCGCTATAATACTACAAAACAATACCAGAAACACAGATATTGTTAACACTGAGGCTATCCAGTGCCGTAATGCTCGCCAAACGGCGCGGTGAGTGGAGCATCGAAGACCGCGCCGACGGCGTTCAGTTGCAGAATCTCATCACTGCTGGTACCCGCTCCAGCCCACGCTTCAGAGAGACCGGCACCGGCCTCCTGTGCCGCCAGCATCGCTGGTATCTGCCGCGCTTGCAGCCAGCGGATTCGCTGCTTATGCTGCCATTGTTGGAACCATTGTGGCGACCACGGCCAACGCCGCTGGGCCACCCAGATAAGAAAGCTCATGCCCGCCTCGACCGACTGTTGCTTGACGTTTTGGCCAGGGTGGGTCTATAGTAGTCTCACTTAGTATTATACCGTGGCGATGTCGAGTGAAGCACATATGCTGCGCCCTGCTGAAAACTTTCGGGATCTCATAGCACGCGCCGGCCTGGAGCCCAAAGATATTATCGATCGGGCCCCAATCAGCCGATCGGCGTACTTTGGCTGGCTCAATCCGGCCACGCAACCGCACCGCCGCGGCGATTTGCGCCGCTCCAAGGCGTGGGGTATCGCGCGTGTGTATGCGGCGGCAGCGGGAGTCACGGACGAAGATGCCTTCAAGGTGCTATTCGTCGAGGTTCCTGACGACGGCGCAGCTCGTGGATCTGAAGAGGCTTCGTGAAGCTGTAAGGCCCTGCTTCCGCCTGATTGCGCATGGTTGGCGATGCGATCGGTCGGCGGGAGATGTTGCCCTAGTCGCGGTGGTGTTATGGATGGCCGGACCTCTCGTTTGCAAGCACTGGCCGAAGAATATGTCGCGTATGTCGACGCCATGCGTGGTGGCCAGTATGCTGACAGCGACGAGTGGCAGCGCCTGAGCAGTGAGCGCATGCTGGTTCACGATGAATTGTTGCGGCTTACAGGCATGACGCGGCGCAACGATATGTACGTCTATTGTCGCGCAGTCCTGGCTGATGCTGGCGCCGCACGCGCCGGAGAGAAGCGCTGATGGAGGATCGCCCCGCTCCTGAATGGGTGCGCTTTCGGGTCGGCGCCCCAGAGCGCCCGCCGAGGTTTGCCCCGGATTGTGCGCCATTCTCCACGATGTCCCATGTCGCGCATCGAGAGCCTGCGCTCACGATCATGCGCGAAGGCGTGCTGCGTGCGGGGCTGGTCTTTGACGAAAGCCGGCTGAACACCTCGCGCATCCGTGTCACCTGGCTGTCGCCCAACTATTGGGCCAACGGCTTTCGGTACGGCAATGTTCAGTATACCTACGACTGGCCGACCCTGACTGCCGGCATGCGGGCCTACTGGGTCGAGGTCATCCCCTACCGTGTACCAGCGTGCCGTATCCTGCTCACCGATCGAGCTGTCGATGATCCGGTTCTCGCTGATTTAACGCCATACGATCCGACGCAGCGTGACGGCCCCTGGTGGTACGATAGGGCGACGAACCAGCACTATTACAATGGCAACCACACACTGGAAATTATGCTGGAGCGCGATCTTCCTCTCGCGGCATGCCAGACGATAGATTTTGTAACACACCACCGGCAGATGTGCAGTGTCGATCCCGGAGCGTGCCCGGATCGGGGGCTCACGGCAGCACGCGGCGGCGCGCAGGTCATCGCCGCGATGGTCGCCCGCGGTATTGGGGCGCCTGTCGGCCTCCTGACGCAGAGGGATGGGCTGGCGATTATGCCGAAGCAGGCACTCAGAATTGTGTGTACGCAGCTCTGGAGCGATCTATACCGCATGGGCAAGGTCTGCACGGGGGAGATAGGCCCAGCGCACGCCAGCGCCGCGGCCCTCGCCCGCGGGCTTCTTGGCGCGTATGCCCGCGCTGCGGAGGGCGAAGACGTCCAACACCTGGCGGCATTGTTTCAGAACAAGATGGCGCTTATCCATAGTTGCGCGATGGTCGTGGCTGAGGCGTTCGACATCACCGACCGCGCGGCGCTTGAGGCCGAGGAGTGGGCCGCGGCGTGACTACTGTTGAGCAACATATCGCATCTATCGACGCCATCGCGGCGACGAGCCTGCCGATAGTGAGGAGTAGCAACTGCTTAGCTAGAGCAGTGGTGGCTGTGGCCATGCTCACGCCACCGTAGAGGGGAGTGACCTGTGGTTCCGGGTCCTGATGAAGAACTGATGCGGATTGCGGTTGTCATCACGCGCGAGCAGTATCGCTGGCTGCTCACTCTGGCCGCGAAGAACACGCCGCATCTCCGCGCACATGCCCTACACACCATGGGCAACGACAAGCTGACCGCCGAGGATGTTGCCGGCGCGCTGATTGAGGCGGCGTTCATACGCGCACAATCCCGGCAGGCAGGCCAAGAGGCCCCGCCTGAGTCCGATCCAGCAAGGAGGAGTGACTGATGCCGAAGCAACATCGCATGGCCGCCGCAACGCTGGTGGATCTCTATTTCGGCTGTGCTATGCTCCTGGCGCCGGACGCGCCGATTCCGCATCAGTTGCTCGCCGGGGCTGTGCGTGCGCTGCACGGACGAGGGGATACGCTTACTGTTTCCGAGCTGGAGCAGGCACGTGATTGGCTGCTTGCCCGCCGGCAGTTGCGGGCTGGGCCAGGCAGCGATCGTTCATTCGTGCTCATCGACCGGAAGACGGCACGCCAGGCGCCGACCTCCGGTGAATTTCTCGCAGCCGCGCGCCAGGCGCTGGAGCATAGTCTTCTCCACATGGTCGCTCGCGAGCCCGCGTCCGGCCAGATCCCGGACAGAATCTGGCCACAGATCGATCGAGTCCTGCAATGGTCGCGGGCGCGGAGCGACGCGGCGACTGCCGCGCTATGCACCTTTAGTGCCAGCCATGCGCTGGCACAACGGCATTTTGCGCGTGCGGTTGACCTCCTGCGCTATGCACTCGCCATTGACCCCGACCCCGCGGATACGATCGGCCGGCGCGCGATACTGGCCGAGGCTCTGTTGCGGCTGGGCATGCCGGATGAAGCGCTCTCCGTCACGGAGCAGATGGCCGAGCCGCCGGCCACACTGCCCGCCACGCGCCAGTGGGCGGCGCATGTGGCTGCCGCGCGCGCCTCAGCAATCACGCCGCTACCATGGTCATGCGTACCGGATGACCTGGTATATCTGTTGGGCGGGACACCGGCGTTCCGTGATGCCTATGAGCGTAGTTTGCGGCTTGCTGGAGGGCAGATCTTTGAGCTGTCCTCTGAGTTGGCCGGTCCACCCTTGCACGGCCGCGCTGCGTGCGTGCTCCCGCTCGATCCTGAAACAACCCTGCTGGCCCGCCAGCGCTCGGCCCAGGCACAAGCCGGGGGCACAGCCGGGGACATTACAACATCCTGGCGCGCCTGGCTGCCGCCGCCACCCACACCGGGGGGATTCGTGGGGTTGGTCGTAGATATACAGGAGCCGGCGCGCGGGTCGGTCGAGTGTATCTTTCGCCTCGACGATCCCGTAAGTCACGCGCTCCTGCGCCAGATAGAGGCAACCGGACTTCTGGGGTTTCTTGTTGCACCACCGGGCGACCCCCAGCCGTTTACGGCCACGCGGCTGCTCCAGTATTTGATGCTTGAAGTCAGTGATATGCCAGACGCGCTCCGTGAGCGGCTTCGCCGCCCGCCTGATCGTGGAGATTCTCCTCAGGCGCCTGCCGTGTTGCGCGGACGTCGTGGAGGCGGAGACCCGACACCCGCGGCCTAGCGGGTAGTGGTGTCAAGTCTGGCCCGATCGTCAACGCCAAAAGAGGATGCCATGCCACGAAGGGATGGTGTGCGAGACACAAGCACCGTCACAGTATTAGCGTGTGAGCTGAGCGAGATCACGGATGAGCATAGTGCCCCGATCGCGCAGCAGCTTGCCGACGGCCTCATTCTGGTTATCGCCACGCGACGTCAGGCGGCGGACGGGACGCCACTCTGGCTGCGCGTCTGGCGCCCCGGTCGCTGGATCTACCTGGCGGCCTTCGCTGCCCGGAGCGCTGAGGAGGCTACTGCGTACGCGCGGTCAGGACCGGCGGAAATGGCCAAGCGCGCTCCCGATCGCTGGTCGCTCGCAGCGTTACAGGGAGCGGCCCAGACGGCAATCGAGCGCTTTTACTATTTCGAGCGATCGAAACGAGTCTCTTCCCCGCCGCCTGCTCGGATGGCGCCGGAGCGAACACCGCCACCGCCCACCCCGGACGCCCGCGCCCACGAGGCGCCGGGGAACGGGGATGCCGTGAGGCGTGCCGCGATCGCGCGCTATGACCTGGCAGAGGTCGCGCCGCCCCCTGTTGCGGCGGCGCGCTTAGCTGAGTGCCTGTTCGTATTAGCGTTGTTGCGAAATAATCCCCGAGAGACGCTCGACGTCATTGCCCCGATTCGCGAGCATACGCTGTGGCTGACCCCGCTGGCGGACGCGGACGATGCGTTGGTCGCCGAGCTGTGGCAGCGGGGCTGGTTGCGCATTGACGCAAGCTCGCCGATCGACGCGTTTGATTGGGATGGCCTCGTCCCGACCGCACACTACCTCAACTCGGTTGTCTGGCGGCTTGTGTTGCCTGCCGACGCGCCCACGCCGCAGCGCCTGATGGCGGCCATCGAGCAGCGCGTGGCGCAGCGGCCGTGGGTCGAGCAGTGGTATGTCGAGCTGCCACTTCTCTGGGCCTGGCTGGCGCAGATGGAGTGTGTGGCTTACCTCGAACTCGCGCTCGCGGACCATGCCCTGCCGTTTCATGCAGGTGAAAAAACACACCATACCATTGCGAAGCTGCTGGAACACTTCACAATCGGGCAGATCCACAACCTCATCTGGCGAGCCGCGCGTGACGCGGGCGCACGGATACGCCGCGAGCCGATTGCGCCGCAGCATGCCGCGAACACCGCGGTCGGCGCCCTTGAGCGCATGGGCGATCGGGCGCTCACAGAAGAGTGGACGGTCAAATCATACCGGCGGGATCGCCGGCTGGAAGAGTCAACGCTGAGCCATATTGTCTTTCGCCTGATCCTCGGCCTGGACGACCCGTTTGCCGTCCGGCCGGATTGGAAAGCCTTTCGGGAAACGCCTGTGAGCTGATCGTGCGGCTGAGCACATGGCGATGCCGCCGCGCAGAGAAGGAGCATGGTATGCCGCAAGCGCCCAAAGATCAGCAGTGGTTGCGTCCAGCGAACATGCGTCGCCGGCCGCGCCGGGTCATCGAACGGCCGGCGACGCTTGCCGAAACCCAACAACGGCTCAAGGCGATCCGGGCGCTGATTCGGCAGCACCAGGCCATCGTGACAGATACCAAACGACCCTACCTTGAGCGGCGCCGGGCCAGCCAGGCGATCGAGACGCTGGCCGAGGAGCGAAACGCGCTCGTTCCGTGGCTCCAGACACTCCAGGAGCGCGAACGACAGGCCCGTAACGAGAGTCGCCGCCAAGAGCACGTGGCGCTGATGGCCCGGATCGCTGCCCTGAACGACGACGAGCCAGTCGATCGCACCAACTCGGAAAGCCTCCTGCGCGCGGCCTACCGTCTGCTTGTGGGCCTGGCAAAGGCGAGCCGAGTCACGCTTTCCGCTGACGAGTACGCTCTGACCGACCTGATTCGCGATGTGTTGGTGGGCACCCCGGCGCAGTTCCCTGATCCCATCATTGCAGTCCGGCCCGTGTTCGAGGTGCCGGCATCGGCTGTGGCGGCGCGTGAGCGGCTTCAGGAGATTAAGCAGGCATCAACGCTCCTTCACCAGCGAGCCAGCGATCCGCAAGGTGATGCCGGCGATCGGAAAGAGGCGCAACGCGCGCTGGATCGCCTTGCCGCCGAGCGGGCACACTTGCGCGCCTGGCTCACGCAGCAGCCCGCTGACCAGACGACCGCGACGCGCCGGCGGCAGCGAGCTGAGCGCCGCGCGATCGCCCAGGCGGAGGCAGCGGCACTCACGGAGGACGAGCCATGGAATCCGGTCGATGCCGGTGTTGTGGTGCGGAGCATTCACCGGCTCTTGCTGCGGCTCCCGGACCTCCACAGCTTCAGCTACACGTCGGGCGAGTGGGCTATCGTTGACGCGCTGCGCGACTACCTCTACGCACCCCCGGATGCGGAAACCCTGGCGCGCGTGTCGAACGCGACTCGACTGGCTGAGGAGGGTCACCGCGCGGAGTTGGAGCGCCTGGCGGCGGAACAAGTCGCGGTCGAGCAGGCGCGCCAGGCAGCGGAGGAGGCCCAGCGCCAATACGATGCGGCCGCGCAGGAACAGCGCGCGGCGCTGCTGGCGGGTATTCTCGCCGGGCAGCAGCCGCTGCCGGACACGGATCTTGCGCGGACTCTCGCGCGGATCGCCTGGCTGCTGGAGCGCCTGCCGGACACCCAGCACGTCCGCTACAGCGATGACGACCAGGCGCTCATCCGCGAACTCCAGGATGCGCTTGCGTTCGCTGCGCAGCGGGCGCCGGAGAAACCGGTAACCATGCGGCCGGCCGCGGCGGGGGACCTCCAATCTGCGACCCGGCAGATCATCACGACGCTGCGATGTAGGAACCCCGCGGCAGCGGCGCAGATTCCACGCATCATCGGACGACTTGGCATGCGCCATTGCATGGCCCTGGCGCAGCAGGCGAAAATCCTAGCGAGTGAGCCGGACTGGTATTTTGCGTTTGCGTTGCTTGTGAAACAGCAGATCCCGCAGCAGGATTGGCCGGCGGTATTTGGGCCGACACCGCTGCGCTAAGCCAGGATTGTTTGGGGCGGTGGGAGGCGTCGCTTGAGTGTTGGATTGGTGAGGACACAGCACAACGCCCTTGAAACGATCCGTGGGGATGGCCACCGCAACACGAACCGATACAAGGACGCTGTGGTGGGGACTGCCCAGTCCCTCCTCGCTGTTGCTCAGCCTGGCGAACCAGGCCATGGTCAGTATACCGAGTCATACCAGACCGGTCAAGACGGCCGTCGGGCTCGGGTACCCGGAACAGAGTTTTATTATGTCAAACCAACAACCACGGCAGCCAATCGAACTGCAAGCAGATGCCGTTGTCCAGCTCGACGCAATCGAGCGTTCAGGCGGCGTCATCAGGGGCATGCTGGCGCGCGTGCTGCCGAATATGTTTGGGACGGGCTATGTGCTGCATCTTCTGGGCGATGGGACACAGGGGGATTCGGAGTATGCGCTTGATTTCGTCTACCTCGACGCAATGAGCGGCGCGGTGTATGAACTGGACCAGGTCGACGGCGGTATCATCTCCTCGCTGTTGCGTGTAGCTGCGGCGCTCCGTTATCTCCCGCAGGAAGAGGCGACAGCGCTTTCCCGTGGGCACTTGACGCTGCTGGGCGCCGAGCTGGATGCGCGGATCGCGCTGTGGCAGCGCTGCCAGGCGGAGCAGCCGACGGAGCGGCCTGCCGCGCACCTACTCTGGCCACTCCAGGCTGGCGCAGCTCCACCGATGACAACGGCTATCACTGCATAGCCGATGCAGCGACTGCGGTGCCGCGGCGCCTTCGCACATATCTCTTGCACGTGAGGCGTCCTGTACGTTACAAGCGGAGAGCGCGTCCCAATGCGGCAAACACGGCCGCCGGCAGCCGAAGTTCGACGATAGCCGTGAGACGGCCAAAATGCGCCTTTGCGGCTTCCCAATGCACTTATTTGGCAATCGCGGCCGGATGAGTCGCAAACGGAGGTTTCGAGAAGCGTTTTACACTTTCTGGCGATGCATGTTCACGGCGTCAGGGTGCTGTGAAACAGCCGTGAAACAGGTTGTGAAACAGGTAAGAAAACGGGTCGCAGGAAGCTCCTCCGGCGGCGGAGAATCACTAAACGTGCTACAATTTGTCGCCTAAATAGCGATCTTGATATGGTGTTGGCTGGCTGGACGGCTTGGACGACGCGTCTTGCCGCGATCACCGACGCATGGGGAGCAGGCTGTGGAGAGTATCGGCGACGTCATCTGTGGTCTCGACGAGCTGCTGCTGGTCGCGGCCGAGCGCTGGCGCACACCGCTCACGCAGCAGGAACTGGCGCGTATCAGCGGCCTCAGCCGCTCGACCATCAACGAATTGCTGCCGCGGCGAGTTCAGGCGCATGCGCTGGGGGGTGCTGCGGCGGAAACGGAGCTGGTCCCGTATCAGGGCCGCATTGCGCTGCGCACCGTCGCCGCCCTCTGTAGCGTGTTCATCTGCCTGCCGGGCGAGCTGCTGCGCTATCGCGCGCCGGGCCAGTCACTGCCGCGCCTGAGTCCGAACGCGGTCCGGCGGGACGAGATCCCGCCACGCCAGATCAACGTCTACCCGCTGACGAATAACATCCCCGAGCGTCTTCAGGTGTACACGCCGGCGGCGCTTGAAAAGGCGACCGGTATCTCGTGGAGCAGGTGGAATCGCGTTAAGGCCGGAACATCACAGATTGATCTGCCGATGCTCGCGGCGGTCTGCGCAGTCCTGAACACCGATGTCTCCGGCGTCCTGGCCCACACGGTTCCGTTCCGCGATTCGACCTGGTCGGTCCGGTTCGTGCGGTTCGACGATGTGCGGCTGACGTTCGACCTCACGAACGGCGTGACGGTGAGCGCCTACCTGGCGCGCTGGAAACCGCTGATGGCGGCGCCGGTCGACGAGCGCGCCCGCTGGCGCCTGACCCCCGATCGGCAGGGCGTGCGCTGGGACGCGCTCGGAGTAGAAATCTATCCGCGCTTGCTGCTCGATTGATGTACGTTATGTCGTGTTGATGGGGTGGCTTGCTGACATACCGAGAGCGCCTGGTATCAGGCGCTCTTAGTGTTTTGGAGGTGGCGTGGGACAGACTGGCTATCGCGTAGCAGATACGTGGTGCCCGTCGCCGTGAAACGTTCGCAACTATCCGTTCGCTACTTCTTTCTCGGCATTGTCGGTCTGTACCTGCCCGACCCGCTCCAGCAGCCGCCCCACCTGCATCTGGAGGTTGTGCAAATCGTCGCGCAGCTCGCGGGCTTCCTGCGGCCCAAGTTTGTCCACCCGATCGAATGCCCGGCGCAGATTGCGCGTAGCGCCGCTGACATTCTGCCGAAGTGGTGCGTACCAACGCGGGATAACGGTGTTCGAGGGCGGCGTCTGCTGGTCGATCATGCGCGCGACAAGTCGCGCCACCGTCGCCGCGTCGATGCCGCTCCGCCGCGGCGCTTCCCCGACCTGCGTGGTCTCCTGGTCCGCGGCTGTCGTGTTGGCAAGCGCCCGCTCGGCCGCGATCTCACTCAGCCGTTGCAGGATCTCGCTCACCTGCGGCTGGCTCAGCTTCCCCTGGTGGAACGCGTCGGTCAGACTCAAAATCTGCCGCTCCTGGAGGCGGAGCAAGGCGATCGTCTGCTGCTGTGCCGGCGTGAAGGCCAGCAGCCGCAGGAGCTGGTAGGCCCGCGATCGCTTGATGCCCAGGTGCGTCATCGCGTCAGTGATGGGCGTCTGTTCGTCGCCCATCGCCTGCCGGAACTGTTGGAGAGCCCAGGCGCGCTCCATATCGCTGAAGTCCTCGCGGTCTTCATTCTCGGCATACTGGAGGCTCACCCGGTCGAGTGGCGACGGTGGATCGATGACCACCGCGTCGATTGACAGCATTCCGACGAGGTGCGCGGCGGTCCAACGCCGCTGCCCGATCAGAATCAGGTAGCGCGCGGCGGGGTATTGCTGGCTGCTGCCAGGGTAAACGACGATCGGTTGGAGCTGTCGCCTCGTGAGGGAAGCGCCAAGGTCGCGCAGCTCGGCGACCAACTCCTGGTAGGCTGGCGGCACTGCGCCCCGCACAACCAGCTCCTCTGGGAGCGGCACCATGCGCGGTTGGCGCATCTCGGGCCGCAGGTCGGGCGCGATGTGGCCAGTCGGGATGTGCTCGATCGCCCGGTTCGCCACTAGGTGCTCGACCCGCCCGGTGAAGTGGCTGCGGGCCTGTGCAGCCCGGTCGATCTCGCTTTCCTGCTGTGCGGCCGTTGCCGAAGCAGCAGCCGGCTGCCCATCTTTGGGGGGAGCAGATGGGAGGCCCCCCACGCGCGCTTTGATCGCGGCAATCTGATCGAGCTGTCGTTTTGTTGTGCTCATCTCAATTAGTAGCGCAGAAACCCCGCCGATCACGGCTGGGGAGGCAGCGCCACCCCTCCTTTCCAGGCATATTCGTAGCCATCCGCCCGCTGGAGCAGTCGGCAATGCCGCCAACTGATCCCATCAACGGTGCCAACACGAAATGATCCGCTCGCTCGCACAGCGACTCGTCCGATATGAACCCCTGCATGCTTCCCGGCTGGTAGTTCGGCCCGCACCAGATCGCCGGTTGCGAAGCCGTGAACGTGCTTCTGGCGCAGCAGGTAGCCGCGCGGGAACCCATACCGGGTGTATCGGGTGCGACAATATGCCCCGCGTCCCATCGCCCGCACGCCCAGGACAGGCACATCATCCCCGCGCACGCCCACCAGCTTGCCCACACACAGCGCGTCGATGGCATGCGTCTTGGGCAAGCCAAACCGCACCCTGTTCCAGTGGGTGCGCCCGCCGCTCCAGCAGCCGACGGTAATACCCAGCGCCTGCAATCGGTTTCTCAGCGCCCAGCGCAGCGTGTTGACCGCCGCCACATCCGCGAGCGGTACTCGCGCACGGGCCTGCACCTCCGGGTATCCATACTCGCTCGCCGTCCGGTCGCCCTTGTCCTGATTGCACCTTCGGCACGCGACCGTAAGATTAGAGGCCCGATCAGAGCCGCCCCTGCTGCGGGGGATGATGTGATCGCGCTCCAGGGGCAGATTGGTTGCACCGCAGTACACGCACGCCCGGCCCCATTTTTCGAGCAGATAGTGCCACAGCTCGTAGTCGTAGAGATCGCCGCGCTGGTACGCCGCGCCGGAGATTTCTGGGTTCTGGAGCAACTGCGTATCGAAGCGCACATGCTCCAGCTCAATGCTGTGTATCGGCGCCCAGCGACCATAGCGCCGCGCCCAGGTCAGCAGATTGTCGAGGCGGCTGCGCATGGACGGCGTGAGCCAGCCCGCTGATCTGCGGCGATTGTCGAATCGAGGAGCCCGGTAGCGGAGATTGGCTGTGCGCCGCCGCTGGCGGGCCTGCGCACGCTTCCGCATCCGCTCGGCAATAAGCGCGCCTTTGTGCGTGATCTCGGCTAAATGCAGCGCGTGGTGAACCGAACCGTCGGGTGTATCCGCAGCACGCGCCAGGGCCACGCCCGTCGTTTTCGACCCCGGATCGAGTTTGAGGACAACTGGCTGGAGTGCGCTGTCCGCGACGGAGCGATCCTTGAGCCTGATAGTGAACGGCGCCCTGCGATGCACCACCGCTCGCGCCTGCCGAAGCAGCAGGCGCGCCCGTTTCTCTGTGCAGGGCATCAGCGGCCGCTTGTGTTTGTCGAGTACAAAGACCACATCTGTTCCTTCCTTACGGAACCCCTTACGGGGCTGGTGACGCGCCGAGGTGGACGTACCTCGGCGGCTCTCCTCGACCGTGTTGATCAGCGGCATCCCGCTCCGGTTCGTTTCGTCCTTTCCCTGAAGGGTGTCTGCAACCGGAGCTTCGAGAGGTTGGAACTGAAGCAGCATTCCAACGTCGGTCTTGAACCTCTGGTCAACGCTCCGCCGTCAGCGCCGTGTCCTGCGGCTCAGGCGGATGGTCTGGTCATAGACAGGCTTGTGGATTGTCCCACAAGCCCTCGGCTGAATGCCGGTAGGACTATGACGACGGCACCCCATCCAGCACCAGTAACTCCTCGGTGACCTTGAGAAACGCCTCGCGCACCGCTGTGTCGTCCGGCCCGCGGTAGGAGAACACACTCTGCTGCGCGCCACTCGCCAGGCGGATGATCGCCCGCGGAGGAATAATAGTCTGGAGTAGCGCCGGGGAGTAGCCCTCGCCGAGCGCCTGGTCATAGACCCGGTCGAGCGCGGCGCGGGGCGTGTAGTTGTTGCGCAGCACGCTGAGGCCGCGGAGTTGTGGGTTGAACTCCTGGGCCTGGACGATGGACTCGGCAAGATCGCGCAGTGACTGTAGCACCAGGTCAGCGGCCTGCACCGGGGCGACACAGCGAGTCGCTGCGGCGAGTGCCGTTGCCAGCACGGGGCCACGCGCCGGCGCCAGATCCAGGAGTACAATGTCGTAGACGCGGCCTGTCTCGGCGAGCCCCTGAAGCGCCTTCTTCAGCACGTAGATCCCGCCGCCCATGCTGCGGTTCAATACGTCGGGCAGCGCGACCAATTCTTTATGGCCCGGGACGACATCTATCCCCTCGGCGGTCGGTCGGATACAGTCGGCAAGCTGCCGGTGCTGCACGGCGACACCTAAAAAGCTGTCCTCAACAGTTAGCGCCTCTGTGTCGACGCCGAGCCAGCGCGAGGCATGGCGCTGCGCATCCAGGTCGATCAGCAGGACGCGGAGATCCAGCCGCGCGAACGCCGCCGCGAGATTGACCGAGATCGATGTCTTTCCAACACCACCCTTCTCCAGCGCCATCGCATAAACATGCATCGTTCACCGTACCTTTCTTGGCGCGATAGTGTGCGCCGTTCAACGTACCCTGACTCGTGGTTCACCGCGTTCTGGCGCCGTGAACCCATAATTCCAACACATTGGACTCTGCTGCGCAGCGGCATGGCGCGCTCGCGTGCAAAGACCGATACGTTTGGAGGCAGTGTGATACACATAAGTTGCTGATGGAGATTGTAGCATATCATGAGCACTTTGTGTGAGCTTAGAAGCCAGGAAAATTAAGGAGAAAAGTGATGAGGATGGTAGAAATGCGATTCAACGTGTTCTGACGCCGTCAACGCGTCATTCCAACACATTGGACTCAGTTGTGCGTCGTGGCGTGATGCGCTTGCACACAGAGCCAATACGTTTGAGGCGCTGTCGGATGGCCACAATTGACGGAGGCCAGAAGAAATGCTGCTGCAACAACAGAACGGCACAGGCGCCTGTGCCGTTCTGCGCGGGCCGCTCTGTTGTTATCGACGTTCAGGCGCAGCGCGCAAGAAGCGTCTGAGCCGGCCGCGCGAGATGCGGCTCATCCCAGAGGAACGGATCGGGTGGGAGCGCCGCCGGGCACTCCAGCCAGCCAAAACCGTCATCGATCGCCTGGCGAAACCGATGCGAGGGCGTGAGCCGCAGGAGATCGGCACTCTGGCGCGCCAGGATGTAGAGATAGCGCGCCGACGCGAGGTCATCGGCTGCCACCGCGGACCACGCACGCAGCAGGGTTGTGTGGAGCTGGACAAGGCGGCGGTTCAGTCTCCGATCGGCACGGTCGAGCGCCTCGTCGGCCTGGTCCAGCAGGGTGCGCGCATCATCGATGCGGCCCCGCCGCAACTGGATGGCGGCCCACGTGTGCAGCGGGATGATTAAGATCTGCGGACAATCGGCCTGCTTGGCAATGGGTAGGAGCCGGCGCACGCACTCGGCGTACGCGTCCGCGGCGCCTGAGAGGTCTTCGAGGTGGCGCAGCATATCGCCGCGGTGGGCCCATAACATGGCGAGGACCCCGGACGGAGCGGCGGCGGCCTCAGCCGCGGCGTAGATACGCTCGCAGACCTTCAGCGCCTCATTGAAACGGCACTCCCCGACCAGCGCATGCTCTTGCGCCACAGCATCACGCCAGCTCTGGCCAGACGGAGGCCACATAGGTGTCGCGGTCAAGGCGGTCTCTTTCTTCTGTGTGGTCGAATATATACATAGTATGCCGTGATAGGCGCGCTCGTCAAGCAGAAAACACTGCGCAATCGCCGCAACATCTGGGCCGTTGGAACGGCGTAACGCGGCGAATACGCATGATTTTGCTCGACATAAGCGTAGGAGCGCCTGGCACACCAGCGACGGCTGGAGAGCGCGCCGAAAGCGCGCTCTTGTTCGTGACGATCCTACGCGACGCGCGCGCGCCCAGGCGAGCGCCTCTTCCGGCGTGGTGATCTCACCGTCGAGCTGCGCCTGGTAGAGCTGGCGGTGCAGCGCGCCGAGGTTGGGGCCGGGCGTCGCAATGGAACCACGGCCAGGTCCGCCAGTACATCACCTACAAGGCGCAGCGGAAGGTATCGTGGTAGAACTGGTCGACGAGCACTACACGACCCAAACCTGTCCCAATTGTGGATGCAGGCACAAACCACGCGGCAGGACGTATTCCTGCGGGCGGTGTGGTTTCAGCGCGCATCGCGACATAGTAGGGCGATGTGCTAGTTAAAACTCAGGTCGGAAAAGCAAGTTGCTTGATACGCAACCAGTCTGGGTTGCCGAGCAAGCGATTGATATAGATGCACAGCGTGTGAGCGGTCAGCTTGGTGTACAGCCGTGCGCACAAGCCCCAGAAACTATGCGCGTGGTTGCTCTCAATCTGAAACTGCTCAGTCAATTGCCCATTCACTGTTTCGATGATTTGGCGCACCTGGTTGAGCAATCGGCGCACCTCAGACGACACCTGCTGTTTCTGGTTGGCTCGCGGCAAGGTCAGCAATCGTATGCCACAGCGTTCGAGCAACTCTTTGGCCAGTTCGGCTTTGATAAAGCCTTTGTCGCCAATCACGGTCAGGTCACGTTTGTCTTCAAGCAGGTCACGAGCGGCATCACGCTCATCACAATTGGCACTCATCAACTCGAAGTCGAGTATCGTGCCGCCGACGGTGACCAGCAGATTGAGCCGATAGCCGTAGATCGTTCGTTTCTTGGTCGGGCAGCGGCCATAAGTTGCACCATAGGCGTCCCAATCACCCGAAGACGATGGTACCAAATGGAACTGAACGACTTCGATCGGGAGACTATCAATCACGCAGTGCGTATCCTGGGCGACATCCATCACGGCAAGCGTGATCAGACGAATATGGTTGATTGCGGCCATCAAGTTGCGTCGACGTCGATTGAAGCGCGAGCGTTCGGGTTGAACGGGAAACAGATGGGTGTAGTTGCGCCATTCGCCAATGAGATTGGTTTCCTTGTCCCACTCGCGGCATTCGCCCACAATCGCCATGGTGATCAGTTCGGCATCCGAGCAGCCTGGCTCGGGACCGGGTCGCGGATAGAGATGCCGAATCTGGAGCCAGATGTCGTCAATTAGTACGTACATGCACGTCACAAAGTCATCGAAATCGGTTATCATCACAATCCTCCAGGTGTGAAAGAGCTGACCGTCAGAGAGTCTCTCTGTAGCACCTGGAGGCTCGAATGTCAAACCATTTTAACTAGCACATCGCCCTAGTAGGACAGATCAACATCCTGTCACGGTATAAAACAGGACAGGTGGGCGCTTTACACGCCCCAAATGAGATCAAGCATCGTATGCCGCATAACGTGCGGCTCATGCGTAGACGCCGGGACACCGGCCAGCAGGGGAAAGCAAAAGCCGAGAGCTGAAAGCTGAAAACGACTCGTTTCAGCTTTCAGCTCTCGGCTCTCAGCTTTCCCCCGCTGTAGCTCGCGGGACTGGTCGCCAGTCGTGAGAAACCGCGGGGACTTAACGCCCCGCGGAGTGTCACGCTTCACAGGACAAGATGGTACTCCAGGCTGAGATGATGCGTTGATGGGAGCACTCCCCCACGGCTTACGGGGCGGCAGCTGAACTCTGGCGCTGCGCGCGCTCGACCGCGCGGGTTGTGGCCGTCGTAATATTTACCGCCACCATGCCGAGCGCGGCATCGTAGTATGGCGTTCCACTTCCGATAAAAGTATCTGCCGGGTCATCGGCGAGCGCGGCGGCGACCTTCCTCCACGCCTTTGCGGTGATGTAGAGGCCGATCGGCCTCACGGACACCGGGTCGGGCCGCTCCAGGCCCTTCGGCAGCGCTGGCAGCGGGCCGGCGTAGATCATGCGTACTAGCGTAATATCGGGGCGGATGAGCGGCGTCCCAACCTGGCCGACGACGGTGATGGCCGGCGGTTTGAGATCGCCCTCCGCGAGCCGGTCATCCGGGTTGCGCACCTTGACCGGCCCCATGGCGAACACGCTCATCCCCTCTAGCTCCGGGTCGTAGAGACCGACGCCGCTGAAGGTGAGCAGGCTGCCGGGCGGCCGCTCTTGCGCCGGCCGCCAGTGTTTGGCGTTGATCGTGACGATGTATGCGAGATCGATGGGCTCGGGCGGCACAGGGACCGCGCGCGGCATCGGCGGCAGCGCGCCGTGGTGCGTGAGCACCAGCATGGTCTGCCGCTCTTTCTCGATCACGTTGCCCGGCTTGCCGGTAAGTTCGAGCTTGAGCGCGGTCGCACCTCCGCTCCTAGCCTCCAGCGCGCGCCAGTGCGCGGCGCGCTCCTCCCAGGGGATCGGCGCTGGCGGAGGCGGAGGTGGGGGCGGAGGTGCGGCGTCCCCGGACCCAGGACGGGCGCGCTCGCGCCAGCGGGGCGTCCCGAAAATCGCGCGGTAGCGCTCCATCGCCCGGGCGTCTCCCAGCGCGCCGCTTCCGCCCAACTTGTCGCGCACGAGTTTGAAGAACACGCCGCCGGGCGTGCGCCGCCTCTCTCCATCCTCGGTCATCATGCCGCCGTGCGACTCGATCTCCTGTGCCTCGCGCAGCCACTCCAGCGCTTGCTCGGCGCCGCACTCGTGGACAATACGCCAGATCATGCCGCGCGCCTGCTTCGCGGTCTCGCCGAGCTGCTGGGTGATATACCGCACCGGGTGGCGATGCGGGTCGATTATCTCGGACCTGTCGCTCACGCGCTCCCTCCCTATAGCTGTGCTGTTCGCGTCCATGATAGTTACCCACCGCATAGCATTTTATAACGCTTGCGATGGATGTTTCCTCCGGCAGGAGCCGGAGTGCTGACCTACGCCGGATTGACCGCTTATGCTTTCGCACCCGAAGGCGGGTTCTCGGCGGGCGGATGCACTACGGGCATCCGATGATTGCAGATAGGCGACATGCCGGGCGTCGAGCAAGTCTTTGACGGCCTCCTTGCTGCGGCACGCCCTCATCTCGCGGTCATAGAAGCGGGATTGGTGATTGATCGCCGCATTCTCGTCGGCGTGGATGGTCAAACCGCATGCCTGGCACCAGAACGTCTGTTGCTCAGGCCGGTTGGCACGGGATACAAAGTGGCAGCGCGAGCATTCTTGAGACGAGTAGGCAGCCCAACCTACCTGGGCGGTCTGCCCGCGCTTCTTCGCGCCCCAGGCGATCTGCCGAGGCAGGTGGGCCAGGTTGCTGGCGTACAGGTAGGCGTTCATGCGCCTAGCGCGAAAGCGCATTGTGCGCACGTCCAGGTCTTCATAGGCAACCTGATGGCCCGCATGATCGGCGTAGAACTGGTTGACCGCCCGGTTGATCTCCTGCCGGACGTGGCGGGCCAGCCGCTGATTGGTCAGCGACGGCAGCTCACTCACGCCCTTCTTTTTCAGGCAGGCGCCCAGCTTGGCCTTCCGGCGGCGTTTCTCGCGGTCCAGCTTATGCCGGCGAGCGAGCTTTCCATGGAACGTGCCGTAGTGCTTGCCGGTCGAGGTGGTCAGCAAGTTTACGATGCCGACGTCCACCCCGACGACGGGCGATTCGTCCGTGGTGGTCGCGGCGATTTGCTCGTGTACGCTCACAGTGAGCCACCAGCCCGATGGCTTGCGCGTGAGCGTCATGCTGGTGTTGATGCGCTTGCCGTCGAGCATCCGCCGGTGATAGGCCGCGAGCTTGAGCGGCAGCCGGATGGGTTGGCCCATCTCCAGCGTGCTGATGCGCAGCCAGTAGTCGAAGGTGCTGTCTTCGGACGGCTCCAGCGCGACGACATTGGCGTTGGCTTGAATAACCGTTTGCTTGAGTGTGGGGATTTGCCATTCTTTCCAGGTTGGGCCAGCACGCTGGGGATCAGCCTGCGCCTGATACTCGGTCAACTCATCCAGGTATGCCTGATACGCGCGATCGCGATTAGTGCGCCAGGACTGCGCGATGCCCGCCGCGTGCTGGATCACCGCTCGCTGCCAGCGGGCCAAGAGCGGGCTCGGCAGCCAGGCATCGGCGTACTTGTCCGGCTCCACGTCCGTGCAGAATGCAGTAACATACTGCTGGCACAGCCGCATGTACGCATCGGCGAGCGCGTCAAGCTGTGTGAGCTTGCTCGCGTTGGCGTCGGAAAGCCGTATATGCGTGACGGCACGGGTCAGTTTCATTGATAGCACACATAGCGCGAACAGGTGTTCGTAGTATACCAGAACACGGTCTTTTCCGCAATAGAATGCGACAAAACGCTAAAACGTTATCGAACGAGTGAACGATAGCAATACGCCTTTGAGACGGTTTCGGCTATGCGGCCGGCCGCGCGATCTCATCAGGCAGGTAGCGAACTTCCAGCTCTGTCCGCCCCGGAGCGGGCTCAAGCCGCTGCCCACCCGCCGTTGTCAGCGGCAGCGCGAATGCGACCACCACATAGGGCCCATCGAACGTGGCTACACGGCCCGGCGTCTGTGCCGCCACCATGTGCTCGCGATGCGCGTCAGGCGTCAGCGTCGTCACGACGGCGTCGCCAGGCGCGGCCGGGCTCCAGCTCGCCGCCGGCGGCAGCGCGTCCTCCAGGCCGAGCAGGAGCGCCTGCCGGTCGTCGCCGCGGGCCTGGGCGCGGGCCAAATTGAGCGCGTCGCGGTAGCTGCCGAACTGCGCGAGCCGCCGGAGTATTACGGTCTCACCGCTGCGGGTGATCGAGGGCTCGGCAAGCCGCCGCAGCGTGACGATCGCCTGGTGGCACTCGACGTCGGTCAGCTCGGGCGCGACAGTGCGGAGCGCCGCGGCAATCGCGAGCGGGCGGACGTCGGTGGGCATTTTTGCCGCCCGCCGCAGCGCGTTCCAACCCTCGCCCTGCCCCCGCCGGTCGTGAGGCGGCTGTCGAGCCAGCCCCGTGCGAACTGGGCGGCCCGCGGCTGGAGCGGAATCCTGCTCCACTTCAGCGTGTTGTCCGGCGGCTTGCTTTGCAGCGCCGGCAGCAGCTCGCTTTCGGTCCCCTCAATGTGGAACGGTATCGAGCCGATGTCGCTGTGGAGGTAGACCACCCACTTGCCGCGCTCGCCGTGCTCGTGGTACGTGTATCCCCAGCCGTCAGGATCAAGATCGGCGATCGCGTCGGCGAGTAGCACCGGCTTGATGCGGTAGAAGCCTCTGGTCTGCTCGGTCCCGTCGCCGCTCTCCTTGGCGGCCTGGTTGCAGAGCAGCGTGAGGAGCGCTTTACCGCTCGGGCTGGCGCGGAGCCGGTCCAGGTCCGCGGCGCGCAGCGGACCGGGCGTGACGCGGCGCGGGCCACCCGCGCCGCCGCCATCTGTGCGCCAGTAGCCGAGGACGATTTCAGCCGCCGCCGCGGCGCCGTCCGGCGCGCTTTCGGCGACCCTCTGCGCGGCCTCCGGCGCAGGCCGGCAGGCCGCCGCCAATGCCTGGTTGATCGGGCGGAGGTCCTCATACGTCGAGCGGACCAGCGCGCGCAGCTCCGCGGTGGGCGCGCCGCTCGGGTCGTCGGCGTTCAGGAGCTGGCGCATCGCGCCCGACAGCCGCACCTGCGCGGCCTCGGCTGGGTTGTCCGCGGCGACCTGACGCAAATCAGCTATGACCTGGCGGTAACGCGCGTCGGCGGCGGGTGCCATCGCCGTGCGTTTGACGAGCGCCTCCAGAGTATCGGCGGCGCGCGCCGCGACCTGCCCCGCGATCCGCGCGTCGGCGGCCGGGTCGCTTCGCAGTGTTTTTGCCAGATGAGCCGCCACAAGCGGCAGGAAGCGCCGCGCCACAGCCTCGCCGACGGGCTGTGCGGTGCGCCGCGAGTATTGATTGCTGTACCAGGCGCGGTAGAGGTTCGCGGACAAGATGAGCGCGTCCCCCACCCCCGGGCCGTCTTCGAGCACAGCCGCGGCCTCGGCCAGGGCCGCTCTTGCCTCCGACGTGAGGGTGGTCAGCGGCGGAACCTCGCCGCGCAGCACATCGGCCGTGCTCAAGCGCAGGAGCTGCGGCGACTCCACAAGGATGCCCGCGACGTCACATGTATGGTCAAGGTCGACATAACATCCACAATGCGAACACCTGGGCACGCCGGCCATGTCGCACAGGATCTGAGCAAAGCGCGCCATTCCCGGCCCGCGATCGGCGAGGTACCGCTCGGCGGCGCGCCGGAGATGGTCAGGCACGTCCGCGGTAGCGACGATCTGGCGCGCGATCGCGAGCGGAGTTCGCTGATTGGCGAAGATGCCGAAGCGGTTCGCCACATCGCGGATATTGGCGATCCTGCGCACGGCGATCTGGGCGGCCTCGGCGTAGGCGGCGACGGCGCGGGTGCGCTGGGCCGCCAGCACCTCCTCGGCCAGCTCCGGCAGCGGCCGGCCGTCGCGCGCGGCATCGAGCGTGCGCGCGACTTCGGCGTAGGCATACTGCGACGCGAGCGGCGGCAGCGGGAGGTCGTCGCCAGGCACGATTTCGGCGTGAGACGGTGCCGTGAAGCCGGCCGCCACGATCGCGCGGAACAGCCGCAGCGTCTCCTCGCGCGCCCGCGCGTCCTGGGCGCGGGCCACCAGACTCGACACGCCTTCCGTGGGCCGCTCATACCTGGCCAGCAGCGCGGCCATCCGCGCTTCCTGGATGTTGAAGACCTCGTCGAGAAGCGCGGCGGCAATCACGGGGCTGCCGCCCAGGCGCCTGGCGGTGTCGGGCTCCCGGGCCATAGCGGCTGCCCTGTAGCTTGCAAACGATCGATCGCAACTCATTGGGCGCCCTCATCTTCGGGCTCTGCCAGCGCCATCCTGTGCGTGCTGAGGCGCCGGGCAAACAGCACGCCCCGCGGCGCCGAGTAGCCCGCTGGGTCGTAGGCGTCTTCCCACCAGACGCCGTCGAGATCGAGCACATCCTCGGCGTACGCCACCACGGCAAGGTCGACGACCAGCGCGAGCGGAACGCCGCGCTCATGGCGCATGCGCCCGGCCAGGCGCGCGGTCGGCACGTAGCCCGCCGTGCGCCGCACGGCCTTCGTCACAGCCGCCTCCAGCTCGTCGCCGTCAAGATCGACCTCCAGATAGCCGCGGGCCTCTTCCTCGGCCTCGGCCTCGTCCTGGAAGCGGAAGATGAGCGGCTCGCCCTCCCCGTCGGGCACTGTCACCACGTAGACGCGGCCGCGCTCCAGATACCCCTGCTCGACCGCCCAGTCGCAGGCCGCCCCCACCGCGGCCTTGTCGCGGCGGAAGGCATGGAAGTCGAGGAAACGCGCGTCGCGCGTGTCGATGTCCCAGACCGGCGCGTCGCCGAGACGGGCGATCGCGCGCCAGTCTTCAGGATGGCGCGAGATCGAGAGCCCCGCGCCTTCGTGGCTGTCTGTGCCCTTTGCGGCCGGGTCGAGGCGCCCGACGTGGAACAGGCGATCGAAGCGCCGCAGCGGTGGTGGCACTATTCTCCCCGCTCGCCGCGCGACGGCGGACGCGACCTCGCGCGCCTTGGGTGGGAGCGGCTCGCCGGCCTCGGCCGCGGCGATCGTGGCTTCGAGCGCGGCGTAGGCGCGCCGCGCTGCGCCGCTGGCAGGGAGCGGGAAGGTCATGCCGGGGGAGGGCTCTCCGTGAGCCGGTACGGGCAGATCGAGGCGCCGCATGCGCTCGAACAGCGCCGTGCAGCCAGCCCTCGCGCGCAACTCCGCCATTTTGCCGCCCGGGCTCGTCTGCCGGTGACTCACCTCAAACAGCTCGGTCAGGACAGCGGCGGCGTTCTCGGGGGTGTCGGCGAGCGCCTGGCTGATCGCCGGCGTTTGTGTAGCGGTGGTAAGAAACCGTGAGAGTGACGCCTCGCAGCTCAAGATGGCCCTCCACCCGGCTTGGCCTGGTCGATCTTGAGCTGGACCAGCTTGAAGCGCGCTCCGCACGTGATAGTGACGACCCGGTTAAGCGCCTCAATATCGTCCGGGCTTCGCTCGGCGAGCGGGCGCATCGCTTCCCAGAGCGCAGCATCAGCCGCGGCCTGGCGGTCCGCCGCGTCGAAGCTGGCCCGGATGAGTGGGGCAATCTGCCTGTCCAGGTCGTCGTCCCACGCGCCGTCGGCGCCGGGGTTGTTGCGGTTCTGGTGGCCGATCATCGCCTCGGCGATCGTGAAGCGAATCAGCCCCTCGACGCCGGTTTCGAGCAGCCGCTTGCACGTGGCCTGGTCGCGGTCGATCAGCGGCCGGATAATCGGCAGGAGTGCCTCGTTGGAGGCGCGGAGGTCGTCGCTGGCGCGCGCGAGCGCCTCGATATGCGGTGTGAGCGTACGGATCTCCGCGGCGCGAAGACTGCCGGCGCCCTTGGTCATCGCATGGTCGAGGTGCGACGCCATCCGCTGCCACTGGCCGTGGTCGTCGTCGCCGCCCCAGCGGCGCGGGCGATCGGGCAGCGGACCGTCGGCCAAGGTGTAGCCGTCGAGCGTCGCGCCCCTGGGTTTCGCGGAACCGCCGCGGCCTTTGCGGCCGAGCGCCACCGAGTAGATCGCCCATTCCTGGTCGCCGCCAAAGCCGGTCGCGAAGATCAGGCGCGGGCCCAGATCGTCGGCGACGATGCGCACGAGCGGGCGGTCGTTGGCTAACAGCCAGGCGTTCTCATCAGCCCAGGCCCGCAGGTACTCGTCTCCGTCCCGCGCGCGCCGCGTCAAGCGCCGGCCGGCCTCTGACCGCGCCTCGCTCTCCGCGCGGGCGGCTTGCGCCGCGATAATCTCGCTGACCAGCGGCGTCAGCTCGCCGCGCTCGGCCGCGTCGAGTGCGCGCTGCACCTCGGCGTAGGCGTGGATGGCGGCCGGCTTGGGCAGCGCGAAGGTCTCCCCATCGATCGGATCACCGTGTGCTGGCGGAGTGATGCCCACGGCTGCGATCTCGCGGAACAGCCGAACACAATCCTCCCGGGCTGCCGCGGCGGCGCCGCGCTGCTGGAGCAGGTGGATTGGCTTTCGCAGGCGCGGGTCGGGCGGCTGGCGCTGCGTGAGGGCCCGAGCCGCGCGCTCCTGCGCAATGCTGAAGACCTCCTCCAGCACCCTGCGCGTCACAAGCGGGTCGCCGCCGCCCAGGTGCTGGGTGAGCGGGCTATTTGGCGTGCAGGCGGCCGCCAGAAAGCGGCCGTATGAGGTCTCGCAGCTCATACGCCAAGCCCCAGTACCGGTTGATCGACGCGAGTTCGCGACGACTCGCGCGCGGGAAGGTGCTGGGTCTGGGCGTTCAGCCACATCGCCAGGTAGCGCGCGGCCGCGCTGCGGTGGCAGATCCGGTGATCCGCGCAGCCGCACAGCAGGATGATCGGCTGTGTTTGGAGCAGCACACGTGCGTCCTCGACGACGATCGCCGGGTTGTGGAGCTGGATCGGCCCATCCCCCAGGTAGTTGTCATTGCCGAAATCGGGGAGGTACAGGTACCGGTCGCCGAGCTGGGCCGCGAGCGCGGCGCCGCGCCAGTGCGGCACCCGAGAGTTCGCCGACTTACGCACGTCGACCAGGACAGCCCCCAGGCGCTTGACATAACTTTGAACGATGGCCGGGGTGCTGCCGGTGTAGCCGAGCGTGTAGATCGTGTTCGGCGCCGGCGTCGGCTCGATGCGTGTGAGCAGCTCGTCGAATGGCGGTGGGAGCAGACGGCCGCCGACGAGCGCGGCGATCGCCGCGGCGTCGCTGAGGCGGCTGAGCCCCTCGGGCGGGTAGGTATCCGTCCGGCGCGCGACGTGGCGGCGCTGGCCGGGCGGCTGGTCCAAGAAGGCGTCGTAGCGCGCGGCCAGCGTCAGGTCGGCCGGGTTCTCTTTGAAGTAGCAGGCCCAGAGAAAACAATAAAAATCAGCCAGGTGCGTGCGCGCCGGATAGATCTTGCGATCGACCAGGACGGTGGCCGCTTGCGCTCCCTCCTGGAGCGGCTGGCCCTGCGCGTCGCGGCTGCGCCAGGCCGCGATGTCGGCGATGGTGCAGTCGCGAAAGCAGCGCAGTGCGGCGCGCGCGGCGTTCAGCCGCTCGTGCTCTACGCAATTCAGGATGGTTGGGCGGACAATCACGCCGCCGTCGTCGTCGAAGAGAGCCATCTGTTGTCTCTTTACCAGCTTACAGGCTTTGCCGTCATCCCCAGCGCGGCAAATCCCGCAGCCAGGAAATCAACGCCCCAATCGTCGGTGATGTGAAGGATGCGACCCGGCTGTCGCCAATCATCAGGCTGTCCTCCTGGATAGACGCCTCTCCGCACTGGAATCGCCGCGCAATCGCGAGAACAGCCTTGCCCATCGTCGTTCGGATCTCGTCTATCCCCACCGAGCCGACACAGTCAATCGCGGCGGAGAGCGCCTCGCGCTCATTGTACGAGCCGTTCGCCGCGTCCTTGAGCAGCGCCTGGGTGAGCGTTTGTCGGCCGTCAGGGTCGGTATATGTCAGCGCCGCGCAGATATGGGTAATCTCGCCATGGTCGCGATCGGCGTCATCGGATAGGTCTTCGAGCTGCGCATCGACCTCGGCCAGGCTGAACACGCCAAGCTCGGCAATCAAAACGTAGGTCAGCGCCTCCAGCGCCTCGCTTTCGTTGAGAGCCTCCACGCGCAGCTCCAGCGCCAAATTGTCGCTCGATGAGAAATCCAACGTTCCTCCTTGGAAGATCCTGGCCGCGAAAAGTGTCGCCGTTTGGTAATCCTGTCGGCCCGCGCGTGAGCGGGCCTGTCGTCGCACAGGCGGGCCACTGAGGAGTGAGCCCGCCCCGATTGCGGAGAGAGTCGCAATGTGTCTCGGTTTGCTACATCGCCGCCTTACCCCGCTGCGATGCTGTAAAACGCGATGCCCGGGCGCGTTCGGCGACGCAATAGGACGGCTTCTGCCGCCGCGACTCAGGCAACCTCGACCCCGATTGTCTCCTGCACCTCGCGGCCGAGCAGTTCCGCCGCGGCGACTCGCCAGGGGTCATCGGCAGGCAGCGCGCTCGCCGACTGGCCGGCGCGGCTGAGCTTGCGCAGCCCCGCCGACTCGGGCAGCGCGCCGGCGTACGCCAGGCCGCCACGCCCCAGCTCGTCCAGCCGTGCGAGCAGGCCCGGGTTCTCAAGATCGCCGTCCTGCACGCGGTTCAGGACTAGCCGCGCCGCGTCGACCCGGCGGCCGACCTCGCGGCAACGCGCCCAGATCTGCTGCGCGACCTCCAGGAACTCGGCGTCCGGCTGCGAGACGACCAACAGCAGGTCGACCTGCTGGCTTGCGTAGCGGCCGATGTGCTCGACGCCGGCCTCGTTGTCGATGATCAGAACGTCGTAGCGGCCGGCCAGGCCGTCCAGGGCACGCTCCAGCACACGGTTGACGGTACACTGACTCCCGACCAGCTCCCAGTGGCCCATCGCCAGCAGGTCGAAGCCGCCAGCGCGAACCAGCGCTTCCTTGCCCATCTTGCGCTCGGCGAACTCTTCGCGAGTTTCGTTCACATCGTCGGGCCCCAGCTTGAACTGGCGCTCGTAGGCGCTGCGGAGCTGCCCAAGCGTGCGCTCCACCGCCACGCCCAGCATGCGCGTGCCAGACATGTGCGGGTCGGCGTCGACGACCAGGACCCGCAAATCCGGCGCGAGTGCGCGGACCGTTTCGAGTAGGATCGGCAGCAGCGTGCTTTTGCCGCTGCTGCCCTTGCCGGCAAGGCTGATGTTGATCACGATGATGGGTCCTCCAGAATCTCGATGGCTTCGTTGACGATGCTGGCCCACGTGTCGGGGAGCGGGCCCAGCGCGCGCGCCTCCGCCAGCAGCTCGGCGCGCCGCTCAAGGGTCAGCGTACCGCTGGCCTGCGCCTGGCTGATCGCGTCGATCAGCGGCATGACCGTGTCGCTGTAGCGTGGGCCTGTGGCAATGGCCTCGGCGGCATCCGTCCACACAAACTGCGGGCGCTCGCGCCCGAGCGCCGCGTCCCAGTCCGGGGCAGGAACCCCGTAGACCTCCGGGCGCGCCAGGTCCTCGATGTTGACCTCGACGCCGCCGTCGACAGTGGCGGTGTAGCCGGGTGCCGTCGGGCTGCGCTCGAACAGCGCGGCGATCGTGGCCACCCGGTGGTGGGCGAGCGCGCTCGGCGCGACGTCGTCCGTATCGAGCCACATAATCCCATCGTCAGGAGTGTCCGGGACGATGTTGGCGTGGCAGCAGCCGCCCGAGAGCGGCAGACCCATGCTGGTGAGGCGGCACATCGGCGGCTTGCCGTCGCGCTCGACGCGGTGGCGGCAGGTGTCGCAGCGCTGGTCAGGGCGCAGTGCCCCAGACAGCGCACAGTGGGTGCAGGCGATGTCGTTATCGATAAGCTGGTGGGTGGTATGGCACCACTGCAAGCACATAGGGCTACCTCGGGTTCAGGTGTCACGTTTGAGGTCGAACACGCTTGTCAGCACCTCACACGCGCGCTTCTGGTCGCCGCCGAGCACGCTCGTTACGGCGCTCCCAATCGAATGCCTCATCGACAGAGCTTGAGGACCTGCTCCCCAATGGTAGTGTACGCCCGATTAGGAGCGTGTGCGCCCCGTTTTCGGTTGCGGTTGAGAAGCAAAGTGGTAGCGGCCGCGCGGGACATCAATAACATACGAGAATAATATCATCTTATGATACTTTTGTCAAGTTACGTGCGCTTGATGCCGCTCACGAGGCGCGGTGCGAACTGCGTCAACTCCAAGCGCGGCTGTCCCAGATCGCGCCAGGCCGCGGGTCTAATGAGAGCAACACTGGCAGCGCGGCGCCGCGCTGCCAGTACACGTGCTGAGCGAAGGATTCTGAACCGTCCCGCAGGCGCGGTTGGCGAGCAATCTGGTTACCGCCTCCTGCCGGGGCGGATCACCGGTCCGCTTCGGGCGATTCCGGGGGCGTCGCCAAGCGTTTCGAGCACAAAGGCGACGCGGGTCGCCTGTGCCGGGCCGTTCACCCACCTCGCAGCTTAGAACGCGCCGAGCGGTGGCGTTGTGTCACTCCGACGCAAGGTACCCGGCGATCGCCGGGTACCTTGCGTCGGAGTGACACAAACTGTTTGACAAGAACAAACATGTGTGCGATTATGTGTCAGAGCGACACAATCATAGCACACTCAGAAGGAGGGACAGGTGACCGATCAAAGTGCGTCCGGTCTCCCCGGACGGCCGCGCGTCGATACCATTACATTCAACGAAGATGAGCTACAGGCGGTCGTCCTTGATAACCGTGAGGTTGTACTGCCGGTGCGGGCTGTCTGTGGTGTCCTGGGCCTCGACCCCGACACGCAGGCGGAAAACCTGCGCCAGCATGATGTACTGGCGCAAGGGCTGCGTTACGTGAGGATTCCAACCGCAGGGGGGATTCAAACGGTACTCGCGCTGCACCGCCGCTATCTCTATCTGTGGCTGGCAAGCATCCCGCCGAACCAGGTACGCCCCGAGATCCGGCCCAAGCTGAAGGCATACCAGGAAGAACTGGTCGAGCTATTGAACGCGATTTATGGTGTGGAGTCGGAGGCTGGCTCGCTCGAACCGGCGGCCCCGCCGGCGATCTCCCCGGCCACTGTAACCCTGATCGCACGGCAGATGCGCACGCTCGCCGCGCAGCTCCGCCAGGAGTGGGCCGATTCTCAGGATGTGCAAAACCAGGAGATCGCCGAACTGAAAGACCTCGTCAACACGCAGTTGAGAACGGTTCAGGGGCAACTCGACGAGGCGCAGCAACGGCTCCTCGACAGTGTGAAGATCACCGCCGCGCAGCAGTCGGTCATCCGGCGGAGCATCGAAAAGATTGGGAAGCGGTACGAGACAAAGACGGGTAAGGCAATCTATGATCTGCTCTATGCCCGATTCCGTGCCGAACTTGGGACGCCGCGCTACGACGCGCTCCCGGCGGCCAAATATGCCCAGGCGCTGGACTGGCTGCGCGCTCGGGCGCGGGAGTATCTCCCCGATGACCCTGACGCGCTTCCACCGCTCCAGGAGAGCTTGCTGTGACTGAATCAACGCCACACCCGGTCGATTCGGGCGCGCTCCAGGTGCTGCTTGGCCAGCGCCTGCGTGAGGTGCGGCAGGGGAGCGGCATGACTCAGGAGGAGCTTGCCCAGGCGCTCAGCGCGCGCCTGGGCGAACCGATTTCGCGCTCGACGCTCGGCAGCTATGAAACGGGGCGCCGCCCCCTGCCTGCCGATTTGCTGCTCCAGATTGCAGCGATTTGTGACGTGCCGTTGCAGACTTTCGCGCTGTCCGGCGCGAGTGAGAGGTATTCGAGCACGCCCGCAACCGGACAGGCTCAGCACGACCTCCCATCCCAGGTAGCTGCGCCAAAACCTAACTCGACGAGCGATCAGGCACTCACTCTTATCAACCAGAGCCTCCAGGCACGGCCGGATATTATTCCATACGTGCTTGAGCTGATCGCGGGGCTAGTCGAGGAGCCATCGCAAAAGTGAGTTACCAAAGGCTTAAACCCTTTGGCTTCCTGGTTCAGCGACCGCCGCGCCTGGGGTGACACCCAGTTCGGGCGGGCGCTGACCACGTTGCGGTCATTATCCAGATTAAAGCCATTCGCCGTATGCTCGACACGTTTAGTGCCCGTACCCTTGAAGACCACCTCAATGGCTGTGGCACCACAGCAATTCGGAGCGAGCAGCCAGCAGAACGTGAACGGGTTATCAAGGAGCTACTGAACGTTTTGACACGGCACACACGCTCGAATACTGAAAAGAGGCTCACCCGGCACATTGCCCGCAGCGTAGGAACGCCCCATTGCGGCAATGTGATCCTCCCGCGCTGCCCGCGTATTTACCTGCGGCCGATTGTGATCCATGTAGGCAGTGCGGGCTAGACGCTGATCGCTGAGTCGACCGCCCGATACTGTTGAAGCCACTCATGAGATTTGCCGTCATTCGCTGATAGCCGTCGATCCCCGCCTCGTCGTGAGCATTGTCGCAGTCAATCAGGAGAAGCGCCGGGCTGCCGCAGGCCGGGCACATCACCCGCCGTAGCGGTCGATTGCGGCGCACGTCAGCTACCCGCAGGGCGAAAGTGGCCCGGTCGAAGATATTTCCTGTACTGGCAACTCCCGGAGAAGCGCACGCAACCTTCGTGGCGTTTGTTCCAGGCCGCTGGTGGTGTTGAACTGCCAGCCGCCGCGCTACCTGGCTTCCAGCGCGACGACGTCAGGTCAATCTGGCAGCGCGGCGATGTCGATGATGTTCGTGAATGGAATGAACACCGCCGCGTGGTCGGCCGGCGGCTCTGTGTCGATGTTGAAAAAGTCCAGCGCAATGCCCAGCGGCGTCACACGCCGGAGCTGGAGCGGATATTTGCGGTCGGTCGGTGAGATAAACCCCTGCCCTTCGAGCAGCTTGAAAACTGGCGGGAGTGTACGCACCTCGACGACGAGCGTGTAGAGCGGCTCCCGGCCCTCCTCCATCTGCGCCAGGATTTCATCCGGCGTTCCCAATGCGACCGTATCGGCCAGCCCGATCAGGTCAAGGCCGGCCTTGCTGTCGTTGGCGTTGCTCTGCGTCACGAACTGACAGTAGATGGTCGCGCTCATCTCCACCGCTCCTCAATCGCTCATAAATTCGATCCTTTAGGCGCGGAAACCCAGAGCGTTTACTTTTGTTCGGAGCGCCTTGCTTGAACCAGCTTTAGCGCACGCGCCAGGACGCGGTGCAGAGGAACTGACAATCTCCTACCTTAGCATGGGTCGTCAAGCGCTTGCCTGTCTGTAGCTCATGGAGGCTGAGAGAGCCTTCAGCTCGCGTCCCACCCACATACACGATCCCATACTTGGGATGGCGCACCCACGATCCACGCTTCAGTCCCAGGCTGATCGTGCCACCGTAGGGCTTGCGCTTTCCGCCCTTCTCTGGTTGCAGGCGGTGTAGTTGCCGACGATGGAACTGAAGCGGCGTGATGTAGAGCATGGCGGTGCTGCCCGGCCGTGACGGCCCGCCGACGCGGTAGCTCGCCAGCACAAACGAGTCGACGCAGTGGGCATCCCAGCGGTCAGACAGTTTCGCTCGCGACTTGACCAATCCTGCCTGGTCACGCAGACCACTGGTGAAACGGCTCGGCACAACCGTCAGCTCTGCGATTTGCTCAACCTGGCCATAAAACCATAGTTTGCCTACCTGGAGCGGGCTGAAGGACTCGTTCCAGCGGCGTTTGCCCTTCCTGGTAGTGGCCGCAATGTCCTCGATCACCACGTCGGTGATCGGGTAGTGGCGGGCCAGCCACCTGAGTAGCCGCATCTTCCAGTCCCAGCGCGCCCGCGTCGAGGGTGGGAGGCAGATGCGCCCTCGCAGCCGATTCGGTCGACAGGCCCGACAGGGCGTCTTGCGGTAGCGTCTTATGCGGCGCATATCCCGCCTGGTCTTGATATGCTCTTTGACCCACGTTACCGCGTCGGCCTGGACGTTGAGGAAGGCGTGCGCGGTGGACTGCACAGTGAAGGCTTCCTTCTTGCTGCCGGGATCGATCCCAACCGCGATCGGCTGCGTGTAGCCGTCCGTGCGGTCGGTCAACTGGATGTAGAACAGGCCGCGTGAGAAGCGCCTGAGTGCCCGGCCGCTGGCGATCAGGCGGTCGGCTTTGCGATTGGTCGTGGGCATCAGTCGCTTGCCGTTTGCGCTGATGACGGGGATGAATGGCTGCATGGAGATCCTCAAGTGTTTAACGTCTCTACAGACAGAACAACTGATCCCTTCGCCACTGGCCGACCGAGAGGATGGAGATTAGGGAGGCGTCCCCATCGTCGTTCGAGCTGCCACGCCCAGTCGGCTCAGTTGTTTGTCCCGCGGATTGCCCGTGGCGGCTAGTCAGGACTTACGTTGTGGGGTCGCGATTGGCTTTCGCTTGCCACACAAGCCCAGGTGCTTTAGCCCCTGGGTTCCTGACGTCAGGCTTATTGATTAGCTGCTGTATTGCATCCTGCCGCGCGGCTTTGGTTTCTGGTCGCCGCCTGCCGCCGCTTCCACCACGGTTTCGCACGACGAGCTGTCGCAATTCAAGTGACAGCTCCCTGATCTGCACTGCGGATGATGAGTTGCCAGCCCCCCGTCGCCGCTGCAAATGCGGTCGTGTATTCGTGCTCCGCAGTGGCGTCGACTGGTTCATCACAATACACCACGACCTGGCGCTGTTCCTGGTACACCGACGGCGAACGGGCCAACGCCAGATCGGGTGGTAGCGCGGCTAAAAGTGCCTGCATCTGGGCATTCGGATGCACCGTGACCGTCCAGCCGGTGCGTATGGCCACCTCGGCTAATTGCGTTGCATAGCGTTCTCGGTCCACTTCAGGTAGCGGAAACCGGATCACGAACGTCGCCGGCTGGTGCGGATGGACTCCAATCCGCGTTGCCGCCCCGTTCAGCACCGCGTGCGCTATCTGGCTGGCCACGAACTGCGTGAGGGGTTGGGCCGGCGGCTCCAGGGCTGCGCTGGTAAGATCAATGATCGCAGGTGCCGGGGACACGACCTGCGGCACTCGATCGACGGGTACGGCGTTGAGCTGTGCTGGCGGTGCATCCGATAGCGGGCCGTGCGCGATGGCAGGTGTCGATCCCCGACGAGGCGTGATGGCGATCATCTCGCCATCAGCCGGGCAGCGCACAGTGTCGCCTTGCATCCGCAGATGGTCGGCCAGCGCGGCGCGAGCGTCCGTATCTCCATGCACCAGGGCCACCTGCGCCGGACGCAGTGTGCGAACGTAGGCGGCAAGCTCGGCCTGGTCCGCGTGGGCGCTCAAGGCATAGGTTTCCACCTGGCACTGCACCGCTTGTCGAACGCCCCGATGGTCAACGTGCCTTCTTGCCGTGCTGCCACGGCCAGCAGTTGGCGGCCCGGCGACTCTTCATCTTGATAGCCCGTTATCAGAATCGCGGCGTTGGGCTGTCCGACGAGGTGACGTGCATAGAAGGCGCTGGGACCGCCGGTCAGCATGCCACTGCTACTAATGATGCAGCAGGGTGGGCCATCGAGGATCGCCCAACGCTGATCAGGTGTCTCAACCGGCCGGATGCCGCGGAAGAAGAAGGGGTTGACGCCGCTGCGGATGCGGTGTTGAAGCGGCGGGGTGAGCGCCTCGGGTATCGTTGTGTAGACGTCGCAAACCTGGCGTATGAGTCCGTCGACCCAGACCGGGAAGCGCGGGACGAGATTCTTCTCCTGTGCCGTTCGCAAGATGATCATGATTTCTTGCGCGCGGCCGAGCGCGAAGGCAGGTATCAGACAATGTCGGCCGGCCTGGATATGACCGGCGACGGCGTGAGCCAGCCGGCGCTCCTCTTCCCGACGGTCAGGGTGCGTCCGTCCGCCGTAGGTGCTTTCCAAGATGAGCAGGTCAGGGTCGCGCTGCTTGGGGGAGGTGGCAGGAGGCACCGTGCGTTGCGGCGCGCAACTCAGGTCACCGCTTACTACCACGTAGCCCTCGGGTGTCTGCATGGCCAGGCTCATCGCGCCGGCGATATGACCCGCCGGAACGGTGGTCACCTTCAGGGACGGCAGACCGGGGAGGACGCGTGGGGTGCCGGTGGGTAGGGGGCGTAGCCGTCGCAAGGTTGCAGCGACCAGCGCATCGTCGAACAGCGGAACCTCCAATTCTTCGGCGGCGCGCCGCGCCATAATCCGCAGCGCGTCAGCAAACATCACACGCATTAGCGCGATTGTCGCGGGCGACGCGTAGATTGGGACAGTCGGAAATCGCTCGCGGAGGAGGGGCAGCGCACCGATATGATCGGCGTGCGCGTGAGTGATGAGGATGGCGGTGACATCTTTATCCGCTAAAAACGCCAGATCGGGGAGACGCTGATCGGGTGGGGCGCCGACCCGCACACCGGCATCGACAATGATCCAGCGCTCACCGAGCCGAAACGCGAGACAACTCGCGCCGACCCCAGCAGCCCCACCGAGGAAAACGCAATCGAACGCCACAGGCAAACCCTCCGCACGACACGCGAACGTGTGTCCTAATGAACCCAAGTATAGCATCAATGCACAGTGTTCATGTGCTGTCCGATACCCCACCGCGCACCGCTCCCGCTCTCAACTCTCGGTGGCGCGGTTCGCGGCGACCCCCGCGCAGGTATCCCTCGACATATCCGAAGAGACCGAACCAAACGACGCGATCTGTCGTTAAACTGCATACAGGTGTTGGCGAAGCGAGGCAGGACGCACAATGGAGTTCGAGCATGATGCCACGACCGCGCATCTGATTGCGCTGGCCCGACTCGGCAGTCCGGCGGGCGAGCAGGCGTGGAACGGGCTGCTCACACGCTATTAGGCGCCGGTCTATCGCCAGGTTCAAAGCTGCCGTAGCATTTGACGGCGAAGAAAGACTATGGTACAAAAAAGCGTTTTCACTGCGCAAAGAACACCCCACTGCGGGTAGGAATGAATTGGTGCTATGACTGACTATATCGACCTGCAAAAGTTGCGCAGCATCGACAGTCTGCCTATCCGCGGAGTCGGGCCGGAGCATCTTGACCCTGAGAAGACCGCCGAGCACATCACACGTGCGGTGGAGCGGCGTCGTTATCGGGGTCCGGCTGGTGTTGAGGCGTTCTGGAAAAACACCGGATGCCTGGCAGAAGACGACAATGACCTCTGCGCTACGATCGCTGGGATCATGTGCTTTGGGAGGAATCCGCAGAGCGTGTTTCCTAATGCCATTATTTCGCTGGTTCACTATACTGGTAGTTACGTCCATTCCAATGAGGTATTGAACCGTGATCGCATTGACGGCACCATTTTCGACCAGGCATCCAGGGTGCAAGAGTATCTTTTCAACAATATGCGCAAAGGAATGAATCTGGAGAATCTGCACCGCGGCTCGCTAGAGCGCGAGGATGTCTACCAGTGGCCACTCCCGGCGGTTCGCGAGGCGCTCGTGAATCTCCTGGGCCACCGTGATTACACTCAGCGAGGTGTGGTGGCTGATGTGCTGATGTTCCCAACCCACATATTGATGACGAATCCTGGTGGTTTGCCGGCCGGGGTTACCGTGGATCGAATTGCCGAGGTCCACGAGTCGCGGAACCCAATCATTGCGGAGATTCTGCGCCAGGCTGGCCTCGGCGAGGAAGCTGGCCAGGGGGTGGACACAATTCTGCGTGAATACGAGCGGGCGCGGCTCCCGCGCCCTCAGTTCGAGGATCTAGATCACAAGTTTTTTCGGGTCACGCTCGTGGGGCGAGCACCCGAAACATTCTACGAGGGTGGGGTTTACGCGAAACTGACCGATCGGCAGCGCCGCATCCTGGCTATTGTGCGCACCCTGGGTGGTCAAGCGACCGCACAGCAAATTACGGGACAGCTGAACACGACCGGTGACCCGATTCAGCATCGTCAGGTCAACCGTGAGACTACTCAGCTCATCGAGATCGGCCTGCTGCGGAGAGTTGGGGGCAGTCATCAAACACAGTACGAGTTGACCGAAAATACCCCCACGCAGGCTTCATTTTTTTCTCCAAACAGCTAATCCCTATACGGTATACGCGACGTTTGACTGGCGCACATAGCACGAAGACGATGTGGCACTACGGATGACGCGTGGTGTGGAATTCCTTCTCCACTCTTCACGACATACGCGACGCAGCGGTGACGGGCACGACGCGCAACACCCGCTCCGCTCTTTACGACATACGCGACGCAGCGGTGACGCGCACGACGCGCAACCTCTTCTACCAGCGCTTGCATTCTCAATCCCACACCTGTTTGTGAGCATCTGCGGCTCATTATCCCTCGCCAGCCCAATTCTTCGTCGAAGATAGGAAGGAGCCGAGTCGTGGTCAAGCACCATTCCACCTGTAGCCAGCCGGCGGCCTCCTGGAGTAGCTTGTCCTGATCGATACCATCCGAGAGAGATCCAAGCATCTACAAAGTGTAAACGACGATTCGCAGTGTCATTATAGTGACACCTCTCGCAGTGTCATTATAGTGACACCGCTACACTCCTCCAACCTCAGCATTTTCCGCGACTTGGGCAGAAAACCGAATACGCTTGTATCCTGGTCAACAGACTCAGAACATCTCAGTACGAGGTCATCTATTGGGATGCGGAGGTAGTCGGTGCGAGAAGTGACGGCTCTTCGCGACATGCGCGTCATGGTTATGACGCGAAGACCGGCAGCTCTTCACGTCATGCGCGACATGGACATGACGCGAAGATGTGGGCCATCAAGCAGCGCATTAGGATGCCATACTTAATGTAATAATCTGAGAATGACTCAGTCCAAAACCCATCGCAACCTCCTATGAAACCCCAACTGTGGCGGTCATGACGAGCATGTCGCTTAGCAAGGGAGAATTTGACGCGAAACAGAGGAGAAAGTGTCGCGTAGCACTCTTGTTCATGTCGCGCATCCTTGCTAGGATAGAAGCACTGAATTGTTTGTCTGCGACACCTGTACGGAGGTGCCGCGATGACTTTGGCGCAGCAGAATAACCACTGTGATCGCATCCAACACCTGTTCGAGGTGAGTACACTGAGGCCGGTTTCGGTCGCTCAGTACGCCCTCCAACGGCGAAGCGCCGCATCGTCGCGGCGCCCCATCCGTTCGGAGTAATCCAAAGCTCGTGGGGTCTCAGACCACTCGATAATGCCTGCCAAGCTCTCTCGAATGGTCTGTTCCAGCCCCGTCGCCTAGCCTTCGATTGGAAGGATCGGTGCTGTGTTGTTGCACAGCCCTCCGCCAAGAAAGGTCGGCTTTGAGTTGCTCCGATTATAGTATCCGCCCAAGTCCGATGTCAATACTCGGACATAGATGCGCTGCCGCCTACCACGTAGTAGCGCGAGGAGTAATCGGAGATGCTGGCCCACACAGCGCCGGCGGCAGATCGACCGCCCGCGCCATTTCACGCCGCGCCATCACATCCCAGCAACTACTGTCCTGTTCCACAGCGGCTGATCACCGACGTCCACGACAATCCGCTGGCAATTAGCCTGTACGCCCTGCTTGGCCGCCTGTACTTCGTCGTCCAGGAGCCCATCCCGCTCTCTGTTCCCGATGTCCTCCGCTACGACCCAACACTCTCGCGCGGCGCGGTCATCCGCGCATTGAAGCGGCTTGTGGATGGCGGCTGGCTGCTCGCGACCACGCGGCGCGGTCATAAAACGCGCTATGCGCCGACGTGGGGGCGCATCAAAGGGATTTCGCAGCCCTGGCATATCGGGCAACCGTGTATGGGTCGCCCCCGCCATGTTGACCGCCTGCCGCTCGACCGCTCGCTTCTCGATATTTGCATGGGCAAAATCACACCGCATCCCACCGAGACGGCCCCGATTACTCGTTACATAACGACGCCGGCGCTGTCCCTGGCCGATATTGGCTGCTATGCGCTCACCCTGGCGGGTCTTCCTCACGAGACTCCCGCGCTTCGCTGGCTCGGCCTCGTCCGCGACGGGCAGGCCCGCCCGCTCCCGAGCGACGCACGCCTGCTGGCGATCATCTCACAGCGCCCCCTGACACTCGATGAGTCCGAGGAGCTGCGCGACACGGAGCTGACGACGAGCGGGGCGCGCAAGCTCGGGATGGTATCGATGCCAGCTCAGAACGACGAGAGCGGCCGCGCGCAGCCGCTTTTTTTTGTCCCACCGGGGATGATCGGATCGATGATCGGTGCCATGATCGGTGCCATGATCGGTTCGCCCGAGGAGGTTCCAGCCGAACCAATCGCAGCAGCATCGCCCCAAACCCGATCAGATGTGCGACTCACAGGGATCACATGGGAATCCAGGGATCAAAAGGACTCAAGCACTCCCCCCCCAACCCCCCCACAGCCGGCAGAGGATGTTAGTGGTGGTGGATCAGGATCGGCGGAAAAAAGAGTGGAAAGCGGGGCCGCCGCGGCCCCGGACACGGAGGCGGCGCGGGCGCTCAGGGCATTCAACGTCCGGCCCGCCGTCGTCGCCGAGCTGGCGGACACGCCGATCCATGTTGTCGAGGCGGCGATCGCGGACGCGCGGGCGCGCCCAGGAGTGCGCGACCAGGCCGCCTGGGCGGTGTCCCTGATCCGCGATGCACGCAAGCATGGCTGGCGTATCACGGGCTATCGATCGCGGGCGCAGCAGGAGACCGTCGACTGGGCAAAGGTGATCGCAGATATGCGGGCCAGCGGGCTTATCAGCGATGAGCCGGACGAGGGGGAAACGCTGGCCGAGGTGCCCAATGCGCCAGCGCCACGAGTACCGATCGATCTGCTCGGCAGCAAGCTGCGAGAGCGCCTGCGCTGGATGCGGCGCGAGATAGGGCCAATCATCGAGCGCGTCGAGGTGGTGGCGGAGGATGATACGCCGATCCTGGCGTGCCACAACGTCGAGGACGCGACGGCGCTTCAGGCGGTGCTGCCGCAGATCGCCACGGCGCTGCGCGAGCTTGGCTGGGACGCGCCGCCGCAGCTCGCGTTGATCGCGCCCCCGCCAGCGCCCCCGCCCCCGCCGGAGCGGCGCCCGGCCTGGATCGCGGCGGAGCAGTGGGAGCAGCTTCCACCAATGCTGCGCGGTGCGCTGGGCGGGTCGGACCTCGACGGCGGGCAGGTGCGGGCGGCATCGGCGTTTCAGGGGAAGCTGCTGGCGACGCGCTACGCGCCCTACGTCGACGCGCTGATCAAGAGTGCGACACGCGTCGGTGATGCGTTGGCCGGAGATACGAGCGGCGACGCATCGGTAGCTGCGGATCCAGGGGGTCTTAGGTAATGTTTGCCCGAAGGTATGAGGCGATATTACCTAAGATTGTAGTGACCAGAACCGCGCCAGGCGCTACGTGCGACACGCTATGGTGCGTGGACGATTTACGGCTCAGATGGCGCGGCCGAGGGATGCGTCCCTTGGCAATAGTGACGTCTTAGGTAATACATCGCACGATGTATACGAAACATTACCTAAGACGCCAGGGAGCGCGTTGTGGATCAGACCCAGATCATTGAGGCCCTGTCGGAGCTGGATCCGGACGAGCTGCAGGCGATAGCAGCGGCACTGCGCGATCTGCTCGCTGCAAGAGATTCGCCGACCACGATGATGTCTGCGCCAGGCGTGGTTGCGGAGCGCATGGTGCGAGGTGTGACCTACCGCCTAGAGCATGTACGCTGCGGGAAGCCGCAGTGCCGTTGCGCAGGTGGAGCCTGCCACGGCCCCTACTGGTATGCCTACTGGTTTGTGAACGGTAAGACCCGCAAGCGCTACATCGGCAAGTATTTTCGCACAGTTCAGCGCGAATAATAAAGAAGGTATGGCAACGGTTCGTGCTTTTTGGCGCCACAGAACGATCGCTTTTCTAGCTCGTGGGGCCACGAGTATCGGCAAAACTTCATTGTCGACAGTGTCATTACCGCAAGCCTACGATGCAGCCTGTACCACCTCACCCTCGCCGGCGGCATCTGCGATCATGTCGATTTCCAGCTGGGTTTTGCGGTGCTTCCTGAACGTTATGATCTGTTGAACACTGGCCCCGGCTCGCCGAACCAATGGCGCAGCCGGGCAAAGGGACGAATCCAATCGCGGTGGATACGTTCTGCAGGATGCCCGCGCCCACACACGAGTTGCACCGCGTGATAGGTATTTCCGTCGCGAAGGCCCTTCGCGATGGGGCTGCGCCAACGTCGCCATTTTGATCTCTCATCGCCCAATCCCTTCTCCCACAAGGGGAGAAGGGGACGCTTTCATGGACACTCAGGATAAGATATAGCGGAATTGTGCCTCAATCCAATGATGTGCCGATACTGTCCAGTGTCTATGCGGCTGTGCATACGAGCCAATGGCATCGGCTCGCTACTAGGGTAGAATACAAGCGCACAATATCAATAGTGATGGCAAAGTGGCGCATAAAGGGCAGAAGCTCTTGGCCCCATAGGGGAGCAGCCAAGAGCCTGCCCTTTGTAATCACCTCAAAGCTTTCTCACGCGTGGTAATGTGCGCTATGATCGATGAGAGAGCTGAAATGGCGGCGCAGAACCCAGTTGCCTTCAGCGAGAGACTTTTTTCTGCGGTAATTGTCATCGGTAAGATTTCCCACCAGGTCATGCGGGCATCCATGGAAGCATCAAGGCGTGGGTTGGCGGTGTCTATCATGGTGAATCCTCTATGGCTTCTTGGCGCTGCGTTCCTTCGGTGGGCCGAGCAACCGGAGCGAAACTGTGGTAGACAATCACCACCATCAGCACAACCACAAAAAGAGCATAGCTCACTGCCGGCGCGACAAACCCAAGCAGTATGGCTAGTACGTAGCTCAGATTGACAAAGCCAGAGACATACAAGCCCTTGTGGCTCGCCCAATGGGCAAGGCCACTCCCCAATTCAGGGTGTGCGCGTAGATACAGCGTGAGCATCACTCCAAGCGTATTCGCCGCGATCAGATTCACCCCATAAATCATGATCGGGATTGGCTGCAGGGGGTAGCGACCCAACAGCGCAGTTGGAAATGGCATGAAGCTCACCGCCAGCAGGTAGATCAGGTTGAGCCAAATCAGAAAGCCGTTCAGTTTTCCGATCAACTGCAGTGACTGATGGTGCGAAAGCCAGTAGACTCCGATGACACCGAAGCTGATGACATAGGCGAACATGCGGGGGAGCATAGCGACGAGCGCTGCGAGCAGTTGGTTATAGTCGACCTCAGGAATTCGAATATCGAGAATGAGCAAGGTAATCACAATCGCAAAGACGCCATCACTGAAGGCTTCAACTCGATTTTTGTTCATTGACATGCTCTTGGGCTTCGGTTGTGGCCGAAGGCGCGGCACTGTGGCGAGTGCCCGCTCGCTTCAACGCCATGTTTGCGTGGCTGTGCAACGCCGTCCGGGCGCCCGGCGTGAAATGGACGCTGCTCGGGTTCAGGCGCGACTACCCTGACGACGTCGCGACTGTGTCGACGGAGGCCGGGTCGGTCGGAACAGGATCTCGTTGACGTCCACGTTCTCGGGCTGGCTCATGGCGAACACAACGCAGCGCGCGAACGAGTCCGCCGGGATGGCAACCTGCTCGTAGAACTGCTGGATGCCGGCCGCGACGTCCGCCTCGGTGGCGCTGCCGGGCAGCTCCGTCGCGACCGCGCCCGGCGAGATGACCGTCGTGCGGAGGTTGTAGGGCTTCACCTCCTGCTGCAGCCCCTCGAAGAGAACCCGCACGGCGGTCTTGGTCGCGGCGCACACGGCGTTGCCGGTGCCGTAGAGGACGCCCTTGATGCCGGTTCCCCTCCCAGGGTGGGCGCCGAAGATAGACGCCCACGGGGCCGAGCGACTCACGGCAGGTTCTTCGTGAAGAAGTCGTCAACCTTATCGAAGGGGATCAGGTCGAGGCGGTCGTAGAGGTCGATGTGTCGTGCGCCCGGCACGACGACGAGCTCCTTGGGCTCACCCATCGCCTTCATTGCATCTTCGGTGAACCAGCGCGAGAAGGCCTGGTCGCCGACGATCATCAGGACGGGCCGGGGGCTGATGTCTTCGAGGTAGCGCAGGCCGCCGTATCCCATGTACCCGAGGTGGCTCACTGCGATGTGTCCGCCCTGGGAGTGGGGGTGGTAGCCACGGTCGTTGCTTTTGACGTAGTAGTCGAAGAACTCGCTCGTCACCGGGTCGAGCTGAACCTGCGCGGGAGGCACTTCCTCAGGGAAGATCGGGTCGTAGGTTACGGTGCCGGCGTCCAGGTCAGCCCAGCGCTGCTCGGCGAGGCGGTCCATCTCTGCGCGTCGATCGGCGTCGCTCCAGGAGTGCTGCCACCCGTTGCGGTAGTTCTCGCCTATGTCGTACATGGAGGCAGTGACGACCGCCTTGATGCGGGTGTCCATGCGTGCCGCGCCGAGGCCGAAGCCTCCCGAGCCGCAGATGCCGACCAGCCCGATCCGGTCGCGGGAGACGTAGTCGAGGGTTCCGAGGAAGTCGACGCCGGCGCTAAAGTCTTCCATGAAGATTTCCGGCGAGGACACGAAGCGGGGCTCGCCGCCGGAGTCTCCCTTGTAGGAGGGGTCGAATGCGAGAGCGACATAGCCGCGCTGGGCCAGTTGGTTGGCCCACACGCCCGGCATTTGCTCCTTCACGCCACCATGGCTGGGGCCGATGATGAGCGCGGGATGCTGGCCGCTCTTGTCGAGGTCCTTCGCCGTGTAGAGGTCGGCGGCGATGGTGATCCCGTAGCGGTTCTTGTAGGTGACACGGGTGCGGTCGACCTCCGGCGAGATGACGAAGGTCAGACCATCGGGTTGTAGAGGCATGGGAAACTCCTTTTTCGTTTGTCGAGGTACTATATAATGAGCACGCAGCGATGGTTGGCGCTGCGAGCGCTGATCACGTTCGTAAGGCACGTCTGGCGCGGCTGATGGTGAGCGTTACCAACAGTCACCCCCGGTGGCTGCCTCTGTAGGCTGGTCCACTCGTCGCTCATCACAATTCCTGCCGGGTCGGCCGGAACAGGATCTCGTTGATGTCCACCTCTTCTGGCTGGCTCATGGCGAAGACCACCATCGTGGCGAAGGAGTCAGCCGGGACGGCGATTGCCATGGCCTGGCGGACATTCGCCGCGATGTCGGGTTCGGTGACGCTATCTGCAAGCTCGGTCGCGACCGCACCCGGCGAGATCACGGTTGTCCGGATGTTATATGGCTTGACCTCCTGCCGCAGCCCCTCGGAGATCACGCGAACCGCGGTCTTGGTTGCGGCGTAGACGGCGCTGCCCGGCCGCACCTTGTGGCCGGCAACTGAAGATACATTGATGATGTGACCACTCTTCTGCGCTTGCATATGCGGCAGCGCGGCGGCGATGCCATAGAGCACGCCCCGCAAGTTCACATCGATCATGCGATCCCAATCCTCAATCTTGCCCCGTTCAAGCGGCGAGTGCGGCATCAGACCAGCGTTGTTGAGGATCACGTCAATGCGCCCATGGGTTTGCACCGCGTGATCCACGAGATGCTTGACCTGGTCGTAGTGCGTCACATCGGTCTGCACGGCGGCGTCAGCCCCCAGCGACAGCTCGGTCGCGAGCGCCTGAAGCCGGTCGAGCCGCCGTGCCCCGAGAACCAGTTTGGCCCCTAGCCGCGCCAGTTGACGCGCGGTGGCTGCACCGTTTCCGCTGCTTGCGCCTGTGATGACGACGACTTTTCCTGCGATAGTAGTGTTGCTCGTGCTCATACTCATAACTCCTGCGTGCCAGCATGCCTTCAAAAATGATACCCATGCACTGGCAGGTATATCAAAACAGATTGTCAGGTGTCAACGGTGCTGCTGGAGCCATCCTGATGACCTGTCAAGATTGTGCTTAGCGGTCGATCATGGACATCGTCGTGGAATTGTAGCGCTGCCCAGAGATGTTCTCCGGCGCGAGCGCCGCGTCGAGCGTCTGCATCTGCGCCGCGTCGAGCGTCACCTGTGCAGCGGCGACGTTCTCCTCCAGATACTTGACGCGCTTGGTGCCTGGAATCGGCACAATGTCCGATCCCTTATGCAGCAGCCAGGCGATCGCAACCTGTGCCGGCGTAATGCCGATCGACTGCGCCACCTCGCGCACCGCCTCCGCTGCCCGCACGTTGGCATCGAAGTTCTCACCCTGGTAGCGCGGGTCGCCGCGCCGGAAGTCACCCTCGGGGTATTCCTCCGCCCGCTTGACCGCGCCGGTCAGGAAGCCGCGACCAAGCGGCGAGAACGGCACCAGGCCGATGCCGAGTTCGCGCAGCACTGGGATGATGTCCGCTTCCAGGTTCCGCTCCCACAGCGAGTACTCACTTTGGAGCGCCGAGACTGGGTAGACGGCGTGTGCGCGCCGGATATTGGCGACGCCCGCCTCGGACAGGCCGAAGAAGCGCACCTTGCCTGCCTTGATGAGCTCGCCCACCGTGCCCGCCACTTCCTCGATCGGCACCGCGGGGTCGACGCGGTGCTGATACAGCAGGTCGATACGGTCAGTTTGGAGGCGCCGCAGCGACTCCTCAACCACCTGGCGGATGTGCTCGGGCCGGCTGTCGAGACCCATGCGCTTCCCTTGCTCGATGCGCATGCCGAACTTGGTGGCGAGAATCACCGCATCGCGTCGCCCTTTGAGCGCCCGGCCCAGCAGCTCCTCGTTGGTGTAGGGGCCGTACACCTCCGCTGTGTCGAGGAAGGTGCAGCCCAGTTCGATGGCGCGGTGGATGGTGGCGATCGACTCAGTCTCGTCGGCGGGGCCATACGACTGGCTCATGCCCATGCAGCCGAGACCGAGCGCCGAGACCTCAAGCCCTTGCCGGCCGAGTGTTCGTTTTTCGAGACTCATCGTGCTTCGCCTTTTGCCTGGAGCCACGTGATTGGAGCTACTTCTTGAAGACCTCCCGCGCGATCTTGACAGCGGACATCGCGCGCGGCCAGCCAGCGTAGAAGGCCAGGTGGATGATCACCTCAGCGAGCTCAGTTTCCGATAGGCCGTTCTGCTTTGCCCGGCTCAGGTGTCCTGCAAGCTGCTCGGTGTTGCCACCCGCGATCAGCGCGGCGACCGTGACCAGGCTGCGGTCGCGCGGCGCGAGCTCGGCACGCTCCCAGACATCGCCGAACAGAACCTCGTCCGTGAGTTGCGCCAGCTTGGGCGCGAAATCGCCGACCAGCTTCTGTGCGACCGTTGGTTCTTTTGCTTCAGACATCTCGTGTCTCCTGTTCTTGTTCGCCGTGTAATCTGATCCGGTCACGCCACGTTTCGACCTGCTCAGCGATCGATCATCCGCTGTGAGCTTTCGGAGTAGCGCTCTCCGCGGATCGTGATCTGCGCTACGCTGCTTTCGATCTCCCGCAGATCGTCGGGTGTCAGCTCAATGTCGACTGCATGGAGGTTCTCCTCAAGGCGGTGGAGCTTGGTGGTACCGGGGATCGGCACGATCCACGGTCGCTGGGCCAGCACCCAGGCCAGCGCGATCTGCGCCGGCGTCGCCTGCTTCTTCACGGCGATCCTGCCGACCAGATCGACCAGGGCCTGGTTCGCCTTGCGGTTTTCTTCCGAGAAGCGCGGGACGGTGTTGCGGAAGTCGCTCGTGTCGAACGTCGTGTTCGCGCTGATCGCGCCGGTCAGGAAACCCTTGCCGAGCGGGCTGAAGGGCACGAAGCCGATCCCAAGCTCCTCCAGGGTGGGCAGAATCTCGGCTTCCGGCTCGCGCCACCACAGCGAGTATTCGCTCTGGAGCGCTGTGACCGGCTGAACTGCGTGGGCACGCCGAATGTTTTGTACGCCCGCCTCCGAAAGGCCGAAGTGCCTGACCTTGCCCTCCTGTATCAGCTCCTTGACTGTCCCAGCCACCTCCTCGATCGGCACGTCCGGGTCGACCCGGTGTTGATACAGCAGGTCAATCGTTTCAATTCTGAGCCGCTTGAGCGAATCCTCGACCGTTTGCTTGATATATTCAGGTCGGCTGTTCAGACCACCCTTGCCACTGAAATCGAAGCCGAACTTGGTGGCGATCACCACCTGGTCACGAACGGGGGCTACGGCTTCGCCCACCAGCTCCTCGTTCGTGAACGGGCCGTAGACCTGCGCAGTGTCGAAAAATGTCACGCCGCGTTCGACGGCCGATCGGATCAAAGCGATCGCCTCCTGCTTCTCCGTGGCGGGACCCATGCCATGGCTGAGTCCCATGCAGCCAAGTCCGAGGGTTGAGACCGCGAGGTTGGTACCGAGTGTGCGCTGTTGCATACCGCTTTCTCCCTTCAATTCCAGTGAGTTGCCCTGCGCTGATTCGCGCGTCATCTTTTCCACGACGACCGGCGTCGTCGGTCGCAGATGCCAACGGGCCGCTCGTACGTTTAGGTCGTGAGTTTTACCTCGCCCAACCGCTTCACGATGTTCGGATCGCGGTGGTCGAAGAGACTGGTTTTTGTATCCAGCGTTGCAATCGCCGCCATATCGTCCGGGCTCAGGGCGAAATCGAAGATGCTGAAGTTCTCCTCAATGCGCTCCTTGCGGACGGATTTGGGAATCGCCACGACCCCGCGCTGGGTCAGCCAGCGCAGAATGACCTGCGCCACGGTCTTCTGATGCTTGGTTGCGATGGAACCCAGCAGCTCGTTCTCGAAGATGTTGTTTCTGCCTTCGGCAAGCGGCCCCCAGGACTCAATCTGCACGCTGTTGTCCTGTAGGAATTTCTGGGTCTCGGTCTGCTGATAGAAGGGATGTGTCTCGATCTGGTTCACCGCAGGAATCACCTGGTTGTGTACAATCAGATCCATCAACCGGTCGGAGTGGAAGTTGCTGACCCCGATGGCGCGCACCCGGCCTTCCCGATACAGCTCCTCCATCGCGCGCCACTCGCCATACACATCCCCGTAGGGCTGATGAATCAGGTACAGATCGAGATACTCCAGTTGTAACTTCTGCAACGACTGTTCAAACGCCTGCCTGGTGTGTTCGTACCCGGCATCCTGAATCCACAGCTTGGTCGTGACGAAGAGCTCTTCGCGTGCCACACCGGCTCGCTTGATGGCCTTGCCGACCGCGGCCTCATTGCCATACACCGCCGCGGTGTCAATCAGACGGTAGCCTGCGCGTATTGCCTCGTAGACGCTTCGCTCGCACTCTTCGGCATCGTTCATCTGAAACACGCCGAACCCGAGAAGCGGCATGACCACACCATTATTTAAAGTAACTGTAGGCACCGTTGACATGGACTGTTCTCCTTGTGCATATGCGGAGCGCGTACCGCTGCTGCTTGCACAATTCTCCCAGGCGTTGGACGGCGCCAGCAGCGCCTCCGCGCTTTCGTATCCAGTATAGGCGCTTTCGACCATGATGTGGTATGATGATTATCGAGAATTATTGGACAATCCTCTAAATACTCAACACCGGGGCTGGAGAAAGAGAGGCCGAGGCACTATGGATGTGATCAAGGGACAGCGTGCAGCGTGGGAGCGACAGCATGCGCACACCAACCGTGAAGAGCTGGTCGCGCGGATCGCGAGCACCCTCCCGGCCGATGGGACGGTTGAGCCGCTGCCAGGGCTGCATTTCCACCGCGCCTGCTCGCCGACGCAGCCGCTCCACGCCGTGCTCGTCCCGGCCTTCTGCGTGATCGCCCAGGGCAGCAAGGTTGTGCTGCTGGGGGATGACCAGTACCGCTACGACCCGGCACACTACCTGCTCGTCACTGCTGAGCTGCCTGTGGTAGGACAGGTTGTCGAGGCCTCGCCGGAGTGCCCCTATCTGAGCCTCCGCATTGAGCTTACCCCCACCCTGGTTGGCTCGGTGATGGTCGAGGCTGGGCACCCGTCGCCGCAGAGCCACCCCTCCGTACGTGCTCTTGACGTGAGCCCACTTGATACGGATTTGCTGGACGTGGTGGTGCGGCTCATCAGGCTACAGGACTCCCCGCACGACGCGGGCTTCCTGGCGCCGCTGCTGCAGCGCGAGATCGTCTACCGGCTCCTGAAGGGAGAGCAGCGTGACAGGCTCCAGCAGATCGCGACGGTAGGTGGCTACGCCCACCGTATTGCTCAGGCGATCGAGCGGATCCGAAAACACTTTGACCAACCCTTGCGGATCGAGGATCTCGCGCGCGAGGTGGGGATGAGCGTCTCGGGCTTCCACGCCCACTTCAAGGCCGTTACCGCGCTGAGCCCGTTGCAGTTCCAAAAGCAGCTGCGGCTGCAGGAGGCGAGGAGGCTCATGCTTGGGGAGCACCTCGATGCAGCGAGCGCCGGCTATCGCGTGGGATACGACGATGCGGCGTATTTTAACCGCGAGTACAGGCGGCTGTTCGGCGCCCCACCCATGCGCGATGCCGCACGGCTGCGGGAAAGCGCCAGTGAACGTGTGGTGGTGGGTCAAGGAATGGTGTAGCAGCCGCTACGGGAAATGCTGGAACCAGCGCAGGCTGAGCACCCCACCCGCAAGCAAGAGCACCGTTGCCAGCGCGCCTATGAGCGTCGTGATCTTCGTGCGCTCCTCTATCCAGCTCACCTGGTTACTCAGATCACCGTAGATCTGTTCGAGGTGGCCAGCCACCGCCGCGTAGAAGTACCTTCCGCCGGTCTGCCGCGCGATCGCCTGCAAGCTCGCCTCGTCCAACTCGGCGTGCTGCCCAATACCGACCGTGGATCCGAACCTGCACGCCTACGGCTTGCGCCACGGCTTCACTGGGTGCCATACCGGCGGAGGATTGACCATCGGAGAGCAGCACCACCAATGCCGGCAGCCGCTGGCCCTGTGCGTCGGCCGGCTGCTGGGTCAGGGGTCGAGCGCCTGCCCTTGTGTGGCCGACAGCGTCTCGGAAACCACCGCATTCAAGCGCAATGGCCTACCTATCGATACGCAACGCTTTAGCTTAAACCTCCGTAACGCACATTACAAATCGTGACGCTCTCGGAAGGCGCAAAAAGGTAGAAGCTCTTGGATCCCAATATGGACACCAAGGGCTTCTGCGCTTTGTGATGAGCTATTTCTTACTCACGTCCGATACTGTGCGCTATGATCAATCAGGAGGGACACGTTTGATCATCGCCGATCGGGCAGATACGTGACACATCCAAGTCAGTTCTACCGAGCTTTCTCTATTCAATCGGTCTCGCTCCTTTCGCCTGCCCTCTTCTTTACCCTCGTCGTTATGACAGCTCAGTGTACCGAGACTCCGATCGTGTCCGGCGATCATATATCCGGGCGGTGATTAGGTGCGTAGCGACCGTGCGACACCCTCCTACAAGAACGCGAAGGCCCGAGCTTCGATCGCCTGATCCTCCATCGTGACGCGGGCATGCTGGCGCATGTGCTCGGCTCACGAGACCACAACGAAGGTTTCCAGGTAGCGGTCGGGATCCACCAGGTCGCGAAAGAGATCCTTGCTGACGGCGCCCTCCCGGTGGCGGAAGATTCGCATTTCGTCCATCGACTGGAAGCAGGCGATGGTGGCGTCCCGCGCGGCCGCGTCGTCGGCCTGGGCCTGGAGGCGTAGGAGCTTGCCGGCGGCGGTCTGGTCGCTCTCGCTAGGGATGACGCGTTGTGCTGCTCTCGCCTGCGCCAGGTCGAGCACTTCCATCAATATGTCGCGAGCTTCGTCCGGGCTGAACCGGATCACGCCGGCGATCTCGGCGCCGAAGCGCGTGGCCGCGGCACGCTGGGCCGATTCGCAGCTCATCGCTCGCTCCCCTCAAGTTCTGGCACGGGAACCGGGTTCATCTCGAAGCCATAGCGCTCAGTCGCCGCAACGTGGCGCCTGCCATTCGGCGGCCGGTACACTTCCTGGAGACGCATCGCGGTCCACCAGCTCTGCAACCACGGCTGCGGCTTGCCCGCAAACGCGAGGGGCGGGCCGGAGGCAGTGCCATCGGGGCCGATCGGGTAGCGCGCGAGCGTGTAGTGCTGCTTCTGGCGCGTCTGAGCCCAAGCGCCGACCCAGTGCAGCACTTTCGCGACGACCGGATTGGTCTCAGGCAGGTCACCGCGGCTGATCGCCATATCGAGCCGGTCGAGCGCGAGGATCGGGCCGACTAACTTGTGCGGCGGCTGGCCGGCAAGCCGCTCATAGCTCTCGCGGCGCGACTCGGCGATTGTGCCAATGATGCCGCTGCGGTAGTGGCCGCCATCGACCTCGCCGCCACGCAGTGCGTATGCGACGTGCTCGGCGACGCGCTGCGCGCCACCATCGCCGCGGGCCATCCGGTCCAGGTAGCGCTCCAGCTCGGCGCGGGCCTCCTCCAGGGACGGCGCCGTCGGCCGTTTTTCAAAGACGTGTGACGGGTCGTCGATCGCCTGCTGTACAAGCGCTAGCACCGTCGCGTCATCCAGCTCGGGAGGAAGTGAGATGTGCCGATCCGGTGGCGGTGGCGGCGCCGCAAGATCGACGATCGCCTGCGCCAGCCGCCGCTCCATATTAGCAAGATGCCACTCATGCCTGGAGGAAGCGCGGTCGATGTACGTCGCCAGCTCGACACCGCGCAGCGAGCGTAGCCCGAGCGAGGGCTGGGCCGCCCGGAGCTGCGCCGCCGCGTAGGCCAGGATAGCTTGGTCGAGCCCTGAGGCGGTCCGCTCGCCTCCGGCAATCGCGCGAATAGCGGGGTAGCGGGTCAGCAGGTCAGCCGCGCACTGAAAGGTGTTGCCGGAGGGGGGTGGCGGCGCGACCATCGCGCGCAGCGCCCGCCCGCGCTCGCTCGGCGAGAGCGCCGGCGCCTTACTGGGCGCGCGAGATGGCAGCGGCTGCCCGATCTGCTCGTAGTGCGCCCGTAGTTGCCTGGCCAGCTTGCCCCACCCGCGCTGCCAGGAACTGTTTCTGACCGCCTCGCGCAGCGGCTCGGGGAAAAACGGCGCTTGCGACAGCGCGTGCAGATGCGGCGCCAACGCCTCCTGGGTCAGGCGATCCGGCGTGCCTTTTTCCATCACGGGGATGGCCGCGGCCACAGGCTCAGCAGGACAGGTATGCGCTCCATCCAACTCGACATAACGACCACATGCTAGACATCGGTCAACGCCGGCCGCCGTGACGACCGCGATTGCGAGGTTGCGCCGGGCCATACGGAACGCCACACCACCGCCCTGCATGGCCTCGCGAAACGCCACCGCTGCCTCGCGCAGTTCCGCCGCGACACCACTGCGGTCGAGCTGTGCCGCCGTCGCGGCGAGGTCCTGGGTCTCGGCGACCGCGTCCGCACTGCCGACGCTGGCCGTGGTGTTGGCGGTGGTCCAGAGGCTCGGCATGCGCGCCAGGGCGGCGCGTGCGACGGCGTCCGGGGTGGACGTGCTGCGAGCGCGGAAAGCGCCAATGATCTCTCGCGCCAGATCCGGCAACTCCCGCCCGGCGCGCGCCGCCTGGACGGTTTCATACACGGCGCGCCAGCCGTGCTGCGCGTCAGGCTTCGGCAGCGCCAGTCCAGTCGCGGGGTCTATTTCCCCGTGCGAAGGAACGGGTATGGGCGGTTGCATCGAGCGCATCTCGGCGAATAGAGCGGTGGTCGCCTCCGCGGCGGCGGCGTCCTCGGCGCGAGCGCGCGCCGCGGCAAGCCGGTCCTGCGCGGTGGTGCGCCCCGAGCGTTGCGCCGGCGTGGCGGCCTCAACCCGTGTCGTGGCCAGCTCGTGGAGTTCCAGGAGCACCGCGCGGGCCTCCGGTGGTGCCATGCCGAGTATGGGGGCAATCTGATGGCCAATGTGCGTGCAGTAGGCGCGCGCAGAAGTGTCACAACTCAATCTACACCTCCAACCGGGCTTCCGAGCCTTAGAGCAGATCTTCGATTTTTTGTAGCTCCAGCGCCAGCATAGCGGCGCTCACGTCGGCAGGCGCGAACACGCGCCTGCCGTTCGGCTCGGTCGTGATGGTGATCGGCAGCGCCCTCCGCCGGCCTTTCAGCCGCACGATCGGCCGGTCCGGTCGCTACTCACCGTGACAGGCGTCCTGACGCCCTGTGTGAACCTGCTCAGATGACAGTGGCTTTGGCAGGGTACAGGGCATCAGCGGCGCCCCATCGTGATTGCGAACAAAGACCTTCATGTGGCTGTAAGCCCTCCTTGCGGAGTAAGATGCTCCTCGCGACTGTTCAGTGGGCTTGTCATGCTTCGGTCACCTTCGCCTTTCGGCTACCCTTAAACCGAAGCCACAGAGCTACAGACTGGAACAACATCCGTAGGTGTGTTGGCCCATCGAACTGCTCCCCGTGCGGGGCCGCTGGTAGTTCCATGAGTTTCATGGGATAAAACTCAAGACTTTTAGGAACTATCCTGATCGTACCTGGTGAGGCGAGGATTGTCACCAGGTTCCGTGGATCAATATCGAAGCAATCCAGTAAAAACCGTTCGTGCGATGCGGATGGGCTGCATGCCCTCATGCGGGCTGCGTCATCCCCGTCGCCCATCCATAACCGACCAGCAGCAGCAGCGTCGTATGTACATGCGGCCAGTTTTGCGCCGGGATAGCCTCCAGGAAGCTCTGGACGGCGATGGCTTCGAGGTCGCCTTCGTCGTCGAGCCACGTCGCGTGGAAGCTGAGCGCCGCTGTAAGCTGCGCCGACCACCAAAAAAGCGCGGCGGGGGCCACTTGCTTTAGCTGGTGGGGGACAAGCGCAGCGGAGGGGGCGGGCTCGCGCTCTCCTTTCGTGTTGCATAGGTATATCCATCGGCCCGCTGCACAAGAGTCAGGTACTTCGGATGCACATCAAAGCCATTCAGCTTGAAGCTCGGCCGGCTGCGTACCGCAATCCGCCCCACATGCCTGCCAGCGTATTTCCCGCTCGGGATGACCGCACGCACCAGGTCGCCACTCCGAAAGCCAAACCACTAGACCTTATTCAGAATAACGGGGCAAAATCGCCTCTCACTGCATCAGGAAGCGAAATAACGCCGTCAAGTTGCGAATCATGTTTTAGAGCGTCAGGAAGCCAAAACCCGTCTATTCTGAATGTTAACTACTGCTTCTGGCGCCGCCTGTGACGGATCGGGAAGCCGCTCGCATTTGTCCCACACATCTGACGGCGACCGTGGCCTGCCGCCGCGATCAGCAGCACACTGGCCACCGCCACGCGCAGATCATCCGGCGTACTCGCCCCCACTACTGCCGCGTCGCGCCAATGGGCCTTGGTGTAGCCGAGCCGAGCGCGATTCCATTTCGTCCTGCCGCCGGTGCCCACCTCGACGGGCAGGCCCGTCGCTAGTAGGTGCTGATAGATAGCCCAGCGCACGCTGTTGACTGCCGCCGCATCCTTCAGCGGGGCGCGAGCCTGCGCCATCAAGTGCGGGAAGCCGAACTCTGCGGCGGTCTGGTTGCCTTTGCGCTCGTTGCAGGGTCGGCAGGCGATCGTGAGGTTGGTGATGCGGTCGCTCCCTCCTCTGCTGCGCGGGATCAGGTGTTCCTGCTCCAGAGGCACGCCTGTGGCACCGCAGTAGGCGCAGCGGTGGCCCCACTTGGCGAGCAAGTAGTTCCAGACATCCCAGCCAAATAGCGTGCCGCGCTGGTATTCAGTCCCGCTGATCTCCGGGTGCTCCATCGCCTGGGTATCGAACCGTACCAGCTCCATGCTGATCGTCGTGATGGGGCAGAGTGCTCGCAGCCGCCGTACCCAGGTCGTCGTGGTCAGCGCACGATGGGCGAGCGAGGGCGCGAGCCAGCCGGCTCTCCGCCTGCGGTTCAGAAAGCGCGCGGGCCGGTAGCGCGTTTTGCGTTGGCGGCGGCTGCATCTGATCTGGCGCCTGCGCAGCAGTGCGTCACGAATCTGCTGTCCCCGATGAGTCAGCTCGCCAGCCCAGACCAGCCGAGCGGTTTCCTCCTGTACGATCACGATGCCGGTCGTCTTCGAGCCAGGGTCGATTTTCAAGCGGTGCTCGTGCGAGATCGCCTCGGCTGCTAAACGATCCTTCAGGCGAATTGTGAAGGGATAACGTTTCCAGACCGCCGCCCGGCCGGCCTTGAGCAGCTTCCTGGCCCGCGCCTTGTGGCAGGGGTCGAGCGGCACTCCGTCAGATGAAAGGACAAAAACCATTGTCGTTCCTTTGCCCCGTTACCGGGGCGGCTCCCATTGCTGGGGTGATGTGCGCCTCGACCATGCGCGGAAGGCTTGTCGTGCTCGCCAGATGCGTCCCTTACCCCAGGACGGCGTTCTCACGAGCGATAGCGGTCGGGCCTGGCGCTGTCGCAGCCCGACGTATCGTGACCTTCCGGGCGGAGGACGGTTGCCCGCCCTGGGTCCTGTCAGTCTGGGCTTGTAGACCCGCTACAAGCCGCCTCGTTGACGTGGCGGTGACTGACTGCTCGCTCAAGAGATCCGGCGACGCGCCCACTTCCAGAAATAGAGCGCCCCCCAGGCTGTATCCAGCCCGGACGCGGCCATGGCCTCCGCGATGTGGCGGCGCTGCTCCAGGCTCCAGCCGTTGCTGATGATCGCGTAATCGTAAGTGAGCGGTATGAGCCCTTGAGGGAGAACCTGCTGTGTACCGCCGCTGTCGAGGGCCACAAGCAGCCTGCCGTGCTCGTTCAACGTCGCCGGCGCGCTGCTCCGCGCTCGAAGGACTGACCGTGCCGGTCCAGCCGTTCCAGAACGGGTTTGTGTCTGTGATGCGTACGCGATCGCCGATATGGAACGAGGTGGTTGTTTCGTTCAAGGCATCCTCCTGCGTAGGACGCTGGGCGTCAGTCGGCCCAGTCCAGGTGCTGCTCGGGCACATCGGCGAGAAATCGCGATGGCGAGCGGGTCTCAGTTTCGCCAAAAATGGTGCGCCTCCTGGCGTGGATGAGGTAGAGCCGCTGCATGGCGCGCGAGGCGCCGACGTAGAACAGTCGCCGCTCCTCCTCGACCGTCGCCTCGTCCGGCATCGAGCGCGCGTGCGGCAGCGTCTTCTCCTCCAGGCCGGGCAAAAAGACGATCGGGTACTCAAGCCCCTTGGCGCGATGCAGCGTGATGCACGTGCAGGCGTTCGTGTCGTCGCGCGCCACGTCGGCGTCGGTCATCAGCGCGACTTCCTCCAGGAACGCGGCGAGCTGTTCGTGCTGGGGGAGGTGGATGAAGCCGTGCGCGACGTTGACCAGTTCCTGCACGTTGGCCAGCCGATCGGCACCGGCCTCGTGACCGTACTCTTTCGCGAGATAGCCGGCGAAATCAAGGCGTTCGATCAGGCGCGCGATCAGGTTCTCGATGTCCAGCCGCTCGGCCTGCGCGGCCAGCCAGTCGAGCGCGGCCCCGAGCTGTCCGATGCCGCGCTGCGCGGCCGGCTTGAGCGATGGCGCGCGGACCGTGGACTGCTGCCACAAGGCCGTGGCGTGGACCGCGCGCACGACGTCGAGCAGCGAGCAATCCTGGTCTCTCGCGGCCGTCACGAGCAGCCCGACGCTGCGCTCGCCCAGCCCGCGCCCGGGCACGTTGATGATGCGCGCGAGGCTGATGTTGTCCTTTGGGTTCGCGAGCACGCGCAGATAGGCCAGCAGGTCTTTGACCTCTTTGCGCTCGTAGAACGGCGTGCCGCCGATCAGTCGGTAGGGAATGCCGGCGCGAACGAATGTCTGCTCGAACACGCGCGACTGCACGTTGGTGCGGTAGATGATCGCCATCTCGCTGAGCGCGTGGCCCTGGCGCTTGAGCGTCTGGATCGTCCGCACGACGAAGTCGGCCTCATCGTACTCGTCGTCGGCCTCGTACAGGAGTGCGCGCGTCCCCTGGGGGTTCGCGGTCCAGAGCTGCTTATTGAAGATATTTTCCGGGCTCGGCTCGATGATCGCCTGGGCGATGCCGACGATAGTCTTGGTGCTGCGGTAGTTTTGCTCCAGCATGATCACACGCGCGTTAGGGTACTCTTGCTGGAAAGTGCGAATCAGGCTGACGTCGGCGCCACGGAACTTATAGATACTTTGTTGATCGTCGCCCACAACGAAGATATTGCGGTGTTTGGCGACGATCAGGCGCAGCAGAGTGGCCAGCGAAAAATTTGTGTCCTGATATTCGTCGGTCAGCGAGTACGCGAATCGCTGTTGAAATTGAGCCAGAACACCTGGCTGGGTGCGCAAGATCTCGATCATGAGCATAATCAGGTCGTCGAAGTCGAGCGCGTTTTGCTTGCGCAGCTCTCGCTGATATGCGTCGTAAAGCGGCACGACGATCGCGGGCCACGGGTCGCCCGCGGCCTGGGCGGCGATCGCGCGCTGCTCGAACTCCCGAACATCCCACAGCTCGGTCTTCGCGGCCGAGATCGTTTCGAGGATCTGCGCCGGCTTGAAGTCGAGGTCGGCGCGGTCAAGGATCTCGCGCATCACCTTGCGCTGGTCGTCTTCGTCAAAGATCGTGAAGCCGGGGTCGCGGCCGAGGTGGTGGATGGTTTTGCGCAGCCAGCGCGCGCAGAGCGAGTGAAACGTTCCTGCGACGATTTTTTCGGCGCGCTTCGGGCCGATGAGCTTCGCCAGGCGCTCGCGCATCTCACGCGCGGCTTTGTTGGTGAAGGTCACCGCCAGGATATGAGCTGGGTCGACGCCATGAACGTCGATGAGGTACCCACACCTCCGCACCAGGACGGCTGTCTTCCCACTCCCTGGGCCGGCCAGCGTGAGACACGGCCCATCGCGGTGGAGCACCGCCTGGCGCTGGGGCTCGTTGAGTCCCTGGAGCAGCGGGTGGTCGGTTATCGGCGTTGTTGGTGCTGTCATAGGCGTGCTCAAGGACGTGTCCGTGCCGTTTACGGCAGCGGGCGTGTAATGGTTCGCGGGCTGAGAACCGCGCTCGGGTCGTCGAGGTCCTGGCCTGGCGCGAACCACAGCGCGATTTAGCCCGGCCGCTCGGCGACATAGAACTCCGGGCATTCGGCGGCCTGATCGGACCGGAGCCAGCGTGCGGCGACCACATCGGCCCGGCCAACGCAGCGCGCGTCTGGTGGAAGGTCTGTGGACCGCCTGATGGCGCGGATCAGCATGCGCTCGATCAGCGCCTCGATGGACAGCGCGCTCCACCACCCGGACAGCTCCCAGGTCTCTTGTTTGGCCTGGAAGGCATCGTGCTGCATGGCCCACAGGCGGAACTGCCAACGATTCGATCCCCAGACACGCTGGAGCGCTTCGGCACTGGTATCGAGTTGCGTCGCGAGCTGGCGACGCTGCGCGGCGGACCAACCACCGGTCGTGATCATAGGAACCTCACGAGTTGGAAACCACGGGGCGAAGCCCCAGTGGAGGAAACGAGGAGCGCCGCAAGGGAACCACGTTTGTTTGCAACAAGCGGCGCTTGCACAAATGTTCGACTTGCGGTATACTCACTCTATGAGTACACCGCTCTCCATACGAACTGTTTGCTGTAAGATCGCCGTTGATGCGTTGGCCGATGCGGCCTTGCGTCAAACCCAGACCGCGTTTAATGCGGCGGCAAGCTACTGCGCGAGGGTCGCGTGGGAGCAGGGTATCACCAACAAGAACAAGCTGCACTACCTTGTCTATGGCGAGTCGCGCGTGACTTACGGCCTGGGCGCGCAACTGGCATGCTGTGCCAGGGACAAGGCGGCAGAAGCCGTCCGAGCCGTGCGCACAGCCCCTGAGCGGCGCGACCGAGACACCGACCAGATTATCCCCAAGACTTGCCCAACCTTTGCCACCGACAGCTCCATCCGCTACGACGCACGCACCTACCGTCTCCTCAGCCTGGATCGGGTCAGTCTCAATACATTGAGCGGCCGCGTGGTCGGGCAGCTTGTGTTGGGCGATTTCCAGCGGCGCTACCTGTACGATACCTCGTGGAAGATCGGCGGCGCGGAGCTGCTGCGTCGTGTGGATGTCTGGTATCTGTGCATCACCCAATCGAAGGTCGCGCCTGCCCCTGACGAGCCAGTCGGCTACCTGGGCGTTGATTTGGGCCTTGTGAACCTTGCCGCCGACTCCTCTGGCCAGACCTACAGCGGACAACAGGTGCAGGCGGTTCGCAAGCGGCGATACGACCATCGCCGAAGATTGCAACTGGCAAACACTCGTCGTGCTCGTTGGCGATTGCGCCAAAGCGCGAGACGAGAACATCGCTTTCAGAAGGATGTCAACCATTGCATCAGCAAAGCGCTGGTTGCTAAGGCGCAGACGGAGCGTAAGGCACTCGCGCTCGAAACCTTGGACGGGATACGAGAGCGAGTCACGGTTCGACGCTCGCAGCGACGTGTGCGCCATTCGTGGGCTTTTCGGCAACTGCGAACGTTTATCAGCTACAAAGCGCAGCTCTCTGGCGTGCGCGTGGTCTACGTGGATCCGTGCAACACGTCGCGCAGATGTGCGAACTGTGGTTTTTGTGATGAACGTAACCGACCCGATCAAGCCCATTTTCGTTGTCTCTCATGCGGCCATACCGCTGCCGCTGATACGAACGCTGCCGTAAACATTGCTCGTGTGGCTGCCGTCAACCAGCCAATTGTGTCGCTCCTGAGTCACAGCATCGAAAGAGCAGATACAAGCCGCGCGGTTTCAACCGCTGCGGTATGTTGACATACGGCAGCGGCATCCGCCCCAGGCACCCAGACGGCGCGTCGGCGTAGGCGCCGGGACGCCGGTCGAGGTCAACCCGCAGGCGCCCCAGTGTGTCGAGGTGCGGTTCCGTGCGGCGCACCTCTCCCTCACGCAGCGCGATAACGCCGATCCAGCCGTCCCAGTCGTCGCCGGCGTTCTTGAGCCGGACCAGGTCGTCAATCTCAAAAGGACGTGTGCGATCTGTCACAGTTCCGTCCCCTGCGGAAGCTCCGTTCTGACAGTTCCCAGATGCCAGCGCAGCTTCTCTTGGATGGCGGGTGTGACCGATGTGTTCATAACAATGGGCGCTTCGAGATAACCCGAGAGGCGTACAATATCCCACACGGCGTGCTCACCGCCGCAAACAAACCGCGGATGCTCTCCACCCGCCTTTGTTTCGAGGACGAGTACGCACTCCAGCACAGTTGGCCGAGGCTCCGTGATGTATAAAACTCGGTCAACTCCAGGCTCATTCCTGCGATTCATCGACATCCCTTCTTTTGGCGATCAATACCAGAGAATCGCCCTACTTTGGAAATTGCAGCGCGAGCATACATGGCGGCTGGGCGTCGCCGCTGATGGTGGCCTCGGCGGCGACCGACTCGCCGACCTTGACCACGCCCCACACGACGCGATCCCATAGCTCAGGCGGCAGCTCGCTCGCTCTCACGCGCCGCGCCGTCTCGCCGTCCCAGCCGGGAATGACGACCCAGGCATAGTCGACGCCGTCGACCTGCTCCCGGCAGATAATCCTTACCGGTGTGGCAGCCATCGGTGTGCTCCCTTGCTGTCTTAATGATTGGCGAATGCGGCGCCGCGCTCGAAATCCGGCCGGACCATATTGAACCAGTGTGGCAACTCCTCGCAGATGAGTCAGTTCCGCCGTTTACTTCGCTGCCTGGTGGAGGCCCGAGCATGTTTGACTGATTTCGGTGGGATGAAATACTTCGCATGCAGTTCATCGATCCAGGTGGCAAGCTCGTCCGCGTTTTCGCCGTCGTAACCTTCCAGCGCGAAATGCAGACATTGGCCGGGTTGGTTCAAGTACGGTGGCGCAGAGGTGGGGTAGAGTGTCACATGATGCCCAGCCTGACCATAGTCGTTGTTGATAAGCCACGCGAGGAACTCCAGCGAGAACCATCCATGGTCGGTGCGATCCACCTCAAAGGTCACATACCATGTGCCTGCGGGCCACTGGCCAGTGCCCGGATTGTCGTGCCCACCGCAACTTCCACGGGTGCGGATGCCCGGGAAGGCGTTCAGTGCCCGCACCAATCGCCGGATCGGCACATCGAGTTCCTGCTCGTTGATCATTCCTTCACCTTGAAAAATCGCCCGCGCACGAAATCCGGCCGGACCATCTTGAACCGGTGCGTGAGCTTTTCGCCGTCGCCGATCTTTAAGACCACGCCCTCGCACGCGTCCAGCGCCGACCAGGGCGTAGCGCCGCGCGCCAGCGTGGCAAGCTCCTCCCACGCGGTCATGCGCTCGATCGGCAGCCGGTCGGCCACGGCGAAGCCGGCCGCCCGCAGCAACTCCTCAGCCAGCAGCGGGTCGTGGAAGGCGCGCGCTCCAGCGTCGTAGATCTCAAAGGCCACAAAGCGAGGCGTTGCCGCCGAGTAGCGCACCGTATGCGGCATCCGCAGCCATTCGCCAAACACGCTGACGGGGCCTCCGCGCGCCCGCTCCAGATACTCGAAGCGGCGGCGGTGCTCGTCGCACCAGCGCCAGACATCGACAAACTGCCGCTTGGCTTGGGTTTCTTTGAGATACCCTTTTCGGAGTACGTGATCTTTCGTCGCCGCGACAGCGACGCCATCCTGGCGAGCCAGCGCCAGGCAGGCGCCGTCGAACTTCTCGGTGACCGTCAGGCGCGTGGCGCCAAACACAACGGCCGCTTCCGCCTCGGAGGCGACCAGGTCGTCACGCGCGGCGTTCGGCTGGTAGGGCACGTGCGCGATGCGCGGGTAGGTGGGCACAAGCCAGCGCAGCTCGCGAGGGTGGGTTGTGTGTTGTGTGCGCTGGCGTGTGCTCATCGTTGTTGCGATTGGCGTATCGGTACGCTGGGCCTCCGAACCGGGCACGTATGATTATCGTCGTCGGCTCGAACGCAGTGTTTACACTGTTGCCGCGCGCCTGAAGCGCTCGGCGTTATATTGTGCCATCAGCTCAACTCTGGCCACATCTTAATCGCGGCCTCACCCGTCCGGGTATACCAAACTTCGATCGCCTCACCGAAATGCCCCACCAGCGTGGTGGTCGCGGCGCGCGGGTCATTGGGAATGGTGACCCCGCTCACCGGTGTTGGGTTTGGCGCGGTAGCATGCTCGGCCGTGCTGACCGTCAGTCCCTCCCGATCTGGCCTAAGAATGTAAACCATATCGTCCTCTAAATCGCTTACCTTGAATGTCAAGGCTGATCCTCCGGCCTTGCCGCTGATCTACTGCTCGCCGTCCTGCAAGCGTGTGTAGAGACCTCTCAGTCCTTCGGGCAGCAGACCCGGTTCGATGACCCCGCCCACCATGGCGCGCACGATGGTGCTATCGCGCGTATCAACCGCGCCAGCCGGTAGGTCGGTGGGAAAGCGGGATGCCAGTAGAAACGGAAGGATCTCGCTCCTATAGCGACCAATCGGGCCATGCGCGTCTTTGAGGATGGTGAGCGAGCCGTCGTTCTCGATCACGATCATGAGCCGCGCACGCTACATGAACTCCGACGGCGGTCCCATTTGAACCGGGTGGTTATCGTCGAGTTCGTAGCGAGTCAGGAAAACAATCATTCGCTCGGTCCTTCCCGGCCTCGCAGCCGGTGTGTTGCGCTCTATAGCCGGTGTTCTGATGCTATCGGCCCATCAGGCCGAGCCGTGTGTACTACGAGGATAATATCACCTTATGATACCTTTGTCAATTAGCCGAAGGCCGGCCTCGTAGGGAGAGCCGGCTGAACAGAGACACGATGCAATTACGACCTATTATACGCCTCCTGGTTACGCTGCTATCCGCCCACAGGGGCGGCAGATTCACAACACATCAGGACTCTGGTCTTGAAACCGCAGCGTGCGATAGTCGCTGAGCGGTAACCGGATCTCGGTGGTATCCTCGCGCACCAAATCGGGCAGTTGCTTGAGCGGCAGCGTACTGGTGAACACTGTGGGCCGCTGCTGCGCCCGGCGGTAGGCGATCAACTCGCTGATCGGCCCCGTAAACTTTGATGAAAGGCGCTCGCTGATGAAGAGATCATCCAGCACAAGCAGATCGATCTCTCGAAAGGCGTCCAACGCACGTAACGCGCTGGGACGCCATTGGAACGGCAGTTGTGATGTTTCGAGATACCCGGCGGCCAAGCCCCGCTGTGCTGCTGCAAATGCCGCGGCGAAGGCGAGGTGACTCTTGCCCGCGCCAACCGGCCCGCATAAAGCGACCCGCTCGGCATGGGGTAATCGTCCGATGTAGGCCATAATCGCTTCTACCGAAGCTGCGAGAGCAGCGCGCTGCTGTCCGGCGTCAAATGTCACACCGTCCCATCTGCAATCCTTGACGATTGGACGGTCGAGCGCAAAGGTCTCAAGGCGCCAGTCTTTCAACATCGTACCCTGCTGTTCCAGAGTCGCCAAGTCGCGGATTATTAACGGGCTCATCTCGCGCCACAGGAGGAGTCGCAGCGGCGGCGACGTGCGCTGTGGAGGCTGCTCCCATAAAATCGTATCGTGGGGGACGATTAGCTCGTGGTTCTGATAGCGGATGACGTGACCGGTACCCTCTGTGCCGACGAGATCCACTTGCGCGCCGTCGGGTATCACCGTAAGTGCTTCCGTTCCGAGGGTTCCGGCGTTAAACGCGGCAATCTCCTCACTGGTGTAGGTCTCACCCTCGACATAGCGTACCAGCGGCCCTAACTGTATCGGCCGCTGGCCTGGTGGGATGGGCGCCACCAGAAAACCGGCCTGGAGTGCCGATTCGCGCGCCAACGCCTCTGTCGCAAATCCCCGGCGTGCGCTTGGCTGCTCATAAGAATCTTTGAGGGGAGGCGGCCAATACATCCATCCCCAGTCGCTGCCCTCCTCGTAGTACACCCAGGCAGTTCTAACCACCAGCCGGCGCGGGTCGTCGTCGGGCATATCCGCAGTAGGTGCAGGTAGCGTCAGGCCATAGCGCGCGGCAACGCGCGCGTACCCGTTGATTCCGTCCTTGCGGATTGCTTCGGCATCGTCGGGCGACCATGATGCGCCAACGTGGTACGCCAGGAGCTTCGTCGCATCCCAAATCGCATCAAACACGCTGTCGATCAGCGCTGAATCTTCGGTAGGTAGCCCGCTTTCGTCCTGCATTGGCCGCTCTGGGAGGCGATTGAATGCACTGACGGCGTAGGCTAACATCACCACAACATTCGTTGCTTTCTCAATGCACCACGAACGCATCATGTCGTCTCTGCCCTGCATGAATACGGTTCCTCTCCTGTATCACTGGGAGCGATTCCTGGGTGGATACCCGCAGCTCGCTCATTCGCTTCCTGGTTCCTGTTCTGATGCCGGCAGGCTCTCCAGCGCCATCGCCAGGTGCGCGAGCTGCGCGGAGTCGGCCTGGTCAATTGCCGCAATTACCGGCATGGCCGCGTCATGCTCCGCCAGCAGCGCGGCCGGCGTCGTTCCGTAGGCGCGTGCCAGATCGTGCAAGCGGTCGAGGGGTGGTGCGACGGCACCGTTCTCATACTTGACGATGAGCGTGTGATTGGAAATACCCGCCTGAACCGCCGCCTCGCGCACGGTCAGGCCCGCCTGGACACGTGCCTCGCGCAGCCGTCGTGCCAGACGCGCCGATAGCAGCTCCTGCGTGGTCATTCGTCAAACTCCAGTCCCGATTGCTCGATCGCGTCGATTTCCTGGCCCGTCAGGCCGCGGTATTGTTCCTTGATAAACTGAATGGCCTCATCGTAGCGCGCCGCAGGCAGGTCGGTGTACGTCCCCAGATTGAACCGGTCATTGAATAGCTGCCAACGCGATCGAATCGACGCGCCAGGTTTCTTCTCAGGTGTGCGCGCGGCCAGTGCGGTGCCCCACGCTTGCACCAGATGGTAGATCGTCCCGCGCTGCGCGGGTGACATGCGCTGCTTCGCCTGCTGCTCAAGCGTTTGGACGCGCGATTGGAGACTGCGGACCATTGCCGCGAGGTCGCGAAAGGCGATCCGCGCGCGATCCTGGCTTGCCTCGATCGTGGTCTGACGTGTGTTTAGTTCCTCCAGCGTCCGAAGTGCCTGGTCGATCCGGTCAAGATCGCGTATATCCTCGATCTGCCGGCTCGGCCCTTCCGGCAGGCCGGTGAGTTGCGCGAACGCCGCTTGTACGGCACTGACGAGGTAGGTCTTGATGTAGCCGAATCGCTCGCGGACTTCCTCGCCGACGCGCCGCGACTGGACATCCATAATCCAGACGGGTACGTCGTCGAGCAGCAGAAAGTCCATCGTGCGGAATTGCCGGCCGACCTGGGCGCGGAGCTGGATGAGGTGCAGCGATTCATTGGCCTGGATGCGCCGCCGCTGCGCTGGCAGCGCGAGACTCAGGGTCTCACAGAGGTCGCGGAGCGCAAGGTGGATCGCGCCGTCGCGCGTCCGCGCGGCCAGCACCACGCCATCGAACAGCGGGACCGGCAATTGCTCAACTGGCCGCTCGGCCGGCGGCTGCCCGGCTGCGTTGCTCATAGCAAATCATTTCTTTCTGTTTGGTATCACTGACGCACGAAGTATATCATACTGGTTCAAACCATGCACCAAGCGGTCGTATAACGCACTGTTCGGTGCATGGTTTGAACCATCCGAGATCATATGATCATGGACGGTTCAAATTATGCACCAGATTTTCAGGTGATTCGTAGAGCTGCTCGACAGCGGGAAGCTGCGCCACGGCGGCAACTGCTTGCTGAAGCTCCGCGGCGTCCAGCGGTTCGATGTCGGCCAGCGCGGCCTGGGCGGTCGTCTTCCACCGATCCAGCTCGAACATATCCCACGGCGTCTCGCCACCCGCGAGTCCGCGCGCGGCATTTCGGCAGAGGCGTTTCAGTGCCAGCGGGTCCGCGACGTCTGGCGTTGCGGCGGCGGCTAGCTCGCACAGCCGGATGACGCGCTTCAGGTACCTGATCTGACCGCCGCGCATCGTCTCGATGCGCCATTCGAGCGGCCAGTCCGAGCGAGCGAAGATGCCCCACATGGTTTCGAGGTGCCGGGCGGTGAGCGGGTGGCAGATCCAGACCTCGCGCGCGCCGGGGTCGCGCCGATACGCGGCGATTTCGCGCTCGGCGAGCGGGATGAGGTGCTGCATCCGCACTTCCCGCTCGGCGATGCCCAGTTTCGCCCGGAGGTACGCGGCCAGTTCGTCGCGACTGACACATACCCCGAGGTCGTCCAGCGCCGCCAGAACCTGATCGCGAAGGGTAAGCCGGCTCATACAGCACCCTCTCCGGGCGCCGGCGCGCAGACCAGCCAGGGGACGCGGCCGGGGCTGTCGGGGATATGTGAGGGAATGCCGGCCCGCTCCAGCGCCGCCTGGTAGCCCAGAAGCTGTTCACGGACCCGCGCGGCGTACTCGTCGCTGTAGCGTGAGTGAGGGGTGCTGTAGCGGACGACGATCTGCCCACCTTCCTCGCTCACCTGGTAGCCGCCGCTTGACCGGGCGGCACTGTAGTGGCCGGCGCGTCGCAGCGCGCTCTGCACGCGCTGCCGGCTTACTGGTACCGGCTGCTGTGTCATCAATTCGCTCCTACAAGGAACGCACGATCGAGGCGTTCGATCGTGTTGGCGCATCCACTCCATCGCTGTCAAGAGGCCGGCTGCTTACGGCTGGCGCGGCGCCCGGTGCCCCCAGCGGCGGCCGCCGGGCGCGAGTTTCGGCCTGGCGCTGCGCGCAGCGCAGCCGGCGAACCACCGCGTTCAGGTCGGCCGCATCACGCTCAAGCTGATCCAGCAGGTAGCTGATCTGGTGCGCGTCGGCCATCTCGGGCGGGACGTCGCCGATCGCCTCAGCTATCAAGAACGCCAGCGGGTGGTCGGCGGGGTTGCGCGCCTGGCGCTCGCCCTGCTGGTCGAAAAAACTGATCAGGCGATCGCCGCCGGTTCGGCATGCCGGCACGATCAGCTCGGCGAGTGCGCGTGTATTCATCGGCTACACTAGCCCATCATTCAGCAGCCCGCTGAACAGGTCGTTGGGCGGGAGATTGTCCAGGTACTCGACGATGCGGTCCATCAGGCCGGTATGCGTCGTCGTCGGTAGGCGGCGCTCGCGAATAGCCGCGAACGTCTCCCGCGCGGCCTGCGCGCGCGCGTCGGGGTCGCTCCAGCCGGACAGGTCGATGATCCAGAAGCGGCGCTCCCAATCGTCGAGCGCCGCGCTCGATGGAAGCACAAGACCCTCGACTTCCGGCACCAACAGCGCCAGGACGCCGAGCGCGCCGAGCACCTCCTGATCGTTCCGGCGCGCCAGGCCCTCTTCGGCGAAGCGCGCCAGCTCCTGGCTGACGATCGTCACCGCGAGCGGTACCGCGACGGGCGGGGTCGTGGCGTCAGCGTTAGTCGCCGGGGCCGTCGCGAGCGCGAGCAGCCGCGCTCGCCATTCGGTGATAATCTCACGCTCCGGCATGACCACGGCGGGGACGCGCGCGTCCAGCACGCCGAGCAGCCAGATCGCGTGCCGCGCGCGGAGCGCGTCGCCGGCCTCTAGCGCGGCGCCCATCGCCTGGATGATGGTGTCGGTGATGCTGCCGACGATGTCCCAGGCAGAGTCATTTTCGAGCGGCTGGTGGCCCCATGCGCCCATATCAGTCCTCTTCTGCGATGCTGGCTTCGGTGTAGTCGATCGCCCAGTGGTTGACTTGGATGTAGCCGATAGCTTCGACGAGCGTGTCAAAGCTCTGGCGTGCCACGGACCGCCGGCTGCACACTACGTGGTAGCGGCCCGGTGTATTGTTATCGTTCCCTTGAATCATAGCAGTTTCTTGCGACGTACTGCGTTTTATTAGTGCATCCAGACTACCGTGCGCCCGCGCTCCAGTAAACGGCAATCTCGCGGGCGCGCAATGGCAGGCTCACCGGGCACCCGTTTGAACGCCACATAACCGTTTGAGTAAATGCTGTTGATCTGCTTCACCCACCTCTCCTTGACCCGCACGATGTCGCCCTTCCGAAAGCCCGCCAACTCCTCGTTCACCTGATACCGTACTCGCCCCTGACCTTTCCGCGGCAGATCGTAAAACTGCCTTCTCGTCTGCCGGGGCCGAAAGGTGATCCGGTAGGTGTTGGGGCATTCGGGGGCGACGACCTCCCCGTTCACCAACGTGGCAACGCATAGTGCGTCAGTCGTGTGGGATTTCGCTAGGCCCATGCTCTTGCGGAAGGCAGCGGTCTCGTACCCAAACACCGTCGTAAGCGGGACAGACGATCTCAGGGTTGCATACAGATGGGCTTTCCCTTGCATGGTTCGCTGGGCGACCTGGTCGAGGTGCCCGCTCACGCCCGTTACGTTCAACGTAATGCGCCCCTGGTGAACCCCGCTATGGCAGGCTTCGCAGAGGGTTAGAAGATTGGTGAGGGTGTCTTTGCCGCCATGCTCCTGGTAGACGATGTGGTGGGCCTCCAGGCGGCAGTTGCGTTTCTCGCAGTGCTGGCAGGTATACCTATCCCGCATCAGGCAAGCGATCCGCAGGTTCTCATCCAGGCGGGTCGGGTCCTGGTAGCGGCTGCCCGCAAGCGTCGGATCGTTCAGCTGGGCAATATCCACCTGCACATCCTCGACCACGATCTGGCTGATCGGCAGCGAGATCTGACGCACCACGCGGATTACTTCTTCCACGTTGGTCTTGATCGATGGCGGCAGCCGGCCGCCGCGCGTGCTGGAGGCGCGGTTGAGAAAGCGCGGAGGCCGATACCATTTTCGCAGGCGCCGGCTGCGCCGGTGCGCGCGGCGGGTGTCGAGCTTTTCCTTCACGTCACGGCGGTGGCGGATCTCAGCGGCCAGCAGGACCTCGCCATTACCGACACAACTGATGCCGGTCATGCCGCTGCCTTTGTCGATCCCAACCACCACCGCCTGCACATGGCCCTCACACTGCCACCCTAGCTGGATGGTGAAGGGGGCACGGGCGACCATTCGCGCCTTGCCCGCCCGTAGCAGCTTGCGAGCTTTGGCGGGTGTACAGGGCATCAGCGGCGTTCCATCCTGATTGCGAACAAAGACCTTCATGTGGCTCTAAGCCCTCCTTGCGGAGTAAGGTGCTCCTCGCGACTGTTCAACAGGTTTGTCATGTCCCGATCACGTTCCCGTTTCCGGTACCCTTAAACCGGAACCACAGAGCTACAGACTGGAGCGAACATCCATAGGTGTGTTGGCCTGTCGAACTGCTGCGTGATGTCTCACGCCCGCTGGTAGTTCCATGATCTGAAGCGATAGAACGCTAGATTTTAGGAACTATCGGCCATCAGCCAGTAGACGCCCTCGGCACTCAAATTGTGCTCCAGAAGCTGAACAATCTTGACCAGCCCTAGATCGCTAGCCTGCGCGTGCGCGAACGGGATGATGTGCGGCAGCGCGAACGTGACCTCGCCGGCGATGGCCTGCGCGTCGTGGCGGCGGAAGACCCGCAGCCGGAAGCCGCCCTGCCCGGTCTGGAACCAGACGCCGTCGTGGTACAGCGCCTGAAACTGTGCCTGCATGGCCGCGTCCATCGCGCGGCGCTGCGGCGTGTCGCGATCGGTAATGTTGATCGGCTGCGCCCACCAGACGACGATCTCCTCGCGAGTGGGGCTGGTGCTTAGCTGTGTTACCACGTTGCCTCCTCAGCCACATTCTCCGCGCGATCGCCGTACCAGTGATGCTCTTGGATGTAGGCCAGCGCCTCCTCCAGGTCCGCGAATCTCCAATGCCCAAACAGGTGGTCGACCAGGTGCGGCTTTCCCTGCACGTCGATCAGCAGCGCGTAGCTGACCGGGTCGCTCAGCGTGTGCTCGAAGACGCTGAGTAGCTTGACGGGGCCCAACGCGGCCCAGCGCGGCGACTCGAACGTGAACGGGAGCAGGTGCGGGAGCAGCAACTCGACCTCGGCACGCACGGCCGCAAGATCGGCGTCTGGCGGCACCGCGATTTGGAACGCGCCCTGGCCAGTCTCGCGGCGGTAGCCGTCCGGCCGCAGCGCGATGAACAGCGAGTACATCGCCGTGTTCATGCGGCGCCAGAACGGGTCGCGGTCGATCTCGGCGATCGGGCGCGACCAGGAGGCGATCAGATCCGCTCGGGTCAGCGGCTGGAGAGTTACGGGGTCCTGAAGCTGGCGGTCGGTCATTGTTGTGTTCCCTGCGGCGGTCGCTTCGCTCGGAGCGGTGCCGGCTGCTGTTATTACAACGCGTCCTCTGCCACGTTTTCCTCGTGCTCGCTATACCAGTGATGTACCTGGATGTAGGCCAGCGCCTCGTCCAGGTCGGCAAACGTCCATCGCTCGGACAGGTGGTTGACCAGGTGCAGCTTCCCCTACGCGTCGAATAGCAACACGTAGCTATAAGGGTCGCTCATCGTATGCTCGAAGACGCCGAGCGCCTTGACGGGACCCAGCGCGGCCCGGCCTGGCTCCTCGAAGGTGAAAGGTATCACATGTGTCAGTATCATCTCGACCTCGGCGCGCACGACCGCAAGGTCAGCGTCAGGCGATACTTGAATGCGGAACGCGCCCTGGCCGGTCTCCTTCCAGTAGCCGTTCGGCCGCAGCGCGGTGAACAACTTGCGCGTCGCACTGTACATGTGGCCCCAGCCGCTGTAGCCTTCGATCTTCGCGATCGGGTGCGACCAGAAGGCGATCAGGTCGGCCTGGGTCAGCGGCGGCCCAGCAGTGGGTGGCTCTGGGTGCAGAAGGTCGATCATCACGTCTCTCCCTGGTGCGTGCCAACGGTGCGGTCACCGCGTTCAGCACGAGAATAATATCGCCTTATGATACTTTTGTCAAGTATCAGACATGCACAGCCACGCCTGGTTGCCGCAGGGCGTGAATGCGCGCGCGGACGGTGGGTTGCTCGTCGGATTGAGCCGATTGTACCACCGTGTGGATGACCATATTAGCGCCGGGGTGGCGCGTGGCCCAGGCGTGTCGCTGGTCGGGGGTCATCGCGGCGATTGCCTCGTCGAATAGCGCGATGCGCTGGAATGGCGGGTAGAAGCGTAGCGCGGCGAGGAGCGTTAGCGCGCGGGTGTGCGGGTCGGGCAGGGTGCGGATCTCGGCGAGCAGCGCAGCCTGCGCGGCGTTGCACTCCTCCCGGTCGCGGATCATCCTGGCCAGGCGCGCGCTCGCCTCGGCGCGCGGCTCGGCGTGGACGGACGTGCGGGCTGCCTGGAGCGCGCGAACGATGAGATCCTGCGGAACCTCGACGCCGCGAAGCTCGTGCAGCATGCGCGCGATGCGGCAGAACAGGCGCGCGCGCTCGCCGTCCGTGTCGGTCATCTCGGGTGCGATCTCGATAATCGTCGCGAGCAGCTCAAGCTGGCGCGAGCCGCTGGAGGAACTCTGCGCCCACGTAATGAGCGTGTGAATACGCTGGTCGGTCGTGCTGTATTGTCGCATAACAAGTCCTCAGATCGTTGTTGGGACGACTACTCTGGCTCAGCACACCGGCGCCATCTGCCGCGCCAAGGCGGCGCGACGCCACGCCAGGTGCTGGCGCAGGCGGGCCTGAATGCTTGGCCGCGATGGCTCGGCCGCCGCCGCGGCGATCGCGTCGAGCAGCGCGGCGGGCATGTACGGCGTGATCGTGATTAGCGTGTACGGCTCGGCCGCGAGCGCCAGATCCAGCGCGCGCCGGGCGTCCGCGCCAGCCTGGTCGTTCTGCGGCGCGGCGGCCAGGCTGGCGAATGCCACTGCGCCGCAACGCTGCCAGCCGCTGGTTGTTGGAATGCCCTCGATCGCCTCTCGAAGCCGCGCGAGCGCATCTTGCGTCGCCCGATCGGCGAGCCGCAGAGCCAGCGCCTCCAGCGTAAAATAGGCGCCCAGGTCACGGCGGCGCTCAGCCGCCGTGACCTGGGCCAGCTCGGCCGCGATCTGCTCGTCCGACGTGGCGCCGGGCGGCAGCAGCTTCCACCTGCCGCTAGATGCGCGCGTGTACTCGTCGTAGCGCACCGCGCCCGCCTCGGCCAGCTCGTGGTCGCGCTGCCCCCAGTGGTCGGGGCCCAGCTCGGGCACGACGAACAGGCTCCAGTTGTTTGGCGGCTGCGCCAGGTTCTGACCTTCACTCCAGATCCCGACCGTGGACTTCGCGCCGCGGTAGGCGCGCCAGCCGACCTCGCGCCCATCGGCATCGTAGTATACCCGCAGGCAGTCGATTCCGGTATTGCCGAGGTGGCGCATCTCGGCGGCGATCAGCGTGAAGTTGACCGCTTGGCCGGGCTTTGGGCGGGGGTAGTAACGATCGTCTCGACGTGCCATAGCATCTTGCCTCAGATATGATTCGGGAAAGGAGAGAATAACACCGGGAGCTTTAGCCCAGGGAGCCGCCACGCGTGTTGCGGCGGCCTGATGCTGTAGGCGCCCGGCTCGATAGCCCCGCGTTCGAGCAGCGCGAGCAGCGTCTCGCGAACCTTGAACTCAAGCGCGCTCCACAGCTTGATGCGTGCCGCTAAAAGGCCGACGTCTTCCAGGTCCGCGCCGAAAGCATGGTCTTCGATGTAGGGATCGCTCCCTCCGTTCTCGACAACCAGCGCCTGGTATGCCGCCGCCGCCTGGTAGAGATCGTCCAGCGCGGCCCGCGCTGCTGCGATGTCGGCGTGGGTAATCACGAATGGCCGGCTCAGGCCGATCGGAGCCAGTTCTGCGCCTGGCGTGTAGCCGCCGTGGTCGCGCCAGCTCATGCAGGCCATATAGGTGTAATTCGGCATTACGCCGAGTGTGCTGATGACCAACGCCTCGAATGTGCCGTGGTCGTATTCGATGGTGACGGGCGCCATTATGATCCCCTCTTGTTGTCCTCGTACTGATCAGCGGCAGGGAAACGAGAAGCGCAGGGTCGCGAGGTAGCGGTTATTGCCGAGCAGATCGACTGTCACGGTGGCGGGCCTGGCGGCAGACGCCGGACCGACGACGGATAGCGAGAACGAAAAGACGGTATCTGCAAGCGTATCTGGGGTCGCGGTCTCCGACTGGTGCCACGGCTCCTCTACGGCCAGCTCATCGCTCGCCCACACGCTGGCGCTGAGCGTGACCTGCGGCAGATCGCCGGGAAGGTTGCCCTTCAGGGCGATGCGTAGCGTGTAGCGCTCCCCGACGCGCCCGATCGCATCGTCCGGCAGATCGATGGTCGCGTGTGCCATCACGCCCGGCTCGCGAGCTTCAGCGGGCTTGCCGTCGCCGGCGAAGACATACACTGTCTTGACGCGGGTTTCCTGGCTGACCCGCACCGCGTCGCGCAGCTTCAGTCCGGCCAGGACGCCTTGTTGCGCCTGCCGGCCGTCGTCGAAGATGATGCGCCCGGAGCGCCTGAAGTGCGTGAGCGTGCGGCCTTCCCGAAGCGCCGCGATTGACTGGTCGTAGGTGAGCCGTCGTGATGCTGGCATGCCGCTGGTCCTCGTCGGTGTGCTGTAATGACGCGGATGAATTCGCTTATACGAGAATAATATCATCTTATGATACTTTTGTCAAGTCATCTGGGACAGCCGCCCGGATCGCACGCTCATGCCGGGTCGCCGGCGACGAAGCGCCAGCGTGCCGCGTCCCAGCGCCGTGGTGTTTTCAAGAACCGCGCGAGTTGGGTGTTGGCCTTCGCAATCGCCTCCGCATCGCTCTGCGCGGTCAGGCCGAAGGCACAGCCCAGGCGCTGCCTGACAAACGTGCCTCCTTGACCGTGGACGGTGTACTTTTCGCCGGTTGGGAACAGCATCATGTAGCGGCGCGGCCGGCCAGCCATGCGCCTGCCGTGCGACGCGTGCAGCTCGGCGCCAGTCGTAGGGCAGACGGCGATTGCGCCCCTGATGGCCAGGCCGATCTGTGCGACCGGGTCGATCCGCGGGTCGGTGATGTCGATGAGCGCCACGGCGTGCTCCTTCTAACTGGCTCCTATGATGTTATACACGCGGCGCACGCCGTTTTCATGACCGGCATCCTATTGCAGTCCGGCTGGCCGCATGTTAGGATGGCGGCTGACGCGTCCAGACACTGTTCACTGGACGCGTTCAGGATCTGACGGAGTGAGACAACCTCGTCTATGGCATCTGCACTGCTGCACCGTCTGAGACAGCACTACCGCGCCGCTCAGCGCCGCCCGATCGCCCAGGCCGCGCGCGAGCCCGCCTGGTACATCGCGCACCGGCGTCTGCTCCAGGCCAATTTGGCGCGGCGCGATACCGACCCGTTGTGGTTCGGCCAGGCACTATACATACAATTCCTCGGGGTCCAGATCGTTGCGCTGGAGCATGCGCTCGGCGACGATGGCGAGGAGACCGCCAGGCGGTACGCGGCCGCGCGCGGCAGATCTGCGTGGCAGATCATTGCCCTGGCGAAGCGCCTGTGCGTGCTGGCGCAGGTGCCGACCGTCGGGGTATATGTGCAGTCCGGCCGGCTTCCCACGAGCTGGGCGCAGCTTCTCAAAGACCTCGGCCTTGCCTCGCTCTCACGAGCGACGCGCGCGCGCCTGGTGATGCCGGTCGCGCAGCTCATGCCCGACGTCCAGGATGCGCTGGCGGGTCACCATGTCAGCGTGCGGGTCCTGCACGAACTCGCGCGGCGCCCCGCTGCCGAGCAGCGGGCCATACTCCGCGCCGCGCGCCAGGAAGCCTCCACGCCGCTCTCGCAGGCGATCTGGCAGCAGCTCCAGCCTCAGCCGGCCCCAGCGCCCGAGCAGGCGCTCAGCGGCTGACCACACCGCCTGGGCGGCCTAGCGCCGGGGCTTGCCGCGCGTGCGCTGCGCCTGGCGCGCCATACGCTCCCAATCATCAAGCGCCTGGATCGTCGGATGATCCTCGTCGAGCAATTCCGCGGCGACGCGCCTGGCCTCGGCGATCAGCGGCAGCATGTCGCGTACCTGGTTGGTGAACAGCGACTGCCAGATCAGGGCGATGAGACCGTCGAGCAGGATCAGGCGCGCCGGGTCGACCGGCTCGCCGGCCTCCTCGGCGATGTCGGTGCCCTCCGCGATGAAGCGCCGCGCCTCGGCGATGACCGCGCGCAGGAGCGTGCGGGCGTGCTCAGCTTGCTCCGGCGGGATGACCGGCTCGGTCAGCGTCGCGAGGGCGAGTTTGATGCGCGCGGCCAGGTAGGGCGCCTCGGCGCCCGCCAGGTCGCGCGCGCGCTCGTAGGCGTCCAGCGCCTCGCCGAGACGGCGCGAGCGCGCGTAGGCCAGCCCCAGGTGATACCAGACCCTGGGATCGCCGGCCACGTCGTCGAGATCGCGTGCCTGCTCCATCAGGGTCGCGGCCTCGCCGCTCGTGGCGTCGAGCGCGGTCGCCAGGCCGATGAGAGGTGCGGCCAGCAGCGCCGACCGCTCGCCGTACGCGCCAGCGGTGACTGTGTAGAGCTGCGTCTGGGCGGCGCGGTACGCCCGCGCGACTGCGAATGCCGCGGGGTGCCGCGGCCGGCGCTTGAGAAAGCGGCGCGCGCACTCGCTGATGGCGCGCAGCTCGCGGTGCGTATCGTAGGTCGTGCTACGCGCGACGACGCTCAGCATCGTGTCGACGAACAACTCGGGCGCAAGGTCGATCAGCGTGCTTGCCGTCCTGGCAAGCAGATCCGGCCATCCGGGTTCCTGCGGTTCGCTCTGGAGAACCAGTTGCGCGAGGTGCGGCAGCAGCAGGTCACGGGTCGCGAGGTCGCGCGGAGCCGCGGCATCCCAGAGCATACTGCTCACGAGATCGCGCAGCGCGCGGAAGGCGATCGCGCCAAGGTCGCGGCCTTGCTCATCGGCGGCGCCATGGCGCTCGACAGCGGCCTGGCCCAGCGCGCCCACATCCGCCGAGCATACGAACAACTCCGGCTCCTGCTCGACCGCCTCGACCTCGCCGCTTGCCAGCAGGCGATCGATTGCGGCCGCGAGCACCTGCGGGGTTGGATCGCGCGGGAGCAGCGCCCGGACGTCCTTATCTTCGAAGATGCGCAGCAGAATGGGCCACGAAAAGGGAGCGTGCGGCCGCAGGCGCGCCAGGGCCGCCTGAAGGACGGCAAGCACCGTATCGAGGAGGTTGTCCTGATGATGTCCGCTCGCTTGTGGCATGAACACATTCCCGCTGTTCGAGATGCGGCGTCGCACTGCTGATCGATCCGCGTGGTGTGGGGAGACCACGAGAGGTATAACATACCTGCTGCCAGGCGTCAACCACAAACCGCATCGCCATGCCGCGCGCGGCATGGCGGCTCCGCCGCGCTTACTCGTTTCCGTGTCACAGCCGCTATGCCTCAGCAGTCCTTTCGGAAGGGGTGGATGGCGATCGACCGGACAGTCGACCTGTACCTAAGCTGCTGCGGTTTCGCAACCCTACTAGGCGGACGCGTAGGGTATGCTATCGTGTGGCAGATCTGATCTCGACTGAAAGGTTGTGCGGGACGGCATATGGACCTGGAACTTCTCATCGAACAGCCGGCGGGAGGAGCGCACGCCACGCCGATCCTGTTTGTCCACGGTGCATACCACGGCGCCTGGTGCTATCGGCACTGGCTGCCGTACTTCGCCGATCACGGCTATACCGCGTACGTGCTGAGCCTGCGCGGCCACGGCGCCAACCGCCACCGCGACGACCTGCGCGCGGTGCGCTTGGAGGATTACGTCGAGGACATCGGGTGGGCCCTGGCACGGATCGGCGCGCCGGCGGTGCTGGTGGGGCATGCGATGAGCGGGCCGCTCGCGCTCCTTAGCGGGGCGCGGTTTGCTCGCCTGACTCGCGCAGTGGTGCTTCTGGCCAGCGCGGCCCCGCAGGCTGTCGGGCGCAAGCGAGCGGCGGCGCTGCGGCAGGCGCTGGCCTCCGACGGCAGCGTCACGCTGGCGTACGCGCGGGCCACGATGCAATCAAAACTCCGCGGCGCGCTGCATCACCCGATCACCTCGGCCGAGCTGTTCCGCCGCGCTTTTTTGTCGCCGGATGTGGCGCCACACGACCTGCACGCTTATTTTCCGCTGATTCAACCGGAGTCGCCAGTTGCCGTTCAGCAGACGCTCCAGGGCTCGTTTCGCCCGGATTTATCGGGTTTAGAGGCGCCGGTCGTGGTCGTAGGCGCATATGGCGATGTGTTCGTGCCGGCGGAAGACGTTCGCGCGACCGCGGCGCTATTTCGGACGGAGGCGTTGTTCAGCCGCGGCGGCAGCGACCTGATGCTCGACGCGCACTGGATCGAGGCCGCGGCACTTATTCTCGAAGCATTATCCGCGCGCGGCATTCCAGCGGGCGGGGTCGTCCCGTTACGCTCCCACCGTGGGGCTCTTGCGCGCTAGTGAGCGATAGATGTACCTTGAACGCACCATCACACAACCACTCCCCGGATCGCACGCTACGCCCGTGCTGCTCGTCCACGGCGCGTATGCCGGCGCCTGGGTCTATAAACACTGGCGGACCTACTTTGCCGAGCGCGGCTATCTCGTGTGCTCGATGAGCCTGCGCGGCCATGGCGCCAGCGACGGGTTCAGCCTGCTGCGCACCGCGCGAATGGAAGACTACGTCGACGACGTCGCGGCTGTGCTCGCGACGCTCGCGGCGCCAGCCGTGCTGGTCGGCCATGGGATGGGCGGCGCGCTGGTCCTGGAGTGCGCGGCGCGGCACCCCGAGGCAGTGAGCGCGGTTGCGCTGCTGGCGGTTGCTATTCCCCAGGCGCGTCGCGCGGTCGATCGGCTGCATTTGCTGCGGCGTCTCGGCCCGCAGACGGTGGCGGCGATTGGCCGCGCGCAGCTCGCAGCCCGCCTGAGCGGCGTGTGGTATGAGCCGTACGCGCACGTGGAGCGCGCCCGGCGCGTCTTTTTCTCGCCGATACTGGACGCTGCGCTGGCGTCCAGCTATGCCGGGCAACTCCAGCCCGAGTCGCTTGTCGCGCTGTCGCAGCTCAGCAGCGGGGCGTTTCGCCCGCGCATCGCCGCGGTGCGCGCGAGCGCAATTGTGATTGGCGCCGCCGGGGACGCGCTGTCACACGGGACGGCGGTGGCGCGGACCGCGACGATACTCGGGACAGAGGCGCGCGCGTGCCATGGCGGGCATCTGTTGATGCTCGATCATGGCTGGGCGGAAGGCGCCGCAATCCTTCTCGACGAATTACACAAACAGGGTATTCCGCAGCCGCTGAGCATCCCACAGCGCGCGCGGCGCGCGCGTGCAGGAGTTCGCGAGGAGCGCCTCGTGCCGCATTTGGGAGCTTGAAGCGCCGGCCGCCTCGCTGGCGAGCGCTGGCCGCTCGCCTGCCGCGCGCCGCTCGGGGCCGGCGCTGCCGAGCTGCGCCAGGGCCCCGTGCAGATCCCACACCTCGAATCGCTCAGGCAGACCGCAGCCGCTGAGCGCGCGCAGCCGGGCGCGGGCCCAGTCGCTCAGCGACTGCACAGGCTCTGGCTCGCCGGTGGTTGTTCGTGCGGCGTGCAGCATAGCGGTCGGCCTGGTCATGCGGCGCTGGCGAGCGTCCGATCGTCTACGCCGCGGCGAGTGTGGCACCGTGCTCCAGGAGCCCCGCGCGCGTGTTCAGGTCAACGCGCAGGCGCTGGATGTCGGCGAGCAGGGCCTCGATCTTCGTCAGGTCCGCGCCGGCGGCGGCCTGGTAGACCTGGACACGCAGCGCGGCGATCAGCGCCTCCAGTTCCAATACCAGGCCGCGCGCCTCACGAGCCAGCGCTGACCCCTCGGCTGCGCTGGCGATCGTGAGCTGGTCGAGAGGCGTGAGCGCCCGGCATTGGCGCGCGCGAGCGACAACATCGTCCGGCCGCAGGGTGATCATCAGCTCGGCCTGCGAAGATGCCGGCGGGACGATCTGGATCTGGTTGATGTCGTCGAGCTTGGCCCAGAAGCGCTTGCGCTGCTTGGCGACCCACGGCGCGCTGGTGCTCACGATACGGAAGCTGATCGAGGCGAATTCATCCAGGCCCTGTCGAAGGTACACGCGGTCGACCATCAGCATCGTGCCGGCCGGGAGCGTGCAGTGCTTGACCTGGCTGAGGAAGTAGGTGGGATTGTCGACGATCTGTGCGGGCGCCGGGCAATCGTCGAACGGCTGGCACCGGCGCTCGTTGAATAGGCGAAAGGTCCAGTCGGCGGCAAGTATGATCTTCTCGCCGATATTTGGGATGTAGAGCTGCATTGCTGGCCTCGTGTCTAACTGGTGCAGTATACAAAGTTCGTTCGGCCGCGAGAACCGCTAGGCTTTAGCCGGAGCCGGCGCTATGACCAGCGTATTGCTGGGGTAATGATGCTTCATCTTCTTTCCATCGCCCAGGCCCTTGACCGTGAGTGTGCGCGTGTAATAGCCGTAGCCGCGGTGCGCTGGCTCGCCAATGGCGACGACCACCATCCGCCGCATGTGCGCACCGTTGCCCGCGCCACCCTTGGAAAAGGGAACCAGCAGCGTCGTTCCGACGGTGATGGGCTGGCCGTCCATATCGACGAGCGGAGCGCACCCGCGGACCCAGCTCGCAATGACGTCGGCCAGGCTCTTTTCGTTGAACATATAGCTCGACAGCCAGTGACGTACGTTCTCCGCGATCCAGGCGGTGTCTGCGGCCACCAGCGGCTGTGACAGGCCGGCGGCAACGCTGGCGATGCGCGACTCGATCTCGGCGTCGGAGAAGGTCGGCGATGTTGTCATCGGTGTTGCTCCTATGCGCGGCTGCCGCGATCAGGAAGATTGAACGATCTTTACTTGACATAATATAGCGGATGGTGACACTTGTCAAGCGTGACTTTTCGACCTTTTGATTTTTCTGATCTTCAAATTTTTGCTCGGAGAGACATATGGAGAGGCGGCGTTCTGCGCGTTCTACTGCTTGACAAAAGGCATCGCACAGGAGGATACTTACGGTAGGGCGCCTCCATCGCACATCTCGTCGTTGCCGAACTCTTCCCATTGCTCTGGGCGATCTGCCCGCCGAATGCGCCCTGGGAGACAACCATGCCCCCGCGCCACGGTCTGACAGTGGACCCTCCTCGGCGTCCGGCGGACGCGAACCTGATCGCCGCGCTGCGCGCGCCCGAGGCCGCCGCCTCGCTCCTCGATCGGCTCTACGGAACGTCCCCAGGCATGGGGGCGTGGCAGCTCACGATTGCCGCGGACGTAGCGGTGACTGGCCCGGGCGGCCGCGCTGCCGGCGTGCTGGACCTCGACATCGCCGGCGAGCGTGACTTCGCGTGCCGGCTGTGCGGCGAGGTGTTTGACGTACCGGAGCGGGAGCATGACATTGCGAAGGACGTCTGCCGCGAACACTACGCGCTGCGAGTGCTGGAGGCGCGCTGGGACGCGTTCGATGCCGGGCTGCCGGACCCGACCGACTGGGGGTACGAGCCCGCAATCCGCCAGCCAGATGAGCCGCGGCCGGACAAAGCCGCCGCCGCGGCGCGCTACCAGGCGTGCGTCGCCTGTCGCGCGATCCGCGCCGGGCGCTGCCCGTGTCATGGGCCGCCATACTGGGCGCTTGGCCAGCCGCGCCCCCAGTTCGACGTCCGCGTGGCGCTGCTGGTGTATGGGGAGCCGGAATCGAGCGATCGGATCATTCGCCGCGCCAGGCAGCTCGCCGTCCTTGACCATCCGACTGTGCGCCGCCGGATGGGCGCGCCCCCGATCACCACCTGGGCGGTGCAGCTCTGGCCGGGCGTCTCGGACGCGGTCGCGGCCGCGCTGTGCCACGCCGGCCTGGTGCCGCTTCGACCGGCCTCCATCGAACCGCTGCTTGTGCCAGATTCAGGCAGTGGCTGTGGTATCAGCCGCTGAGGGAAAGGCTGTGCTGAGAATGGCGAGGTGCGGCGTGGAAACCTCGCCAGAGGATCATTTGGCGAGGTTTGTGTGGCACTGCTGGATATTGAGAGCCCGGCGGTGACGGCTTGAGCACGGCGTAGGCGCTGCGCGAGCGCCTGCCGTCCTGCCAGGTGGTGATCCTGATCACCTTTGGGCGCAGCGGCTATCTCCGGCGGGCGATGGAGAGTGGCGCGGTTGGATTCTGCTCAAGGAGGCGCCCGCAACCGAGCTAGCTATGGCGCTCCGGCGCGTGGTGGCCGGCGAGCGAGTGGTTGATCCGGAGCTGGCGCTGGCGGCTTTAAGCGAGGGTGACAACCTGCTGAGTGGCCGGGAACGGGAGGTGCTGGCGGCCGCGCTGGGCGGTGCCGGCATCGCGGTCATTGCCACACAGTTGTCACTGTCCGAGGGAACTGTCCGCAATCATCTCTCTGCGGCTATTCAAAAATTGGGTGTGGGCAACCGGATGGACGCTGCACGACTCGCTGAACAGAAGGGCTGGCTGTAGGACAGGCCAGATGTGTCATGCCGATCCTGGACTCATCCAGCAGATGGTCCTTGTCGGTAATGCGCAAGGTGAGATTGACAGCACACGAGGATGAGTATACTACGGCTAACGCTTCACGATGCTCAGTCAGCCAGCTGCTAGTGCCGCCGCCGCCGCGTCCCAGGAAAAGCTCCCCGGCGCGAGGTGCCAGCTCGCCATCAAGCCGTGGATGGTCGCCCGCACCATGGTCGCGTGAAGCACTGCGTCGAAGTCCGGCGACCACTCGCCCGCTGCCACCCCGTCCTGGATCAGGGCGGTGAGCTGTTTCTGGGCCTGCGCCTGTTCAGTCGCCACACGTTCAGCGATGGCTGGCACATAGGCCGCCAGCGTCCGGCCCTCCATCAACACGCGACAGGTGGCCGCCTCGGCCTGCACATGCCGCCCGGTGACTTCTACGATCGTGCGCAGCACCCGCCGCGCTGAGTTCCGCTCCGCCGGCGTGAGCGTCGCCAGCGCCACCATAATCTCCTCGCGCAAGGTACAGCCCCAGGTGTCATACAGGGCGAGGAAGATTGCTTCTTTACTCGGGAAGTAGACGTAGGCCGCGCCCTTGGCGATGCCAGCCTCAGCGGCGATCTCCTCCATCGTGGTTCCGTAATAGCCCTGGCGGGCAAAACAGGTCACAGCTGCGTGCAGGATGCGCGCCTCGCGTGCAACGCGGGTCCTCTCCAGCAACTTCGGCATCGTCACCACTCCTCACGGCTGCACCGGCAGCCAGGCTGCTTGATGATCTGTGGTGCCATCACGCCGCCGGGTGCGCGCCCTGCGCCAGGAACAGCGACCAGAAATCCCCAGCGTTGCGCTCCAGTTCTTCATGCGTGCCCATTTCGGCGATCCGGCCGTCGACCAGCACCACGATCGTGTCGGCTTTGCGAATCGTATCATACCGGTGCGTGGTGAACAGGATTAGCTTCTCGTGAGCCATCGTCCGCAACAGCTCGAAGATCTGCCGTTCGCCGACAGGGTCCAGACTAGCGCTCGGCTCATCCAGGATGATCAAGGGCGAATCGTGATAGAGCAAACGCGCCAGCGCGAGTCGCTGCCATTGTCCACCTGATAGATCGGTGGCACCCCCAAACCCAGCGCCTACCACCGTGTCGATACCATCGGGCAGCGCCTGGACGAGATCCCACAACCCAGCCTGGCACAACGCCACGGCAATCCGCACCTCATCGCCCACGCTCCGCTCGAACTGCATGGTCACATTGTGCCGGATGCTGAAATGGAAATGCGCTGGGTTCTGGAACAGCACCGCTTTGGCATAGCCATCCAGCGACTCGGCACCGCCCGTGGATCCGATTGCGTGGATCGTGCCGGTGGTTGGTGCGACCAAGCCAGCCAGGAGCTTGACCAGCGTGCTCTTGCCCACGCCATTCGTGCCGACGATCGCAGTGAGGCCTGGTGTGAAGGTACACGAAATGTCCTTGAGCGCGGTTGTGCCCGTTTCAGGATAGGTGAAGGAAACATCCGTCAGGTGAATGGCCGCCAGCCCTGCTCGTGTTAGGGTGGCACTGGGAGTTGGCAGTACTGCGCGGTGGCCATCGAAGGACTCGGTCGTGAGGAATTCGAATAATGTCGCCGCATAGGTCAGCGACTCCAGCAGCTCGCGATAGTGGTAGATCAGCGACCCGAGCATCCCCGACAAGAGTGCCATGCCAGGCACGAGGACGGCCAGGCTGGCGAGACTAATTTGCCCGCGCGCAATCAGCACGCCCGCAGCGACCAGCGCCAGACCAAAGCCCAGCACCTGCACCAACGCTGCGCCAGTGCGCAAGCCCAGAAAGCGCCGCGTCAGCTGTTTAAGCTGCGCCAGGTAGGCGTCGGCGAGCGCAGCGTGCTCACGCGGGATGAGATTGCTGTGGTAGAGGCGCACATCGCGCTGCCAGGGCGCATCCACCTGCATATTGGTGAGCGCCTCCATCCGCAACTGGTTCGGCGCGGTGTGTTCCTGTAATTCGTACATCGCATGGCTGAAACGCCGCTCGATGAACCCGGCCGGGATCGCGATCAGCAGCATCGCCAGCACCATGAGCGGCGCGATCGTGAAGAGGCTGATCGCAAGCCCCAGCAACCCAAGGAAGATCGGCGCGGTCGAGAGCAGCGAGTCGACCAGGGTGATCGAGCGCTGGGCCGCCTCGCGGATGACTAACCCGTAGCGGGCTTGAAAGGCATTGTTCTCGAAGAGCGGGTAGGGCACGGCCGGCAGTTTCTGCATGACCTGCTTGCTAATCGCCACCCAGGCCTCCTGCCGCAGGATGGTCGAGGACGCATCGCGGACGATTATGCCCAGCCGTTGCACGAGGAGCAGAACTAGCAGACCGGCGCCGAGCTGGATCACCGCCGGCGTAACATGCACTGTGCCACCCGCTGTGATCTGCAGCAACAGCCGTTGCAGCAGCAGGATGAAGGCGGGAAAAAAGAGCGGCTCGGCCAGCGAGGCCACGGCGCTGACCAGGAACGCGCGTGGATGGCTGCGATAGAGCAGGCGAATCGTCGCCCGCAAGGTAGCGAGCCATGGCGCACGGAACGATCGCATAAACCTATCCCTCATTCCACGAGAAAAGCTTGAGGAGGCAAAATGACCAGTCAGTCATTATATTGTATGCCGTGATCGGTGGACTGTCAATCCCTGAACAGTCGTACACAGCCCTACTGCTTGATCCGGATAACGCCCTGCTTTTACGCCATCCGGGATGAAGCAGCACCGAATGGTGATTTGACAGCCGTACGCAAAATTGCTATGATATCTGTATATACGGATATGATAGGGTGATGTGATGGAACAGGTTGTATCTGGGACTATTCCGCTGTCCCCAGTCGGCGCAGGGATTGATGGAGCTGACCTGCTGGCGCGCCTGTTCGCGGGCGTGAGCGACCCGACCCGGTTGCGCATTCTGCTTGCACTACTGGAGCGCGAGCACAACGTCAGCGAACTGGTCATGCTGGCGGGCACCGGGCAAAGCCGCGTCTCGACCCACCTGCAATGCTTGCGCTGGTGTGGCTTTGTGACAAGCGAGCGGCGCGGCAAGTTCGTGTACTACCGTGTTTGTGACCCGCGCGTGCGCGAGCTGATCAAGCTGGCGCAAGATATGGTGGTCCTGCATGGCGCGCAGCTTGCCACCTGCTCGGTTCTCAATACGGCAAGCGAGCAGGCCGGCTAGGGAATGGGGATGTTCCTATGCGACGTTCCATCGGCTCCTCTCTCTTACTTATCACGGGCTTTTTGGCGTGCCCGTGCCATTTACCCCTCACCTTGCCGCTTCTTGTTGCGCTCTTTGGCGGGACAGCCCTCGGCGCCTGGCTCTCAACCCATACCGGCCTTGTGATCGGGTTAAGTGCCGGCTACTTTCTCGCCGCGATTGTTCTCGGCATCTGGCTCCTGAACCGACCTAGCCCAGAGAGCGGCGATACGTGCCCCGCTCCAAAGCACCATTAACCTCAACCTGTAGTTGAGGATAGGAGGCTCCCTTGAGTACACCTCGGACATATGACCTGGTCATTATGGGCAGCGGTTCAACGGCCTTTGCTGCGGCTCTGCGAGCCGCAGAGCTGGGCAAGCGGGCCGTGATGACCGAGGTACGAACGCTCGGTGGCACGTGCGTCAACCGCGGCTGTCTGCCCTCGAAAAACCTGATCGAGGCAGCAAAAATCATCTTTGATGCCCGCAATCCGCGCTATCCCGGTATTGCACCCCACCAATCAGTGTTCGACTTTGGCCAGCTCATCGCTCAAAAGGATGCGGTCGTTTCGAGCTACCGCGACAAGAAGTATCAAAGCATCATCGGCGAGGACCGGGATATCGATGTGGTGTATGGGCGCGCACGGCTTCTTGACGCGCATACGGTCGCAGTGGACGGTCCGGAGGGTACGACCCAGCTTCGCGGGGACAAGATCCTGATTGCTCTTGGTTCAAGCCCCACGCTTCCGTCAATCGAAGGGCTTGAGGAAACGCCATACCTGACAAGCGACCTTCTCACGAGCCAAGAGGAGATAGAGCTGAAAGAGCTGCCGTCTTCGCTGATCATCGTGGGTGGTGGCTATATCGCGCTTGAGTTGGGGCAGATGTTTGCCCGCTTTGGGACGCAGGTGACCATTCTTGAGCGCAACAGCCGCGTCCTGCGGCATGGATATGAGCCAGAGGTCGGGCTGACTATTCAGCGCATTCTACGCGAGGAAGGCATCAACATCCAGACCCGCGCGGAGGTGGTGCGCGTTTCAGGTGATGCGCGCGAAGTGAGCGTGACCGCCCGCGTGGATGGTTCAGAGCAAACGTTCCGGGCTGCTCGGCTGCTGATTGCAACCGGGCGCACACCCAACACCCACAATGTTGGCCTTGAGGCTGTCGGTGTTGAGTTGGCGGATGATGGAGCTGTCAAGGTCGATGAATACCTGCGCACCTCGGTGCCACACATCTTTGCTGCCGGCGATGTGATCGGCACCCAGCACGGCAATCAGCTTGCGACGCCCTCTGGGGCGCACGACGGCGTCATTGTCGCCCACAACGCCTTTGCCGAGGAGGTGGGTCGCACGCGGCGTGCCCTTGACCATCGAGTGATCCCGCGCACGATCTTTACTGACCCGCAGATCGGAATTGTGGGTATAACCGATGCAGAAGCCAATGCCGCGGGTCACCGCTGCTGGTGCAACACCGTTCCGATGGAGTTCGTTCCCCGTGCTGGAGCCATCCGCGATACGCGAGGGATGATCAAGATGGTCATCGACGACGATACCAAGGAGGTCTTGGGCGTCTCGATGGTGGGCGTCAACGCCGGCGAAGTCATTCACGAAGCGGCGATGGCGATGCGCTTTCGGGCGACGATTGACGACTTCATCGATATGATCCACGTCTATCCGACGATGGCCGAAGCGCTCAAGATTGTGGCTATCTCGCGCTACAAAGACCCGGCCAAACTCAGTTGTTGTGCAGAGTAGGAGTTCGCATGGATGACAATGAGCTGACGGCGTTGGGGCAGCTGCTTGCTGAACGGATCTGCGGTACGAATGAAGCGTTCTGTTTCCAACTTCTCCGCCTCTTAGGTCGAGGCCAGCCGGTATCCGCCGCTCAGATGGGCGCAGCCCTTGGTATGTCTGAAATCGCAGTTACAGAGACCTTCCAGCGTATGTCGGACATCGAGCGTGACGAGACGGGACGGGTCGTCGGGTGGGGCTTGTCATTACAGGCAACTCCACATCAATTTCGTATCAATGGGCACACGCTCTATACCTGGTGTGCGTTAGATGCGCTGACCTATCCGATACTCCTGGAACAAACGGCGCAGGTCGAGTCGGTCTGTCCAATTACACAGACATCGGTCCGGATCCGTGTCGGTCCTGATGGCGTGAGCGTCCTTGATCCCGCCACGGCGATGGTCTCGCTGACTATCCCCGATACCCACACAGACGCCTGCAATCGGGCAAGCTTTTGCGACCAGGGGCATTTCTTCGCTTCGCCTGAGGCCGCCGCGACCTGGCAGGTGGATCATCCACAGGCACGGACGCTGCCGGTGGAAGCGGTTTACCAGCTTGGGCGCATTGTTGCCGCGCGCCGCTACCATCTCTCAACACAGCAATCTCCCGCAGCTCATACGCAGTAAGGTTACTCGTAGGAGGTCACTGCGATGAAGAAACGGATCGCTGCGATCCTCGTCCTCCTGCTCGGCGGGTTCGTCGCACTCCTGCTGCTGTTTGTGCTGCCTTCAGCACAACGAACGGCACCCGGCAGCACGGCAGGAAACGGCACACCCACTGTGTCTGCTCCGGTCTTGACCGATATCCAGCGCATCGAAGACCTCCAATCTCGCTTCAATCGAGATGCTGGAGCGCCACGACTGATCTTGCTCTTGTCGCCGACCTGAGGCGTCTGCCAGGAAGGTGCCCGTTGGGTACAGCAGGAGATTCTTGCCAAGCATCCGACTGCCAAGCTTCGCGTATATGTGGTCTGGTTTGCAATGCTCCCCGGTGATAGACGGAGCGCCTGGGATGCATCCCTGATGCCTGATCCACGGGTCACGCATCTCTGGGATGAGCAGCGCCTCAGTGGCCGCTGGTTTGCCCAGCATCTCAATAACGCGCAAGACATCATTTGGGATGGCTATTTGCTGTACGGTCCAGATGCGAAGTGGGAGGCGCTCCCTGGGCCGCTAATTGGTTCAAGCACAGGAACGGTCATCGGCAGTAGTGAAGAACTCCAACAACAAATCATACCACTGCTGAAAGAGTGACATAGGTTGGGTCAGCTCGCCTCATCGGCACTCCAACAGAGCAACAGGGCTGACCAGATCGAAAGCGGTGTCCATATGGTGTTAGCGAAGCCAATGACGATCGGGCAACTGTCCCGACGAACCGGTGTGCCGATCAAAGCCTTACGCGAATACGAGCAGCTCGGGTTGATCTACACGCTTGGCCGCAGTGAGAGCAACTACCGCCTCTTCGACGAGGAGGCATTGTGGTGTGTACAGGTTATTCGTACCATGCGCTCACTCGGGCTGACCCTCAAAGAAATCCAGGACCTCACTGCCGTCTATCTTGAGCGCCCAGGCGAGCCGATTGGACCGCATTTCGGTGAAAAACTGGAGGCCGCGCTCACGCGCATCGAAGCCAGGATCACTGACTTGCAGGCGCTACGGCAGCGCATTCGTGATTTTCAATCTGCTCACGCTGCAGAGCTGGCAGGAGAGACTGAGTTAAACCTCTTTGGCTCGGATCCGCGCCACACAATCTCCAAGGTCCCCTCTTGACTCTCCCCCCGCGGTGAGGGTGTATGCTGCGTTCGCATACCCTAGCACACGAGGAGGATGTCAATGACAACGGAAAACTGAGTTGAGGAACTGGCGGCGACCTTGCATGATAGTATGCGCGAAGGAGTTGATCTGAAAGATCCCCCACTCATTCGACGCCTGGTTGTGCTGCTCTCTGATGGGCACGCCCTCTCCCCCGAGCGCCTCGCTGTCGACCTTGAACCGTCACGTGAACCTTATCTCTACACGACGCAAACGGCTCAACATCGAGTGAGATGCGGCGGGTAACCTCGCCGCCCCCAGTTCCGGCGCTGGAACTTATAGAGTAGCTTTGTAGTTCGATGGAGGTGTACATATGTCGAACCAAACGGTGTCCAATGCTGATCTACACGCCCTGGCCGATACGCTCTCCAAGCTCTTTGAAGGCTCACCGCAGGAAACAGCTATCCTTCTTGTGACACAGCTGCTGCTGCTTGATGGCCACCCCGTGGCCCCTGCGCAGATCGCCGCGCGGCTGCAGCTGCCGCAAGAGACCGTCACCGCGCTGCTCCACCAGCTTGGTGTCGAGTGGGATGCGAACGGCAATGTCGTGGGGATTGGGCTGTCGCTTACGCCGACACCGCATTCCTACATCATCAACGACCGGCAGTTCTACGTGTGGTGCGCCGGTGATGCGATCACGTTTCCGATCTTACACAAAACCAGCGCTGTGATCGAGTCCCCCGATCCAATCAACGGCGCCAAGATCCGCCTGATCGGCACGCCGGAAGGCGCCAAGGAGGTTGAGCCCAGCACCGCGGTGGTGTCATGGATGCCAGGAACGGAGAGTCTCAACAACATCCGCGCCAACTTCTGCAACTTCACGAACTTCTTCAGCTCGGTTGAGACGGCGGCGCAGTATGTCGCGCAGCACCCCGGCCTGGTGATTGTCCCTGTCGATGCGGTCTTTCAGATCGGCAAGCTGCTATGGGAGCGCGAGCCGATCAAGTCGTTGATCGCGGAGCTTGCGCAGCGACAGGGGTGATCGCGTGAGTGCCAAACACTCCGCTACAAGGTCTCTGACAATATCAATAAGGAATTCGAGAAGAACACGTTACTGAAGGGGTACTGAATGATAATCGAACAGCTCATGCCGGCACGGCGGCGCGCGATCGGTCTGCTTGGCACGCTGGCGCGGCTTGTCGTCGGCGGCTGGATGCTCGCGAGTAACATCGCCGCTTTCCACCTGGACGAGTGGTATGAACCGGTGCTGGGGCTGCTCGTCTTCCCGGCGATACTGCTACTGGGGCAGTGGCTGCGGCTGCGCTACACGTCGACTCCGCTGCGCGCGACCGGCCCAGTTGGCTATCTCGTCAATGCGGCGATCTTTCTAGCGTTGTATCTGACGCCGTGGTATTTCCCGCCCCTGGCGTTCACAAGTGATGCCGTGGTGTACTTCTACGGCGCCTCGATGCTGCTGGCCGCCGCGCGTGGCTACGCGGGGTGCGAGGTCCTGGCTGTGTCCAACTGGCTGCTCGGGCGCGACGATCAAGTCGGGTGCGTCGTCTTCTTGCCAGTGGACGCGGTTGAGATACGGCTTAGTGGTGCAGCAAGGTACGAGCAGTAACAGCACTTGCGGCTGATGCACACGCTTGTGCGTGCGTTGCTCATCACTCACGAGTAGTGACAAACAGGCGGGGCTCATGTGGAGCATGCGTGCTCGGTTTCTGGGAAGAGCGTCTCAAAGCCCTCGACTCACGGCTCGTACGTTACCGACACATGAGCCCTTCCTTCAAGGAGAAAAGATGGGCGACACGATCAGCAGCCATCCTATCGACGATTTCGATGCTGGGTGGCAAACCGTGGGCCGACAGTATCAGCCGGCTATCCAGGTGACCTCGGCACTGATCAAGCTGAGTGGAGGGGGCGAGCGGCCCGTCGAGGTTGAGCAGTTAGCCGCCGCCAGCGATCGGCCCATGGAGGAGACGCTGGCTCTGGCGCGGCAGTTCCTCAAAGTGGACGTGCAGGATGGGCTGGTTCACCTTGATCTCTCAGTGGCGGGCACATCCGCCCGCTATCGCCTCCAGATCGGCGCGCGCAGGATCGATGCAGGCGGCTGCGCACCGGACATCGTTTGGACGGCGCTTCTTGCTGGCCAGCCCATCCATGCAGAGGCGAGTTGCCCGGCGACCGGGAGCCCGATTCGCATCGACTTCACCCCAGAAGGCGTCGAGCGTGTGGAGCCGCCCAGCACCGTCATCGCGGTGATCAGCCCGCTGGCGCCACAGCTCCAGCAGCTCAGCAGCAGGGAGCAAGCTGAAGCGGATGTTTGCTCCCAGCAGCCTTTCTTCGCTTCAGCAGAGGCGGCGGCAGACTGGCAGGCCCAGCACCCCGCCGGGCGTATCTTTCCGGTCAGCGAGTTTTTCTTGTGGTGGCGACGCTTCCTTATTGCCATGAGTGTGGATATCCCCTGATCTCGGAGCTACCCAGGCGGGTGTAGGGCATGACCGGAGGATTTAATCGAAGAAACTGGCACAGTTTGGATACGCGCCTGGCGTCACGCTGTGGTCTTTGGGAGGATGAGCATACTGGCACACAGCACTTCACACGTCCACTGTGGTATGCTACCGTAGCGGCCGTCTCGTCACGCTCTTCTGCACGGCACCTTTTGCGCACAAGGTGGGGCTATTTATCAAGAAGATCTTCTGCGGGTCAGAGAACTGCAATGGATACGTTGATCGCACTGATCCAGCGAGCGCAGGCCGGCGATCGGGAAGCGTTTGGCGCAATCGTGCAGCGCTTTCAGGATATGGCGGTCGGCTATGCCTATGCGCTCCTGGGTGATTTTCACCTGGCCGAAGACGCCGCGCAGGAGGCGTTCATTCAGGCGTTCCATGACCTGCCGACACTGCACGAGCCCCGCGCGTTCGCCGCCTGGTTCCGCCGGATCGTCTTCAAGCACTGCGACCGTCTGACTCGCCGCAAGCAGAAGCCGATAATCTCGCTTGATGCAGTCCGCGAGGTGGCCTGTGCGCATGTAGAGCCGGCGCAACTCGCCGAGCAGGCCGAGCTGCAAGCCGAGGTGCATGCGGCGATTGCGGGATTACCGGAGCATACCCGCGCAGTGACATTGCTCTTCTATATCAGCGATTACTCGCAGCGCGAGATCGCCGCCTTCCTCGATGTGCCACTCACAACAGTGAAAAAACGGCTGCAGGCGGCGCGTAGACAGCTGCAGCAAAGGATGCTCGCCATGGTACAGGACAATCTGCATGAACAGGCACCATCGCGGAATGAGCGCTTTGCCCAGCGTGTCACCGCCGCGGTTGCCGCGGTGCAGAGCGGTGATGTAGCAGCGCTCACGACGCTGCTCCAGCAGGAGCCTGAATTGGCGAACGCGCGCTCGCCCGACGGTCGCAACCTGCTCTCTCACCTGACCGACTGGCCCGCTCATCGACCATCAGGCATCGAAATCGCGCAGCTGCTCATCCGCGCCGGCGCGGACATCAACGCCCGAACGATCGACTCAGCGGTGGGCGAAACACCGCTGCAGTGGGCGGTCAGTGCCAACGATGTCGCGGTTGCGGAAGCGCTGATCGATGCCGGCGCGCCGGTCGATGGCGTCAACGACGACCGGCGACCACTGGCGCAGGCGCTCTTTTATAGGCAACTGGCGGCGGCCGAGCTGCTCGTTCAGCGTGGCGCGACAATCGATCTGGAGTTCGCCGCCGGTCTCGGCCGCGTCGATCTGCTCCAAACGTTCTTCGACGCCGGGGGAAACCTGCTCTCGACAGCCGGCTGGCATCACCCGCCGACCAACCAGACGATCCCGGCGGCTCCTGGCGCCGAGACCGAGCTGCTCGAACAGGCGCTGGTGTATGCGTGCATCTGCACACAGGTCGAAGCCGCCGCTTATCTGCTGGACCGCGGCGCCGACGTCAACGCCCAGCCGTCGGGGTTCGACGTGCAGGCCTCGCCACTGCACTGGGCTGCCGGCGGGGGTGATGTCGCATTGGTGGAGCTTCTGCTCGCGCGCGGAGCTGACCCATCCGCGCGCGACCCCAAGTATGAGGCCACACCCTATGGCTGGGCTGAGCACCACGGCCACCAGGCGATCTGCGACCTGCTGCGGAGGCACGGCGCGGGGGAGTAGGGCAGGCCGATGGCAGGCGAGCATTGAGCGCCAGAGTATTTCTGCTGAAGCTCCTGTTGGGCTGCCCTTTGCCGCATCTGTCGAACCTGCTATAATGACTCCATCGCTGTTGCTGCATCTTCGGACTGCGCTCGTTCCTGCTCTGTAGGCGGGTAAGCTCATGTTGGCGTACCGGTGAGTCTGCTGAACAACCCACGGTTGTCGTCTCAGACCAACAACTAAGGATCGCTCTGTTCGCCCTGAGACCTGCTGCCGACCGCCAGGGTCTCCTGGTGTCTTTTATCGTGCCCGCGCACCTCCACATGCGGCCACCTCCTCCCCACCCGTCCGTAATCATGTATGCATCGTTCTATCTGCACTGGAGGTGTGCGATGACAGACATTCGCATGATGCAAACACACGAGGCCGCACAGGTACGTGATCTGTGGCTCGACAACTGCGCCCGGCTTGGCACCCCGCTTCCTGACCGCGCCGCACGGCAAATTCTCGATAATCTCAGGCGCACGCCTGCCCATCCGGATGCCCACTGTGTTGTGGCGGTCGAAGACGGGACGATTATCGGCTTTCTGACCTGCAGTATCAGCCCTCATCCGGTTATGCCGGGGCGCTCCGGCAAAATCGAGGAACTCTATGTCCAACCGTCTCGCCGACGATGGGCCACGCAGGCAGCCCTGGTGCGGCATGCGGTTGGCGTGCTGAAACAGCAGGGTGCCCAAACCATTCACGTCCTCACCGGTCTCGACAAGGATGAGGCCAGAGGCCGGGCGTTCTGGCGGCAAATGGGTTGGGTCAACGATATGACGGTCTTCTCGATCTATCAAAGCGTCCCCGGTGATCCGCACCTGCAAGGCGTGTGGGACGGCTATGCAGTAGAAGGCGGCTAGATCATCAAAGAAACAGGCTTTGGGCGTTCTCGCAGCATAGCGCTACGGGAATACCCAAAGCGCTCCGCGCCCATGTGGTGTGCGCGTACCTTGGCGGGGCGACCGAACCAACACTGCTATTGAAGCGCCAGCCGTGAGCCCGTTCCGACTGGTCGCAATGGAGATGACAATGTCGGTGTATTCTGTAGCGCGCGACGGCGAAGCGTTCGCGGTTCGCTCGAATGGGGGCGATTGGTTGATCGCCTGGCACGCTCCGACTGCAGCTCCGCAGGGTACTGCCCATGGAGCCAATGCGTTCTGTGTGACCGCCGACGATGGCGTTGTGCTGATCAGCGATAATGGCCAGCGATGGGGTTGGCCAGGGGGGCGACCTGAAGGCGATGAGACCTGGGAGCAGACCCTCCGCCGAGAGGTGATGGAGGAGGCGTGCGCCGCTGTCGTTGATGCGCGGTTACTCGGCTTCTGCCGTGCCGTGTGCCTCACAGGGCCCGAGCAAGGTCTGGTGCTGGTTCGCTCGGTATGGTTGGCAGAGGTTGCGTTGATGCCGTGGAAACCGTGCTTCGAGATTGCGCATCGTCGTGTGGTCCCAGCCAGCGAGCTTCTGGCGCATCTGTGGATGGAGGAGGGCTTCGAGCCGATCTATCATCGGGCGCTTGTGGAAGCCGGGCTGGTGTAGCGATGGCCATCGCCATGGCGGTCGAACGCGGCCTGGCACCGAGGCAAATTGTGCTACTTGTTACGTCAGTATGATACATGGCCTCGTTCGTCGATACTTGTTATCATGAATCACAACAAGCAGCGAATGGACCAGGTATGGCAACTGAAACCAGCGATTACGCGACGGTCAATCGATTCATCCAGTCGGTCAAGCTCCGCGAGTGCTTCACGCCTCCGCCCGCTGCGCCCGAATGGATGGGTGACAACATTCCCTATCTTGGCTTGCGCGTCCTGACCGGGCCGTGCGTGCCGTTCGAGACGATCTTCGGCTCGCCCGAGGCCAAGATCTTCATCTCGGGGTGGACCGACATCGAAGCCGTATTGGCGTTCGCTCCCGAGCCCGAGTTCGACGCCGATCTGCGTGCGGTTGTCGCGGCAACCAACGAGCGGGCGCTGCGCGACGTCTTGCTGGCCTTCCCGCGCGATCGCGTCGGCTTTTTCTATGTCGGTGGGGCCTGGCCCTTGACCACCATGGCCGAGGTACTCGACGGGCAGGTCATGCCGGCGCGCGAAGGCTACTATGCGACCCAGGACACCTTTCTCTCCGACCGGACCCATCCGGTGCGCCAGCTTACCCCTGCCGATTATGAGTTGGTCCGTGAGCAATGGAGCGAATCGGTCTGGCAGGAAGTCCTCGATCTCGGCTACAGCGTCTTCGTCTGCCACGACGGCAGCCATCTGCAGGCGTTGTGTTTCCATTGGGCGATTGGGCCGGACCGTCATATGGTGCATGGGCTGCAAGCGATCGGCGATTTTTCGACCCATCACGCGGAAAGTGTGTTCTCCGCCGCAACGGAGTCAGTGCTGAGGCAGGGCAAGCTGGCGGTCTGTGATTGTAATCTGTCCAATCAGGCCGACTACCTCCAGGTGATAAAAAACGTCGGGTATCGGCGCTATTACCGGGTCGACTCGTTTCTGGGAATCAAGCGCGGCAGCGGCCGATTCATCGCTCCCACGCTCGACCCCTTCTATCGCGGCCAGACCAACCCCGCCGCGCCGAGGGCGGCGCAAGCTGGCCTCGGCCAGGGGCGAACGATCGCGAAAGGCAAAGACCCGATCGTCAGCCACTATCGCGAGCTGATGCACATCGCCGGGCGGCGCGCATACGCCCAGTGTGTGGCCGAGGGGCTGACGCTAGTGCAGCGGGCGATCGACGACGGCTTGCTCATCGATAGCATCGTCTACACCGCTGAACTTCTGCGTGCGCCCGAGGGCCTGGCGCTGCTGCAGCGGGCGCGGCAGGCCGGCATTCATCACTATCGTGCATCTGACGCCCTCATGGGCACACTCACGACGAGTCGCCCGCTGCCCGCAGTGATCGCTGCCATACGGGTGCAGCTCCGTGATGCTGCTGAATTGGACGCGAACCACGTCAGCGCGGTCCTGGTCGCGGAGAATCTGCAAAATCCCGATAATCTGGGGATGGTGCTGCGAACGGCGGATGCGGCAGGCGTGGATAGCGTGGTCGTCGCTGGCGCACAGGCCGATCCGTTGCACAAAAACTGCGTGCGTGCGGCTCGTGGCGCGGTTGGTCGGATCCCGATCTTTGGCTGTAGCGATCTCCCTACCTGGCTGGTGGACCTGCGCCCCTACGGCGTACGCGTCTTGGGTACGACGGCACATGCGTCGCGCTCGCTGTTTGATGCGCTGATGCCGCTGCCCGTCACAATCGTGGTTGGCAACGAGCAGCGCGGGATCAGCCAGGCGGTGCTGGAGGTCTGCACCGAGCGCGTGCATATTCCGATGGCGCCCGGACAGGATTCGCTGAACGTGGGTGTCGCGACCGGGGTGGTGCTCTACGAACTGGTTCGCCAGCGGATGCGCAAACAAACAGCATAGCAACAGCGTTGAATAGCGAACACTTTCCTAAGGAGGAAAGACGTATGGCGCAAGTGCATATGAGTGGGCGCATCCTCTACCTTATTGGAGGCCCACCGCGGGTGGGAAAGTCTTCGCTGGCTCAACGCCTGCTCAAGCGTGACCAAATCCCGTGGTTGCCAACCGATGTGCTCCGTACAGTGCTGCGCCAGGTCCTTCCCGAACTCGATGCCATCGACCAGGATCCGGTGGACGCGTCGCTGCTCGCCGAGTGTATGTATCCGCACATAGAGAAGGCGGCTGAGGTATGCACCGAGGAAAACGAGCGGTTCCTCATCGAGGGATTCGAGATGTCTGCGTCCTACCCCGCACGGTTAGGAGAAGCACTTGAGGGTACTGAGATCCGAGCGTGCTTTCTGGGAAACCGCTCATTCTCGACCGACGACCTCGCTAGCTACCGAGGACCGAAGCCGCAGCACCACGGCGCATCATGGGAGGAGCTCGGCGAGGCTGCCACCTGGATCCGGTGGCGTAGCAAACAGCTTCATGACGAGTGCCTCGACGCCGGGGTGGCCTACATCGATGTGGGCGAAGTCGGCTTCGAGACTGCCATGGTCGAAGCCCGGCGCCAACTACTCGGTCACGGCTGACAACGGCCGCAGACCCAGACCGGCAATCTGGAACACCGCAGTTACGCGAACTTTGTTCGGTAACCACTCGCAACCGAATCGCATTCCGCTGGCTTCATGTGAGCGGCTGAAATGGTTCGTCAGTAGGCTTTCGGCAATCATAATGCAGCCCACCATTGGATGTAGCAGATAGGGCTTCGCCCTGCCCCTAAGCCTTGCCATTAGGCGCTCGCCTCGACACACACGCTGGCTGCCGGTATACTACGACCCGCGCGGGAGCACGTTTGCTCGATGGGAGCCTGAACCGATGAGATATGAGAGAGCATCATTGCACCCGCTGAAGGTCTCGATGGGGCCGCCGCCTCCACGCGAGCTGTCCGACGGAGTGGTGCGACTGCGCATTCCAACCGTTGCCGACATTGACTGCGTCGTGCGGTACGGTGCTAATCCGATGTCCCTGGAAGGCGTCTGGATTCCTGGCCCACGGCCAGGGCAGGGCCTGCACGAGTGGGCGTCAGCGTTTGTGCAGGAGTTACTGGCTGGCTGGATCAACGAGGGCGGCATCCATGGAGGTGGTCTCATCGTTGATGAGCGCGAACCGTTCCTCGGAATAATGTATCTGGCGCCGACCAGTGAGGCTGGTATGGAGCTGTCCTACGGTGTGGCGCCACACGCTCGGGGGCGTGGGATCGCCACGCGGGCCACGCGATTGGTTGCAGAGTGGGCGCTGAGCGAAGGTGGTTTCGAGCAGGTCGAGTTGCGTATCGACAAGCAGCACCGCGAGAGCCAGCGCGTCGCCGAGAAAGCTGGCTTTCGTTTCGCGGAGCGCTTTCTGACGTATATCGAAGGGACAGGCAAGACAGCCGAGGACCTGCTGTTTGTACGTACGAGGAGTGACGACCCAGGAGGAGCTGCACGCTAGCCTCACGCCGCGGGCCAAGCGCAAGCGCTCAGCGGCCGCTTCCCGCCCAGTGTTACGGCATTTCATCCAGATGCTAGAAACGCAAGAAGCTCCGATCTTGGCGCGCAGCTCTCGGCTTGCACAAGGAACAGGATGTCGATCTTCAATCACAATATCTACGACAACATTCGGACCCGTGTCATTGTGGTCCACCAGGGCTGTCTATTACTCCTGCCACCACGTGACATGAGCGCAGGCTGGCAGCTGCCAGGCGGTGGGCTCGCCCCGCATGAGAGCCTGGCGGAGTGTGCCGTCCGCGAAGTCCTGGAAGAGACGGGGCTCCGTGTCGGTATATCTGGTGTGGCCTTTCTGCGCGAGTGGGTGGTGCCGAAATACTGTGCCGTGCCGGATGGTCAGGATCAGGTTGGCTTCGGCCTGGAAATCTACCTGTATGCATATCCGCTCAGCGATCCCGCTGCCCTACGGGTGGAACACCCCGCAACCGCGGTACCCTGTTGGATACACTTGAATGATGTCCCGCAGTTACCCCTTTGGCCAAAGGAACTGAAGGCGTTGGCAACGACCCTGCTATCGGGAGCAGCGGTGCATGGAGTTCCATCGTTTGTTGCGCAGCTGGAGGATCCGTCGGAGCGGCCAAGCGCGCCGGTCTTGTTCAACCTCCGCGTCGATCCGCAGTGATCTGACGGCCGGATGCCAAGGCACACGCTGTCCATTCGCCTGGGCTACTTGTCAGTTCGACCTCCCTGGCAGCATCTGCCTGATCACGCAAGGGGCTGACACGCGCAGAGCACCTGAGCTGGTTCAGTCCTGATCTGACACCCACGCCAAAAGCGGCTCGGTGCGCTACACCTTTTACCGAAAAGATGGGACTCTTTCATAGAAGGCCTTCTGGTTGGAACGGTGATGGTTCATGGAAGATCTGATCGCGCTGATCAGGCGTGCGCAGGCGTGCGATCTGGATGCCTATAGCTGCCTGGTGCAGCGATTTCAGGACATGGCAGTGGGATACGCCTATGCCTACCTCGGCGATGCGCATCTGGCCGAGGATGCCGCCCAGGAGGCTTTTATTGACAGGACTTACGCGGTGGGGTAATCCACCGTCCATTTAACAACTGAACATGGCGCGAGACGCCATCTGCCAGTACAGTGTTGTTGCCACACAACAAGCGACTGGCTGGAGGTGTCTCCGATGGCGTCTCGTCTGTATCGTACCACGCGCCTGCTGTATCTGTGCGTTTGCCAAGCCCTCGAAAGGCTGAAGCTGTGGAGCTTGGGCACACCGACACTGGCGGTCTTGATTGCCTGGAGTGTGACTGGCTTGATCTTGCTGGATGCGCGGCCGACGCAGACACGCGTGGCGCGCTTCCTGCCTGGACGCCAGCACGACGCTCTCAACCGCCTGCTGCGAGCGATGCCCTTCTCCACCCGCGCGCTGCTGGCGCTGCTGTGCGCCTTCGCCAAACGTCTGGGGTGCGATGGCTATCTGGTTCTGGACGAGGTAATTGTCGAAAAAGCCTTTGCCAAGCGCTTGCGGTGGGCGGGCAGTATCTATTCGTTTGCCAAGAAGCGCAAAGTCTGGGGCTTCCAGATTGTGGTGCTGCTGTGGTGTTCGCTTGATGGTCGCTGGCGCATCCCAGTCGGCTTTCGGCTCTGGCGCCCCAAGCGCTCGTGCCACAAGCAGCGCTATCGCACCAAGCTGCAACTGGCAATCGAGTTGGTCGGTGTGGTTGTACAAGCCAAGCTGCCAGTCCGCTACATCGTCGGCGATACGCACTACACCGCTGGCTGGTTCACCAAGCGGCTCACTAGGCTGGGCCTGACCTGGCACGGAACCTTGAACCCGAAAACCAGTGTTGTTTGGCGTGGTCGCAAACAAGCGGTGCGCGACCTGGCAGACACGCTTAAGTTGCGCTGGCGCCCACATCTGGGGCTGCGAGCGCGAGCGCTGCGGGTGTATGCACCCAAGTATGGACAGCTGCGGTTGGTCGTGACCAGAAACCGTCACGGCAACTACGAGTACTTGGTCAGCAACGACCTGAGGTGTGACCTGACAGTGATGGTGCTGCGTAAGCGGTCGCGCTGGAGTGTGGAGACACTCTTCCGCGACACCAAGCAGTTTGCAAGCCTGCAAGCGTGTCAATGTTGGGCAGATGTGGCGCTGGTACGGCATGTCAGTCTGGTCTTTTTAACATTCGTTGTCTTACAGATGCTGCGCAACTCAGCCGATGAGTCGGTGGGTGCGGTCAAGGAGCGCTGGCAGTTGGCAATCATACAAGCGGGCGAAGTTCCGCCTGCGCCGTTGCGAGCTTGCCCACCCGAATTGAGACCCACCGCGTAAGTCCTGTTATTGAGGCGTATGCCCACCTGAGCCAGCTGCGGCATCCGGCGGCGTTCGCGGCTTGGCTGCGGAAGATCATCTTCAAGCACTGCGACCGGCTGAGGCGCGGCAAACAGCTCGCCACAGTGACCCTGGACGCTGCAAACGAGGTGGCCGCGGGTGCAAGCGATCTGGCGGTGCTGATGGAGGCAGACGAGCTGAAGCAGCGGATCCGCCAGGCGATCTGGACGCTCCCACCCAACGAACGCACGGTGATCACGCTGTTCTACATCAGCGACTACTCGCAGCGCGAGATCAGTGCGTTCCTTGACCTGCCACTTATGACGATCAAGAACCGGCTGCGCACGGCGCGCACGCGACTGCGCGCGAGCATGCTGGCGCTGCTCCAGGAGAATCTCTCTGACCAGCGTCCATCCAGAGACAGCACGTTCAAGGAGGCGACTATGCAGGCACTCGACAATCTGATTCAGGCGGCGTGTAGCGGCGATGTCGAACGAGTTAGGCAACTACTCCAGGCCGATCCCGCGCAGATCCACGACCGTGACCCGTATCTGCAGAGTACCCCGCTGCACTATGCGGCGCACCGCGGCTATCTGGAGATCGTGCAGTTGTTGCTGACCGCTGGGGCCGACGTCATGGCGCGCGAAGGCAGCAGTGACACGATCCCGCTCCATTGGGCGGCCGATGGGGGGCATCTGGAAGTTGCGCGACTGCTAGTCGACCAGGGCGCCGATGTCAATGCGATCGATGGCTGGCACAACCTCAGTCCAGTGGGCTGGGCCGTTGCGATAGGATCCGGCCAATGTCGTCGTGAAGCTGCGCGACGCGAGGTTGCGGACTTCCTGCTCGCGAAGGGCGCACAGCTCGATATCTTCTCGGCGATCGCTTGGGGCAAGCCAGATGCGGTCCGGGCGCTGATCGAGACCGATCGCGCTGTGCTCAGCCAACCGTTGGGGATTGTGAACCAACGCCAACAGCCGCTGCACTTTGCCGTTCAGCACGGTCGGCAAGAGATGGTGGCATTGCTGCTGAACGCAGGCGCGGATGTGTATGCTACAACCGCCTGGGGGCTCACGCCGTTCTGCCTTGCCGTGACACACCGACAAGAGCATATCGCGGAGCTTTTGCGCGCCAGGCACGGCGATGCTGATCTCTCAGCGGCAGTGGCCCTCAATCAGCTCGATCGCGCCAAAGCCCTGCTAGAGGCCGATTCGACCCTGGTCAGTCCGGCCGGCGCATATCAGCGGCTGCTGCACTTCACCGCCCAGCAGGGCCTGGCGGAAGCGACCGCCTTGCTGCTGGGCTATGGGGCCGATCCCAACCTGGCGGCTGAGCATTTCCACCAGGAGATCATCTGTACCTTGTCGCCACTGCATGTGGCCGCCTGGCATGGCCATGTCGAGGTGGCACGCGTCCTGCTCGACCATGGCGCCGATCTGCAGGCCAGAGACGCTCAGTATGAGAGCACCCCGTTCATCTGGGCGAAATGGCATCATCAGGAGGCGGTCGCCGCGCTCTTGAAACAGCGTGGGGCACAAACATAGCCGCGGTAGGCTTGTTGCGTGTAGCCGTCCAAACCTCGCCAATCGTCTTCCTGGTGCCGCTGCGGCACCAGGAAGACGACCCGCGCGCGGGCATCGGCGTCGAGCACCGCCCGCGCGCGGCGCAGCGCCAGCCAGGTCTTCCCGCCGCCGGTCGGCATGCTGATCACAGCCGGGCCGTCGAGCAGTTTTAGCGCGAGGATCTCGGCCTGCGGCGGCGTGAGCGCGGCGCCATCGGCGATGTCCGGAACGGTTAGCGCGTCAGCGATCATCAGCGTCGCTCCCATCCGGGCGTGTATGGCTTTCTCGCGTTCCATAGCTCGACGAGCTGCATCGTGTCGCGGTAGGGGATGCACTGGACGGCGACGTGTGCGCCCGCAATGGCGTGGTACAGCTTGCTGCGCATTGCCCCGGCCTCAAGCACGGCTAGCGCCGCCGCGAACGGCACGAACTCGCGCAGGATGAGCAGCTGGCAGGAGTGATTCAGGATGAGCGTGCTCCCGGCGAAGATGTAGTCCGGCTGGTCCAGATCCGGCTGGCTGCCCGGCTGCGGGTTGCCCATGATGGGGCGATCCTCGGCGCCGTTCGGCACCATCAGCGCCGTGATCGGCGGCAGCAAGGGCTCGGGATGCAGATTTGTGCCGATCGCCGCCTCCCAGACCGCGATCTGCGCGTTCCGCTCGTCACCGGTCGGACGTCGCGCCGTTATGCCTGCGGTGGGGGGAACCGCCCGCCAGAAGGCGCCGCTCCCTGGCAGATCCGCGGCGGCGCCAAGCAGCGTCAGCGCGATGGCGCCGACGAATGTTCTGCCGCCCGCTCCATCCATCGCGATGGCCGGAAAATCAATAATCATAGATTGTGCTCCAGGTCGTTGTTCATCGTCACGCGTCGGGGCGGCGGCCAGATCGCGATACTGCTGGACGAGCCGCTGATAGTAGGGATCGCTTACAAGTGCGCCCGGATGTACGCCCTCTGCGTAATCGTCGATCCGGCGCGCGAGCGCGTTCACGCGCCGCACCCAGTCATCGACCGCAAGCGGCCGCTGCCGCTGTCGCGCCGCCGCCGTCATCCCTGCACCGCCGCGGCGGCCCGATCCATCCAGGCGAGCTGCTCGCCGATGCCCAGCCCTTCCATCGGTACCTCGACCTCGTAGCCGAGCACCAGCAGGCGCTCGGCCAGGTGGTAGCGGTAGTGTTTGCCGGCCAGGAAGACGATCCGGTCGCGCTGCGGCTCGGGCATGGCGGCGCGGATCTGCGGCCAGACGCGCTCAGCCCAGGCCAGCCGGTCAAATACCTTCATCTCATTCAGCGTTGCGTTATACGGCGCGCGCTCCTCGTTGGGCGCGATCAGGCCGTAGAGCGCGCTCAGGATGTACCACTGGTCGGCAAACCGTTCCGCGTAGCGGCGCGCCTTACGAAACCACTGGGAAACGTAGAGATCCCGCGCCGGCGCCGCATGATCCAGCTTCTCGCCAACACACGCGACCAGCGCGACGACGACGGGCCGGCCGGCGTAGGGCGGCCGCGCCTGGAGCGTCTGCGCGCGCTCGCGCCCGGCGATGTCGCAGAGCGCGGCATGGTCGACGTTGAGCGACCGGCCCTGCCAGGTGAGATTCCAGCGCTTGCCGGCGCGCTCGATCTGCCCGCCGCGCTCGCGCAGCCAGATGGTTGCCTGTGTCGGCGTGAGCCGTATGTGTGGTGCAAGGAGCGACATGCAATACCTCGTCTGCTGTGGCGCCGCTACGCGGCCGCCTGATCAGTTGCGCGAGCGCGAAACTGTGCAAGGATGCGGTGGGCGTGCTGGCGCGAGGCTTCGATCGCGGCCTGCACGATCGCCCCGTCGATCGGAGCGCCGTAGATACCCGGCTGGCCAGGCGGCGCCCAGTGGTCGAGCACTGACTGGTGTATCCAGTGGTTACCCCAGCGCTGGCTCGGGATAAACCCGCGCTCGATCCACTGCTGCGGCGTGTTGCGGCCCGCGCTGTAGTGCCTGGCCACCTGTCCGGGCGTGTGCCAGCCTGGCTGTCCCTCGCGGATTTGCCTGGCGTACGCGCGCAGGTACGGGTCTACCACCCGCTCGACGCGCCAGGCCATCCAGTACAGCGGCTCGGCCATGAAGGCCATCAGGTCGTCGCGCTGGATGCGCCAGAGCGGCCGATCGGTGCGCCCACCGTTGCGGGCTGTCAACATGCCCTCGGCGATCCAGCGCGCGACGACTTTGGAGCACGGCAAGCCCATGAGTTCGGCAACCTCACGCGCGGTATACACGCCGGGCGCGTGCAGCAGGCGGATGTTATAGCGCTTGCACGCGATCCGCACCGCGGCGGGCGTGCGGCCCATCTCCTCGGCGATCTCGTCGTAGCTCAGTCCCTGCTTGACCAGCTTGCTGAGCATCGCGCGGTGTTTGGGCGACCAGTCCGGCCCGCGCGTCGCCTTGCGGCGCGGAATGAGCCTCTCGCGCTGGAGTTCGAGCCAGACCGGCTCCAGAACATGGATCGGGCGCCCAAGGCGCTGCGCCTGCTCCTCTGCCGGCATCTTCAAGCGCGACCAGGCAATAAGCTGTTCGCGCTCGGAGGCGCTGATGGCGACGAACGGGGCCGCGCCCCCAAGATCAGGGTCGGGCGCGGCGCTGGCGCGCTGCTCACTCGTGCTGCGTGGCCGGACTGAGGTTGCCGGCCGCTGCCAGCCCTCGTGCGCGTTCGCGCGCACCCACCACACGCTGCGGTAGCGCCTGGCGGGCAGGCCGTGCTGCCTGATCCAGGCCATGATCCGCGACTGCGGAACCTCGAACAGCGCGGCCGCCTCCTCCACGGTAATCCAGCCAGGCTTGCCGTCGCGGATGCGCGCCGCTTCGGCCTGAAGATCCGGGTCGGTGATTCGCTCGACGCTCCAGGCCATCCAGTAGTCCTCGTTGGCCAGGAAGCGCAGCAGCGCTGCGCGCGGTATCTGCCAGCGCGGCGTCGAGCTTTTGCCGCGGTTGTACGCTACCAGCGCGCCGCTTTCCATCCACAGCAGCACGTCGCTCAAATCGCGACCTTTGCCGAGCGCGTACGCGACGCCGCGGGCATGGAAATCGTCCGGGGCGCGGGGTGGCGGCGCCGTGGCGGGTGGTGGGACGGGCGGCGCTATCACGGTGGGCCGCGTCGAACGCTCCCAGGTTGCCGCCTCGGCGCTAGAGACTTTGCGCAGCGTCGGCACGGCCGCCTCCTGATGATTGCCCGGCACGCGCCCCGCGCGCATGGTGCAGCGCCGCGACAATCCGGCCGGCCAGCGCGTCGCCTGAGGGCGCGCCGAACAGCATCGCCAGCATAATGGCTCCCTGGTCGCGCTCGCCATCTCGTAAGGCCCAGAGCGCCAGGTCGATCGCGTGCTCGAACGCGCCGGGCGCGACCAGGTCGGCGCCATTCGCGGTGGCCAGGTCATACGCGTCAAGTGCGGTGTCCAGCGCCTCGATACGCGGGCCAGGCGAGCGCATCCAGGCGACCTCGCCGTCCTCCTGCCCCGCTATTGCCGCGCGCAGGTTGGCCGCGGCTGCGGCGACCGCCTGAAGCGCGCGGCGCGTCGTTCCCGCCGCCCGGTCCGGGTCGTCGCCGGCCAGGCAGGCGTCGATCCGCGCCAGCGCCAGGGCGACGCCATCGCCGCCCACTCTTTCGCGCAGCAGCCAGGCGACGTCGTCGAGCGCACCCATCACCGCGTACGCGCGGCAGAGCGCACTCCCCGCCCCGGCGATCGCGACAAGCCGCCCGATCCACTCGCACAGCGCTTGCTCGCCCTGTGGCAGGTCATCCCATGGGGTGTCGGCCGCCGCGGCCCATTGACCGGCCTTGGCGGCGCGCCGACGGGCGACGTGGACCATCCGCCCGAGCAGCGTCCCATCGATGATCGTGCTTGGGCGCGCCAGCTCGGCGACCGGGATCGGGTCGTCATCGGGTGCCGGATACTGAGCACTCTGGCCGTTCCAGTCCTTGTTTTCCAGCAGGATGTCGAGCTGGGCCATGGCGGCGTCAAAGCCGGTGCGCCCGCCGATGCTGAGCACGTCGCGCGTATTCCAGGCCAGCGCCCAGACCTCGCGCGCCACCGCCATGCGCCGCGCGATCGGCCCGCAGGCTAGCTCGCCGAGCAGCAGCTTGAGGTCGTGCAGCTCCGCCTCGACCCGGTCGCGGTCGCGCTCAGCCTCAGTGGCGCGGTGCTCGGCCTGGCGCTGAGCGTGCCGCGCGTCAGCCATCATCGTGGCCCGCTCCGCGAGCTTGTGGGCCTCCAGCAGCGCCCAGACGAGCTTGCGCGTGTGCGCGGTGCGCTCGGCCTGGTCGCGCGCGGCAGCCTCGGCCCACGCGGTGAGCTGCATCTGGAGCGTGTCGATCTGCGCCTGCATCGCGGCGATCTGCGCTGCGGGGTCGGTGGGGGTTGCTGTCGGGTTAGTGGTGCTCATAGAAATGGCGCGCGGAAACCCACCCGCTATAGAGACTGCTGAAAAGTCCCCTGAGTACACAACCTGTAGTCGATCGGGTTCGCCTCGACCCTACATATTGTGGTGTCATGGTAGTTTTTCAGCAGTCTCCTTTAGTGGTGGGAGGAAGCGCGCTCCTCCTTTCGTATGCGCCAGGATGCCGTGCAAAGCACCTGGCAATCGGCTTTCTTTGCATGGGTTGTCAACCGTTTGCCCGTTTGCATCTCGTGCAGGCTGATTCCACCTCCCGCCCGCGTTCCGCCAACGTACACAATTCCATATTTGGGATGGCGCACCCACGACCCGCGCTTCAGCCCCAGGCTCTGTGTGCTGCCATAGGGGGCCCGCACGCCGCCCTTGCCCGGCTCTAGCCGATGCAGTTGCCTCCTATGGAATCGCAAGGGCGCGAGGTAGAGGATGGCGGTGCTGGTCGGCTTGGGTGGCCCTGAGACTCGATAACTAGCGAGCGCGAAGCTGTCCACGCAATGGGCATCCCAACGGTCAGCCAGCTTGTGGCGGCTCTTGGTGAGGCCCGCCTGCTCGCGCAGCGCGGCGGTGAAGTGGGCTGGCACGACCGTTAGCGTGGCGACCTGTTCGGCCTGACCGTAGAACCACTGCTTGCCGACCTCCAGCGGGCTGAAACAGGCGTTCCAGCGCCGTTTGCCCTCCCTGGTGGTGGCCTGAATATCCTCGATCACCATGTCTGTGATCGGGTAGTGGCGGGCCAGCCAGCGGAGCAGCCGCAGCTTCCAGCCCCACCGCGCGCGGGTGGATGGTGGAAGACGCACCTGCCCTCGCAGGCGATTTGGCCGGCATGCACGGCAGGGTGTGTTGCGATAGCGCCGCAGACGGCGCATGTTCCGCCGGGTCTCGATATGCTTCTTGACCCAGGTTACTGCGTCGGCCTGAACGTTGAGGTAGGTATGCGTCGCCGACTGGACCGTGAGCGCCTCTTTCTTGCTGCCTGGATCGACCCCGACCGCGATGGGCTGGGTATCGCCCGCCTGGCGCTCGGTCAGCACCAGGTAGACCAGTCCGCGATCGTGGCGTTTGACGGCCTTGCCCGCCCGGATGAGCTGGCGGGCGCGGGCGGCGTGGGTGGGCATCAGCCGCTCACCTGTCGCGCTGTGAACCGGAATGAACTCCATGACGATTACTCGTCCTTCTCCCCTTGCGGGGGCTGTGTATCCCTTCGCCACTGGTCGGCCAAGTGGATCGAGATTAGGGAGGCGTCCCGATCGTTGTCTGGGCTGCCATGCCCAGCCGGCTCAGTTCGGTGTCCCACGGGATAGCCCGTGGCGGCTAGTACAGGACTTGCGATGCGCGGTCACCTGATGGCATTCAGGCTTCCTCACAAGCCCAGGTGCTTTAGTCCTGGGTTCCTGACCGTATCGGTCTCCGTTGTCGTATTGATGGTGTGCGGCCGCGCGCGGCGGGAGGCTGCAACGTGGGCACGGCCCGTGCCCCGGGCGGGCGCCTGCTCTCCCAGCGGCGGCCAAATATGGGGACGCCGCCCTCACAGAAGGAGAGCGCGGCGATCGCCTTGGCGTAGGCCGCGAAATGCTGCTCGGCCTCGGCGCGGTTCGCGTCCGGGTAGAGGATGGCTTCCGAGACCGGTAGTTCGTTGGCCTCGACCACCCAGCGCCGCCACGTAGCCCAGAACTGCGCGTCGTCCAACTCCTGAAGATGCAGAACCCACAGCGGGATCGCCGCGTACATCCGCGTGGCCAGCGTGCTGTCGCTGCGCACGCCGAAGGCCGCCGCGCCTGCCTTCCCATCGCCCGGCTCCTCGGTGGAGCAGCCGAGCATGCAGGTCTGGCAGATCGGCACGAGACCGTCGCTTCGCGGGACTGTCGGCGTGGCGCCGCAGTGGGGACACGCGCCGCCGGCCGCGCTGGCCGGCGTCACTGGTGGCGGCGTGACCTGTCTTCCTCGCGCCATTACCCCACCTCCACGCTCTCAGGCGCCTGGAGCGCCTCCAGGACGGCATTGCGCTCGTACCCGCTGCGGATTAGGCCGGCCTGGCGGATGGCGCTGAGCCGCACGTGGTTGCCAGCTCCCATGCCCGCCGCGTCGAGTGCGGCCGCCACGCACTCTAGCGCCTGACGCTGCGCCGCGGCGATCGTCTCGGGCGGCTCGCCACGCATCAGCGTGCGCAGGTTGTGTGCGACCGAGAGCGCTGAGCGGATCTGAGCGGCCGGGCTTGCGCTCCGCGGCGCGAGCGCGCACAGCACCTCGACCGTCTCAACCGGGCTCGCGAGCGCGCGAGCCCGCTGCGCCAGGTGGACGACAAACGCGCGCGGCACGTGTGGGGCGAGCTGTAAGAGGCGCCAGGCCGGGGTCTGATCGTCGAGGCCGGCGCAGACGGAGCTCCAGCAATTTCGTTGGAACGCCTGCGGCTGGCCAGCGGCCAGACGGATGACCAGCAGCTCGCGGACGACCCCATCGCGCAGCGCGCGGAGGGTGAGCACGATCTGGTCGCGCGGGCGCCTATCGAGCGCCCGCGCCAGCAGGCGCACCGCGAAGCGCTGAGTCAGGCTGCTGCTCGTCGGCGCGATCTGCGCGGCGGCGGCCGCCACATCTGCGGCTGGTGTGCGGCGAGAAAGATGCCCGAGCAGCCGCGCCAGCGGCTCGACGGGCAGGGAGAGATCGGTGAGACGCGAGAGCTGCGGCGCGCAGCTCTCGACATACTGGTCGGGGACCTCTTCCAGGAGCGCCCAGATGAGGCCCATCGGCTCCGGGTGATCGGCGGCAAGCGCGAGGGCGTCGAGCCAGCCGGCCTCGCCGGCGATCGCGCGCAGGATTTCACGGAGCTGCTCGATCTCATCGCTGAGCAGGCCCGTGCGCCCCCGCGCGTCCATGATCGCGCGCAGCGCTATGCTAGGCCCTGGCGCTGCCGTAGTGGACGCGCCGTCGCCGGCGCGGTGGTGAGTGAGCGATAGTTGGTCGGTCATAAAACACTTCTGCATCGCAACTGAGTTGTTGGATCGAGAATTGCTGCTCCGGGAGGCGTGTTTGCGGCCTGGCAGCCATTCCATTTCTTCCCGGTGGACTCGTCCTCTGGCTGGCCCCGATTTTTTTGCGGCTCCCTCGGCGAATCACCTCGTTGCCAGGCCGCACCGACTATGGCGCCTGGTCGCCCTCATCGGACGAGCTGCCCAGGCCAGTCGTCGGCCCCGGGTCATCGCCGGGCGGGTCGTAGGCGACCACAACGGGCCGCCCCTGAGTGGGCAGCAGCACTAGCAGTGCGAGGATGAGCAGGAGCGCGAACGGTAATGGCCGGCGCGTGCATTGGACTGGCATGATGCGGTATACTTTCTATCAACGTGCGGGGCGAGCGGCGCGCCGCGCCAAACGTGGCGCCGCTCGCAACAAGGACCGTGCGACCGGATGGCGCTCCGGCGAGAGGACAGTCTTGCCGGGGCGTCATCGTGTTTGGCTGTAAGCCGTTTACAGCCGACCCTCAGCGTGGACACGCGCCCAAACGAATGGCCCGCGCTATCCCCCCACCTCCCGCATGCCGGCGTCGACGATCTGAAGGACGACGTCAATCAGCGGAAACACGTGCGGATCGACCCGCTCGGTCAGCGGAATCGGCGCATGCGTAGATGTCGCGGTTCGGCCGTCGATTGCGGCCAGCGGCGCCCAGCGCAGCTCGTCGAGCACGTCCGCTCCCGCGTCAGCATCGGCGTCGTCGTCAGCGTCCGTGCGCGCGATCACGCCCAGGCTGAGCGGCTGCGCGCCGACGAGGAGTTGGACGATCGGAAGCTGGCCGCCAGGCACTGGCGTCTCCACCTGGCCTTCGACGTTGTTGAAGCTGACGATGCGCTCGACAGGGCGGACGCCGCCGAGCATGCTGGCCCGGCCCTGGCCAGGCGGACGTTGCAGGTCCGCGCGTAGCACCTCCGCGAACGCGGGGCGCCGCGTGGCCAGTTCCTGCGCCAGCCGATCAAGGGCGCGCTGCGCGATCACACGCGCGGCGAGGATTTCGAGGGCGATCGGTTGTGCTTGATCATTGGCCATATCAGGCGTCCTTTCTCTCCGCCAGCGCGCCGCTCGTGCGCTAGCGCCCGGCCTCAATCGTATCTACCCCACGCACGTCGGCCGGCTCACGCGATTGAGATGTGCGGCCAAGTGTGTGGTTGGGGAGGGTCACGGCGACGATGCAGCCAAAGCCGCCGAGGACCAGCAGGGCGGAGATGTATGGGTGCTCGGCGATGATGAAGGGCACGAGCACGCAGAATATAAAGAACACAACCCACAGCCAGCGCGCTTTATGCGCCGACACGTACAGGAACGCCAGGATGTAGATCGGAAGCGTTCCGAGCTGCTCACGCAGGCTCCTGGCTGTCTCCTGCGATTCTGCTGTGGCATCTTTGACCTGCATAGAGCCTCCTACAACGTTGTCCAGCGGACTGATTTTATCACACGTTCATATTTTTGTCAAATCACATCTTGACAATAATGTGAATATGTGATAGACTCATGGAGTGATTATTGAAGGTCGCGGAAAGGAGGTATCGACCATGCGACAGCGCGCAGTTATCGTGCTTTTGGTGCTTGCGAGCGCCTTTGCAACCTACTACTTCGGACGGGAGGCATTGATTGCCGCGGTGTCGCTGTGCGTCGGTATCTTCGTCGACGAGGCGCTCGGCCGGCGCTTCGATGTGGCGTCGATCCAGGCGTTCATCGAGGACAGCGTGGCCGAGGCTATCGACGGTCTCCGCGGCAGCCGCCAGCGTCAGTCGTAGTCACGAGACGGGAACAGAATCGTTCCCGTCTCGTTCTGGTGAGAGAGAGTATGCAGCAGAGCGCGCTTCCAACAATCAGCGACAGCGCTGGCCGAGACGGGACCCCCGGCGATGAGGCTATCATCCCGCTCGACGCCATCACGCCCGCGCTGGTCCTCGCCGGCGCCACGCCCGGCCTGAGCGGCGTGGTGGTTGGCGTACGCGGCCCGAGTGGCACGCTCACCGTGCGGGTCGAGCTTGAGCTGGAGCTTCCGGCCGAATCGGTTCTCGCCCGGCCGCGCGCCACATCCTGAGGCTAGCATCCACGACGCACATCAACGCATTTTCGACGCACACCAACGCACACGGAAGGAGCAGACCGCTATGGCAACGTCCAAAACCGCAACCGAGCAGGCCCCCCTCGTCTCGCGTACCTACCGCGCAGCCATCCGCCTCGGCGAGGATTTCGTCACCCTGGAAGAGACGGTCGTTCTGCCGATCGACGCTACCGACGAGGAGATCGCCCAGGCCGTCGATCTTGGCTGGCGCATCTTCGCCGCGCAGCGGGCCACCGCCGAGCAGCAGATTGACGAGATCCGCGCCGGAATGCCGGCCGTCCCGCCACAGATCCGCATGCGCGAACCCGACGCCCCGGCCTCGGACAAGCAGCGCAACTACATCGCCACGCTCCAGGAGCAACTTGGCTGGTCGGGCGAGCAGCTCGCCGCCTATGCCCAGGAGCAGGAGATCGACCTGGCCGGCATGACCAAGGGCCAGGCCAGTGCGTTTATCGACGGCCTGAAAGCGCTGGTGGGGCAGGCCGCCGAGCCCGCGTCGCGCCAGGATCGGGGCGCAAACGGCCGTGTGCCAGCCGCCGCCCCAGTTGAGCCCGCCCAAGTGCGCCGCGGCGCGATCGGCCGCGCGACGGTTGCCGCCGGTCAGGACAAGGAAGACCCGCTGCTCTGATCGTCGTCCTCAAACGGTGTATAAACAATAAGAGCAACGAATAACGTCCGGGGGCGCCCATGCGCGCCCCGGCGAATGACGAAAGGTACGAGCCATGGCACCGATCGGACGGACCGTCAAGCAGCCGCAGCCGGCCATCATTCAGTGGGACAACGGGCGCGGGAAGTGGCGCGAGCTTGGCGAAAGAAGCTGGTCGCAGTGGCCCAACTTCCACGTGGAATCCGGGCGCAACGAGGAGTTCGACCGCGCCATGCACGCCGCGGGCGTGCCGCGGATCGAGTTCTTTCACCCGGCCAAGAACGGCCGGCAGACGACAATCACTCAGGACTGGATGCTTGGCGCCTTTATCGGTTTGCACCCGATCACCGCCGGCCCTCCGGCCGACAAGGTCTCCTCAATTACCCTTGACCCGGCGATGATGGCGGCGGCGGCCGAGGCGGGCATCGGCCTGCGCTGGCTGGACGGCGAGAAGTCGTCGATGGCTGTGCGCGGCTTTCTCGCGCTGCCGAACCTTGCCGATGGCGTGACGATCGACCCCGACAAGCCCGAGACGACCCGCGCGCTGCTCCTCACGCTGGCCGAGGAACGCGCGGCCGGCCAGAGTGCGCCGATCACCTGGATCGTCATCCCCGTCCTGGTCCAGCTTGGGGTCAGCTCGAACACGTCGGACGTGCTGATGGACGCGCTCGTGGACCACCGCCGCGTCTGTGAGGCCGCGGATGCTTTCCGCGACAACCGGCCTGAGGAGGTGACGTTCCATGAGCTGGTGCTGCCGCTGGTCCTGGGCTGCGAGGTCGAGTGGACGTCGCGCAATCCGCAGAAGGGCGGCTCGTCCACCACGGTGTACACGTTCGCGTCCGCGCACCCGGGAACGATAACCAAGTCGTACGTGCGGGGCATGTGGCGCAAGCCGGAGATCCACAAGCAGGCCGAGTCACTGTTTAGTGGCATCCAGCTTTGGGCGCAGCGCTACCAGCGCAACGGCGGGCTGCCCCAGGAGGCGTCGTTCGACGACGGTAGCGATGGCGCTGGCTCGCAGGATGTGCCGGCCGCTCGCCACGCCGCGGATCGTCCATCCGCTCAGCCGCCCAGCCCTCCGCGCGGTGCGCCGGTGGCTGCCAGCGGGGCGCGCGCCACGGTGCCGGGTGCCCGCCCGAGCCGTGCGAGCCGCCGCGAGGAGCTGCTGTAGCTACAGAGGATGGCGACGGCGGGGGCGGAATTCCGCCCCCGCCGCCGTTTCCAGGGAAACGTATGACACAAGCAAAAGCGCTGTTTCTCTGTTTCGATGGCGTGATACTCCCGGATGACCTGGTCTGCTCGGGCCAGCTCGTCGCCGACCTGGGCGGCCAGCCCTGCCCGTACGCCGTCGATGGCCGTATCCCGGACCCGAAGCCGTTAGACACGCAGGCGCAGACGTACAGCATCGATAAAGGCGCGCCCGGCGATTTGTGTCCCCCATGCGCCAAGCAGAAACTCGGCAGCCTGGAGCACTGGCAGGGCCATGGCAGGCAGCAGTTTCCCGAGCATCTCTTGCCGCTGCGCCTGTTCAAGTGCCGCATGTGGCTCTGGCTGGTGGTGCCGGGGCTGCGCGAGGATGCGCCGACCGCGATCGATCTGGAGGGCCCAGCGGAGCTGCCGGAAAAGGCGCGGGGATAGCGACGTCAAACAGCGCGGGTCCTGTGAGACATCTCACAGGACCCGCGCTGTTTTTGGCGTCGTAGCGGCGAGGGCTAGTGAATGGCTTCAACCTCGTTGGTTGCACGCACCGCTTCGCGCAGGGCGTTGCCGGGAGTGAACCCCGGAGTTTTGGTCGCGGCGATCGTCATCCGCTGCCGTGTTTTCGGATGAACGCCCCCGCGCTCCGAGCGTCGGCGCACCTCGAAAGTGCCGAAGCCGGTCAAGGTGACCCGCTGGTCGTTGATCAGCGCCTGGGTAATAACGTCAATGGCCCCATTCAGCGCCTTACTGACGGCCTTCTGGCTCATCCCGGTGTGGCGAGCGACTTCCGCAATGAAATCCATTTTCTGCATGCGCGAGCCTCCTCGGCAGAACGATTTGTGTTTTCTCGCACGCAGTATAGCACGGCGTTTCCGCCGCATTCTAATCGCTTGATATACGATTTGTATACGGTGTAAGGATGACTTAGTGACGTTATGCGTGTAGAAATATGTCGGCGCGGCCCAGGCGCCTCTCGGGCCGCTTACCGCTGAGACCCCGGCCCGGCCGGGATTCCCGCCTTATCGAGGGCCGCATTGAAAATCGCGTCGGCAACCTCGCGCATGGCGACGGTGCGGCCGAGTTGCTCCTCCAGGTCGAGCGTGTAGCGTTTGAGACGCAGCACCAGGGCACGGCCGAGGGCGATCGTGCCGCTCGGCGCTTGCACCACCGGCTCCGTCCGGGGCAGGTCGATGGGTGGACTGGCGCCGTCCAGGTAGGCGTTCAGCATACGCTCGGCGACCGCGCGCTGCGTGCCAGGGCCGCCCTGTTCCTGAAGGATGAGCGCGTAGCGCTTGATCCGCAGCAGGATCGGCCGTGAAACGGCCACGTTGACGGTGTCAGTCGACAGGTCTTGTTCGGGAGAGGCGATAATCCCAGGCGGGCCGCTGCTGGCTCCAGATGTCGGCGCTGCCATCCTGCCCAACGTGCCCGTGGGTTTTTTCTTGCCAGTCATAACTATGCTCCCGGGCTGGCGCGGATGTTCCGCGCGAACTGTAATGATGCCAGCCAGGCGCCTACAATGAGGAGCACGGGCCGGCGCTCTCTGTATCATACCACACGAATGTAAAAACGTAAAGATATGAGTGTGTGAAATAACATTTTTAGTATTTGACATTTATGTGATGATGTGATACTATCAGTGGTGATGCGGACGCGTATGCGCCCGTCGCTGAACCGCCTTCCAATCACCAATAAAGGAGCCTTCGATGGCTGCGACTGCTGTCCCGGTCCAGTCTCCCCCCGGCTCGGATCTCATGCTGGCCGAGCCAGCATCGCCGGTGGCGGCCGCGCTTGCGGCGCCGCAGATCCTCGTTCCGTCGACACTTGGTACGACGCTCGATAGTCGTCCGCTGGACCTCACGCCCCTGGCGGCGCCGCTCGCGAAGGTCGCGCAGATCGAGGCGTGGCTGGGCGCCGAACTGATCGAGCGTGGGGAGGCCACGCGTGTCGCGCTGATCGCGATGCTGAGCGGCCAGCACGCTGCCCTAATCGGTCCGCCCGGCACCGCCAAATCGCTCCTCATCCTGCTGCTGGCGCAGGCGTTCGACCTCAGCAAGTTCATCACGCTGTGCTCGCCGCACACCAAGCTGGAGGACCTGCTCGGCCCGCTACGCCTCTCGCAGCTCCCGCGCGACATCTATGAGCGTCTGACGACCGGCTATATGCCGTCGGCGCAGCTCGCATTCTTAGATGAGTGCTTTAATCTGGGGCCTGCGGTTACGCAGGCGACGCTCCGGCTCATGAACGAGCGCGAGTTCGACAACGGCAATCGCACCGAGCGCGCTCCGCTGATCTCGATCTTCGCGGCCTCGAACCAAATACCTCAGACGCCAGACACGATGGCGTTTTACGACAGATTCACCTTTCGTCTGTGGATTAACTACGTCAGCCGCGCAAACTTCCCGCGCTTGATGGCGCTGACGGCGAACCGACCGTCGGGCCAGATGCTGCGGGTGCTGGCGCACAACATGCCCGTCTTCGCGTCCCGGCACGGCCTGCTTACGCTCGCGCCGCCGCCCGTCGTGGTGGGTCAGGACGAGCTATTCTCGCTGATGTGGGTCGCCGCCCACGTCCCGATTCCGCAGAGCGTGCTCGCGACGCTGGATAAGCTCTACGACGAGCTGGGCGGCAAAGGTATCTACGTCTCCGACCGGCGCTGGCGGCAGAGCCAGGACGCGCTGCGCGTCAACGCGCTGCTCGATGGTCGCGGCATCGTGACCAACGATGACATCGCCGTCTATACCAACATGTTCTGGACCACGCGCGAGCAGCGCGTCACCATCGCGCAGGTCGTCGAGCGACTGGGCAACCCGCTGGCGGTTGCCGCGGTCGACAAGCGCGACCAGGCCAAGACGGCCTATGACGCCGCGATCGCGGCCCAGGCCGACACCGACCTGGACTCTGGCCGGAAGATGAACGCGACGGTCGAGGCCCTCGGCAAGCTCAAGGAGACAGCCCAGAGCTTGGAGGCGCTGCTGGCCCAGGCGCAGCAGCAGGCGATGAACCCGACCAAGATCCAGCGCGCGCTGGATGCGGTGCAGGGCTGGCGCAAAGAGCTGTCGGAGTACGTGCTCTAGGAGGCCGTGATGATCGATGCGATGCAGGGCGTGGTCGATGAGCCCGCCCTCGATCTCCCAGAGGATACCGGTCTGTTCGGCACCTTTCCGCCGCTGTTCGTCCCACAGGCGATCGCGGATGGCTCCCAGGTCATCCGGCACGACGGGTACGACGTCGAGGCGTGGGACGCGGCCGTACGCGATTACGGCAAGCTGCGCGAGGCGGTCGAAGGCGCGAGCAGGCGCCTGATCACCGCGCTACCGTTGTTTCGCGATGTTTTCTGGAGCTTCTACAAGCCGTCGCCCGCGATCGGGCCGATCGTGGCGCTGACCCCGGCGCACGCCATCAATCGTCAGATTGTCGAGCAAATCCTCGGGACAACCGAGTGGCGGCAGACTCGCGCGGCTGGGACGTCGGGCGACCCGATCGCCTCGGCGATGGCGACCCTGGGGGTTGCCTACGGCGCCATCCAGGCGCTGGACGCGGCGACGGTCGCGGACGTCAACCGGCTGCACGAGCTGGAGTCGGGCGCTGCCGCGCTGTTCGCCCAGGCCACGGCGCTGACCGACCTGATCGAGCAGGCTGAGGGCGACCGCGCCCGTGAACTCTTTGAGCAGGCCGAGCGCGCGCGCGCCGAGAGTGTGCAGGCTGAGATGGAACAGGCCGCCGCCGCGCTGACAGCCGAGGACGAGGCGCGGGAGGAAGCGCTGCGCCGCGCGGCGCGTGCCGGGCTCAAGCAGGCAATGAACGAGATCGCCGAAGAGGCCGAGGCGGTGCGCGTGTTCGGTGGTGGTTACGGCGGTGGGGGCGGGAGCGGCCAGCAGTTCACCGCCAAGGATCGGATCGCGCTCGCGAAGATGGTCCAGGGCTCGCGCCGCCTCAAGCAGATGATGGCGATCGCCGGGCGCCAGATCACGATTGCGCTCGACGTGCAGGCGACTAAAGTGCCCTACCCGCCGACGGAAGTGGCCGGCATCACCTTCGGTAACGACCCCGCGCTACTGCTGCCCTCTGAGCTGGCGCTGCTGATGCTGAGAGAGACTGAGTTGCTCTTTTACAAAGGCATGGCCGAGCGCAGCCTGATGCAGTGGGAGCTGATCGGCCGTCAGCCGCAAGGCCAGGGACCGGTGATCGTCGCCGTCGACGAGAGCGGCAGCATGAGCGGGCCGTGCGGCCCCTACCCGAAGACCGTGTGGGCGGGTGGAACGCTGCTGGCCTTTCTGGCGATCGCGCGGCTCCAGAAGCGCGACCTGGTGGTGCTGCACTTCGCCGAGCAGGGCCAGCTCCGCGTGGACGTGTTCCCGAACGGCGAGGGGCCGTATCAGGACACGCTGCGGTGCGCGGAGCATTTCTACAACGGCAGCGACACCCGCTTTGAGCCCTGGATGCGCAAGGCAACTGATCTGGTGCAGACCTCGCAGCCGAAGGCGGACGTCATCGTGCTGACTGACGGGCTGACCCGTATCGACCGTACGGTGCTCGCCGAGTTCAACGCCGCTCGTAAGGCGATGGAGATGCGGTCGTACGGCGTGCTTATCGGCACGACGCAGGGGATGGGGGAACTATCGCTCTGCTCGGACGCCGTGCTGACACTCGACGACCTGAGCCAGGATCTGCCGGTCCTGAACGACATTTTCGCGATCTAGCAACATAAACATAGTTCCTAAAACCATAGCGTTACCTTGCGTTATGGTCATGGAGCTACCAGCGGGCGTGAACAATCACGCAGCAGTTTGACGGGTTGATCACACCTTCGGATGTTTGCTCCAGTCTGAAGCTCTGTGGCGGCAGTTTAAGGAAACCGAAAGGGTAACGTGACTGTCGCAGGACAACCCCGTTGAACACTCGCGAGGAGCATCTTACTCCGCAAGGAGGGCTTAGAGCCACATGAAGGTCTATGTTCGCAATCAAGATGGGACGCTGCTCATGCCTTGTACTCCTGCCAAAGCGCGCAAGCTGCTACGGGCGGGCAAGGCCAGGATGGTCGCTCGTTCCCCCTTCACGATCCAACTCACCTGGCAGTGTGAGGGACATGTGCAGGAGGTGGTGGTCGGGATCGACAAGGGCAGCAGTGTGACCGGCCTCAGTTGCGTTAGCAACGGCGTCGTGCTGCTGGCCGCCGAGATCCACCACCGCCGCGATGTGAAGGAAAAGCTCGACACTCGCCGCGCGCACCGCCGCAGCCGGCGCCTACGGAAGTGGTATCGGCCAGCGCGCTTTGCCAATCGTGCCTCCAGCAAACGCAGCGGGCGGCTGCCGCCCTCGATCAAGACCAACGTGGAGGAGGTGATCCGGGTGGTTCGGCAGCTCCCGCTGCCGATCAGCCAGATTGTGGTCGAGGACGTGCAGGTGGACATTGCCCGGCTGAACGACCCGACGCTTGCGGGCAGCCGCTACCAGGACCCGACCCGCCTGGACGAAAACCTGCGGATCGCCTGCCTGATGCGTGACGGCTATACCTGCCGGCACTGCGGCAAACGCAACTGCCGCCTGGAAGCGCACCATGTCGTCTACCGGGAGCATGGCGGCAAGGGCACGCTCGCCAATCTCCTGACGCTGTGCGAAGCCTGTCACGAGAAGGTTCACGCCGGCACCATCACGCTCCAAGTGACCGGGGTGTCGGGCCGTCTCGACCAGATCGCCCAGCGGAGTATGCAGGGCAAAACGTATCTCTATGCGAGCCTCAGAGCATCCGCCCCGTTCGTGACGGTGTTTGGGTACGAGACCAGCGCTTTTCGGAAGAGAAGAGGGCTGGCAAAGACGCATACGATAGACGCTCTGTGTGTTGCCACGCTCGGGAGTGGTGAGATAGTCACCCCTGAATGTCCGAACACCTACCGGATCGCTTTCCGGCCCCGGCAGACCAGGAGGCGGTTTCACGACCTGCCGCGCAAAGGCCAGGGGCGCGTGCGCTACCAGGTGAACGAGGAGCTGGCGGGCTTTCGGAAGGGAGACATCGTACGAGTGAAGGGGCGCTGGGTCAAACAGATCAACAGCATCTACTCAAACGGGTATGTGGCGTTCAAACGAGTGCCTGGTGAGCCTACCGCCGCGCGCCCGCGAGATTGCCGTTTACTGGAGCGTGGGCGCACAGTCGTTTGGTCGTACCAATAAAACGCAAGAAAACGCTATGGCTCAAGGGAACGATAACAATACGAGGAGTACAGCGATGACACCGAGAGCATCGCGAAACACCAACCGCACGAGCATGACCGCCGCCGACATCGCGGCGGCCAGCCGGGCTTACCCCATTTTGGGGTTTGTCATTTCCTGGTATGCACGGGGCGTGCAGATTGACTATGCGGACCTGGAAGCGCTGCTGGACCTGGCCGGTTTCCGCGCCTACATGCCGTCCAAGCCGACCAAGCGGAACGCGCTGCGGCGCGGCATTGAGAACTGGCTGAAGGCGCGCGGCGCGGTGCGTGGCGGCGCAGACGGCGCCATGGGCGAGGATGACGACGATGACGTGCAGACGAGCAGCCGCGGCGGGCGGGAGAATGTCCAGCAGCGCACACTGGTGCGCGTCTCGTCGCCGGCCACAAGCGACTACGCCGTGTTTGGGGTGGTGACTGAGGAGGTCGATATGGCCTCGCTCGGGTTTAGCCACGACACCAATTTGCGCTTCCTGCTGCACAAAAAGTCCGGCATGGTGATTCCAACCACCGACCGGCGCGGCGTCGACCAGGTGACGCAGAGCGACAAGATCCTGGCCGAGATCCAGCCCCACTGGGATCAGGCCAAGCGCACGATCGTCGGGAAGGACATCAGCCGGATGCTCGTGGAGATCGTGCAGTCGCTCAGTCCGGTTGATATGGGCACAAAGGGCGGGTGCTACTTCGTGCTTGCCGACCAGGAGGACGCGGTGGACCGCCTCGCGCGGCTGGTTGCCGCGCTGCCGACGACGTCGCGCTACAAGCCGTTTATGACGGTGCTGGGGGTTCCTGACGAGGCCCAGTGGCGCAAGCAGCTTACGAAGGCCACCAAAGTCAAGTTGGATGCCGACCTGCATGCGATGCGACTTGACCTCCAGCGCTTCATAGACGCCAAGCCGGGAACCGTGAAGGGAGAAACAATTGCGGCCCGCCTGGTCGAGTACCGGCAGCTCAAAGAGCGCGCAATCACCTACCGCGATCTCCTGGGTCTCTGGACCCAGGACATCGAGCAGGGCGTCGTCGAATTGCAGGCAGCCGCCGCCGCGGTGCTGACCAGCGATGTCCTGCTCGTCACCGCTGCCAGCGCGGCGCCGGCTGAAGCGGCGCCTGCCGAGATAACCCCGGCAGCGATCCCGGTGGAGGCGGTCGCAGTCGCAGCGTAGATACGACGCGCGCGACACGAACGGCGTGAGCGTATATCATGTTCACGCCGTTCATGTCGCACGGAACGATGCACCAGGAGCCTCTGAACATGCCTGAAACACGCACGTTCGCCGATCTGCGCACGCACGGGTGGCGTCCCTTTCCCGAGTGCCTGACCGCCGGCTTCGTTGGGGCGCTGCCGCTCATTGGCCGCTTTGCGCAGGTGTTCCCCGCGCTCATCATCGGCCGCCGCTCGGCTGGCAAGACTGTTCTGCTCCGGTTCCTCGCCGCGCAGGCGGCGCTGCACGGTATCAATCTTGTGCTGTGGGATTGCGCGGGCCATCTCCTGGACGGCCGGGCCACTGCGGGGGCCACGATAGCCAGCACCTGGCCGGAAATCGACACGCTGGCCGGCGTGCTCGACGCGGAGCTGTCGGCGCGCCAGCAGGGGCATGTGCGCGGCGGTCCGCCGATACTTCTCGTCGTCGACGATTGGCCGGAGCTGGCAGCGAACTGCCCGCGAGCGCGCCGCACAGTCGCGCGGCTGATCACTTCCGGGGCCTCGCTCGATCTCTACATTGTGCTTGCCGGATGTTTGCTGGCCGCAGATGATTTTGAACGCTGGGCGCTGAGTGGCCGCAGCCTGGTGGAGCGCGCTGCGGCGCGTTATTGCCTCGCCGCCGGCCCGCGAGCTGCGATGTCTGCCGGTCTCGCCCCGAGCATGTGGGATGGCCCAGCCCTTCTCGCTCCCGGGCAGGCGTTGTTCTGCCAGCCCGATGCTTCGCCCGTTCCCATCTCGATCCCTTTGACCTTTCCCGGCGACCTCGCTGACGCGCTGGCCGAACGCATTGAGCGGGCCCTGACAGTCGCTGATGGTGTCACGCCGCCGGCGCATCGCGCGGATCTGGGACAGTGCCCAGATACCTTGACAAAAGCATCATAAGGTGATATTATCCTCGTAACCGTATGGCGTGCGGTGCTTTGCTGATCGTTCTCACCATGTGTGGCGGCCGCACCGGCCGTCTGTCAAGCGACGGGCCGCCCGATTGGGCGGCGAGGAGGCAGGCGTGCGCGTCTGCTTTAGGAACCCCGATCGGCTCTCGTGCGGCGACTCACGCTATGCGGCCCGCAGTGATTCGGCGTCAGGAATCGCGCTTGCAGGTGGCGCGACCTGCCTGAACATCATGCGGCGTCGATCGCCCGCCCCAGACAACGGGCGGCGGGGCACACGAAATAGGTCGGCGCGGTAGCAACAAGGCGCAGCCCTGAGACCTTATGGTACTGTTTGAGGCTTGCCAATGCGGTGAAACTGTAGTAAACTGTGACCATCCGAACATCTGAGCGAGTATCCATATGCCCCACACCACAACCCCAACCTTTGTCTGCGAGCTACCACTCGTGCTAGCCGGCGCCGACGAGCGGCAGTTGCTGATCCGCTTGGACTGCGCGCGGCAGGTGTATAACGTGGTGCTGGGCGAAAGCGTGAAGCGGCTCAATCTGCTGCGCCAATCGAAAGCGTTTCAGACAGCGCGGCGACTGCGCAGGAAGGAGCGCCAACAAGTCTTCCACGCCCTGGACGCGCAGTTTCGGTTGCGCGAGTACGACCTGCACGCTTACGCCACACAGTTTGGCCGCTCCTGGCTGGGCAAGCACCTCGATGCCAACACCATCCAGACCGTCGCCACGCGGGCATGGAACGCCGTGCGCCAGTATCAGCTCGGCGTTCGCGGGCGACCACGGTTCAAGGGCAAAGGCCAGTTCCACAGCGTCGAGGGCAAGACCAATAAACAGGGTCTACGCTGGCGCGATGGCGCGGTGGTGTGGGGCAACCTCAGACTGCGTGCCCGCATTCCTACCGATGACACTGTGGTCACGCACGCGCTCATGTGTCCAATCAAGCGCGTGCGGATCGTGCGGCGCACGCTGAACGGGCACCAGCGCTTCTTCGTGCAACTCATCTGCGCTGGCCAGCCCTATCAGAAACCACAAAACACGGTCGGGGACGGTGTAATCGGAATCGATCCAGGCCCGCGCACCTTCGGTCTTGCCGGGGCGGATTGGGGCGCACAGATCGACCTGACCACACCACTCAAGCAGTCTCGTACTCAGCAGCGCTGCATCCAACGTCAGATCGACCGCCAACGACGGGCCAACAACCCCACGAACTACCTGCCCGATGGGCGGGTACGTCCAGGCCGAAAGCGCTGGGTTATCAGTCAGAACCAGTGTGACAACGAGCAGAAGCTGGCAGAGGCTAGACGCAAGGAGGTGGCCCAGCGGAAAAGCCTGCACGGCCAGCTTGCCAATGCCCTCCTGGCACTTGGTAGCGACATTCGTATCGAGCGGAACAACTACAAGAGCTTTCAACGAACATTCGGCAAAGCCGTCGGACAGGCGGCCCCAGCGACGTTTGTGAGTGTCCTGACGCGCAAGGCTGAAAGCGCCGGCGCAAGTGTAACCGTCATTCCCACGTTGCTCAGGCTCTCGCAAACCTGTCTGTGCGGTAGTGTCGCGCGCAAGAGTTTGTCCGAGCGCGTCCACCGCTGCGATTGTGGCATCACCGTGCAGCGGGATGTGTTCTCGGCCTTTCTTGCGCGCTTCTCCATCGCCGTGGAGGGGCCTTCTGGCCCGTCCTGGCGGCTCGATGCGGCTCAGGCCAAAACGGCCTGGGCGAGTGCGGAATCGCGCCTCCCGGCGGCATCGAGACCGATCGGCGTCCAGGCGTTTGTCGCCTGGGCGCGCGAACAATCCGCGAGCGGTGCTCCCACTGGGGACGCCCACCTGCTGCCCGCTGTGGACAGCAGGTCGGAGCGGATCGTCGGGAAAGCTGGCACGCTGGCGCGTGAGGGCCAGGATGCTGTAGCGCATAACGTTCCTCGTGAGCGTCATGCGCGAGAGCCTGCGCGGAGCGCGTCGAGTTGCCACCAGAATCCCTTGGATGTATCCATAGGGGTAGATTCAGATCAAGAAAGCGCAATGATGCTTGCACCAACCACAACCACTGACACCACACATCTGCCCTGGGCCGAGCTATTCCTTGCGCAGATCCGCGCCGGCGAGACCGTCGAGCAGGCGTCGACCGCGGCCGGCGTAACGCGCTCGTGGGCGTACACCTGTCGCGCCGAGAATGAGGCGTTCCGCACGGCCTGGGAGGCCGCTGTCGCCGAGGCGCGATTGCGGCTGGACTGGCGCCCGGTATTTCTCGACCACCTGCGGCAGGGCCGCACCATTGTCGACGCCTGCGCGCGCGCAGGCGTCACGCACCGCACCGCGTACCGCACGCGACGGCAGGATGCGGAGTTTGCCCGGGCGTGGGACGCGCTTCGGCCCGCCGAGCAACCGGCCTAACACGTGGCCGCTGGGCGTCCGGCGCGCTCATGGTCTACTCATTGCTGACCATGGCACGCGTGGAGGTACGCCAATGTCTGACCGTGGTTTCGTTGCGCGCCCAGGGCCGCGGGCGCGCCGGCGTTTGCCGCGCCCGACCGACTGGCGCGCGCTTCATTGCGGCGCTGCGGGACGGCGAACGTGTCGAGCGCGCATGCGCGGCCGCGATGATCTCCTCCTCGTTTGCCTATCAGCAACGGCGCAGCGATCCAGCTTTTCGCCTCGAATGGAACCAGGTGCGGGCGGATGCGCCGCGATCTGAGTGGCAGCGCACCTTTCTACGCATGCTGGCCGAGCAGCAGAACGTATCGCGCGCGATTGCCGCTGCCACTCGGGTGCCGTCCTACGTTTATCGAGTGCGCGCGCTGGACGCAGAGTTCCGTGCGCTCTGGGACGAGGCGCTAGCTGTTCCTCGACAGCGGCCCGCGTGGCAAGCTGTGTTCTTATCGGCGCTCGCGGAGACCAAACACATTACCCGCGCGCGTCTGGCGGCCGGTGTGGCCTCCTCGCTCGTCTACCGTGTGCGCGCGCAGAACCGGGAATTCCGCGCGCGCTGGGACCAGGCGCTCAACGGACTGCCGTCGTCGGACATCGATCCCCGAACTCCTCCGTAATTGCTCCATATTCCCCTAGACAATCGGCGAAAAGTGTGGCAGGATTCCCTTGCGGTACGTTGGACGGAAGATTTCTGCTCACGCGCGTCCAGATCTGGATGCGTGCGTACCACCACTGGTATGCCACTTTACGTGCATTCTGAACATGCCATGCTGTCCCACGGCATGTTCGCGCGTTTTGAAGGTGACAAAGCCACATAAGGCGGAGTTTCAATGACATATCTCCGAGAGGCCGACTCACGGTCGGCATCGCGTACTCCCGTGGCGCCCGGACACGGCGCCGCGGCATTGCAATCCTGGCAAGTCGCCGTGATCGCGCTCTTGCAGGCAGGCAGGACGCCGGTGGCAGCGTGCGCCGATGCGCATGTCAGCGTCCGGCAGTTCCGCGACAGTTACACCCACGATCTATTGTTCCGCGACGCCTGTCTGGCGGCGATCGCGGCGGCGCGCGTAGGTGCGCACGAGGCGTCGCCAGATACGCGCGCGCTGAGCACGCCGCGGCCGGACAGCGTTCCTGCTCATGCCTTGCCGGCCTGGGCGCCGGCGCTGTTTGACGCGCTGCTGAAGGGCATGCCGCCGGAGGCGGCGTATAAGGAGGCGGGCGTGCCCGCCGCGGATGTCCGCCGCGAGCGCCAGCGCAACCTGCTCTTTCGCCAGGCGTTTCAGGCCGCAAGCTCCAGTGGGGCGGAGGGCTCCGGCCGGAAGAAATATGAGCCGCTGCTCGACCGGGCCGTTGCCGACGCAGTCGTCGCCGCCCGCGTCATCGCGCCGCGCGAGGGCGCGCCCCAGCCGCGCGCCGACTGGCAGGGGGCGCTGTTGCGCGCGCTGCGTGACGGCTGGTCAATTACAGAGGCGATGCGGATTGCGAACGTAGACGAGCAGGCGGTCGCGGTAGAGCGTGAGCGTAATCCGGCATTTGCCCAGGCATGCGATCTGATCGCTATTTTTGTCCCCCCTCACCGTCCGGCATCGCCTGATGATGTTTACCAGCCGGCGACGCGGCGGACATCCGCGGCGCAGGACTGGCCCGAGCGCGCTCTTGCGGCCTACCGCGACGGCGCCAGCCCGGTGGCGGCAGCACAGGCCGCCGGCGCCTCGCCGGCCGCGCTCCGGCGCCAGCGGCAGAGCGACCAGGCGTTTGGCGCCGCCTGGGATGCCGTTACACGGCAACGCCAGGCAGAGCAGGCGCAGGCACAGGCGGCTCGCGAGCAGCAATGGCGCGCACAGCAGGTGCGTGTTGCCGCAGAGTTGAACGCGGACAAGCCGCTGGAGGCGGCGGCGCGCGCCGCTGGCGTGTCGCTGGATCTGGCCACGGTCTGGACGGCGACCATCCCGGCGGTCGCCGAGGCATATGCGGCCTACCAGCAGCGTATCGCGGCGCGGCGCCGGCAATCCGTCGAGGACGCTGCTGTGGTGTTGCGCGGTGGGGGAACGCCAGAGGCGGCGGCCGCGGCCGCCGGCGTTCCCATAGAGCACCTCCAATCCTGGTTGCACTCCGAGCCCACATTGCGCAGCGCTGTCGTCGAGGGTGAACGCGCGCGCGACGCCGTGCTGGCGGACGCCTTTCTGGAGGCGCTTGCGGCCGGAACTGGGCCGCGCGCTGCGGCGGCGCAGGTTGGGTGGTCGTGGAAGCGGGCTCTACGCCGAAGAAACGAGGATGCGGCGTTCGCGCGCGCCTGGCAGGAGGCACTGGAGCGGCGTCCCGTGGTTGCCCCGCGTCCGCGCGGGCGCGCGGCTCTGTCGGCCGACGATCGCATGGCTGTCCGGCGAGAGGAACGGCGCGATCGCCAGGCGAAAGCGCTGGCAGCTCTGCGAGGAGGTGCTGCGATCGAGGCGGTCGAGGCAGCCGCCGGCATCTCGCGAACAACGCTCTACACCTGGATGCGGCAGGACCGGGTCTTCAAAGCGGCATGGGGGGGAGCTGCCGAGCAGGGGCGCGCGGTACGCGCGGCCCGCCAGGCGCCTGCTCCCACGCCCACGGCACCGCCACCTGCACCAGAGGTAGCGTCACCCGTCGATGGGCGCGAGGCAGCCGAACCCCCGTCGGTTAACGTCGCACCTGTGCAGATCGATGCTGAGCCGGATGTTACGGAAGCAACTGTCTCAGCGACGATCGAGCCCGGTGAGTCGCGCGTGGAGGAGGCGGATGCGCTGCCGGACGAGGAAACTGACTGGGCGCTCGGGTTTCTGACGGCGCTGGAGCAGCGCGGCACGGTCGCCGCGGCGTGTCGCGCTATCGGTATTGCGCCTAAAGCGGTCTACGACCGGTGGCAGAGCGATCCGATCTTCCGCGCGGCGATGAACGCGGCCATGTCCGGCACCGCGCAGGGCGAGGAGCGCCAGCGGCCTGGCGGGCGCCGTGAGGGGCCGGGGCGGGAGCAGCCGGCCCGGCCGCGCGATGCAGCGGAGGCCACGCCGCCCGCGCCGCCGCGAGACATGCCGCAGCGCTGGGAGGCGGTGTTCCTGGAGGCGCTCCGGCGTGGCGCTCGCGTCGACCAGGCGGCGCGCCGCGCTGGCGTTTCGGTCGGCACGGTCTACGAGCACCGGCGCTCCAACGAGCGCTTCCGTGCTGCGTGGGAGGAAGCACAGCCGAAGGGGGGACGCGCGAGCGGCGGCGAGCGCCGCCGCTGAGCTACAATCACAGCTTGTGCCACTATCCCGTCGAGTTGTCGCGTTGGTGCGGCCTGTGTTTTGAAGCATAACCCCGTCTCGAAGAGACGGGGTTATGCTTCATCTTGGGGAGGTTCTGGTGCCCCTGCTATCGCGCCGGCAGCACCAGGACGGTAAATCGCTCGTTCATCCGTACGGGCGTCGTGGCGAGGTTTTGCGCCAATCTCGAAGTGGTGGCGGAGTTATGCGCCACGGCCCGAGAGGCATATATGCCAGGATACAGAGCCGCCGGCCTCAAGTCGCCTGGTCCTGGAGTGTTCACCGGCTACTGGCGGCGCGGCGGTAGATCTGCCGCACATGCTGCGTTGTGGACAAGCGGCCACTTCTGTGGCACAATCTTGGCGTAGCCGATCTGCCTCCGCGCCACCGAGCGCGCATCTATCGCTAGAGTCGTCACTATCATTATCCCGCGGCAGGCCGCCGCTCGCAGGTTTGCGCATGACGACCGGTCATGGCGCCTGAGCGGGTCATACTTGACAATGTCCACTGGTCACCAGCTTTCTGAGCGTGAGGATTCCGCATCACCCGACGAAGAGTGGCAGCGCGCGGTGATCACGGCGCTGGCGCGTGGTCGGCAGCTTCAAGACGCCTGCTCAGAGGCAGGAATTACCGAACAACGTTTTTACGAGCGCGTTGCGGCCGATCCAGCATTCCGTGACGCGTGCAGGGAAGCCATTGAAGCCGCGCGCCAGCGCCTGGCGCAGGATCTCGCGCTCATCAAGCACACCGCTGCTCCCGAGCCGGCGCCCGACTCCACAGCCATTTCTGCTCCCGAGCCTATCCCCACATTGTTCAGCCAGCAAATGCCCGCATGGGCCCCAACCTTGTTCGGCGCGCTGCTGGCCGGTCAATCGGCAGACGCTGCCCGTGCGAAGGCCGGTGTAACGGAGGAGCAGATTCGTGCCGAGCAGCAGCAAAATCCGCTATTCCGCCAGGTCTGGCGTACCTCTCAGTCAACTCCACTGGCCGAACGGCGCGCAGCCTTCGAGGCGCTGCTCAATCGGGTGATTGCAGCAGCGGTTGTTGCTACGCGAGCGCTTCCGCCGCAGATCGAGCCCGAACACCCCCGTGCGGGCTGGGTCGGAACTTTCTTTCGCGCGTGGCGTGACGGCCAGTCGTTGGCAGAGGCGGCGCAGGTAGCCGGAGTGTCATTGGAGGCAGTCGAAAAGGTGCATGTACAGAATGCGCCCTTTGGGCAAGCCTGCGATCTGCTTACACTGGCGTCGTCGGTTGCTGCAATACTTCCCCGGCAGGAACAGCTCACAGCGTATACGCGCGAGCAGCAAGAGCAACTTGCGGCTGCCCTGCGCGCCAATATGCCGTTGGTGGAGGCGTCCGCCACAGTTGGTGTGGCGCCGGGTATTGCGTTGGTCTGGACCAAGACCATTCCCATGGTCCGCGAGGCGTATGAGGAGCAGCTACGCCACAGGCGTGAGGAAACATTGACGCGTGAGGCGCCGCTGGCAGAGGCATTTCTCGTGGCCCTGGCGCAAGGCGTACGACCGAAGGCAGCAGCCGAGCAGGCCGGGTGGCAGTGGGGCGAGGCGCTGCGGCGGCGGCGATGGGACCCTTCGTTCGCGCAGGCGTGGCACGATGCCGCAAGCAAAGAAAAGACTACACGCCAGCACGCACGCCGGCAACGAGATGCGCGCGGTGATGCGATGCTCGACCAGCTCATGGACATGCAGTTCTATGAAATCGTGCCGGAGGAAGGCGAGCACCTCGCCGATCTCGCCGCCGACCTGCGGGCAGCGGCGAAGCGACGAGGCGTGCGCATCTACAGGGAACGTGATCCACAGCGGCTTCTGGTGCGGCTCCTCACGGATGTACCCGAGGCGCAGGAGCGACAGTAGGGCGAGGTCGAGCGAAAAACAGCATTTCTGGCGGCGCTGAGGAACGGGGCATGACCATTGGCGGCGGCCCAAGTCAATCGAGCGGACGCTCACAGCCCGCCGGGACGGAGCATCGGGCGAGGAAGCGGCAGCAGCGGCAGGTATTACCCGGCAGACGCTTAGTCAATGGATCGAGAATCATCCAGCCTTTGCGGCGGAATGGGAAGCTGCTAGCGCCGAAGGAACGCGTGCGCGGTCGCAGAAACGAGCACGCGCCCAGCAGGAGCGTGGAGTGCAAGGGCGCACAGGATAAACCTGATGATCGCGGCACGAGCGGTTGGGCTGCTACAACCATTAGGGCAACGATTGCCGAGCCGGGTGCCGTCCGAAAGCGGCTGGCGCAGGTTGCCCAGGGCGGCCTGGAGTGTCATATTGTCGATACATGGCATCTGTGGACCTCGCCATAGGGAGCGGATGAACGCCGCAGATATACGATAATAATATCACGTTATGATACCTTTGTCAATTTCACGCGTGGCACTTGGGCCTCCCGCATACCAGCGGTCGGGGGCCATTGTAGCTTTTCACACGTATTGGCACGAGAGGCCCTGAAACCGGCCCGTATTTCACATGTATTGGCCGCTCTATTTCTCACGTATTGGCGCCGGGTCAACTTGGTATCACACGTATTGGCACCAGGTGACAGGAGTGGGATCGGCTTCAGCTCACCAGGACGCTGCCCTGCGCCCACATACGACGCAACCGGGCCAATACATCTGACACACCCGCCCATACGTGTGAAAAGTCACAGCCATGGGCTTGGCCTGCTACCGGTTCGGCGCCAATCACTTGACAAAAGTATCATAACATGATATTATTATCGGCATAAATATGTGACATCGCTAGAGGCTCTCCAATGCAATCAACCGGCATCCCCGCTCACTACCGCCAGCTCTCGCGCTCCCAGATCCTCACCAGGTGGCAGGGCCAGGAGCGAGTGTGCTGCCACGTCGAGCTGGTGCGCCTGTACGAGCCGCAGCCGCAGACCATGTTTGCCGGCGAGGCCATATTGTATTTACAATGGTCGGACTACGTGCCATCCCGGCCAGGCGGGCGCCGGATGCGTAAGCGCCGCGTGAATGAAAGGCAGCGTCTGTGCATCATCTCGGTGAGCGGCGGCGCCTGGGCCGAGTATGACCCGGAGCACGGCTTTGCTGACGAAGATGGTTCGCTGGTGGCCGAGGACTACCTGATGCGGCTCTACGCCGAGGACGGCCTGGGCCGGACACAGGCCGAGGAGGCCGCGCGCTGGCAGGACCAGATTGACGCGCTGATGGGCGCGGTGGTCCAGAACTTCGCCGATCTGGGCGTGCAGGCGATCACCCTTGGTGATGTCACGCTGGCAACTCCGCCGACGATTGCCGGGTATGTCGTGCAGGCCGATCGAATTGCCGCCGCGGCGATGCAGGCGCATACGGCAGCCGGCGAGGATACCGCGGCCTGGGCGCCGTATCGTGACGATGCTTGTGGGCAGCTTGCGGCCATCCGCGCGCAGCTCCGCGCGGAGGCGGATGTGGCGGCGACGGCCGAGGAGCAGCTCGACGCCTATCAGGCGCTGGCGCATGTGCAGGGCCTGATACTCGACCTGCCCTCTCTGGCCGGTGACCGGTACTGAGGAGTTGGCTGATGATCAGCACCTATGACGCCACGGCGCCGCATCTGCGCATCCGCATCCCAGCGCGAACACAGATCCACCACCTGAACACCGGCGCGCTCTATCATTACCAGAGTGATGTCGAGCGCGACGCGCAGGTCGTGTATGTGCGCGTGCGTGCTGCACTGCGGCCGATGTTCCACTTTTGCGATACCGGTGGGTTTGGCGAGGTGCCGTTGGAGGCCGCGGTCGTCGTTGGTGCCGTGGCAATCGCGGTCGCGGCCGGCGTGGTCTGTACAGTGGGCGATGAGCCCTCCGAGGCGAAACGCTCCCGGAGCCGCTTGCGATCGATGCGCAGCTCGTCGCGCGTTGCGAGGGTGACGCGTGGGCGGCCTGGTACACGTTTCCTGGGCCTGACGGTCGATTGTGGTCCATTGCCTATGATCAGGCGGCGCTGCGCAGCACACCGCCGGAGTAACGCCAATGCCGAAACGTTCCCCCACCATCCCTGAGCTGGCCGATAGCCTGCTGGACGATCTGTGCCGTGCGGCTCACCTCCAGGAACCTGCCGACTTTCGTCATGTCAGCGGCCCAGGTGCGCGCGCCTGGCTGTTCGCACTCGCCGACCGCACGGCGGTGAAAGCGTGGCTGGCTGCTCAGCCGGACCCGATCGACCTGGCTATCAGCTTCTCTCCAGGGCAAGATCTGCTCACGCGCTACCTGGTCTCACTCGTCCCACAAACGCAAAAAGTTCCGCCACATGGTGTGCCTGCCTGGGACGATCTCGCCTGGGTGGCACCTTTTCTCCGGCGTGTCGACGCGATCGTCGAGTATGCCCGCGCGTCCGAGCGCCATCTGGCGTCGCGTGCTGAGATCGTCGCGCTCGTCGACCAGGCGGCCGAGACCGCGCGGCTCTGGCGAATTTTTGTCGCCCCGGACACGCGCCCGGGCGACGCCGTGCATCGCAGTCTGTTCCACCATGTTGCTAGTATGATCGAGACACGGCCGCAGGATGTCGCGGCCGAGCTGCGCGCCTACCGCGATCGCGCGCAGGCGCTGCTGGACCAGATCGCTCCGCTGGCGGACGATCTTCCGGCGACGCCAGCGGCTGCGCCGGACGTGACTGTGGCGCAGGAGGTTACGGCATGAGCGCTGTTTCTTTTGTGCGAGGTCAGTTGGTCGGCATCATCACCGACACCAGCATGCGCGTTGGGCAGGTGGAGAGCGTCACTCCATCGGGCCAGGTTGTGCTCCGCGATGGCTCGCGCTTCAGCAAGGATCTCAGGCGTATGAACGGCACGGTTGAGCAGCGCCAGGAGCGGATCGAGCGCCTGACGGACGAGCTGGTCGCGCGCTACGAGGTGATCGACCCCGTGTTTGCGGCGGCGCGGCGCCGCGAGAAGCAGGACCGGCTGCTCGCCAAGATCGACTGGGCCCGCGTGCCAGCCGATACCGTGAACCGTATCTGGGACGAGTTGCGCGCCGCGGGGGTTGTCGCGCCCAACGCGGCCGGCGGCGGCGCGTGGGAGCAGCTTGTCCACGACGACACGGTGCTGGATGCGGTGCGCGGCGTCGCGCGCGCCGTCCTCGCCGATCGCCCGGACCTGGCCGATGTGTTCGCGCCGCTTGCGGCTCGCCGCGCGGCGATCGTGCCGGCGCTCCAAGAGGCGGTCCGGCAGGCATCCGATGGGCCGCTCACGCGTCTTCCCGACGACGAGGCGACACTGGGGTATCTTGTCGATTGTGTGCTCGGCTTGGGCTTTCTGCCGGCTCAACAGGGCTGATAGGGGTGTGAGTAGCAGCAGAACAGAGAATGGTGATAAACGAGATCGTCTCTAGCTCAGTTCGTGATACAGATGCGGAAAGTAACCCTTCGTGAACGAAAATGGAAAATGGCCAACTGTTCGGAGCACGTTCCAAGGGCGTTCCTGAGAAACCCTCCCATGGAGGGGTTTCGCTGGTGAGGAGTCACGGCGCGCCGTGATGGCTGGATCTGGAAGACAGGGGTCGAGAAGACTATAAGCAGTACGAGGAGAAGAACGCTGTATACGTGATCGTTTAACCGGATTCCTTGCTCCGCTGCTACTCACACCCCTGATAGCGCCGTCGCGGCGCGATTTTGGAGGGCACCTCATGTATCTCACGGAAACCCTGCGCCGCTGGCGCCTGGAGCACGACGAGCTGGACGAAGCGATCAGGCGGGCCGAGGCGGTTGAAGATTCGCCCGACCTCAGCCAGCACCAGGCAGTCCAGGCGCGCGGTCGCGCGCGGCGCGACCAGCTCGCGTTCTACATCGCCGTCGCCGAGCGCCTGCAAGCCAGCCAGGAGCCCTTGACCGGCTTTCTTCTCGTGATGGGGGAGAGCGGCGGCGGGAACCCTGCCGTCGCCGTGGTGCGCGCGGATGCGGTTGAGGATGCGGGGATCGGCATGACGATGACCGGCTATCTCGACGTTCGACCACCGTGGCAGTCAGCGATCGACACTGCCGACTGGGTCGGGGATGCCGACCGCCGGGTTCTGTATGGCTGGTGTATCCGCGGCAGCGTGGCGCCCGGCTGGCAGCCGCCGGCCGCGCTGCTGGCCTACGGGCGACTTATCTGGGCCAATGCCGTAGCCGCCAATCACTTCACCAACCGCTTTGTCCTGCTAACCAACGCGCCGCTTGGGGCGCGCGCTCCTCGCCGAGGCCGGCGCGGACGTCGACGACGTCACTCCCGATCCCGCCGGCGCGGCCCACTGACCCCGGGCCGCGCCCACACCGCGATACACGCGCAGCCGATCTGCTACCAAGTTGCGATCGACCTCCGTCTTTTGCTCCACCCGCCGGGCGCTATACTTTCTCTGTGGCGAATGGCCTGCTGCCCATGCAGAGCGGCTGGAAGCACAATGGCACTGGGATGCCGGCGGTTACGCCGTCCCGGTCCCGCCGGCGCGCCTTCGCCATGTTCAACGCGAATGGAGAAGATGTTTACCATGGTTAGTCCGCAAATCGCAAGCAGGGCGCTGTGCGACGCGCTGCGTGAAGAAGTTGGCCCGCCGGTGCGCGCATTCATGACCGGTGCGGGCGAGGTGCTGCTTGTCGTCGACGATACGGCGATCGCGAGCCTGGCGGCGCGCCTGGGCGTTCCCGCCGACCGTACGGCACTCCTCGACGCGCTCTGGCCGCGCGTGCAGGAACTGGCCGCCAGCGTGGCCGGCGCGCTTGGGCCGATCGTCCCGGAGCCGGAGCAGCAAGCGACCTGGGACGATCTGCTGTCGATCCTCCAGGTCAGCGATGTCCTCCCGCCAGAGCACTGCTGCCGGCTGGTCTGCCGTCACGCGGCCAATATGCCCACGGCGCTGCTGCCGCTGGCGCTGGCGGTTGTCCGCGACGCATTTGACGACGACGAGCGTGCCAAGGCAAAAGCACGCCAGGCGCTGGCCGCGCCCATCGACGACCCCGCGCTGCGCCAGGCGGTTCTGGATGGCCTGAGGGCGGTAGAAGCGCACGCTTTGGCCGCGTAAGGCAAGCCGCCGCGGCGCTGCGGCCGTGTTTTGGAGGATGTCATGCAGCCGGTGCAGCCTACTGTTTCGCTATTCGACCTGCTGAGCTTCTGGCAGCGCCAGCGCCGGCAGCACATCTACGCTGCTGCGATCGGCTGCCTGCTGTTCGGAGCGGCGTTGGCCTTCATTGCCGGCGCGCTCTGGCAGTTTGTCGCGAGCCTGGCGGTGATTGTCGCCAGTCTGGTCGTGCTCGCGGCAGTCCCGCTGGGCGCGTTTGACCGCGAGCGGCGCGCCGTCGCGCGCGCGCAGGCCGAGCTGCGACGGCTCGACGAGGTGGCGCTGGCCGAGCGCTGGCAGTCGATGTACGCGGCGTTCTTGCGCGACCGCTCGCTGGCGTCGGCGGCGTTTTTACGCGCCATTGAGCTGGAGCGCCCGGGTGCCGGAACCGCGATGCTGGTTGGTGGGACGCCACCGAACACTGACCCGCCGGGCGTGGCGTGAGGTACCACGATTAAGAGGACAAACGGCCACTTGGCTTGCGCCGAGCGCCATGCTAGGCTATAGGTGGGCGTCAGCCTGCGAGCGTCGACGGCGGGAGAAGGCAATTGCCTTCTCCCGCCGTCGTCCCATTTCAGCGCTACTCTTTCCCCTCCAGCGCGCTTGGCTCGCCGCGCTTCTCGCACTCTGGCCTGCCGGAACCCGCAATGCGCATGCCTCGCACACCACGCACATTGCCAACGCTTGACACCTGGTGGTATGATTTCTGCCAAGAAGCCGCACCAGAGCGGGCATGAATAATATGGAGGTGTCAAGGATGACCGAGCAGAACGAAACCAAGGCTATCTACGGCAAGCAGACGCTGGTCAAGGATGTCGCCGGCCGCGTTTCGGGCCTCTCGCAGCAGCAGGTCGGCGCTGTGATCGACGCGACGCTCAAGGCCATCCAGGAGCAGGTCGCGAGCGGGCAGAACGTAACTCTGACGGGCTTTGGCACGTTCAGGCGATCGACACGCGCGGAGCGCCAGGGAACCAACATCCGCACGCGCGAGGCCATCACGATCCCCGCGGCGAACGTGGCCCGGTTCACGCCAGGAAGCGAGTTCAAGGCGGCCGTCAGCGGCCGCGGCTCAAAATAAGTCGCGGCCGCTGAGGAACGGGGCCGAGCTGGACGGGGAGGCCACCAACTCCAACAAGAAACGCCCTCGCGTTACGGCGAGGGCGTTTTCGTTATTTCCGTCGACTCACATTGTCTGCTCACTGTTGCCGCTCCTTTCCGAGAAAGTAATACCCCAACACGATGCCCATGGGCGTCAGCATCGCGCTGAAGACGGGGAAGGCCGCCGCGTGGAACAGGCTGAGTACGCCGAGCACGATGGTAAAGCCGACGATGATGAGCGCCAGCGCCAGGCGAAGGGTGGAGTCGGTGCCGGGATGGTTCTGGTTCATTTCAGACCTCCAACGATAAAGGCGCCCGGCCGAAGCCGCGCGCCTGCGAGTACAGCGAGACCTTTTTTCAGGTCTCACTAATAGATAGCCCCCCTCTCTGGTCATTCCCAGACAGTTTTGCAGAACAGTTTCAGTAAGCCGGATGAAATATTTGGATAAGACAACTCGACGGCGCGGCGAGGCCGTGCTATACTGTCCGCGGGTGAGTACCTCGCACCCCTCCGCGGTGCCAGCCCGTATGCGATGACTTAGGTTGGCGCTACCAATGGCCCGGGCGGTAAACGCTGTTGTATGCCGTAGAGCCATCGGCTCGGCAACACACCTTTCGTCGACTGGTGTGGAAAGACAGCAAGACGAGGAATGACGATTGGGCCGTCATCTGACGCGTGAGTCGCGTCGCGAGCAGCGCCCCCGCGCCAGCGGGGGCGCTGCTCATGTCGCGGTGCGCTGTGTGCGCTACTAGCGAGCATCCGTCCTGATGAATGAGTACCTCCAATTCGCACAGCAGTATGCGTTCGCGGCTCTGACAATCCCCAAAGAAAGCGACGGGCAGATCGACGCGTCGTCGATGATGCAAATTCTTGGCTGGGCGCTCGCCCGGCCGATTGGCACCGTGCGCTACTCCTACGCGATCCCCGACGATACCGCCCTGGATCTGCTGGCTGCTCGGGCGCCGATCGTGGAGATCGGGGCCGGCACGGGTTACTGGACCTACCTTCTCCGCCAGCGCGGCGTAGACGTGCTGGCCTTCGACGCCAATCCGCCGCTGGACGACACCCATTCCAATGAGTTTCATCGGAACGACCTGGCCGTAGGGGTGATCTGGTCCGAGGTGCTCATCGGCGGGCCCGAGCAGGCCGCCCGCCACTCCGATCGAGCGCTGTTTCTGTGCTGGCCGCCGCCGGGCGACCCGATGGCCGCAGATGCGCTCGCGGCGTACCAGGGCCAGTGCGTGATCTTTATCGGCGAGTGGAACCCGAAGACGGCCGCCGACGAGGCGTTTTTCGCTGCGCTGGAGGAGAGTTGGGAGCTGGAAGAGGTGTACGAGCTTCCGCGCTGGTTCGGCATGAAGGACCGGATGAGCGTGTGGATGCGCGGCGGCAACGTGGTTGCAGGGAAGGAGCACAGCGCACGGCGGTTACGGGATCGCGGATGATTGTTCGGCCGGCAGCCTGTTTGTGTTTTGTGGCTGTGATGGGATCAGTCGCTGGAGCGCCAGTCGCAGGGGAAAGGACAGGGACGATCCCAGAGCGATAAGTGACCGTCAGGTGGAGGACCGACGAGCTGTTCGGGTTCGAGCTGCGGGAGGTCTTTGACGACGTACCGCGCCAGGTGCCGGTCGGCATGCCAGTGGTTCAAGGCTTTGTACGCTTCAATTCGCAGCGTGCATGGACATTCGGGCCGGATATTCTTGACGACAATGTAGTGCTGGTGCTGTCGCTTCAGAATGCCCAGGTTCGCGAGGTACTGGAGGAAATACTCACTGATCCACTCGGTATTGAGCCTCGGGTCGCAGGCGTCGCCAAATGTCTGCCGGAGGAAGCTGCCTATCCACACCGAGTCGCGTTTGCGCTGCGGTTGATTGTGAATCAACCGGTAGTAAATGTGTGCCTGCCACAGCCGCTGGTCGATTCGGATTAAGTTGCTGCCCGGGACAATCACACCAAACACTGGATGCAGCCGCTCTGGGTCGGGGTCGAGATGAGCAGTGCGGACGAGTTGGCGCCAGGCCGGGTGCCGGGCCATCGCGGCGCGGTGTTCGTCGAACTGCCTGCTTGTGCGCTGCTGATAAAAGCGCAAGCGAGCGGCCGCGTCCTGTTCCGCTCGTACGAGACGCTCCTGCTCGGTCTGCCGATCCCGTTCACGCTGCTCCAGCGCTTCCTCCAGCGGCAGCCAGATCAGCCGCCCCCGGCGCAGGCGGAGGCGGGGGTCGGCCAGCGGTACCGCCAGCAGCGTGGCACCTGGCACATCATCTCGATAGTCTGCCGCTCCATCGCTATCATCCTCGGCGGCCTCAATGTTGGTGAGAAAGTACACCCTAGCGCCGTCTTCGACGTCGAGATAGCGAATCTGGTGATCGTAGCGGGCCAGCGCCCGCTCCAGGTCGCCGAGCCTCGCCAGACGGGCGGTACCGCCGAGCGGTGCGAGGTACGCATCGTCGGTTGGCTGCGTGAAACCTGTGATACCGCGCAGCCAGCGCATGTGCAGCAGCCAGACATCGCGTATCTGGCAGGACTGATAGAGCGTGTGGCGCTCCAGCCAGCTCGCCGCGCTCAGCGGCGAGAGCTGTACCTCGATGGCGAGGCGTTGGCCGCCTGGCCACCGAGCCAGCACATCAGCACGCTGGCCAGTTTCAATGACCACCTCCATCTCGACCGAGGCATCAGGGTAGCGTTCGCACAGCCAGCGCCACATGGCGAGTTTCATCGCCTGGTGCGGAGGACTATCCGGCTCGCCATAGCGATCGAGGCACGGCGCGTCGCCGGCGTGGGCAAAGTGGGCGCGGCGAACCGCTCCGTGCCGGTAAAGCACGCGCTGGTCGCAATTGGCGCAGTGGAGCAGACCGTCGCGCGATAGCGCGCGGAGTTGAGGCTCGCTGGAGGGATCGGCGACTGTGAATCGGACATCGTCCGGTCCAAGCGCCGTAAGCATCCGTGTAATCTCAGGCATAACACTATTGTATCCGGCAGCAGCGGGCGAGAAGACATGATCACGATGCGACGCGTCAGCATGATGCCATCGGATCGACGCCTATTATACGTGAATAGCCTGGCTGTGGCGCCGATGACGCCGCTTACAAAGTGAACATTGCAGTTGGGCGGGCGGATGGAGGAAGGACTATGTGCCGGCTGCGACACTCAGGTGCTGTTGGTCGAGGAGTGGCATTAGAGCTGCGGGGATATAGCGAGCGATGGTCAGGATCTCGTCGAGCAGGAGCGGGCGGTTGAGGTGGCGGCTAAAGTAGGTGTAGAGCTTGAGGAGGGTTGGTATACTGCCGGGGCTTTTTCCGTTTTCGATGTCATAGAGGACCATATGCTGGAGGCCGATTGCGGCGGTGACCTCAGGAATCGCGATCGGGGCGCGCCGCTCTTGGACGCGCCCCAGCTCTATGCGGAGATCTTCGGTATGCCAGGTGTATGTGTGCGGTTCGGTTGGGAGCGAGGGGAGCGGAGGGAGCGGATCAGGCCGGGGAACGTCGCGGATGAGGTCATGCAGCGTCCAGACATCGCTGGGGTACGTCGCCGCCAGGAGGCCCAGCACGCCGCCGGCGAGCCGGGCAAAATTGGCGACCGTCAGGCCGGCCTTGCCCGACTCGACTCGTGAGTACCAGGTCGAGTGGAAGCCAAGCGCGCTGGCCAGTGTGGAGCTGGTCAGCGCGGGATAGCGCTCGCGCAAGCGGACGCGGCACGCACGTAATCCCTCATGTTCGTCGGTCCATCCAGCAGCCATAGATCCCTCGCGAGTCAGTCATTGAAATGCAGCATACCACACCGCAACTACCCCGGCAACCGTAAAAAGACCGATTGTATTGCCTATCACACACACTGCTCACAAAGTATCTATAAGGTTCAGTATAGAGTTTTACAGCTCAGAAGATACATCTAAAGTCGTAGAAAAATTGCCCGGAAGATCAGACTTTAGACGGAGAGAAGTTGACGGTTAGCGTGGTATTATGTCCTCAGTAACCGTCAAGAATATGTACAGCGTCCAGATTTCTATTGGAAAGTTTCGGATCAATGCACAGCGTGACCAGCCAAATTTCCATATGCGGCCCTGTGGCTGAGGTCGAAGACCTCATCACCACCACGCGCACGTTGGCCTTTCAGCCGGAAGTGTTCCGCGGCGACGCCAATCTTTTGTCGCTGATGGCTATCGTGAAGCAGCAATCCGACGGGGCGCTGCGGCGCCTGAAAGCGTTGGTCAAGTCCTTACTGGCGGCATCGGCCGCCAACCCGGCATACGTGACATAACCCGGTTTTCAGCGGTCGCGATCGGCCGCTGCGCCGGGTCAGCCACACAGGCAGATCCGGCGCAGCGGCTTTTTGTATCCAGTTATCATCGGGGTGTAGCTCAACTTGGCGGAGCGCCTGCCTTGGGCGCAGGAGGCCCCTGGTTCAAATCCAGGTACCCCGACCACACTTACTTAGGAGTTCTCAGTGTTGTATCTGACGCGCAATCTCGAATGGCAATCAACAGGCGAGCTGGGGCAGTGCCCCGAGCATAGCGTCGCCATGCCGTCGATTGCCTTCGTGGCGCGGCGTGATATGACATAACCCGGAGTGTCCAGGTGGGTTCCTTCCACCGCTGCTCCGGGCCACCCGCAAGGGACTCGGAGCAGCGGTTTTTTATACCAATCGGGGAGTAGCGCAGCCTGGCTAGCGCGCGGCGTTCGGGACGCCGAGGTCGTGGGTTCGAGTCCCACTTCCCCGACCAGAGAAACTTCGGTGTGCGACTCATCGGGTAAATCCAGGAGCGGGATGAGTGCCGTGTGCGGCGGCACGTCGAGCTGGGCGAACCGGCTCACAGCTCAGGTGATGCGGGATAGTTTAGCGGTAGAACGCCTGACTCTGAATCAGGTAGGTGGGGTTCAAATCCCTGTCCCGCAGCCATAGGTCTGTAGTGCAACAGCAGCACGCACGTCTCCAAAACGTGAAGTGGGGGCGCAAATCCCTCCAGACCTGCCACAACCAGGCTCGCCAACAGCAGCGCTTCGGCCCTGCCAGCGGCGTGAGGCGAAGCGATCAGCGCTCCGCCGCACCTTAACAATCGAGCCTTTCTTTTTCTGGGACGGCCCGGCGCGAGCAACCTGCGGCGCCGCTCGTCGGCGGGGCAGGCGCTCCGGGACCGTCCCCACACATGCCGGAGATGGGAGGGTGGACTCCCAGCAGCCTGTAAAGCTGCCGTCGCCGAGAGGCGGCATGGTCAGTTCGAGCCTGACTTCCGGCACCAATGGGCGGCGACCTGTTGCCGCTGCGCCGTGCTTCATTGTTCGGGACGACGCGGCGGCAGACCTGCCGCGTTGCGTTGCCCCGTTCCGATGAGAAGTGCGATGCAACACAGTGGCAGATCCGCCCTTGATCCGGGATCGTTCAATGGTAGGATACGCGGTTGTTACCCGCACGATTAGGGTTCGAGTCCCTGTCCCGGAGCCAATGTTCCAGCTCGCAGGGTGCGAGCGATGAGAAGCCCGTCCTACCGCTGCCCCGAGGGGATGTGCGGCGACGGAGGCCGGCGGACGGCCGGCGAGCTGGGACGCACTTTGGGGATGCGTAGGTTCGACGTGGTGGCGTGGATCACGGCCGCGCAGCGGCTCCGGCCCTGAAGGCGCACAGTCTAGGGCGACGACGTGATCGAGCGAAAGCACACGCTACTGCGGACACGGGAGCGTCGCCCGTCATCTCCACCATCCACGTGTGGCGCAGAAGGAGCGCAAGACTCTGATAAAGTCGAGGATCTGGTGCAACTCCAGGCGCGTGGACCACTTGGTCCTGTAGCTTAATTTTGGCAAAGCACCGGACAGCTCGGCCAAACCGATCGCGAGCGGGGCGGCGGGGTTTTCGCTAGGCGAGGTGCCGATAGCCGGCGAATGACGGAAGTTGCTGGTTCGAGCCCAGCCAGGAGCGCCAATTGCGGGCGTAGCTTAGACGGATAAAGCACCAGGTTGCGAACCTGGAGAGCGTTGGTTCGAGTCCAACCGCACGCGCCATACCTTACAGCGACCTGAAGGTCGGGAACCCTGCGCCGGCATGGAGCGGGGCGGCGTCCAACGGCGGTGGAGGGGCCGGGCGCCAGCAGTGGCCACATAGCTCAGCGAATCAGAGCGCTGCTCTCCGAAGGCAGAGATCCCAGGTTTGAATCCTGGTGTGGTCGCCATTTTGGCCTCATAGCTCAGCACAAAGAGCGCCGGTCTGCGAAGCCGGAGGTCGCAGGTGGGATTCCTGCTGAGGTCGCCATACGGTGTCGTGGTGTATCAGAAGCATTGGGCCCTGTCAAGGCTCAGGGGCGAGGGCAGCACTCGTCGACACCGCCATTTGCCGCTTTGGCGTAACAGTAGCGTCGCCGGCCTGTACCCGGCGGGTGTCAGTGCAAATCTGACAGGCGGCTCCATTGGGGATGGTGTACTCTCACAGCATCGGCGTACACGCGCTCATCAGTTGAGCATCACTCTTGCACAGTGAAACCGGCGCAAATCCGGCGGCTGCAAGGCCATCGCCGAGGCGACTCGTACGTTCCCCGAACTATCACAGTGGTTTCTGGAGAACATCACAGTAGATTTTTGGGCCTTTAGCTCACGATTAGGAGAGCGCCGCGCTGGCAGTGCGGAGGTAGCGGGAGCGTCGCCCGCAAGGTCCACCAATGGGCTGTTCGTCCAACGGGAGGACGCCGCCATCGCACGGCGGAGATAACGGTTCGAGCCCGTTACGGTCCACCATATCGACCTGTGGCTCAATGAGTAGAGCGCCTGGTCCACATCCAGGAGGTTGCAGGGGCGGAACCTGCCAGGTCGACCAGAGCAGTACGGCACCAGGAATGCCGTTTCGCCCGTATGGGCGGATAGTTTAAGGGGAGAACACCCCCACAGAGGGGGAGATGACCGCCGTTCGACTCGGCCAACACCCACCACCGGGCACACGGCCAGCCACAGGGGCCGGCTGGTGGCCCACCTGGGGCACTAGCTCAACGGGAGAGCATCCGCCTTGCAAGCGGACGACAAGGGTTCGACCCCCTTGTGCTCCACCACGGCCAATAGCTCAATCTGGTGAGAGCAGCACTCTGATACAGTGCCGGTTGAACGTTCGAGTCGTTCTTGGCCGACCATGACAAGTGGCACCCTGCTGGTGCAGGGCTATCCTCCCGCCCGTCACGCGCGAGGCGCCTCGCGCGCGGCAACGAGCAGCTAACGAACGGGGGGACGATGGGCGCGGCGCCGCTCAAGGTGCCACGCGGCCGACGATGGGGGCGCTCATCGCCGTCGCAGCCGTGCCCAATCTGGTTCGTCTCATATTGACGCGGAGTGGAGCAGCAGCACGCTCGCGGGCTTCATGAGCCCGAGACGCCGGTGCAATCCCGGTCTCCGCCACCATGAGCCCTGTGGAAGCCGTCGCCGGCCAAGGCGACGAGTCGCACGCCGACTGTTGGAAATCGGGCCGTCTGACTCGCGGCACGGCCGGCCGGCAAATGTGCTGGGAGCGTAGGAGCGCCCCTCCTGCGTGATCAGCGCCGATGCCTGCCGGGGTTGGCGGTGGTCGCCCGCTGGCGGGCGGCGGCGGAAGCAGGGCCACAATCTCATCGACGCGGGATAGAGCAGCAGCAGCTCGCCGGGCTCATAACTAGGAGGTCGTGTGGTGCAAGTCCCACTCCCGCTACCATCGCCTGACGCAGGGCGTGGCCGGTGCCACGTCGTCATCAGCCTGGAAACCGGCGCTGTTTGGCAGCAGCGCCGCCGGGCCGGGTTTTCCACCGGCTCGGAGGTGGCGATGCGACCACGCCAGGCGGAGGGCAGCAAAAATTGTGGTTGCCAGCAGAGCGCGGAGAAACAGGTTTAATTCCTGGCCGGGTGCTTCGGCGCTCGGATCGTCCAACGATAGGATACCGCGCACTGCTGGGCCATGCCGATATGGCGGAACAGGCAGACGCGCTACGTTCAGGGCGTAGTGAGGGCAACCTCGTGAGAGTTCAACTCTCTCTATCGGCACCAACGCAGGTCTGGCGAAATGGCAGACGCACCTGGCTTAGAACCAGGCGAGCGCGTGAGCGTTCATGGAGGTTCGACCCCTCCGACCTGCACCACTTGCGGATCTGGCGGAACAGGCAGACGCACCAGGTTGAGGGCTTGGCGGCCGTATTCAATCGGCCATGAGAGTTCGACCCTCTCGATCCGCACCATCAACACAGGAGATCGCCGTGAAAGCCTATGGCGTTCGCCGGTGCGATCGGGGCTGCTGCCCTGGTCACGACAAATACCCGCCGGATCGCTACGGCTGCACCCGCGCCCGCGCTCGTCGCCGCGCCCAGCAGCCGCGCAAGACCAGCGCCCGCCAGGCGGGCCGGAAGGAGATAGCTCGCGAGCTGCGCGACCAGGTCGCGTAGCACAATACGCCGCTGTAGGTCAACAGCAGACCGCCTCCGTGGTAACGAGGAAATCAGAGTGCAATTCTCTGCTGCGGCTCCATTCCTTGCCGTTGTGGCGTAGACAGTCTGCGCGCCTGTCTGAAAAGCAGGAGGTCAGGGTGCGATACCCTGCGACGGCACCAGTGATTTCGTGGGTTCCCCGTCTCGTAGGGGCCTCCAGGCGGTAGCACCGCCTGCTGGGGAAACCGCCACAATGTGCCACAAGCCGAATGGGGTCGAGGTGGAGCGCTGCTAGATCCTGAGCGCCTACGCGGGAAGAATACGCGGGATGATGACGGACGCCGACCACCTGCGCCATGCCGTCATCGGAAAGCGTTACGCTGAACGGCGTGCAGTGTAGGGCTTGCGTGCTCGGAGCAGCCGATCTGCCGGGCGAGCGGATCGGACCGGGCGCTGTGCGACGGCAAGAGGTGTGGGGTCAAATCGAGACGATCACGCTGGGAAGCCCCAGCCAGGACACGCGCGCGAAAACCCAGGGCGGTCGCATCGCCGAACGAGCGCGCGAGCAGGCGTCCGCCTGCCAGGTCGCCTACGAAATCCAGAACGGTCTGCTCGTCTACGATGGTTAGGACAGTTCTCTCTCAAGGAACCGAACGGGGATCGTCGCCCCGGCAGACCACCATGAAGCACAGAAAATGAGTGCAGGTATCCGCAGAAATGAGTGCAGGTATCTGGTTCAGGATCGCATCTCAATGCGGTAACGTCGCAGATGGGGTAGATCATACAGCCGATCTAGCCGTGTGAGGCGGCAGCAGGATGGCGGTGGTCAATCTCCGAATTATTTTACGATGCTTCAGGAAGCGGTAAAACCAGGTAGTAGTTCAGTAGCAGAGCACGTGCTTGCCAAGCACGGGACGCGAGTGCGATCCTCGCCTACCTGACCAGAGTGCCCGATTCTGCGGTGTCCCGGTTCGAGGGAGGCCCCGGCAAGGCCAGGGTTCGTGGGAAGCGGTTGTCGCCCGCAAGCGTCGCGTGCCAGCGCGGCGCGCGGGGGCGGCGGCCAGCATCCTTGGTGGCTGGCACCACGACAAACACGCCGCGAGTACCCAATCTCGCCGTAAGGCGGGCCGCAACAGGGAGTAGCTCATTCAGGAGAGCGCCTGGTTCCCATCCAGGAGGCGCCGGGAGCATAGCCCGGCTCCCTGACCATTCCAGAGCCTAGCTCATTCAGCCAGAGCGCCACGCCGACATCGTGGAGGTGCCCGGGGCGGAACCGGGGGCTCTGACCATTATCTCGGGGAATAGCTCAGCCAGCAGAGCGCCTGGCTTCCACCCAGGAGGCGGCGGGAGCAAGGCCCGCTTCCCCGACCAGTGACCGTGAGCGCGTGTGACAGCGCGCGGGAGCGCCAATAAAGCCGAATAAGCCCTGTGGGTCAGCGATCGCCGAAGACGTTGTCGTGACCTGGCGAGAAGAGGCGCCGGTGGGCTCGGCTGGAGGCTGGAAGACGGTGGACGCAGCCATGCGGCCGGCCGATCGCCGGGAGGTGTCTCACCCCGCGCATGCCGGTACGTGCTGGGCGGTTCAGGAGCCAGGTGGGGGATCTAGCCACAATCACAACGTTCCATTGGCCGGCGGTGGTCCGCTGCGCGACGGCGCACGACCAAATACCGGCCGCGGTTGAGAAGTATGCCGCTGTAGCGTAACAGATAGCGCGACTGTGTCCTAAGCAGTGTCCGTATCCGTGCAACTCGGGTCAGCGGCGCCAAATTTACGGGGATCGTCTAGTGTTAGGACGCGGGCCTTTGAACCCCGCTACGCAGGTTAGAATCCTGCTCCCCGTGCCAGTGCTGGTTGATTGGCCGGTATGTGGGCTATAGCACCCTTCCGCCTGCCCTATGCGATGCGTACGGCGCGTAGAGAAAGGGGTCTGGTTCCTGGAGGGGCGGTCTACCCGAACACGCGGCTCAGGCCAGCCGCGCGGGGACACGGGCGCATATGCCTGATCGTGAGTAGAGGAGCAAAACGCAGGACGCCAATCGCCAGCCGATTTAGCCCTTGCTGCTGCGATCGAGGAGCAGCCTCACATGCGCAGGTATGGTCGTGCGGCGGATAACGGCCGCATGGGAACCGAATCTTCGCAACTAAGGAGTATCAAGACATCATCTAAGGCTTTGGGGTGCTGTATTCTCGTCGCGGCAAATCTGCAAAACGTCGCGGCAAATCTGCAAACTCTACCCCCGGTGCCGGAACTGGTAAACGAGCCAATCTTAAAAATTGGTGCGGTGTGAGCCGCTTCCGCGTTCGAGTCGCGGTCGGGGGACCAATGCCGTCGTAGCGTAATTGGAAGCGCGCGTGTCTTCTAAACACGAAGGTGGGGGTTCGAGGCCCTCCGACGGTGCCAGAGCATAGCTTGTAGGCATAGGTGCGGGATAGTTCCAGTCGGTAGAAACTCCGGTCTCTGAAGCCGGCAAGGAATCAACTCTTTTTCCCGCAGCCATTATGGTGCGCGAAGCCGGATGGCATCAGGCACTGCGCTGTGACCGCAGGTTTCGCGGGTCCGAATCCCGTCGCGCACCCCATTTGTCCCGGAACCGAACAGCGAGGAGCACGGCTGCAAACCGTGCCGTCCAGGGTGCGAATCCCTGTCGGGACTCCAGTGATTGCGCAGCTCCGGCGCGTACAAACGACGACGCGACGGGGAGGGGCGGGTGGCCGTCAGATCCGCAACACAGACCGAAAGGTCGCGGGCTGATCCCGCTCAGTCCACCAAAGTGGGTCCGGCCGGAGAACACGGACGCGCGGCGGCGAACGGCCACGCGCTGGGGTGCGTGATCAAGTGCTATGGAGCGGCAAGCCGATGGGCGACGGCAGCACGGTGCTAACGTGTCGAGCGTAACAGCCTTGCGCGTTCAACTCGCGCTCGCTCCGCCAATGGAGAGACTAGCCGATAGGTGACGGCAGCCGGCTTGAATCCGGCCGAGCGTAAGCCTTGAGCGTTCGATCCGCTCTCTCTCCGCCAGTATGGGAAGGCTAACCGATGGGCGACGGTACCCAGCTCGAACCTGGGCGAGCGATGAGCCTTGCGCGTTCAACTCGCGCCCTTCCCGCCAGTTAAAGGAGGCGTCGGAGCCGGGTCTCCCCGTTCGGCGGCAAGCCGTGGGAGCGGCCCCGCAGTCTGCCGGCCCGGCGCCCCTAACACAACACTCGCCGAAAGGCGGCGGAAATGGCACGATACTACGGGACGGCAAGCCGAGTGAGTGACGGCAGCTGCTTGGAAAGCGGTCGAGCCCTGTGAAGGGCCTTGCAGGGGCAGCACCTGCTCGTCCCGCCAGCTTTTTCGCGACACCGGCTGTCGCGAAATGTCGCAAACAGACAGGGTGTAGCGCAGCCTGGTAGCGCGCCGGCGCGGGGAGCCGGAGGCCGTCGGTTCAACTCCGACCACTCTGACCATTGCCTCCCACTGCGGCTGAAAAGGTCGCCGCGACTGATGCCGGTCCTGTACCTGGCCTCGGCCAGCCGGATCGGGTTCCAGAAGCCACGCGAAGAGGCAGGAGGCGCCAGCTCAACGTCTTGGAATGAGGGGTGCGCTAAACATAAGGGAAGCGATTTGGTGGTGCGCTGAACATAAGCAAGCGCAAGCCCTCTTGGTAGATGTCGTCAGGCGCTCAACGCTGGTGCTGCACGCCTGTGCCGGGGCTGCTTGAGGGCGCGCTCGTCCTTTTCGGCACGTTTTGCCGCATCACAGCGCTGGTTTGCCGTTTCGAGCGCACGAGCTCACGACCCGTCCTTGCGTCCTCGCGAACAGGTGTGTGCGGTTTGGCTTATCGTCCCTGGTTCTGGTGTCTCTCTCGGCGGCCCGTTTGCCACTCCCACCCACCCTCGAGTATCACAGGCCGTCCGCTTGAGCTATGCCGCCAGGGTCGTCGTTCTCGTGCTCGGCCGCTGCTCCTGCGCGGCACGAATACGCTGCAGGGCACGCAGATTGATCAGCACGTAGGTTAAGCTGTTCTGGTTCGCAATCGCTCGACCACGCCGCAGTTTGGGATGGAGCATACCTAGCGCTTCGGCCTGCGAATTGATCCGCTCGACCATCGTGCGCTGGGCATACAGTTGCTTGTACGCTGCACTCTCACGGTCAAGCGTGTGCCGAATACGCGCGCCGACATCAGCCGCCAAGGTCGTGGTGCAGCCACCCTTCTCAAAATGCGGATCGGCGATTGGGCAACTCGTACCTGTCGGTGCTGGGTGCAGCAGTGGGCAGCCACACTTCTCACGCGTGTGTGGAATCAGACCACTGGTGCGGTCGAGATAGCGCAGCAGCTGTGGCATTGGCAAGCCAGCTGCACACAGCGGACGACCGTCGGGGTCAAATTGGCGTTTGCCGCCTTTGCGTCCGGGGTTGAATGGCACAGCTGCAAAGCCGCCGGCTTGGTGGAAATACTCGTAGACGTAGTGCGCGTCGTAGGCGCAATCCCAGGTGCCGAAGCGCGGTTTGCGACCGAGACGCTGCTCGACGGCATCCATCAGCGGGAAGAAGTAGGAAGCATCACTTTGGTTGAACGGTCGGGTGCGCTCGGCAAGCACGACCTCGGTGCCGTCGGGTATTCTGCTGACCACGATGCCAGAAGCGTAGCCCCAGAAGATGTCCACGCCAAGCTGGAGGTCGCGAGCCGGTTTGGCGTGAGTGGCGGGAGCCGGAGGGTCGGCAGCACCATCGGCGTCGGCAGGGGCAGAGTTGCGGGCTTTCTTGACGCCGAGCTTGCAGTCCGGGTCTGCGATAGGTTGGCAGTCCTTGTCGAGGCGACCTTCCTTTATATACTGCTTGGGATTGTTCTCTCTGACCCAAGCCAGCAGCGCCTGGGTGTCGCCAGCGATGGTGTCGCCAAACAGAGCTTGCTGCTCGGGCGGAAGCGTGGCTTGGAGCAAGTCGAGTGAGGCGGACAGCAGCCATTGGAGCGAGTCATTGGGCAAGGTGCGCAAGACCCGACTGAGTTGACGACGGTCGGGGACGGTTTGGGCAACAGCAAAGCCATAAGGAGAGGAGGCATCCGGCACACACTGGAAGCCAAGCCAGCAGAGCAGGGCAGGATGCTCGAGCAGGTACTCGCGCAGTTCGGACATGAAACGCTTACCTTCGTGAAGTTTGACGAGATAGGCGGCGACGAAGGGAGCGCGCGGGTCAGGCTGAGGGCCAGGCCAGGGGCGGTCGGTGGATCGCTCGGGGAAGTCAGCCCAGGGTAGGTCGCCGATGAGTGCACGATACTTGGCGACGATCGGGTCGTTTGCGACCCAGGCGGGCAGGGGCAGGTCGGGGTGATTGAGCGGGCAGACAGGCTCAGGGGCTGGAGGCGAGCAGAGCGGCTGGGGCCGGAAGGCGGCGACGAGGCGCTTGAACGAGGTTGACAAATCGAGTAGCATGGCAGTGTCTCCACAAGTGGTGGGTGGGTTGTTAGCGCTTCCATGCTACCACTGGTGTGGCGGCACGGCGACGCCGGATGAAGATCCGGCGTCGCTAGGAGACACGAGCGCGACGCCGAATGGGGAACTGGCGTCGGCGAGTGACGCCGATCTTATGTTTAGCGCACCCCTCTTGGAATGGTCTTGAAAGGGGGTGTTCGTCTCTTGAGTTCGAGTGTTCTCGTCTTGAATGCGAGCTACGAACCGCTTCGCATGGTCAGTATCAAGCGCGCGGTCATCCTGCTGCTCCAATCGAAGGCTGAGCTGGTCGAGGCCGCCGAGCAGCGTCTGCGGGCGCAAGGGACGAGTATGGAGTGCCCGCTGGTCATCCGCCTGGTGCGATACGTCCCAATCCCGCGCTCGCGGCGCCTGCCGTGCTCGCGCCGGGCCGTGCTTATCCGTGACCGCGAGACCTGCCAGTATTGCGGTGCCCAGCCAGGTCGCGCGAAGCTGACGCTCGACCACGTCGTGCCGAAAGCGCGCGGTGGCCAGACGACCTGGGAGAACGTCGTGGCCGCATGCTACGACTGCAACCACGCCAAAAGGGACAGAACCCCGGAAGAGGCGCGCATGGTGCTCAGGACGAAGCCCCGCCAGCCGCAGGTGATTGCGTTCGCGCTCATTGGCGAGCTGGATCGGCACGAGGTCTGGCGCAAGTACGCCTACAACATATGAAATGAGGTCGTGGGCCGGCTGGGCCGGCCCGCGTCCTCCGCGGCACAACGATGGTTTTCCGACCCGGTAGGTTAAAAGAAGACCGCTTGGCTCTCAACCAGGAAACGCGGGAGCGTTACCCGCTCGGGTCACCACTGGCGCTGGGCTCCAGCGCCGCCAATGCCTCGCAAGTGTTGTCAGAAGCATGGCGCATTCGTGACACGCCCAAGGCCGAGGCGCGAGGGCTTCTTGCTTCATCGTCCCGCGCCCGCTCTCGCGGGTCTTACCGAGGCTCCACAAGCGTTTTGCGTCTCCGTCTGCCCGACGGCGACGTTGCGGAGAACGTGCTGCTGGTACAGGCGCAGCCCTTCGGCGTCAATGTTCCGTGCGGCGTTGAGATCGCGATCGTGAACGACGCTGCACGCACATCTCCAGGTTCGATCAGCCAGGCTGAGGTCGACATTGATCGTCCCGCAGGCCGGACACAGCCGGCTCGACGGGTAGAAGCGCCCGATCAACATCAGGTAGGAGTTCTGCCGGTCGGCCTTGTAGGTGAGCAATTGCCGAAACGTGCCCCAAGAAGCGTCCAGTACGTTCGTCGACAGCTTGGTTCTCGCCAGCCCACGAACGGACAGGTCTTCAATCGAAACCAGGTCGAACTGCGTGATCAGCTTGGTCGTGACCTTATGCAGAAAATCGGCACGCTGCTGCTTGACCTTCTGGTGCAGCCGGGCAACCTGCTGCCGTGCTTTCGCACGATTGGCGCTGCCGAGCGTACGACGCGACAGCCTGCGCTGCGCTCGCTTGAGCTTCCGCACCTGTGTCCGGTAGTAGCGTGGATTGGCGATCTGCTCGCCAGTGCTCAGAACGGCGAAGGTCTTCAGGCCGACATCGACGCCGGCGTGCGTGGCAATCGGCCGCTCGACGCGATCGATCGCCTGCTGCTCGACCACGAAGCAGACATACCAGTGGCCGTCCGGCTCCTGCTTGAATGTCGCGCTTTTGATGACGCCCTCGATTGGGCGGTGGATGCGCGCTCTGACGCGCCCGATCTTCGGCACACGAACAGACGAGCCGTCAAGTGTCACGCGCTGCGGGATACGAAAGCGCAGGGGATCGGTCTTCTTGGCCTTAAACTGAGGTCTGCGCGACCGTTTCGCAAAGAAGGATTGAAAGGCTTTATCCAGGTCGTGCAGCGTTTGTTGAAGCGCCTGGCTATCCATTTCTCGCAGCCAGGCTGTCTCTGGCTGCTGTTTGAGCGCGGCAAGCTCGGCACACAGGTTTGTGACCGACAGGCTCTTGCCAGTCTGCTGGTAGTGGTCGCGGCGTCTCGACAAGGCCCAGTTCCATACCCACCGACGCGCGCCGGCAAACCGGCGCATCTGAGTAGCCTGGGCGTCGTTTGGCTCTAGCCGGTAGCGGTAGGCTGTCTGGATCGTTCGCATAGAGCGAGTATAGCAGAAAATATGTTCGTAATCAAGCATTTTGCTGCGCTCCAATGGGCTAAAGCTGCTAAAGCGCGGCGCTTCATCTCAGGCGTAAGCGCTCTGGGCTTTCGCTTCTCTCGGCAAGCATTCGTAACGCGCCGGGACCGGAGCATAGCCGGTGCGAGGCTCCAGATGGGGCTGTAGGCGAAGAGGAAGCCGCTGCGTTCGCAACGCGGAAGCCCGGGTGCGAAGCCCGGCAGCTCCACCAAAGGCACGAATCAACCCGCAATGGAGCGGGCAAAGGGCGCAACAACCGACATAGCTGCCAGAAGCACGCGGTCCCATTGCAACGTGCGATGAAGCGCCGTCATCTCTGCGCCCACAGCCAATGGCACCATGCGAGTTCGGGATTTATGTATTTATGGGGCGTTGGTCTACCAGCTAGGACGGTGGTCTTTCAAGCCGCAGGAGCCGGGGCAGCACCGGTACGCCCTTCCACACGCCGCGGTAGCTTAATGCACAGAGCACAGAGCTTCGGACTCTGAAGGTGGGGGTTGGACTCCCTCACGCGGCGCCATCTCTCCGCGTAGCTCAGCCGGCGAGAGCGCCTGCCCGACATGCAGGAGGTCGGGCGGAGACCTCTATCATCGGGATATGGCGGAACAGTAGACGCGCTACGTTCAGGTCGTAGTGGCCGCAAGGTCATCAGAGTGCGAATCTCTGTACGCTGACCAGCATCCGGCTGTGGTGAAACAGCAGACACGCAGCGTTGAGGGCGCTGTGGGCGAGAGCCCGTGCGCGTGCAACTCGCGCCAGCCGGACCATATGCCTCTCTGGTGGAACAGCAGACACGCCGGTCTCAAAAACCGGTGCGCGGCGACGCGCGTACGCGTGCAACTCGCGTGAGAGGTACCACGTGCCTCGGTAGCTCAAGCGGGCAGAGCAGCCGACTTTTAATCGGAAGCGTGCAGGATCATGGCCTGTCCGGGGCACCAACATCCCGTGGAAGCTCATTTGGAGGAGCAGGCGACTCTTAATCGCAAGGCAGTGGGTTCGAGGCCCACCCGCGGGACCATTTCCTCGTAGCTCAGTAGAGAGCGCCAGGGCGGGACAGCCGCTGCCGCGCTGGTGCGCACCGGTGAGCGCCGGGCCACGGCAGCTAACGCTCTGGCGCGATTCCGAGGTGCTGGCGCAGGGCATCTAGCGCGGTGACCTGGTGCGCGGCCAGGTGCTCCGGCAGGTCGTCGGCGAGTGTCGCGAGCGTCGCCAGCGCAGCGGTTACCTCAGGAGGCGGCGCGGCCCGCGGCGTCCCGATGGCGAGGCAGATCCGCTCCAGGCGCTCGTTCAGGTCGAGGATGCGCGGCGGGTCGATCGGCGGCAGGTCGATGCCTGACTGCTCCACAGCCTCTTCCAGGGCAGCGACCAATTCGGCGGTCTGATCGTGCGCTGCCAGCACGCGCAGGAGATACATCACCGCCGTTGCGAGCGCATCGTATTCGGTCTGACAGACAGTGTCGGTGAGCGCGGAGTGATCGTGCCACTCGCGATGGTAGGCGGGCAACTCGGGGCGGTTGATGCGCCAGAACCAGCCGTACTCGGGCCCACGTTCGTGGTGCATGGCCTCGATGCCACCGAAGTAGGTGCTGATCGTGAAGCGCGTCCCGTACTCAGTTTCCTCGCGGAGGGTGACGGGGATAGATGCTGTCCGGTGCATAGCGGTCCTCACTGGGAATCGTGACACTCCGCAGGGGCTTAAAGTCCCGCAGCTTCTCGCGACTGGCGGCCAGTCCCGCGAGCTACAGCCGTATCTGGCTGGCCGGTGTCCCGGCGTCTACGCATAAGCCGCAGATTATGCGGCATACGATGCTTGATCTCGCAAGGAGCGCGCAAAGCGCCAACCTCTCCTGTCTTATAGCGCGACAGAATGTTGATCTGCCCTACCACGTCGCGATGCGCGCTGAAACCACACCGACCGCAGGAGTAGTTCCTGCCGCGAGGTTTGTGCCGCCTGGAGCAGTTCGGACAGGTTTGAGATGTGTAGTGTTCGTCGACCAGTTCCACCGCGATGCCTTCGGCTTCAGCCTTGTAGGTGATGTATTGGCGGACCTGGCCGTGGTTCCACTGCGAGGATTGCTGGTTGTGCTGCGTGCCATGACCGACGCCATCGGCAATATCCCGCACATCGCCGATCACGATCGTGCCAGCCTGTCGCTCGATGGCTACAGCCACCACCGCGCGGCTGATCTTGTGCTCCATATCGCGCATGACCCGCCGATGCTTGGCACGCATGCGGCTCCTGGTCCGCTGCAAGCGTTTGTAGCGCCGGCTGCCTTTGGTTTTGCGGCTGAGCGCTTTGCTGAGCTTGGCAAGCCGTTTGGCGTGGCCTTGCTGCTGGTGCCGCCGCTCGCGGCAGGTGATGATCGTCGCCTGCTGCTCGTCACCTACCACCGCAGGATGTATCTCACCGAGATCAACCGCGACGACGTTCGTTCCTGGAGCCGCTTTGGGCTGTTTGCCGTTCTCAACTACCAGGTGCCAGGTGTAGCGGTGAGCACGACGGTCATAGACCAGCCGCACCTCCAGCACGCGCAGCACGTCCTGCATCTCCTCTGGCAGCTCCACAGGAATGGGCGGCAGACCCTTTGCCCTGGAAAGCAGCAACCGTTCCCCCTGGCGGCGGATGCCACTCTGCTTCCAGATCGTGGTGCGCCAGCGCTTGCGCTTGTGGGGATACTTCGCGCCCTTCTCGCGATTGGCCCGAGCCGTTTTGCATGCTTTGTAGAAGGCTTGTTGCGCTGCGTCCTTGGAGTGCGCATGCAGCAGCGGCGGCTCGTCGCGCGTTAGGTAGTCGTTCAGCCGCATCGCGGCGAATTGCGAGAGCCAGTGGCGTTTGTTCTGGCCGCGTTTGCGGTAGACGCGGTAGTGGGCGACCAGCGTCTGGGTGTAAATCGCGGCGCTGGCCCGATTAAGGGCATCGGCCTCTGCGTGCTTGAGGTGACACTCGATGATGTGGGTACGGATCATGGCCAGGCCGATCGCACATCTGTTTCAACGCACTCATTCTACAGCATCAGGACGCGCTTTGCAAGTGCTGAAGCAATGAAAAAACCGCATTATCCGCTGCCATGGGGTCGGCGTGGTTTGCGGCGGTTTCTGAATCTACCAGCACGAGCATACCATATGCCGCTGCCTTGTGCGTAGCACTGCGACGGCAATCAACGGGCAATAGCTCAATTGGTTAGAGCACCTTGCTGATAACAAGAAGGTTCGCCGTTCAAGTCGGCGTTGCCCGACCAGCACCTCATAGCGCAAATGGCAGAGCGCTCCGCCGAGAGCAGAGTGCCAGGTGGCCCGACAGCCTGGGCTCAGCCGGCGGCGTCGCGGACGTCGACGCCGCCGGCGAGCAGGTACAGAGATACCACGCCGGCCTGGCAGAGTGGTGATGCGCCGCTTTTACAGAAAGAGTGGCTGAGAGCCCGTATGCTTCAGTAGTCAGATGAAGCCTGCCCAGCTCATTATGACGCATCGGGTGCGACGTAAAGTTTCGCGTGATGTGGCAAATCGCCTCGGGGAGAAACCTCAACGGGCGGTCGCATGCCATCTTACGAGACCATTTCAAACCGGGGGCGGAGAGCTTCGGCTAATTATTCCGAACACATGAGCAACCGCCATCTGTGACATGATATGGGCGGTTACACCAATCAGGTCATAGAAAGGCGGTTGGTATGGCGATTGTACCACCCGTGCTGCGGGCCGGCACTCGCGACCTGCCTGATGTCCCGCCCGCCGTGCAGTGGCTCATCGGCGAATTTTTCGCTCCCATTCTCTGCTGGCTCGAAACTCTGGTCTATCGCCCGCTGCTGCGCCGCTGCGCCGACCACCCCCTGGTGCTGCTTGCCCGATGGTATGACCCTACTGCCGTGGTTGCCGCCTGTGCCGGCTTCCATCACGCTCCGGGCACTCCTGGTACCCCTCCCACCTTTACCATTGCCCAATTCGTCCGTGCTGAGATGGTTCGTGCCTGGGCTGATACCTGCTCCGACCCCGCGCTGGAGGAGTTGCTCTCGACCAACCTGCTCGTTCGCTGGTTCGTGGGCCTGCCGCTGAGTCAGCCCGGCCCTGACCACTCGACCCTGGCCGACATCCACGCCTACCTGACTGCCCACGCCCCCGACGCCTTCTTTCGCGATGTGCTGGGCTTCCTTTCTCGTGTCGACCCCGAAGAGCCTGCGACCACGGCCCAAATTGTCGATACCTTTGCCATGGCCAGCCCGGTGGCCACCCACCCCGGCCCAGACCAACTGCTCCGCCATCTCTGCCTCAGGCTGGCTCGCTGTTGGTTGGCCTACGCTCCACCCTTGCTCCAGGCTGCCCTTCCACCTCTGGATTTCAGTGCTCTGGCCCGATCCTGCGGCGCCCGCACGGCTATCGAACGCCAGCAGCGCCTCCAGGCGGCAGTGACCGTGGCTACGTGGCTTGGTGACGGGCTCACCCCACACCTGCCGGTGCTCGCCGAGCCGCTGCGCGCGGTCGTGGCCGACTATCTTGCCGCCTTGGTCAAGGTTGTGGCCGATGACCTCGTCGTCGATGGCACCGGCTTCGTGACGGAACGGCCGATTGGCAAGCGCGGGACGCGGAGGTTAGGCAGTGCGGTGGACCTCGAGGCCACTTTCCGCAAACACGAGGGCAGCCCGGCGGTGCTGGGCAGCAACGCGGTCATCAGCATCACCACAACCCGTATCCGTGCTGCAGTGGCCTTGACCGGCTCGACCCCTGACAACGAGACACTGAGCGCAGTGCTCGAGCAGCAACTCGCTGCCGGCCTGCCTCTGCCACCCTATCTGGTAATGGACCAGATTGGAGGCTGGGGCAAGACCCGCGCCCGGGTTGACGCGCTCAGCGAGGGACAGACGATGATGGTGGCGCGCACACCGGTAAGCGGTGGGAGCGACCGCTCACGCTTCACGGTCGCCGACTTCCAGGTGGATGCGGAGCGTCGCACGTGCATCGCCCCAACGGCGTGGTCAGTCGCAAGGTTTACGTCCACGGCAGTGGCGATGGGGTCTCATTCTGTTTTCTGCCCTCCCGCTGCCGAGACTGTCCGCTGTGGTCGCAGTGCCGCGACCCAGAGGCAAAGCCGAACAGCGAGCGACGGGTGTTCATCTCGGACTACCACATCTATCTACGGGCTGGCGAGGCCTTCAACCGGACGCCGACAGGACGGGCGCTGCTGGCTGGGCGTTGGCAGGTGGAGCCGACGATTGCGTTTTTGGTGCGCTATCAAGGCTGTCGGCGGGCGCGGCGGGTGGGGCAGGCGGCGGCGCAGTGCCAGCTGTACCGGGCCTGCGCGATGCGCAACCTGCTGATGTGGCTGAGCCGCCTGAGGCGGGGCCTTTCTCCCCGACCGGCGACGTGAGCTCACGACGGCCAGGCGCCAGGCGAGAAGCCCCTGCGGGTGGGCTGGCCGCAGCATGGGCACAACCAGAAATAATCGGTGTTCAACGCTCGGATTTCTCGCCAGACTGGTGCAAACCGTTGAGAATATGCTTTCATCACTCAGACAACCGCCCGCAACCCTCCTGCTCCGACCACCTCCCTCCACCTGACCCCGGCTGAAAAAACACCCCCGATGTTGTCAGCGGCACCCACGCCCCAATTAGCCGAAGCTCTCTGCCCCCGGTTTGAAATGGTCTCCTAATAGGCTCTGAGATTATGTTTGCTGGAGAGAGTGAGGAGGACTGGACTCAAGGTTCAACATCTATCTGGATGATAAATGAACCGTTGTGGCTAGCTACGTCTTTGTCATTGATCAGGAACTCGATCTGGCCAGTGTGTGGAGCCATAAACTCTGTCTGCGGCGCACAGAGCCGCCACGCTGGCTCTCCGATGATACGACAGAGGAGCGCGCCGGTTGGGAAATCAGCGATGACTTTGTGTACATTACCAAGCGGAAGTCCATAAAAGCCGCGCTCGACTCCTTCCGGATCTACAGTTCCGGTAAATGGGCCGATCTCCATTCCACCCCCAACGCTCACACGCACGGCACTTCCCGCCTCGATCAACCGATTGTATGTGGTGCGGCCAATGTAGCCAGCACCGCTAGCTAAGACGAGACTGGCCTGTTCTCTCGGGGCCACTATGCCTAGCGATGTTCTGTGAGGATTACTGGATAGGCACAACGCAAACAGTAGCAGGAGCATGCATAGGCCTATGATTTCGGCCCAATGAGGGAGGTGGATGGGTGCAACGGGCGTACCAGCTATTGCCATCGGTTGTCGTGTCGCTGGGCGCGTGGCGAAATACTCCTGTAAGAGCTTATGAATGAAGCGATAGCCTCCACCAATTCGCTGCAATAGAATGCGTTCCGAGCAAAGACTCAGAAAGAATAGCAGGCGGAGTGGGAGCAATCCCACGCTCCATAACATTAGTCGCACTACATAGTGAGAGACAACAGTATACCCGCCAAACGCCGCGCCGCCGATGAGCGCTCCCATCAGGGCGGTTAGGATACCGGAAACTGGTACGGCAGCGACGAGGGTGAAGATGACACCCGCCACCACGCCACCTTCTAACGCCGCCCAGCCGGCACCTCGCGCCGATCGGTAAATAGCCTGGTTCGGACGTGTGGTCTGCTCGGCGACGTCAGTGCGACTGATGCCAAAGGCAAAGGCACTCAGCACCCCGGCAAGGCCGCCAGCGATGGTGCTGCCGATCAGTGGTGTGAAGAAACGACCAAATATCCCGTCGATTCGGCCTACGAGCAGCCCCATAAGCCACCCAGCCGCGATCCCCCCCGAGACTAATACCGGTAGCAGCCCGCGCGTGCGCTGCCATGACCAGCGGCGCGGCTCAATAGTATTGATCAAGCGCGGTTGAAGGTTAGGCCGGCCGCTGAACGCCCCAATGGCGCAGCCGATAATCCCGTAGGAGATCACTCCGGCGATCGAGTGCGCTACCGACCAACCAACCACACCTAAGTAGAGACCGCCGATAAGCCAGCCCAGCCCGCCACGTAGTCCCGTCGCACGGCCCTCGGTAGGTGACGGCAAACCGCCAAAGATCCCGCCGATGATCGCACCAATCAGACTCATGACCGCGGTGTCGTAGCCGAGATACCGATAGTAGATCTGCGGCTCGGCTGCGAGCAATCCATAGCCGATGATCAGCAGCAGATAGCTACAGCCAAGTGCCAATGCTCCCAAAGCCGCTCCGGCCATCCGATCGATGAGCCCATACGCGATCCGACTGGTTCTTGTTGCCAGCCAGTCGTACTGTAGCCGATCCGGGTAGAAAATAGTTTGCGAGCGCGTGGTCATCTCGCGCGCCAACCAAGCAAGCCATCGCCGGGTCTGATCGAGGGTGTAGACCGTGATTGATCGACGACGCGTCGTGAAGACGTGAATGACATAGCGGTCGAACAGCTCATGCCGCTGCTCATCGAGGGTAACTCCGTGGGGAATGGTTCCCTCATCTGCTCCCTGGTAGACCACTACCATCATGCTCAGTAGCAGGGGCAGCCGCGCCAGCTCGCGAAGCTGATCATCCACGCCGAGTGCGACATCGAGCGTTGCCAAGCGCGCGCCGAATTGCCGGATGTAGGCGGCGATCTGGGCTTCTGACAGTGGTTGGAGCACAACAGCACTGCGGATGCGGAGGTGATCCACCAGTTCATCATAATCGGCGGATCGGCTCGTGACAACCATGCCGCAGGGATGTTGTTCGTGAAATTGGTTGAGTGCCGCAACACATGCTGCGCGATCTTGCTGGCGCACCTCGTCGAGGCCGTCGAGGAGTGGCAAGAGTGCATCCTCGCGTATCCACCCCTGACTGACCCGTGGTGCGATGCCGTAACGCTCGCTCAGCTCGTCCACCAGCCAGTCGGCCAGCGGAAGCTGCTGCTCGATCCAGGACGCAAGGTTGAGTATGATGGGTATCGGATAATCTTCATCGTCGCTTGCTCGATCGAGCAGCGTCTTAGCGAGATCGAGCAGCAGGGTAGTCTTGCCCGCGCCCGGGGCGCCGAGGATCAACAGTTCGGCTTGGTAGGCGTCAAAGACGTCGATCAAAAGGGCGCCTTCGGGAAAGGGCAGCTCTGCATCCCCCGATTGTCTGTCGCGCAGATCCCACGGAAAAACATCGTCCCAAATCTGGCGTGCCAGATCGGTGCGCTCCGCAAGCCCAAGCTCTATCAGTGCCTGACCATGCAACGAGTACTGCAACACCCCGTCGATCCAAATCGAGTGCATCTCGCGAATAATCTTAGCGCGCGCCCGCTGCTCGATGGGCCTCGACCGCAATAGCGAGGCGCCCGGCACACGCTTTACCGTGAGCGTGTCGCCGGATTCATCGGTAGCTGGCACGTCGCCAACCAGTGGTGCTGTCGGGTCAGGCAGGCCGCGTGCTTCTCTTATGAACGCCTGAAACTCCTTTGTTCCCGGTCTGAATCCAAGCGCTTGTGCTAGTCGGATCACGGTATCCTTGCCGGGCTTGCGACGCCCCGCCTCCCAGCTACGCAAGGTCTCTTGATCAACGCCGACCAGCTTCGACAACTTGTCACGTGACAGTCCGTGCTGCTCACGGAGCTGCTTAAGACGTGTGGGAAACGACGATCTGTCGGACATAGCGTTCTGATTCGAGCGTAAATCTGCACCCATGGCTATTAGTTGCGGGTGGTACAGGATGGTACATCCCTATTGTACCTGATGTGTACCAGGATTGTCATCGCTTATTTATGCTAACTCGATGCACGCCCACGTTCATATATGCAATACAACTCAATCAAGCAAAGAGGAGGTATCAGTGCCAGCCATTGAAATGGACCTGGAGCAGGCGCAAGCGACAATTACCGCGTTTGACGCAGCTGCCCAGGGTCTCACCGAGGCGCTTGCTAATCTTCAGCGCGCGGTCCAGGATCTAGAACAGTCGTGGACGGGCAATGCCCAGAGAAATTTCGTTGCCACCTGGCAAGAGTGGCTCGCGCACACGCAGCAGCAGATCGGCCGGCTCCAGGAATTCCGCGATGGTGTCGCGCGCGAGCGCGATCAACTGGTGCTGATTGATCAGCAGGCGCGGTTCTAATGCGCCTTGGCGGTTGTCACATGAGAGATCGACCGGAGACACTATGACAAGGATCCAGATTGACCCCGAGCAAGCGATGCAGACGGCATCGACACTGCTCAGCAACCACCAGGAGCTCGACCAATTACTGCAGACGCTGGCGAGCACAGTTGAAGAGATGATAGCAGGCTGGGATGGCCAGGCGCGCCAGCGGTTCGCAGTCTCCTGGGAACAGTGGCTGACCAGTACTCGCAAGGTGCTGGAGACTATTCCCAGTCTTGCGGCTGGAATCCAGCAGGAGAAGGCTGAATTTGAGGCGGCCGATCGACACTTCGGCGCATAGTAGTACAGGAGCGTTCCAATGCCCAAGATCAGCATGGATACCGACGTCGCCCAGGCCGCCGTTCAGATGATGCAGCAGTCGGCTCACGCGCTCACCGACCAACTCAACCAGTTGGCGCAGTCGGTAGAGGCGCTGCGTAGCTCGTGGAAGGGGAACGCACAGGCGGAGTTCAGCGAACTGTGGGAACAGTGGAGACAAGGGTTCGCGCAGACGATTGAGCAACTCACGCCGATCACGGTAGGGGTCCAGCGCGAGAAGGAGGAACTAGAGCAGGCCGACGCAAGCAGTAGCTATCACTAACAGTGGCAAACTGCACACTGAACCGAGTACGAACTTCCGCCAACCTGTACTAGAGGGAGGGGCTTGTGGGGCGCATTGGGGCCGATACTGACCAGATACGGCACATGGCTACGCAGTTGCGCGGGGCCGCAGAGCAGATTGCGGGGCGTGCCGGCAGCATGAACCAGGCCATCGATCAGCTCGCCACCGTCTGGCAGGGCGGGAGCCGCGAGCGCTGCCTGGAACGCTGGCGTGCGCTCGAGCCAATGTACGGCGCGGCCAGTGAGAATCTCGCGCAGTTTGCCGAGGGGTTAGAGCACTACGCCGAATCGTTGGAGCAGGCACGTCATCAGCCATTCTGGAAGCGGGCGCTCGGGTTTGCCGTTAGCGGCCTGGGCATCGTCGGAAGCGTCTTCAGCTTTATCTTTCCACCTGTCGGCCTTGGTTTGCAGATCGCCGGCGGCGGTCTGGGACTGGCGGCCAATCTGCCCGATCTCGTCCGCACCGGCGACTGGCGTGGGCTGGTGGGTAGCCTGACTGGCGCTATTCCCTTTCCCACCGGCGCTGAGGGCGCCCTGGCCAGAGATATGGTCAGGGCCGTAGCCACAGCGAGCAACCCGCTCGACGCCGTTCAAAAGGTGCTCGCTACCATCCCCGCAGTACCCGGGACTCCAAATGTTGCCAACACCCTTAACAAAGGGATCGACGCCGTTGCGCACCGCGATCCGGCCAAACTCCTAACGGCCGCCGCCGGGCTTGCCGAGCCCCAGCTCATCCCCGGCGGATCTGAGGGTGCGACTATCAAAAATAGTATCGTGGCCGCAGCGTCGGCGGATAGCCCGCTTGACGCCGTCGACAAAGCGGCGTCGGCACTTGCCGGCTCGACTGGCTCGCCGAACGTTGTCGGCACTGCCCAAGACACTATTCATGCCATTGCACAAGGGCACCCTGAAGATGTGCTGAAAGCCGCCGCCGGACTCGCTGGCCAATATCTTCCGGATGTGGCGCCTGGAATCAACGGCGTCGATCCCGCGGGTGTGATCGGAGCGACGCTGCGCGCGCTCCCGCCCGAGTTGCACGTCACCGTGCATCACGCGCTGAGCCGGGCGCTTCCAGATGATGTGATGCGAGCAGTCGATGCGCTTGCTCCGCTAACTCCGCTGGCGAGCACCGCTGGTTTCAACTACGATGTCCGGCCGACAAGCCTTCGGGAAGTCGGGTCGAGCTGGTTCTCCGCCCAGCCGTTCACACTCACGGGCGAGATCAGCGTAGCGGCACATAACGGCGACGGCTTTCGAATACCCTGGAGCAATAACCTGCCAGCCATGACTGCTGATGCCATGCGACGGCTGCCGCTCATGCCGACGGCCAGCCGGCACCTGCTCGAGGCGCGCCCGGACACGAGCAGCACAGCTGAGCTGCCCCTCGCTCTCGCCGATTTCTTCGGTGTACTCACTCAGTGAGAGGATGATCGCCGCAATGATCGAAGTGACGCTGCTGGATGTCGAGCTGCTTGTGCTGATGGACGCGCTACGAACGACTACGCTGATTGGATATCCGCTGCCGACCTCATCCAGCGCGCTTCAGGCGCGGCTGATAGAGGGGCAAGTGCGGCTCGCGGAGCGCGGTTTGCTCACCCGTATGCCCACTGGGACATTACAGCTTGATCCGGTGCTACTCATGATGGGTGCCGTGATGGCCTTCCCCCAGGCTGTGTGCGTGACAAGCGCCACTGAGCTCGGTCGTCACGCTGAGGTCTTCATTCATTACTGCTCCGACGGGCTGGCGGTTGAGCTTATACCTTCGGTTGGAAGCGTCATGCTTCGCACCCTACCGGCGATTGGCGCAATCGCCGAGCGGTTAATCGAGCGCTTCGCGGTGAGGCGGGGCGCAGCTGTCGGCGAGAGTGTGCTGCTGCCGATGGAGGTGCTCGATCGACTCGTCGCCGCCGCCGCACGGCAGGACTACGATACGGCCGCGGCGCTTCTCAACCCCTACGAGCTGGCGCCGCGCGTGCGCGGGCTGCTGCTCAACGCGTTCTGTGAACCAGCGCTGCGTGGGATGTTTGCGCTTCTGCGCTGCCAGGGCCGGGAGGTCGTTTTCGCTACAAACCCGGCGTTTGTGCAAGGGCCGGGGTCGGCATGGCTGATCACTCAGGCAATGCCGGGAAGTATGTCGCTGCTGCTGGAGAGTGTGGATATGGCGCTGCTTCGGCAGCGGATCGCCGGCTGGATGAGTGAGCTGGGTCCAACTGCTCAACCATTTGGCGCTATGACGAAATCTCAGGTGTCGCATGCCACACCACATCCGAGTTGACCCCGACCAACTTCGCCAGGCCGCACAGCGGATGCGCGCCGCCGCCCAGGCGATCATCAGCTCCGACGATGCCTTGCATACGGCGATAGGCGCGCTTGCGCTGAGCTGGCGCGGCGCTGCAGCCGACCGTGGCCTGGCGGCATGGGACGACACACATCAGCGCATGGCGCCGCAATGCGAGCGCCTGGCAGAGCTTGCCACGCGGATCGATGAGTTCGCCCAAGCCATCGAAGCCACCACCGGCTTCGCTGCTTCTCCTGTAGCAACCGCACAGCATACTCTGCCACGGCTTCGCGCCGCAGACCAGCCACACCCTCGTCGGCGGCCGGCTAGCGATCCGGTGCAGCACAGCCGAGCCCAGGGCGAATCTCGATCGAGCACCGCCGGCGCTGGATCCGCCGTAGTCGCGGCAGCGCAGCCTCATCAACATACGGCCGCCGCGGTTGGGGAGAACGCCGAGCCGCCGTTGAGCCTGGAGATTGGCGATGAGCGGAAGTTTCGCTACGAGCTTGGTACATCCAGCATCCCCACAGCATATCTACCGAAATCCTGGGGCGACATTCAGGGCGCCTATGGTTTTGGGATAAACCAGTCGCACGAGGATGGATTCCACGCTGGCGCCTATGGGGAGCTGACTCTCAACGAGCGTACTGACCACTGGATACAGGATGGCGACCATCACAAGCTCACTGCATCAGATGGATCGACCGAGGTCTTCGCCGGTGTATCCCAGCACGGCACACGCGCCGGGGTCTTTGCCGAGCTTTCGACGTACAATCGCTCGCAGGAGATGGTGACGGGTGACACGGCGCTCGGGCTGACGCGCACCTCGACGGTGCATGGCCCTGGGGCTGAGGCGCGAGTTGGATGGGATCGTGGCAAACTTTCGGGAAGCGCCGGAATATCGCTTGGCTCACTCGAGGGCGAGATTGGTGCCAACATGGCAGGCTACAACGTCGGAGTTGTCGGTGGAGTTGGGCTCACATTCCAGCTAGGCGGCGATGTTGGTAAACATGGCGTTACCGTCAAGCTGCCCTTCTTCATGTTGGGGTTGCGATTCGGCGGCGCCAAAGACGGCGGGGCGAAATGATAGGTGTGCAATGAACGATGTTTCCACCGCTCGTGACGATGGGCTGATACTCGACGCCGATGCGATGCTGGTTCTGATCGACGCTGCTGGCGTTGTGGCATTTCCCATGTTACAGCACCCCGACCTCGCCCCGGCAAATGACGAGGAGCTTCAGCGGCGGCTGCGCCAGGGGCATCATCAGCTGCGTGAGCAGGGTGGTCTGTCGAGCAAGCCCGATGGAACCCTGGTGCTGCGTCGCGATCTGTACTATCTGGCCCGCGTGATGGCCGCCCCTCGGCGAGTGTGGGTGAGCGTTCGCGAGCGACCTGGCTTGGGGCCGCAGACGATCCTCCACTATCAGGTCGAGCAGCTATGCGCGGAGCTGACGATGCCAGCCGCAGGGAAGTATCGGATTGCCGCGCTCTATCCGCAGCAGTCGCTTGTCGCCCGGCTCGAGACATGCTTTCCCGTGCGGGGCGCGGAGCCGCCACTAGGGGTGAAGGTTCCGCTCGACGCGCTATTTGCCGCCCGTGACCAAGCTGATGCAGGTGACAGTGCCGGCACACGAGCGATTCTCCATGCCCAGGGAGTGGCGCCGGCCGATGCTGCCCCGCTTGCTGCAGCGCTGCGCCATTGGCGCTGGCGTGGCTCGCTGAGCGTGCTTGTGTACGAAAATGAGACCATCGTTGAGGGCAGCACCATTCTGCTGGTGCAAGGATCGACAGCTGCTTGGCTGCTGTTTCTCGACGAGGCCACCTCGCTGGTAGATGCGCGGCGCACCAGGCAGAATGAATTACACGAACTGCTGCGGCGCTGGGTTGTTCAAGGGCCGACTGTGGCGGCCAACCCTGGGTTATAACGGAGGCGGACATAGGCGATGATGGCTGATATTCTGTTTGACGTGGAGTGGGGTGGGGCGCAGGGTGAGCGCTATGCCGCACGCAGCACCGAAACGTTGGCGGAGATTGTCAAGCATCTTCTGCTGATCATCCAGAAGAAGGGCGCGGCGGTCGGTCTGTGGACGGCGTACGGCCTGTTCCGCCGGACGCACTACGGCTTCGATCCGCTCCCATCTGAGCAGACCCTGGCTCAGGCAGCAGTGCAGACTGGAGAAACGCTCTACCTAGCGACGCTGACGTCGCCTTGGATGCACGCGGCGCGCGCGCCAGTCGCTGCGCCAAGCCATAGCTTCTGCCGCATCGACATTGCGCCTGGCTGTCAGGTCGATGTCTACGAGACAGTGTCACTCCAGCGGCTGTTTCTGCTCCAGCATCTCGATGTTGCTCTGCCCGGCACCTTCGACCGTACCGATGTGCGGCTGCGCCGGGTCAGTCGCGAGCGGCACTGCGACCTGGTTCGCACTGCCGACGGCTGGGCGCTCCTGCCACTCGCGAACAGAACCTACCTGGGGTCTGCGACAGAGCCACTTCCTGAAGGCCAGCTCGTAGAGCTACCCGCTCACGCCGTCACTGTACGCCTTGGTTTGGATGGCTGGAATCTCCGGATCGCGATCCTTCCAATACCGCCAGGAGAGCACCGACGTGGCCCATAATGTCGCAACTGTCGTGGCGCCGGGTCGCCAACCCGATCGAGCGGCGACTGCTGAGCCGTTCAATCGCCCGCCGCGCATCGTTCACCGCCTGCCAGACGATGAGGTGGAGATTCCGGCACCGCCACCGCCACCGAATCCGCCAATCACCCCACAACTGACGGCCATGTTGCTTCCACTGGTGACGGCTTCATTTTACGTGATCATATTGCTGATCCGCCCCGAAGCCCGAATAAATCCGTGGGTGAGCCTCCCATCAATCGGCATTGCCGTGATCAGCGTTGGCGTTGGCCTGCTGACCTATCGGCGGCATCGCCGGGCGCAGCAGGCGGCACGGGTGCAGTACGACGATCTTTGCCAGGCGGTCTACAGCGGCATTCAGGCGCGACTGGCCGATCTGGACTATCGGCAGCGCGCCCAGCGTAATGAGAACGACCCTGAGCCGGGCGCGCTCGTCCGGATCGCCGGCGTGGCCGAGGGTGGCGACACACCCCCGCGCCAGCGGCTCTGGGAGCGCCGCCCTGAGCATGCCGACTTTCTGGCGCTGCGCATTGGTCGCGCCGACATGCCGGCCAGCGTCAAGATCAAACAACCCTCGGCGAACCAGTTCGCTTCGCTCCCCTTGATGGAGCGCGCGACAACGCTAGCCCGTGAGTACAGTACCGTTCGAGATGTGCCGCTGGCTGTTCGATTACGCGAGGTCGGATCGCTTGGTATCGCTGGCGAGCGACCAGCAGCGCTGGCACTCGTGCGCGCCATGCTCGCACAGCTGATCGTACACCATGCACCAGGCGACGTTCGGGTGATAGGGGTCTGGAGCGACGAACGCAGCCGCGATTGGGATTGGATGCTTTGGATGCCCCATACATGTGCGCTCACTGGCGACGATACTTACCGGCTGCTCGCGCGGTACGACGGGCCAACCGAGCATCTCCAGCATCTCATTGGCATACTGGCACGTGAACTTCAGCAGCGCAATGAGGCCAGTGCTGAGGAGTCACGCCCGCGCCTAGTCTTGATTCTCGACGATTATGATCGGTTCGGTCGCGACTACGGCATCTTCGCCGACGCAATGCGGCGCGGTCGAGTATGCGGGATTCATGCCCTCTGCATCGTGCCGCAGGCCGACCAGGTTCCCGGAGAATGTGGTGGCTATATCGATCTCGCAGATCCACAGCCGGTGCTCGCAGTCGCCGGATTGATCGGCAGTGTGATCAGATGTGCTGTGGATGCGATCGATATACAGACGTCCAATCGACTGGCGCGACGACTGGCAAAAATAGTGTTGGCCGACGCGACCGGCCGGCGCGATCTGCCGCGCCAGGTGCGACTCACAGATTTGCTCAATATCGCGGACATCCGCGCGTACCAGCCAGATCTCCTCTGGAACATCGATCCAAACAAGAGTTGGCACCCGGTGCCGGTGGGGCTGGTCGATGCGGCGCATCCGCTGATCATCAACTTGAATGAGGGCGCGCATGGCGCTCACGGTATGATTGCCGGGACGACCGGCTCGGGAAAGAGCCAGCTGCTACTCACCTTCTTGATGGCGCTCGCCGTGCGCCATAGCCCTGATCGACTGAATCTGATGTTGATCGATTTCAAAGGTGGGGCGACGTTTCGCGATCTGGCCGATCTGCCCCATACTGTTGGCGTGGTGACGGATCTCCACGGCTATATGACTGAGCGTGCGCTGCTGGCGATCAACAGCGAGCTCGACCGGCGTAAGAGTGCATTGGCTGCTTGCAGAGTCGCGGACATCCACGAATACCGTGCGAAAGCTTCGGCGAACGGGGCGAACCTCGCTCCGATACCGAACCTCATGATCGTGATCGACGAATTCGACGAGATGGCGCGAGACTACCCTGATCTGGTGTTGGAGTTCGTGCGTGTGGCCAAACAGGGCCGTAGCCTTGGCGTTCATATGCTCTTTGCGACCCAGCAGCCCGCCAGCATCAAAGAGGGGATGCTGCTCAACCTGGCCTATAATATCGCGCTACGCGTAACCTCCCCCAACGATAGTCGTGCAGTCGTTGGCCTCCCCGACGCGGCCTACCTGGCGACCGATACGCCCGGACGGGGAATTTTTCGTGCCGGCACTCAGGCGCACATGTTCCAGTCGGCGCTTGTTACCCTGCCGTATCACGCAGCCGCCGATCAGGTGTCTCAGTGGACCATGGACGTCACCGGGAGGATCGAGGAGCTGAATCACACACTGGCAAACCTGTTATCCAATGCAACTTCACCGGATGCCAACCAGAGCGAACTGACGCTCCTCAAACTGGCGATGCAGCGGTCGCACGGGAGTACATATGCGGCCAGTCACTACCGTATCTGGCTCCCGCCGCTGTGTGAGGTAAGCCTCGGCGATCTGTTGCAGCAACATCAGCGAGAATCGGGCGCTGTGTTTGGATTATGTGATCTGCCGACCAGCGCCGAACAGACCCCGCTCGTCTTTCGGCTCGCCGAGAGCGGCGGGCACATGTTGGTGCTCGGATCCGCCGGCTCTGGAAAAACGACGCTGTTGCGCACCTTGCTGCTCGCGTTTGCGCTACGCCACGCACCATCTAACCTCTGGATCTACACGATCGACCCGAGTGGCGGCGCCTGCGGGCTGTATGGTGGGGCGCGCCAGGCCGGGGAGACGCGTCTCCCGCATCTGGCCGATGTGTTTGCCACGGGCGATGTGGCACGGATCGAACGCCTGTTAGTCGAGCTTCAGACACAGATCGACCGACGCCGGCAGTTGTTCCGCGACTACGCTGTGGATACGCTGGCAGCCTACGTGGCGCAGCGCGTCGCACGACCCGATGCGCCCGAGCCACCGCAGCATCTGCTGGTCGCAATCGACAATTTCGCCGAGCTTGCCGCATCCGCCCCCGACGCGGTCGAAACGCTTCGGGCGCTGCTGCGCGACTCGCGCAAGTACGGAGTGACGTTTCTCATCACGGGTTCGGCCGCGCGCGATGTCGCCAGCGGGATTCAGAATCACTGCGAGACGCGGATCGCGCTGCGGCTGAACGACCCGGCAGACTCAGATTCGCTCATTGGCAAATCGTTCGCCGCCCGAATTAGAGCCGACCAGCCGGGACGTGGGTTCTTGCGTGCCACCGAGCGCCCGGTCGAGATCCAGATCGCGCTCCCCAGTCTGCGACCTGCCAGCTCCAATCCCGACAATAGCAGTGGATCCGTGATTGTCGCACCTGGTAATGACGAGACGGAAGAGGCCGTACGCAAGATCAGCGCCAAGTATGGGCAGGCAGGCGGGCGGCGGCCACAGCCGCTGCGTGAGCTGCCGCCGTTTGTCGCGCCATCCGACCTGATGCCGGTGGAAACGAGTACCACTCAGCTACCGGTCGGGCTTGCCGACGTGTCGTTCCAACCGATAGTGCTTGACTTTGCCGGAAACACGCCGCACCTATTGATCGCCGGCGGGCAGCGGTGTGGGAAATCGTCGCTGCTGGGTACGATTATCGCCGGTCTGGCGGTGCGCAATACGCCGGACGAAGCGCAGTTTCTCCTGGTGGACTACCGACGTCGCAAGCTCCAGATGGTCGAGCAGCTGCCGCACGTTCGCGAGATGGGCCTGCAGGTCGGCACCGGCACCTCAGCCAAGGTTCTCGAGCAGGTGCGTATGGTGCGTCTGGACAGCCAACTCCGCGCGCTGGCTGAGGCGCTCCAGCGCGAGCTCGGCGAGCGCGTGCGTGGCAACGGCCCATGGCCCAGGCTCTTTCTTGTGATCTGTGGATGGGATCATCTTGGAAGCATCCCTCAGGAGCTTGAGAACCTTGCCCCCTTCGCATCACAGGGCCAGGACATCGGATTCCACCTGCTGATCAGCGGCAGTGAATTCAGCAATGCCGGGAGCAGCCGGCTGCTGCGCGCGGTGCGAGGCGAGCGGGCGGCGGTGTTTCTCGGGCGCCCGCCGGAACAGAGCCAGGCGGCCACCAGTATCGGCATGAAGCTGCCACGCCAGATGGGACATCTCTCCATGCCGCTAGGACGCGGCTATATCCAGATCCAGGATTCGCTTTTGCTCGTCCAGTTTGTCGCTCCGGCCGGCATTGCGCCGCGCTAACAATCCAGATAACTAATAGAGGTTGCTATGAGTCTCCAGAGCAGCGGGTTCGTCACCACTGGTCAGATCGTCATCGATCGCGAGATCGGCCAGGGCATGGATACGACGGTCTATAAGGTCTTCGTGCCGAGGCGGAATCAATATTGTGCGCTAAAGACGGCGAGTGTAGGCAGCGACGTGCCGCGCACCGGCCAGAAATTCGCCAAAGAGGCTCGTACCCTCAAAGAGCTGAAGCATCCGAACATCATCGAGTGCTACGGGCTACTGACCGACCCGCAGACGCAGGAGAGCTTTCTGTTGTGCGAGCTGGCCGATCGTGGTTCGCTGGCGGAGCATCTCAAGCAGCGCGGCCCGATCCCAGAGGATCAGGCCATTCGGTTGACACTGGACATCTGCGCGGCACTGGAGGCGAGTTCGGCGCGCAAGGTTGTCCATCGCGACATCAAGCCATCGAATATCCTGTTGTTCGACGACGGGCGTGGTGGGCTGACCGCGAAGCTCGGCGACTTCGGGGCAGCCCAGGATCAGCAGGGAAATCTGACGACGGTCATGTATACGCGTGGCGGCACCGAGTTCCACCACCCTGGCACACCATTCTACATGGCCCCGGAGCAGGACAAGATCTCCAACGCCCTCGATGTGCGCACCGATCTGTATGCGCTCGGCCTGACGCTCGGCGAAATGTTGATCGGCGAGCCCTACAAGCCGATCGCCCAGTCGAAGCATAGGACGGTACGCAGCCGAAACCCGCAGGCCAGCGCCGGGATCGCCCGGGTGATCGCCAAGGCCACCCAGGAGGACCGCAACCTGCGCTATCAGTCTGTCGCCGAGTTCGTCGACGATCTCGAGCGGGTGCGCTCCGGGCGCCCGCCTGTGGCGGCTGCGCCACGGCGCGTACCAAGAGGGCTTGGGATCGCAGCGGCGGTGGCGATACTTGTGCTGCTTGGCGGCATGTCGGTATTCGCGCTCTCTCAGCCGTCGGGCGCGCCGCTGCTTGCGCCGATCACCGCCGTTGCTGCCGCGCCGCCGACCGTCGATGTCGGGCCGACTATCGCGGCGGCGGCGCAGGCCACGGCAAACGCCCAACAGACGGCACAGGCAGAGATGGCCCGGCAGACCGCCGCCGCGCAAACTGCAACTGCTCAGGCTGTGGCGGCACAGGATGCCACCGCCCGGTTACAACAGACTGCCGAGGCACGGGCCGCACAGCAGACTGCCGAGGCACAAGCAGCCGCAGAGGCAGCCTCGCAGACCGCCACAGCCCAGGCGGCGCGGGACGCCGCCGCGGTTCAGGCGGCACGGGACGCCGCCGCAGCCCAGGCCCAGCAGGCGGCCGATGCGGCACAGCAGGCAGCCGACACCGCGCGCCAGGCAGCTAAGAACGCGCGCCAGAATCCTGCGACGGGCACAGCCAGCGCCGCCGAGCAGGCCGCAGCTGCGGCACGGCAGGCGGCCAAGGCCGCGCGCGAGAAGGGCGCGGCCGACGCCGCGGCCACGGCCGAGCAGGCCGCCAACGAGGCTGATGCCGCAGCGAGCGCTGCCCGCCAGACCATCGTCCAACGGGAGCAGGCCGCGGCTGCAGCGCGGCAGGCGGCCGATGCTGCGACCCAGGCAGCTCAGAACGCGCGTCAGAATCCTAGGGAGGACACAGCGAGCGCCGCGGAGCAGGCCGCAGCTGCGGCACAGCAGGCGGCCAAGGCCGCGCGCGCGAAAGGCGCTGCCGACGCCGCGGCCACGGCCGAGCAGGCCGCCAACAAGGCTACAGAGGCTGCTACGTGGGCGCGAGCCTGGATCGCTCGTTCGATCCGTCAGGTTCTTGTCCAGGGCGATCTGTACATCGAAGACGACGAGACCTTTGGCTCTAACGAGCGTCAGAATCATGCCATCGATGATCAACCACCGATAGTCGTGAGTCCGGATAAGCCGACGGACTCCGGTTCCTTTGAACGCTGTACTGGCGACGAGGTGCGCGTTGTAGTGTCCTACGAGGTGCATTTAGAAGCGGATCATCGCACAGTGACGGTCAATATTACAGTGCAGCTGTACGAGGGGAAGAACTGCCGCACCAATAATTTGCGAGCGCAAGATACCATCAATGTACGCGTTGGTGAGGGCCAGACCGAATCAGGGGTCAAGCATGTCGGCTGGTCGGGCGGCGATTATACTGACTTCAGTTACCAGATTACGAACAACCAGAATTGATACTGGGGAGGGAATCATGCACCCAAGCCACAGTGCATCATAGCCACTCACACACAAAGGAGACATCGATGAGCCTGCGATCCACTCGAACCAGCCGACGCGTTCTCGCGCTGCTGTGCATCACGGCCCTCCTTTTGTCGCCCCACCGATCATCGCAGGTGCGAGCGGCGCCTCTGGCGGGCCCACAGCAAACACAGACAATGGGAGCTACGGTACCCACACCACAGGCGCACTTTGGCAACGCCGTAGCAATCGATGACTCCTTCGCTGTCGTCGGCGCGGAAGCCGATAGCGCCACCGGGACGGAACGCGGCTCTATCACCATCTTTCGTCTCAACAATGGGCAGTGGGAAACCGGGCCGACATTCTACGGCGAGTTAGACCATAGTTTTTTCGGGCATGCTGTCGCGATCAGCGGAAGCACGATTGTGGTCGGCGCCTATCGTCACAATCCCGGATTCTATTCTCCCCCCTCAGGCGCCGCCTATGTCTTTCGGCTCAATGGTACGAACTGGCTCGATGCTGCCAGCTGGCAGCGCACGCCGCTCCTGCCCGACGTCCCCTCACAGGCAGGAAACTTTGGGAATGCGGTCGCCATTTCCGGCGACACCATCGCGGTTTCCCAGCTCGGCATAGCAGATGATTCGGGTTCCTTGAACAACGGTGCCGTCACGATCTACGACCGTGTCGGCACTGACTGGGCGCCCGAGCCGGTGAAGGTCCGCCCACACGCTGGCGCTCAGGCTACTCATTTTGGCGAATCGATCGCGCTCGAGACGCACACGCAAGATCCTGACGATCCGATGGCGGATACACTGGTCGTCGGCGCGCCGGAGGAGACCACGCTACCTGGTAGTGCTATTTCCCGAGATGGCGCGGTCCATGTCTTCACGCGGACAGGCTCAAACTGGGCCGAACAACCGCGCCTGGTCGACCCCGACCAGCCGATCACCAATGGCGGCTTTGGCAGGGCAGTAGCGCTGGAGTCTGGCGTGATCGCCGTTGGGGAAGCCGGTTGGAATATGAATACGCCGATTGACACTGTCTCCGGCGGCTTTGTTCATATCTTTCTGTATCGGGAGGGGTCTTGGCGCCACACGTCGAGGTTGCTGAGCCCTGATCCATATCCACAATCAGCCAACTTTGGCTGGTCGGTCGCACTCTCCGGTGGAACGCTCCTGGTTGGCGACCCGGCTGACGCGGGCAACGGCGCGGCGTTCATATTTACCTTCAACGGCCTCAGTTTCAATTATTCGGCGACCCTGGCGCCTACCATGGATTCAGTGAGTACCTACGGCTGGGCAGTCGCATTTTTACGCGATCCGCTTCAGCCCCATGCGGACGCATTCGTCGGTATGCCCCAGACCGCGAACCAAGGGGTGGCCTCGGCGGGTCTCGTCGACGCCGTCGATGTGGCGCTGCCATTCAACGGGAATGTGGTCACGCAATTGATCGTGGAGACGGTCCATGGTATCGATCCCGACGTCATCGAAGGGCCGACCCAGGGCAATCCTGATTTCTACGCCAAGATTACGGTGAACGGTCAGTCCCATCAGACCAAGCCAAAGGATGGCATGAACGATCTCCGGTTGACCGACTGGTTCGGGGAAGCCACTGTCGATCTCGCAACCACGACAGATATTGCGGCAAATCTGCAGCTATGGGACGATGATGGATTCCTCGGCCTCGACTTCGGCGATGACCAGATCGACATCAATCCACAGCCAGGTTTGCGCGACATCAACCTTGATATCGATCTGCTCACCTGCGCCATCACAGGCGATCTGGGCGACACGCCCGATCCGACGTGTGCGGGGCTCCTGAAAGGCCAGGGCGATGAGGCGAAGAAGGCCGAGATCACGTACCGGGTGCATCGGCAACCGCCAACCAGCGAACTCCGCGGCGTTGTGCTCGATCGCTTAGGGAGTCCATTTGGCGGTCTGAAGGTGGCCTTGGTCGACAACCTAACAAGCAAAACGATTGCGATCGATGAGACGACCGAGCAGGGCGAGTTCTCGTTTGAACACAAGGTGTTGCCGGGGCGGGTGATGCGCGTCGAGCTTGCTGAATGTCCCGTATGCGCTGTGCAGCACGTCACAGCGGGATATGGCGGCATCCGCCCGGTCATCCGCAACGGGAACACGTTGCTCCCACCGTGCTCGCCGCCCCAGTGCGGCTACGCGCCGCTAACGTTGCGCCTTAGCACACCGCTTGCAAGCGACCGGCCCCAGATCGACCAGGTGACGCCAAATCAGATGCTGACCGCAGTGCTTAAGCCGATCACAATCGAGGGGCATAACTTTCATTCAGGGGCGAGCGTTTTGATAAATGGTTTCCCAGTAGCAAGCGCACAACGACAAAGTAGTACAACGATCCTGGCAACGCTGCCTTCTGGCCTTAAAGCTGGCAGCTATGCTCTCACGGTCGTCAACCCTGACAGCCTGCGGATGACGCTGCCGACTGCAATTCAATTAATCGATCCGCAGATAGCGTTTACACCCAAGTTAGATGGCTATCGATTCGCCAATGACGGCAGTGGTAAACCAGAAGACCTGACGATCATGAGCATGCGCGATATCTTTGGCGACGTCATTTGCCAATCTTTCATCCAAGGGCAATGTCAACTAAAGAAGCCTTTCGAGGATTGGTGGAAAACGCAGGCAAGCGATATTCCGAATGGACTCTGTTATGGTATGGCTGTGACCAGCATGCGGCTTTTCCGTGAACTCGACCAGCCAGGGATGTTCGAGGATCAGGCTACGAAAACTCACGATCTGCACTTCGACTCGGTACGTCAGTACCTGGCGTCATACCAAATTCGCCAACTAGCGAATCCGGCGTATCAGGCGCGCCAAGACTCAAGTTCTCATACGCCAGGACGGATACTACAGGATCTCAGCCTCGCCCTCGCACAAAACGCATCAAACGTCGATGCAACCCTGGATATCTGGTATCAACCGAAGCAAGAAGAGAAGCCAGAAGAGTGGGTTGGACATACACTGACACCATACGCTGTGCAGAGTCGTGGTGACAACATATTCTGGATTCAAGTCTATGACCCAAATTTCCCCGACAGTGTGGATCGCCATGTTATCATCGATGCGACAGCTAACACTTGGTTCTATGACACCGGGCAAGGTATATGGCAAGGGGGAGCGAAATCAACTCTCGACCTGATTGAGGTGATAAAGAATCAACCGCCTATGCAATGCCCCACATGTGGCAGCAGTGATTCTCCCAAGAGCGCGGCCATCACCTCGCGGGGCGATGCGCGCATCTTGATCACCGACTCACTCGGGCACCGGATCGGAGTCGATAGCAATCAAGAATATGACGAAATCCCTGGAGCCTCTCAGCGCCGCTTTGTATTTGGTATCCATCAATCTGGCCCAATCAGCTACGATCTACCCACGGATTCCGCCTATACAGTGCGGCTGGACGGACGCGCGCTGACGACGACGACCGATATCGATCTTTCACAGTTCGGCCCCGGCTACGCGGTTACTGTCGACGGCGGGTCGCTCGTCCCCGGCCACCAGCACCAGGTGATGATCGGCCAAGATGGAACCACTATCGGCTATCATGCCGACTCTGCGGCTGAGGCGAATCTCACCATAGCTTTAGATTCCCCGCCGGCGCGAGGCGCCCTGTCGGCTGCTCCTGCAGCCAGTTACTCCCTGAGCATCCAGAGCGCCGATATTGGTGCGGGCCAAACAGTGACGATGACAGTCGATACTGATCGCGGTGAGCTCCACTTCAGCAATGCGCTGGCAGGCGGCGGGAGCTACGGGATTGATATCATGCGCGTCGACGCGACTGGAGAGCATCACTACCAGCACGCGATCATTAATATCGGGGCGGGGGCGAGCCATATCATCGACTATGCAGCCTGGGATGGACGAGGTGCGCTAAGCGTCCAGGTTGATGCACACAGCGATGGGAGTGTCGATCAGATCATCAGCGCAGATAATGAGGTCCAAGTGTTGCAGCGAGTAATTTATCTGCCACTGATGCGGCGTTGAGATAGCAGTTCTGAATCGGGGGTTGGCAAGATTTTCTGGCGACCATGCACCTCCCCTGCGAGCCTGCCGATTCTCGCACACCGGTGCGCTAGGCAGCGGCGTCGAGCGGTACGGCCGACCGGGCCAGCCTCAATGAATGCTGAGCGTCTTGAGAGACCATTTCAAAGTGGGGGCTAGCTACGCCGCCAGGGCTGCTGAAACATCTGTGCTGGGTATCGCCGGGTACCAGCGCTCGAAGGTTGGCCGTAGATCCGCATTCAACACCTGGGCTCGCACCTGCAACAGCAGATGGGCGCCCTTCTTCGTCCAACGCATCTGCTGCTTCTTGACGAAGCGCTTGCTGATCACCCCACTTCACCGTCGACTCGACAAACGCGGTCGAGATCACCTCGCCATACCGATAGCGGTCGCCGTAGTTCGGAATGAAGTCCTCGTTGGCTGTGATGTAGGTGTGGAATTCCGCCACCGTCTTGGCGAGCTTGCGGCTTGCCGGCACTTCCTGGTCCAGGTCTTCCAGCTCCCACTGGACTCCCTCAAGCACCTGGAGCGCCCGAAAAACGTTGCCGTGCCAGAGGTACCACTTAAGGCGCTCCAGTTCGTCGTCCAGTTTCGCCAGATCGTGATCGGGAACACTCGCAATCAGCTCCTTGAGCTGTTGCCGCAGCACGGTGATGCGCATCGTGATGTGGAACCAGTCCAGCAGGTGCTCGGCCAGCACCCTCAGGTACAACTGGAGATCGCGCACGGTGTCGCCACCGTCAGAGAAGAACGTGATCGCCTGATTCATCTGTAGTCCCTGGGCCTTGAGCAGCTCGGCCAGCCTCCGCTTGGGTTTGATGTCGTAGCTGGTCACAAAGCCAAAGCACTTGGCATCGCCATCGGTCGGCACGCTCTTGCCGACAATCAGTTCGAACCAACCCGCCTTGCTCTCTGTCGCCATCCCGAGCGTGGATGTAGCCGCCGTCAATGCCGACGGTCAGCGGCCCCAGGGGCCGGGGTAGCGCATCCCAATCGCGCACTCAGCCCTCGATAAAGAACGGCTGCTCGTCGCCAAGTTCATTCTCCAGTCGCTCGGCCACCTGCTGCGTATGCCGATAGATCGTGGCGCGGTTCGCCTGGAGTGGCAGCACCTCGGAGAGCACGTCGACGGTGACCCCAAACGGCAGCAGCGCCGCCCACCTGGCTTCCAGATAGCATCGTTCGGGTGTCGTCCGCTCCACCAGGCGCTCCGCCAGCGGGCTGCTACTGCCTGGGCTGTCGGCTGGCTGACAGGCGCAGCGCCTCAAGCGTGGGCTGTCGAGCCGCAGCGTGCCGAACAGCGAGCGCACCACAATCTGGTGATGGCCCTTGCACTGACGCGGTGCGCCACAGGCAGGGCAGGTCTGCTGAGCTGTAGTGTAGCTGGCTGCCTGCTGGGCAACCATACTCTCCTGCACGCCGGCCAGGATCGCCTTTCCCTCGGCCAAGCTCAGGCCGAGGGTCTCCTCTGTCAGTCCCTCGCGCTCAAGGGCGGCCACCTCGGTCACGACCTTGGACCCATCCCCTGGCTCGATAACGAGCTGCACCGTGAGCTTCATGCGCACGCCTCCGTTTCGGACGTGACCATTTGGTCGTGTCGCAGCTGCTGATTGATAGCGCGACGGTCGCAGCGATTGACAGACGCCCAGTACTGGAGCGTCCGTAGCTCGTCGTAGGGGTCGTGATGCGCGTCCGGGTCGTCGATGAGGGCCAGGAGGCGCTCGATCATGTGGAGCGGGTGATACTGCTGGCGCAGGGCGAGAAAAGCGTGGGGATCAGCACACTCCTCTGGTGGTGCGGCACGAGCGCCACCGACACACACGGGGTAATGGTGGCCTGGGGCTGCCGAGATGATCTGCTCGATGCGGATCTCGTGGCGCCAGGGGACGTGGAAGTTGTACTCGTAGTTGAAGCGCTCGCCCACTCGAAAGCGGAAATCAGCCAGGCGAAGGTGGTCGGGGTTGTCGGCAAAGCTGACCCCGCCGAGGTAGGCGATGCCGTAGTGTTTGCCGTGGATGATGAACTGATGGAGATGCGAGGCGCTCCAGCCGAAGGCGATCTGGATGCTGGCGTGCAGCTCGGCGATGGTCGTCGCATCGGTAACGAGTAGCCGGCGCCAGATCATGGGGCTGATGCGGTCGAGCCGGATGCGGAGTTGGTAGACAGCAGAGGAGTCGAGGGTGGACATACAGCACCTCGTAGCAGAACGCGGTTAACTAGGATGCCGTGCTGAGCAGGAAAAGGGGGGATAAGCACGACCGAGAGATTATACCGGAAACGAGTATTGCGACGTTGCCCCGGTTTGAAATGGTCTCGTCTTAATGGGATGGCGCTACGGCATCTTCCCTGCGGCCCGAAACTTTACGCCGCACCCTGACGCATCAAATCGCTTGAAGTAGAACATCTTTTCTGCTATACTTGGGCATGGCCTACAAAATCGCCGCCACCACCAACACTGTCCAAATCATCGCGTTGCGCCATCTCCCTGCGGACACGTTCGCCTTGTGCGACACGCTGCGGCGCGAGGCCGGCCGCTGTTGGAGTGCTCTCGTACAGGCCCATATCGCCGCTCGCGATCAAGGAGTCTGGCTGACGGAAGCTGATCTCAACGCCCTAACGAGGGGAGGGGTCTATGCGCTTCACTCGCAGAGCGCCCAGTTCCTTGTCCAGCAACTGCTGGCTAACGTGGCCACCACCCGCCACAACCGTGCCGCTGGCGATACTCAGGCCAACTACCCACACCACTCGAAGTCATTCCAAACAGTGGTATGGAAGGGGCAGGCAGTGCGGGTCGTGGACAGCACCCTCATCCTGCCAAACGGGCGAAAGCAGCGCGATCTGGTGTTGCCGCTGCCGGAGCGGTTCCGCGGCGCAACCATCCGCCAGGTCGCCTTGCTGTGGCGGGCTGATCACTTCGAGATCGCGCTCACTGTTGAGGAACCACCAGACCCGCCTACTCGCACCGACGGTATCACCGCCGGGGTCGACCTCGGCGAAATCAACGTCGCGACCATCGTCACCGAACGAGGTGACGCGCTGGTACTCAACGGGCGCTATTTGCGGTCGGTCAAGCGGCTGCGCAACAAACGGCACAGTACGCTCACGACGAAGCTCGCCCGCTGTCGGAAGGGCAGTCGCCGCTGGAAACGATTGACACAGCGTAAGGCTCAGGCATCGGCACAGTTCTATCGCCAGCAGCGTCACATTCTCCACACCGCAAGCCGTCGCCTGGCGGACTTCGCACGCCAGCACGGCGTGACCCGGCTGGCGGTCGGCGACGTGCGGGACATTGCAGATAGTGTGGACAAGGGTCGCAAAACCAACCAGAAGCTGTCCCAATGGGCGCGTGGCCAGTTTGAAGCCTATATGCGCTACAAGGCGCGTCGGTTTGGTTGCACCACCGACCACATTCCCGAAGACTACTCGACCCGGACATGCGCGGCGTGTGGGCATGTCCACTCCTCCGCACCACGGGGGCGGGTGTTCCGCTGCTCCGGCTGTGGTGCGATTGTCCACCGTGACGCCAATGGTGGTGCGAACATTTGCTCCCGCAGCATGTTCGGCTGCTATGGGCGCGTCCAGGTGCGGCAGACCACGTATCGACATGCGTGTCATGTCGTAGTGCCTCGGACACAGGCCAGGAGTGCGCCTCCTGTTGCTGCGCGGCGCTAACGCCGCCAGAAACCGCCCACTTTCAGCGGACGGAGTGTCACACAGCGGTCTGAGGCAGATTCCGACGGCCGGTACCAGAGGGAGGAGGTCGGCGTTCGAGCCGCCGGCAGAGCAGCGGCTCTGCTCGTCTAACTGGATAGGACACTTCCCGCTGCGGAGATCGGCGTTCGAGCCGCCGACGGGGCCGCGGCCCTGCTCGTCTAACTGGACAGGATACCGCCTTACGATCCCAGCGAGGCCACGATGGATACACCTGACGACGGCGGCTATGCCGCCTATGAGTGCCTGATGGCCGCGCTGAGCTTCGCTGAGATCCCCCACCTCCTTCCCCAATACCTTGTTCGGCGCCGACATCGTCGCGGAGCAAGCCACGTACCTCAAACGGTGGCTGCGCGCGACCCCCAGAAGAGCGATCTGCTGAGCGCCATCCGCTGGCGGCAACCGCGCTGGAGCAACTCGCCGGCCTCCGGTTCGACCGGGCAGAGGCCAATATGCGCAAAGCTGCGGTGCGTATCCACGCGCACCACGGCGACCTCCGGCTCCCGCCGCTATGACGGGAGCTACCTCGGGCGTTAGTGTAACAGGAACACGGCCGTCTTATAAACCGCAGTCCAAGGTGCAACTCCTTGACGCCCGACCATCGACAGCTATCGACACCGCAGTACGGTGTTAAACGCGCAGGGTGCATGGTAGACCATCGCTGGCCAGCGCGCCAGAGGAACTTCCCGACTGCTCGCCCAGCTCATACGAGCTGGAACACTACCTCCTGAAACAGCAAGGGAGGGCGCCGGCGCGCGAGTGCCCGGCGACGTAAGACGCCAACAGAAAGAACGTTCCGGCCGATGGCCCTCGGGCTCAGGTCAGGACTGAAACAGTCGGGGTAAGCGCCCGACAGCGCCGGCAGCAATGCCGACGGCTAGGGGACTGCGCTGGTGAGAGCAGCAAGGCCGGTGGGCCAGGCGCCCTCTGGGAGCCGCAAGGCGTTTGCACCAGAGAGTTTGGTCCGGCCGCCGCCGCGACGGCGAGGCGCGGTAACACCGCGCAAGCTAGGAACGGCGTCCGCGGGTCGCCCGTGGGCAGAGAGATGATGGTCCGTGACAGAATCGGGGGCATTCCATAGCACCAAAAAGGCCATCTGGGCATTGTCCCAGATGGCCTTTCTTTTTGATCTGGACACTGCTTGATGAGATCAAAGCCAAGCTGCTCGACCGCAACGTATAAGCGTTTCGGCGCGCCGGTGAGGGTTCGAGGACAGTCTGATGCCCGCGATTTTTCGCATGAAACATATAATTCTGCAATTTTTCGCACCGAGCGGTATATTTTTCGCATCAAAGCGCCTGCGCCGTGGCGATGAGGGGAACGCGAGAAGGCAGTTTGGATGCGCGATCTCCCCGATTCCTCCGTTCGCACCAAGCGATATAAAACGCCCTTCTATCTTTACATCGGAAGCGCAAGCGGTAGTATACTGCTGTGGCAGACAAAGCGATCCGCTATGAACGACGATCTCGCTCAACAGAAACCAGGTGCTGGGACGAGTGCCCCAACGCGTCGAATCAACGTCGCGCTTGACCAGGCGCTTCTAAGGCGCTGTGCGCCGTACGGAAGCCAGACCGAGGTGGTAGAGCAGGCCCTCCGCGCTTTTTTTGCGGCCCCCGACACGGCGGTGCCGCGAAGTACGGTGCTCAGAGAAACCGTCGGCACTACTTCGGTCGATCGGCAACTCATCATGGCCGTAAAGTGGTTCGCGCTCGATCGAGAGGTGGAGCGGGGGAGGCGTGTTTCACAGCGAGCGGTTATCGAAGAGATCGTCCGCGCCTACCTGGACGCGCGTGACGCGGAGTCCCGCGGTTAGATCCGCGCTGCGCTCAGGCATAATTCGGAGCCAGGCATGCATGCTGGCCGGGCGGCGTCGGCAAGATGCGGGGGCGCACACGCGCCCCGGCTTCTTTGGTATACTAGAGCAGCTTCACCGCACACAGTACCGCTGGTGACCATGCAAACGCAACCTGCCTCTGCCAGGCACACGAGAACAGTCGCCATCGATCGCGCATTAGTCCAGCGCGCCCAGGCCCGAGGAGCGCCGGCCGGCATTATCGAGGATGCGCTGCGCGCGTTTTTGGAGCGCCCCGACCTGGAAATTCCGCGCGAGCCGTTGACGGCTAAGGATCTCCGGGTCATACGCCTGGACTCGGATCTGCTGCTGCGAGTCAAGGGCTTTGCCCTCGATCAGCAGGCACGCCGTGGAAAGCGGGTGACCGTGCGCGCGATTGTCGAGGAGGTGCTCCGCGCGCGCCTCGATGCGCTGGATCAGGTCGCCTCTCCGGCGGGCGAACCATCGAGTGCGCCGCCGCATCCTCCCCAGGACGTCGCCTGACGCCGACTGGCCCCGCAGCTCCACGAGCCAGCAGCCGGAAGCTGGAAGCAGCAGCCTGTTCACGGACGTATCCTCGCCGCGTCTCGTGTGCCGCCAACACGAGCGTTAGGTGTATCATACGAATCGTCGGTAAGGGCATGCGTCCGATCAGGATCGGACGCATGCCCTCGTGACTTGTTTTCATTTTGCCGAGCTTCCGCAACGCTTGCTGGGTCGATCTGCTGGTACACTCTGCATACCACGCACGATATGTGCCGTGGCGATCGCTATGACCGGTGGGGGTGTGTATGACGGTTGCTTCGCTGTCGCGCCTGCGGCGTGACCTCACCCGACAAAATCAGGCCGCGCTCAAGGCATGTTTGCTGCTCTTTCTGCTCGCGCTGTTTCTGCTCGGCAGCCGGCTGCCCGCGGAGTATGCCAAAGTCGCCGCGGTGCAGTCGTCCTGGCGACCGGAGGGGGCCGTCCCGATCAGCTTTTCGGATCGCTGGGAGGTGGCGCCGGACGCGCCGGCCGGCCTGGCGATCGCCTTGACGGCGCTGAACTTCTGGCGCGCCAATCTTCTTGGGATGACCTTTGGCCTCGCAATCGGCGGGGCGGCGCTTTCGCTGCTGCTGACGGCGCCCGCGGTCGAGCGAGCGCTGGGGCGGCGCGGCTTTGGCGGAGTGCTGCTCGGCGCGGTGCTTGGCGCGCCGCTTAATCTCTGCGCAAACTGCGCGGCGGTCACGAGCGAGGGCGCATGCAGCCGGACGCGCGCGCCGGAAGCCGCGTATGGGATCGTCCTGGGCAGCGCGCTGTGGAACATCGTCGGCCTGACCACGATCGCGACGCTGTTTCCGCGCCCGGTCGTGATCGCGCGCATCGTTTTCAGCGCCGCGCTGACCTTCGTCGCGCTCCCGCTGCTCAGCCGCGCCCTCGCGCACACGCAGACCCTCGATCCGGCCGGCGTGAACCTGGCCGTTCCTGTGGTGAGCTGGCGTGACGCTGGGGTGAACGCGCTCTACGACTGGTGGCGGAGCTGCGTGACGCTGGCTGGCCGGCTCCTACCGCTGATGATTGTTGCGACGCTGCTGGCCGCCACCGCCCGGGTGCTGGTCCAGCCGCTCTTTAGCCCGCTCGGTGGCGATACGCCCGACGGCATCATCGCGCTGGCCCTGGCCGGCACAATCGTCAGCATCCCGGTCTTGTTCGAGATCCCGCTGGCGATCATCGTCACGCAGCTCGGCGCGGGGGTCGGCGGTGTCGCCGCGTTGATCTGCACCGCGCCGTCGATCGGCATCTTTACCGTCATCATGATGGCGCGCATGGCCGGGTGGCGGCTGGCCGCGGCGCTGCTCGCGGCCACCTTCGTGCTCGGTGTCGCCGCGGGAGCGCTTGCGCACGCCCTCGCCATTTTCGGAGGCTAATCTAATGCTTCGCTCTCCACGCTTGATTGGCCTGCTCGGCGCGCTGCTGCTCGCGGCGCAGCTCGGTCTCGCCGCGCTCTGGTCGAGCGGCGCGGACCGCGCCGTCATTGGGATGGTTGCCGTGCTGCTCGGCGCGGGCGCGCTGCTGGCGATCCCCGCCGTGCGAAAGCGCCTGCCTCGCACGCGCTGGCTGATACTGGGGCTGGCCGGCATTCTGGTCATGTGCGGCGCGCCGGCGGCGCCCCAGCTCCTTCCGCTTGAGCCCGGCATCCTTGCGCCGCGCGTAGCGCCGCCTCAGGCCGCGATTCCCGAATATGCAGCGCACATGACGCGTGTCCAGGAATCGCTCAAGCAGGAGGTTCCGATCGTGATGCTGAACGAGGGCCTGGACGATGCGCAGCGGACGGCCCAGGATCTTGCACTTCACGATCCGCGCGTGCGCGCGAAGCTGCGCGCGACGAGCGGTGAGCCGCTGCGCAACGAGGTGTTTGACGTTCGCCCGGCCCGGCAGAGCGACATTACCGACGAGACGGCCGCGTGCCGGAGCGGCCGCTGCCTGCGGGTCGAGATCTATCACTACGCCGATAACAGCGCGACCGTCGCGATGGTCGACGTCGACACGCGCACGGTGGTGGCCGTCGCCGATCTGCCGCAAATGCAGCCGGATATTCCCAAAGATCTGGAACAGGCGGCGGTTCAGATCGCAGTCAGCGCGCCGGAGGTGGAGCAGGCGCTTGGGCGGAAGCCAAGCACCGAGCAGGCCACGATGGCCGAGATGAAAACCAGCCTGAACAACACCCGCTGCGAGCGCAGCCAGCACCTGTGCGTGGCGCCGACCTTCCTGGTGGGTGAGAAGGCGCTGTGGGCGATCGTCGACCTGACCGACGGCGTGCTGGTCGGCGTGCAGTGGACCAACCTCGGCGCCTCGCAGACGCCGAAAATCACGGAAAAGACCATCCAGGACAGCGCGATCATGGCGCAGCTCTGCGACCAGGTTCCCAGCATCGATCGCGATGGCTGGAAGCTGAGCTACATGCTCACCAGCTCGGACGGGCTCCGCGTCGCCGACGTGCGCTTCCGCGATCAGCTCGTGCTCCACAGCGCGAAGCTGGTCGACTGGCACGTGAGCTACTCCGGGAAGCAGGCGTTCGGGTACTCGGATGCAGTGGGGTGCCCGCTGTTCAGCACCGCGGCCGTGCCGGCGTACCAGCCGCCGTCGATCAGCGACCTTCGGGACGGCAAGGGGGTCGTCGGGTTCGCTATCGATCAGGAGTTCCGGCACCCGGGCTGGCCGCAGCCCTGCTCCTACAACTACCACTCCCGTTACGAGTTCTATGGGGACGGCCGCTTCCGCGTCGTCGCGGCCTCCTGGGGCCGCGGCTGCGGCAATGACGGCACCTACCGGCCGGTCATGCGGATCGATCTCGCCGGCGACCAGAACCACGTGGCGGCCTGGGACGGCGCCTCCTGGAAACCATGGAGCACCGAGCAGTGGACGCTCCAGACGGATACCACCGCCTACAATGCCGACGGATACTTGTTCCGTATCCTTGATAACGCGGGACAGGGCTTTTTTGTCGCCCCCGGCCACGGCCAGTACGCGCCGCCGCCGAAGAACGATCATGCCTACATATATGTCACCAGGCACCATCCCGAAGAAGGCGACGCCGATATGATCACCATCGGCCCATGCTGCAACACCAATGAGCAGCAGGGGCCCGAGAAATTCATCGGCGCATCGCCCGAGCCGATCGACGGCGCGCATCTGGTGCTCTGGTACACTCCGCAGCTCAAAAACAGCGACGCACCGGGGCAAGAAGCGTGCTGGGCCGACTCGCGGGTGACCGAGAGCGGCGTGTATGCGCCGAAGGTGTGGGCGTGCGAGGCCGGGCCGATGTTTGTCCCGGCAGGGAGCGGCCAATGAAAGGCACCTCTTCCAATCAGCCCAGGGGCGCGCGCACGACCCGCCCCCAGCCGCAGGGCCGTGAGGCGGCCGGCAAGCGCCCGCGCAGCCGGCCGCGGCGCGGCTTTCGCTGGTGGTGGCTACTGCTTGCGGCACTGCCACTGGCCGCGATCCTGGCGTGGTGGCTGCTGACCCCGCGCGAGTCCGCGCAGAGCCGCGCGCCCCTGGGCGGCGTGCTGTGCGGCGCGTTTCCACCGTTCGCCAGCGGACTGGGCTTCAGCCCACAGACCAACATCGACACCGGCGATACGCGGCGTCCGGGGTTGGCGCTGGTCGACAAAACCCGCCCGGAAGGCCAGCAGATCTACCAGCATCCCTCCTGGACCCGCGCCGGCTATCTTGGCGCCGCGGTGCTGGACGCGCGCGGGAACATCTATGTCGCGCCGACACCGCAGACGAGTTTGCTGCTCAATCCGCTGGGCCAGCAAAATAGAATCTACCGCGTCGATGCTCAGACTGGCGAGATGACTGAGTACGTCGCGCTGCCCGCTGCGGCGGAGGCGACCGAGACCAACCCGTTTGGCGTGCTCGGCCTGGTCACCGATTGCGACACCAACAGCCTGTATGCCAGCTCGGTCGCCGGGAGCACGCGCGAGCGTGAGGCCGGCCGGATTTACCGTATCGATCTCTCAAGCGGCAAGGTGGTCTCCCAGCTCGATGGCGTCGACGCCATCGGACTCGTGACCGGCAACACGCGCGGCGGGAAACGGCTCTACTTCGGCCGCGCGCGGATCGGCGATGTTGAATCGGTCGCGCTCGATAAGAACGGGAATTTCAGCGGCGCGCCGCAGCCGGAGTTCTCCATCGCGGATCGGGCGATAGACGGCGATGGCCGGGTGCGCCGGCTGAGCTGGACGCGTGACGGCGGTCTGGCCGTTGTGATCTCGCCATTTTCTTATACGCTCGCGCCGCCGACGAGTCGCCAGCAGCTTGTCTACCGCTACGATACCACTTCCGGCTCCTGGGTCGCCGCGGAAAGCGCGCTCTGAGCGGCGCAGCAGCCTTCCTAATCGCGCCGGGCAGCATGCGTACATATGCGGGTTTACACGATGCCAGTGCGCTAAAGCAGCGCATACGGCGCGTGCTTGCATGTTGGGACGCGGGAGCGCACTTCGCCTGCGCGGCGCTCCTGGCCACGCCAGGCGCGTCTGGGGGCATCTACGCACCGATCGCCAAAAATACGTCCGGGCTGCGTAGTGAAGGCTGGGTGCGGCTCATACGTTAGGCGGCCCAGGGCCATTCGTGACGAGGATCTTTCTATGCCGATCGGAGGTATGATCAGGGCTAGATAGTACAAGGCGCGTGCTGGCGAAAAGGCAATCTGCGCCAGCGCCCGCTGAGGACGGCATGATGGATATAAAACAGCTCCTCGCCGGTCTGAACATTTTGCTGGTTGACGACGAGGCGCTTGGGATAGACAGTGTGCTGACCCGCGTCGGCGCGCGCGTTGTCACCTGTTCGAGCATTGAACAAGCGCAGATGGAGTTGGGCGCGCACGCATTCCAGGTGGCGCTGATCGACCAGAATCTTGGGATGTCACGCGGTATCCAGCTTGCGCTCTGGCTTTACGAGCACCGGCCGGATGTTGTGCGCATCTCCCTGAGCGGCCGGAATGCAGATGATATTCGGCGCACGCTGCCGCCCGATAAGCCTGATCTCTACGCCGCCTACCTGGTAAAATCGATCGGCCCGCTGCAAATTGGCCGCGAAATCGCCCGTATCATGGCCGAGCGCCGCGCCGCTGACGCCTCCGATAGCCCTGCTTGAGGTTACGCCGCGTTCAGCCGGTATATCGCCGGCCGGCCTTGCGAAGGCGGCGTCCTGGCGCGTCCGGGTCCGTGCGGTGGACTCTGAAACTGGGCGCGATCTGACAGAAATGTCACCGGGCAGCGACAGAGACCCGCCTCAACGTGCGCTATACTATAGAAACCGAGCAAAAAATCAGTTGCGAGCGAGGCAGTATGCGCACGGTGGTTATGCCATGGCGCCGCCTGGACGCGGTCATGCGCAAGCGCGCCGGTCTGGCGGCAATCAGCGTCTTGTTTGTGGCCAGCACGGTCGATCAGTGGTGGCCGGAGTGGACGGTTGTTATGCTGGTGGCCGCCGCGGCGATCGCGTTGGCCTGGGGCTGGACGCGCCGCGCCTGGCAGGTGGATTGGCCGTGGGTCATGCCCGGAGAGCTGGCGCAGGCCGCGGCGGGCGCGCTGGTCACCCTCGCGCTGCTCCGCGCGCTCACGCCAGCGATCGGCTCGATCGCGATTGGCCTGGGGGTTGCCGCCGCAATCCTGTTTGGCGCCCCGTTTACCCGGTCCGGCGATACTCCTCTTCCCCCGCCTGCCTAATTCAGTGCTCAGAAGCATCCGCGCTGGTGTGAGTGGCCCGCCCAAGTCTCCACGGGCCGCTCGTATTTTCGCGCTCCAGTGCGGTAGGCTCGCCGTCAACACAATCTCACGGCGCTTTCACATTGCCACAACTTAACATTTTTGTGATTTAACATTTTCATTCCTTGACATAAAAACAAAATTGTGATAAAATCAGTCTGTACCGTGAGGCGCGCCTTTCGCGCCGGGGCAGGAACGTGAAGAACGGTTCAAGACCCGAAACCGTACCAGAAGCCCCACGCGGGCGATGCGGGCGGTGGACGTGCGGAGGTCACACGCAGAGCTGCACCGGGCAGGCGCGTCTCAGCGGTCACAGATACTCGCGGGCATCGGCACATTAAGAAAGCACTGTTGAACAATAGGCCAGGCGATCTACCTGGCACCCGCGCTGGCCGGCGGGCCGCTCCTGATGGAGCATCGGCCAGGCCGAGGGTATGTCTCTTCGGCACTGAGGGGCGTGTAGTTTAGCAGTTGGAACACCAGTCTGGTGCGGTGTGCTTCGATGCAACACGCTGGCGCGCCTTCCCGGGGCGACGACCAAGTGCCCGGCCGCTGGAGGATCGCTGGTGCAACTCCGGCACGCCTGTCTATCGCGGCGTGGAGCAGTGGCAGCTCGTCGGGCTCATAACCCGAAGGTCGGTGGTTCGACTCCATCCGCCGCCCCCATTCTCTGCTCCCGGAGCGACGCGGCTATCAGCCGCAGGGAGATGCTGCCGGCAGGCGCCGACAGGCGCTGTTCGGCCGGAGTCTGCGGTGACCGAGTCTTCCCGGTGAGCCGCTGTGGTGGGTGAGAGTCCCGCAGACGTAGTGCTACACGTTCACACAGCCGGGGAAAGCATCGGGACGGGGTGGTTCCGTCCCGCCGGCAGCATGATCGGCGCCTGGCCACCGCGGCCAGGCAGGACGGGCAGCGACGCTGATGGAGATCGCGGCCGCGATCGCCGCGGTTGCACGGCATCGCGCGCAAGGCACGCGGTGGGTTTGCACTGGGCCGGGGGCGTCGCCCTGTCCGGTACGGGGTGTGCGCGGCCTGTCTACACAAAGCCGTACGAAAGCGTGATGTTCGAGCTAATATTGTGCTATTAGCACAACATTAGCTCGCCATCCCGGATTTTCACCATCCGCCAGCGAGCCAGTAACAGGAGCGCTCGGGCCGGATGCGGTAGTCTGGGTCATCTTTTCCTTCTGGAGCGCGATCGCCCGCCGCGTCGCGCTGCCCAGCCCGGAGCGGCGGGATGTATGCGCTTGTAGCCTGAAACGCTTGGGTGGCGTCTGGCCTGATGGCACCCGAGGACAAGTTCTCGGTAAGGCGCCGGCGCGCGAGCGCCGGGCGCATCGGACGCGCCGGATTGGTGGTTGTGACGTGCTGCGCGCCAGCGGCTGCGGCCGCGCGCGGTGGAGTCGCGACAACGTGCCTGGTGCATCTCGACGTAGCGGTGGAGCTGTGTGTGGCCTCAGAGCCCCAACGCCTGCCGCGCGGCGGGAACAGTCGCGGGTGCGTGTGCCGCCGCAGTCGGCAATCACGGGCGCCGATGTTGGGGGTTCGATCCCCCTCCTGCGCACCACAACGGACGTCGCCGTTTGCGACGAACGCCGCGCGAGACGGCGAAGCTATGGGGAGTGAAGCCTAGACAGTCGCTGCTCTGGGATCTGGCCGCCGGCCGGGACGGGGTGAGGCCACGTTCCGTCACCCGCAGTCGCCAGCGCGAGGCTCCGCGCTGGTATCAACGGCAGGCCCTCAGAGAGGTGGACCGGGTTTGTTGGCGCCGCCCTACGGCGGTGGGGAACGTGAGCGGGCCGGAGGAATCATCACACACGCACGCGAGGTTGGGCAGTATTACTGTGACGCGGGACGGCGGCGGCGAGCCGTGCCAAAGCCGCACTCGACCACAGTGATACTGTTCGATCGGACGTGACGCGTGATGAGGAGACCGGCAGCGCAGCCGACTCCCGTGGGTTCAAAGCCCACCACCCCTCGCCACTTGTCTACCGCGCTTTGGGCAGTAATCAGGCAGGCCCAGCAGCTTTCGCTGCGAGACAGTGTCTCCTTGTTGGTTCAAATCCGGCAGCGCGGTATGCGCCGGCGTACGATGTGCGGGGCATCGTGGAAACGCGCGATCCCGAACCGGCCTCACGCCGGTCGCCGGCTCCAAAATTTGAGGTTCTATGACCACGCAGCCCGCGGTGACCTTCACGCAGGTCACGCAGTTTCGCGCCCCGGACGGCGCGATCGTCGAGTTCGAGCCGCTGAAGCGCGGCGCGGCGCCTGGATTTACCCACCGGGTGCGTGTGATCAAGGGCGGCAAGCTCGTCGGGGATGACTGGCTTTCCGACACGCACCGTGTCGGGCAGCGGACGGCGCGGTACTTCTACGAAAAGCACGCCAACGGCCGGTCACCCGCCGAGCTGGACGCGTTGGGGATCTAGCCCTTTCCGTCAGTACCCGCATGGGCCAAGGCCCGGCGGTTTGATGTTCGGATGCAGCCAGCGTGATCGAGGCTCATTTTCTCGCGAAAGGCGATGATTCTTGATGGCGGCTTGCGCCGCCGCCGCCGCTCGTATGGTACACTGGCGCCGACATCGCGCCGATCAATGCGCCTAGAGCGATTGATCAAGGTAAAGGACCCGTATGCAACAGCACATTGACACATTCCTCCAGCACCTGCAACAGGGCGGTGGTACGGCTGAGAACACACTCAGCGCCTACCAGACCGACCTGGGACAGCTTGTTGCGTTCATGCGCGAGCGCGGCCGGCAATCCTGGCCGGCGGTGACCTACGACGACCTGCTCGCGTTCCAGCTCCACCTTCGGGAGCGCGGCTACGCCGACTCGACGATCGCGCGGCGGACCGCCGCGGCCCGGTCTTTTTTCACCTTTCTTCACGAGCACGGCATTATCCCGGCCAACCCCACCGAGCAGATCGATACACCCAAGGTGACATACGCGCCCCCGCAGGCGCTGACGCCCGTGCAGGTCGACGCGCTCCTGGAGCTGCCGCTGCGCAACCCGACGCCGGAACGGATGCGCGACAAGGCGATGCTCGAACTCCTCTATGCCACTGGTATGCAGGTAAGCGAGCTGATCGACCTCAATCGCGCCGACGTTGACCTGGAGGACGGCACGGTGACTTGCCGCGGGCGCGGCGGCCGCGTCCGAACGCTCCCGCTCGGCCATGCGGCCAGTACCGCGATCGAGGAGTACCTCGACAATGCCCGGTCGCAGCTCACGCGCAATGCGCCTACCAGCCCGGCATTATTCCTTAACCATCGCGGCAAGCGGCTGTCCCGGCAAGGGATCTGGCTCATTTTGCAAGGCTATGCGCAGGAACTGGGCCTGGCCGAGCTGACGCCGCGCATGCTGCGAACCACTTTCGCCGCGCATTTGCTTCGCGACGGCGCGAAGGTGGACGATGTCCAGAAGCTGCTCGGCCACGCTGCCCGCACAAGCACCCAGCTCTACACGCAGGCGCTGGTCGAGGATGTCGGATAGTCCGGCAAGCGCGTCAACTCCTGCATGCCGGACTCCCTTGCACCAGGCCATGTTTGCATCACAATTTGACATAATTGTGATTATGTGATATAATCGATTCCTAGTTTACCGCATTCCAAAGCCACGAATAAGGTTTTGTGTTCGGGACGGACTTGCATCATGACTACCGACTCAGCCTACCCGCGCTCCCGCCCGGCGCCTCGCCGCCGGGCGCTACGCCTGCACTCTCCGCCACCCCCCGATCGCCCCTGGGAACACCTGACTGCCCAGCAGCGCCTTGCTCGCCTGCTGGCGGCAAACGCGCCGCTCGGGCACGACCTGTCGTCGCTGAGCATCGCCGAGACGCTGTATACGCTGAACGTCCGGTTTGGCGTCATTCCGGCGCCAAATCCCAACGATCCGCCGGCCAGCTATATGCAGGAAGTGGCGCGCGCGCTGCGGGCCGCGGCACGCGAGCATGGCGACATGCGCGGCGCCAGGGCGATCGAGAACGCGCTGGCCGACTTTAACCTCGGGATGCGACCGATGAACCAGGTGCCGCAGGGCTGGGAGCTTGTGCTCCCGAAAGGCATGCGGCGACCACCGGTGGATCTGCCGCAGGGCGCCTGGTATGTGGCGTCGTCGTCGACCGCGCGGCGCTGTTACCTGGTTCACCCTGGACTTGGCTGCGGCTGCACCGCGGCGCGGTGCGGCAACGAGTGCCGGCACGAGCAATTGATCCAGATGATCAGCACCGCGCGCGAGCGCTGGGAGATCGTGCTGGAGACGCTCGGCCTGGCGGTAACGCTGGAGCCGCGCGCGCTCGACCGAGTCGAGCCGCTTGCCCAGCTCCAGGCCACATGCTAAGCGCGCGGCAGCGCCTGCCGGAGCAGGCTTCGCCGACCATGCAGCGGCTCGAACAGCGCGTGTCCGACCAGCTTCGCGCTGGCGAGATCGTCGATCGGCCGGCCAGCGTCGTGCGCGAACTGCTCGACAATGCGCTCGACGCCGGAGCGACGCGCATCGCCGTGAGCATCACGGGCGGCGGCCTGCGAGAGGTGACGGTCGCGGATAACGGGTGCGGAATCGCGGCCGGCGACGTGGCCATGGCCTTCGAGCGCTACACGACCACCAAAGCCGGCGGCGCGGCAGACCCGCGATCAGGCACACTGGGCTTCCGCGGTGAGGCGCTGGCGGCGATCGCCGCCGTCGCTCAGGTGATCTGTGTCACGCGCGCCGCTGGCGCTGATGAGGCGGTGGAGCTGCGCGTCGCCGGAGGCGAAGTCCAATCGACAGCCATCGCCGCGCGCGAGTATGGCACGACGGTCTCCGTCCGCAACCTGTTCTATAACACGCCCGAGCGGCGGGCCTTCCTGCGCAGCGACCTCGCCGAAACGGCGGAGCTGGCGGCCGTGGTCGGCCAGTACGCGGTCGCGCATCCAGGCGTCCACGTTACGTTTGCCGTCGACGGCCGCAAACGTTTCTCTGCTGGCGGCGCGGGCTCGCTGCGGGCCACGATGGCGGATCTCTACGGCGACGACGTCGCGCGCGCGCTGCTTACGGTCGCGGCGGAGGCCGTGCAGCCGGCCGATGAGGAGGACGCTGCGGACGAGCCGGACTGGGTACGTATTGCCGGTCTTATTTCGCCGCCCGACCTCGGCCGCGAGTCGCGTGCCTGTATCTTCATCTCGGTCAATGGGCGCCCGATCCGACCGGACCGCCACCTCAGCGCGATCCTCAGCGAGGCATACCAGACGCTGCTGCCGCACGATCGCTACCCGATCATTGCGCTGCATATCGAGGCGCCGGCCTGGGCCGCTGACGTAGCTGGCCAGCCTGGAAAAACACGGGTCCGATTTCGCGACCCGGCGTTTGTGGGCCGCCAGATCGGGATCGCGCTCCACGCCGCGCTGCTGGAAGCCGCCGGGCCGCGCTGGCAGCGCCGCGGGCCATCAACTCCGGCAAGGGGCGCCGTGGCGCGCCATGATGCCTGGCCGTTTGAGCGCCCGGAGAACGAGCAGGCGCCGGCGTTGCCTGCCGATGATCAGCTACAAGATCGGGCCGCCGGGGCCGGCACACTGGACCTCACGCTGCTGCGCCCAATCGGTCAGCTCCATCAGCGCTATATCATGGCCGAGTCGGGTGTTGGCCTCGTGCTCATCGACCAGCAGGCAGCCGGCGCACGAATTCGCTATGAGCAAATCGGCGCTCAGTTCCTCGCCGGCGGTGTTCCGGGCGAGGCCCTGGAGATGGCGCGCGACGTCGTGCTGCCGCCCGCGGCGCATGCGCTGCTGCTCGCGCACCCTGAGTCGCTGTCGCGCTGGGGACTCCGCTTTGAAGACTGCGGACAGAGCCTGCGCGTGCTGGCCACACCGCATCTTCGTCTGGACCGGCTCGGCGCGACGCTGCTCGACGTGGCCGATCACCTGTCGCGGCGCGCCCTGCGCACGCCCGAGGAGATCCAGGAATCGCTCTTGACGACCCTGGCGGGCGCGAGCGCGGTCGGCGAGGAGCAGCTTCGGTCCGAACAGATGCGGGCCCTGCTCGATCAGCTTGCGCGCTGCAAGCAGCCCTGGACGTGCCCGCGCGGGCGCCCGGTCGTTCGAGTGGAAAGGATACAGCATATCGAGGCACTATTCGGCTACGCATAGCATGTGCCGCACCATCGCGTTCGCCCGGGCCGCGCATACGGCGCTCACGCCGCTAACGGCGTGACCAGATCACACTGGAGGCTCGGCCCGTGCGGCGCTGGCTCTTTCGCGCGGTCGCCGTACCGCGTAGCGCTCCCCCGCGAGGCGCGTCAGAAGGAGCCGCCCGCCGCATCCCCGCACCGCCCCCGTATGCTTTGCCGCGTGCGGGGGCAGCTTTTCTCCGCCGTCTGTGCGCCGACATTTTCACATTTTCACACGATACCAATTTCACAGGATACCAATTTTGTTACTTGACAACAGTATCATAATATGATATAACTTAAAGTAGTTACAACGTACCACTCATCGCAGGAGTACATCGATGACACAGCCAGCTACTACCTCAGCAGCCGCCAGTGGCGGCAATCTGGTCGCTTTTCTCGGCGGTGTCGCCGTTTCCGGCGGCGCGCTCTACAAGATCGAAGTTCGCCAGGTAGGCCAGACCTACGAGGCTCGCGCCTTCAGCGCGGCCGCGGGCGCGGCGTTTACCGACCAGGGCGTCGTCAAGAACGGCGCGCTGGTCGATGTGCTGCGCGCGGCGCACAAGAAGTTCGGCGACAAGCTCAAGCCGGCCCGCCCGCGGGTCTACACCAACCCGTTTCCCGGCACGACCAGCACCATGCAGACCGGCCAGTTAGGCCCCATGGCAAGCAGCGATCTGCCGATTCACCGCCTGGTCTGGCAGGTGGGCCGCAGCCTCGACACCCTGCCCATCGCGCTGCACTCGCAGGCAATGATCGTCCCTGGTGCGGCGCAGAGCGCTCAGCCGGTTGCTGCTCCAGCGCCAGTGGCTGCGACACCCGCGGCTGCGGCGGCTGCTCCGACGGCTGCCCCCGCGCCGGTTGCCGCCTCCACCCCAAATCCCACGGCGGCTCCCGCGCCGGTCGCGGCGCCCGCGGCAGTGGCGCCCGTCGCCGCGATCCCTGCCGACGGCTTCCCGTTCCCATTGATGATCATCAACCCGAACGATATTCGGAGCGAGGCCGATCTGCGAGCCACCATCACCGACAACTCGTGGGTCTGGACCGAGAAGAAGGAAGGCCACCGCCTGCTCGCCGGTAAGACGCCGGACGGCCGAATCGTCGGCAAGACCAAGTCCTGGCGGAGTGTCGAGGTCCCGGCGGAGATCGCCGCAGTCTTCGCGCACCTGGCTCCCGGCACCTGGCTGGACGGCGAGCTGCTGGCCGAGGACGACCACGGCCGGGCCGGACTCTACGCGGGCGGTGCGGCGGTCCATCAGCGCTATTACGTCTTCGACGTGATTGCAACGCCGCTGCTGCCAAACACGCCGACACACTGGTACGACTCGCGGCTAAACGCGTTGCGCACGATCGTCAAGGGCCTGGGTCAGCAGGACGTGGTGCGGATCATTCCGACCGCGGTCGGCGCGGCGGCCAAGCAGCGGATGCTGCGCGAGGTGCGGGAGCGGAACGGCGAAGGCTTCGTGCTGCGGAAGAACGGTTCACCCTATGTTAACGCGCGCCCGAACACCTGCCTCCGCTGGCGCGACCGCGCCCGCGAGGCCGACGTGGTCGCGATGATCTACGACCCCACGAGAGGCGCCTGGGGCTTCACTGATGGGATCGGCAAGCAGACCGGCATGGTCGCCGCGATCGAGGTCGGCGTGTTTAACGAGCAGGGCGTGCTTTGCTCGCTTGGCGAGCTTGGCAGCGGCTGGTCCGACGCCGATCGGCGCGACCTCCAGGCGCGCTGGGACGCGGCGCGGGCCGATCTGGCAGCCGTGGGGCAGGCAGCGGGCGCGGCAGGCGTCAGCCAGAGCGATATGGACGCCTTCCTGGCGCGGCACCGCTTCGTCGTCCGGGCGCACTGCATGGGGTTGTCCTTCAACGGGAAGATGATTCGCGCCTCTGCGGTGCGCGGCGCGAACGGCTCGCCGATCCGTCCGGCAAACGACAAGCAGCCTGCTGACTGCACGTTCGAGAGCGAGGGGCTGGAGGTGGTCGAGGCCGCACCGATGGACAAAGCCGCGTAAATTGGCACACGGCGGATCTGGGATAGTTCCTAAAAGTATAGCGTTGTATGACACTATGCTCATGGAGCTACCAGCGGGCGTGAGCAATCACGCAGCAGTTCATCAGATGATCACACCTTTGGATGTTTGCTCCAGTCCGAAGCTCTGTGGACGTGCATTAAGGGTAGTGGAAACACGAATGTGTGTGCGTCGCGACAACACTGATAAACACCCGCGAGGAGCACTTTACTCCTTTAAGGAGGGCTTAGAGCCACATGAAGGTCTATGTTCGTAACCTGGACGGAACGCCGTTGATGCCCTGCAAGGAGGCCAAGGCCCGCAAACTCCTGCGCGCGGGCAAGGCCAGGGTGGTCGCGCACTCCCCCTTCACCATCCAGCTAGGGTGGCAGTGTGAGGGGCAGGTGCAGGAGGTAGTGGCCGGGATCGACAAAGGCAGCAGCGTGACGGGCATCAGTTGTGTCGGCAATGGAGCAGTCCTGCTGGCCGCCGAGATCCACCACCGCCGCGATGTGAAAGAAAAACTGGACACTCGCCGCGTTCACCGCCGTTCTCGACGCAACCGGATGTGGTATCGCCCGCCGCGCTTTGCCAACCGTGCGTCCAGTAAGCGCAGCAGGCGGCTGCCACCCTCCATCAGGACTAATGTGGACGAGGTGATCCGGGTTGTTCGGCAGCTTCCGCTACCGATCAGCCAGATCGTAGTCGAGGACGTGCAGGTCGACATTGCCCGACTAAATGACCCGACGCTTGCGGGCAGCCGCTACCAGGACCCGACCCGCCTCGATGAGAACCTGCGTCTAGCCTGCCTGATGCGCGACAGCTATAGGTGCCGGCACTGCGGCAAACGCAATTGCCGTCTCCAAGCGCACCACATCGTCTACCGCGAGCATGGCGGCAAGGACACGCTCGCCAATCTGCTGACGCTGTGCGATGCCTGTCATGAGAAGGTTCACGCTGGTACGATCACGCTCCAAGTGACCGGCGTGAGCGGGCGCCTCGACCAGATCGCCCAGCGCACCATGCAGGGGAAAGCCCACCTGTATGCGGCCTTGAGTACAGTTGCCCCGCTTACTACCGTGTTTGGCTATGAAACCGCCGCGTTTCGCAAGCACCGCCTCCTCCACAAATCGCATACCACCGACGCGCTGTGTGTTGCCACACTGGGGAGCAGGGAGGCCGTTGCCCCTGACTGCCCGAACAGCTACCGGATCGCTTTCCGGCCCCGGCAGACCCGCCGCCGCTACTACGATCTCCCTCGCAAGGGGATCGGACGAGTGCGCTACCAGGTGAACGAGGAGTTGGCGGGATTTCGGAAGGGCGACATCGTGCGAGTCAAGGGGAGGTGGGTGAAGCAAGTGAACAGTATCTATTCGCCCACCGCAACGATGCAGGGGCGATTAGCGTTTACGCGGGTCAAGGGCGAGCCAGCATCGGCCTTGCCGAAAGACTGCATCCTGCTGGAGCGGGGGCGCACGGTGCGTTGGGAATACTTGCACTAAAACGCAAAAGAACGCGAGAAAACGCTATGGTTCCAAAAACATGTTCCAATACGCGCCCAGATCCGCCGTTTGCGCGTGATTGTATGGCAGCAACTCGCGCCGTCTACAAGCGAAGCAATGTCGCCGTGGTCGAGGAGCCGGCCGTGGATGGCCTGGCCGTGCTTCGCGCCAGCTTCGCGGGCAACACGCTCTATATCCTGGCCGGTGGCGGAGCGGAGAACTGGCGCGTCGTGCAGCGCTGGGGCGAGGGCGAGCAGGCTGGCGAAGAAATTCTCCTCACCGACGCCGATCGCCCGACGGCGCAGACCTACGCCGCGATGGTGCTGCACTGCGTAACAGGCTTCGAGCCGAGCGGGCGCTTTCTGTATGATCGGGCCGCCGTGCTGGCCCTGTTCCGGCCATGGTACGGGCGGCATGCCGAGCAGATCCGCAATCGCCGCGGCAAGCTGCTGCCGGAGGAAGCGCTGCATGGCTAAGTTCGTCTGGGATGTCGCCATCTTCTTCGACCAGATCGCCGGCGCCACGAATAGCCGCGCGGCGTAGGTCTGGTCGAGCGGCGGTGCAGTCACGCGCCTGCACCGCTTGCTACGGAACCGCGCGTTGATACTCAAGGGATGATTGCGATGACAGCACCTACTACCGCTCCGGCCCACACGTACGCGCTGGAATGCCTAATCTGCGGCACGACGCCCGATCAGGTGCCGGATCTCCACCACGGGTCGGATTTGAACAACCTTCAAGCCCACATAATGCACGAGCACGGCTTCACCTGGGACGACTGGCAGACCCCCGATCGGATAGCGAAAACCGAGACCCGCCGCGCCGACGGCGCCATGATCTACGTCTGGACGCGCGTAACCGACGCTCTCCCATTCATGCGCGCCGCACAGACCGTCGCCCACGCCGCCCCGGCGGCTGACACGCTCTACCTGGACATCGCCAGCCAATCGCAGGCATGTTGGGACTGGCGCACGGACCTGGTTCACCTCACCGACCCCGCCCACGACAACAGCGTGACCCACTGCGGCCTGGCGGTCAACGGAACCGATCTTCCGTGGTTCAGCCGCACCCAGCCATATCTCGCGGCCTCCGACATGTGCAGCGCCTGCCACGACCTCGCGATCGGTCGCCAACTCGCGCGCGCCCTTCTCGCGCGCATCGACACGTCGCTGGCCGAGGCCGCGCTTCATCTGGCCCAAGCCGGCAGCCAGCCCCTTTCGGCGATCCGCTACGCGCACGCGCTGCGGCAGCGGCTGGATGGCTTTGCGCTTGTGCAGGAGCACGGGCGCCGCGCGCACATCGCCCTGGCCCTTGGGCCGGACGGGGCGCGTGTCGTCGTCGCGTTTCCCGTGGCGACCACTCGCCAGCCGATCGCCGTCGCGCTTGTGCCGCAGCCGCTGCGCATCAGCCCGGCGACGCCGCTCTGGGTCTCTACGGAGCCCGGCGGGCGCGGCTGGAACCGCCGTGCGGATCGCGAACATACCCTCTGGACCGGCGACGCGGCCGACCAGGATGCCATGGACATCATCGAATCGGTTGCTGCCTGTCTTTGATTCTCTTTTGTGTGTACGGGAGAAATCGTATGCCGATCGTCATCAGGTCACGCCAGGCGCCGTCGGTGCGCGATCGCGCCTCCGCCACACTGTTTGCGCTGAGCGGCTTGCTGCTCCTGGCCGTGCTCATCGCTCAGCCGCCGTCCGCGCTTACGCAACTGGCGGCCGCGGCCGCATCCACCGCCGCGGGCATCCCGATCCGCTACGGCATCCGCCGCTGGCCCATCGCGCTGGTGGCGAGCCTGGTCGCGCTCGCGCTCGCGCTTGGCGCGCGTGGAGTCGCTCGGTTCGTCTAAAGCTGCCGGTGTGGGGAATCTCCGTGCCGCTCGATGATACTTTTGGAGGCATCACTGTATGAGCCCTGCTCAGTCACAAGCCGCTCCTGGTGTTCCGACTTGCCAGGCGCATCCGCGCCACTCGCGCTCGGTACACGAAACATGCGCCAATCCGGCGAAAGGCGCCTACATTATCGGGCCGCTGCCAGGCCGCGGCGTGGCGCTGCTGTGCGGTAACCACGCTCAGCACAGCGTTTCGATCGACGTGATCTTCACGCCCGTCGACCTGGCCGCGCTGCCGCCCGCGCTGCGCGAATCATATCGCAAGGCGCAGTTGCAGTACGCAGACAACCTCAGGCACAAGATTGCCGAGCTTGAGGCCACGTACGATCGCACGCTGGCCGCGGCGGGCGCCGCGACCTACCACGCCACCGCCGGCTACATCCTCCGGGCGGCTTACCAGGTCAGGCCGCTGCGCGATCTGTGTGCCGGGGCGGCGGCGCTGCTGAGCGCGGAGACCGACCGCGTCACGCTGGTCGCCGATGGCGGCCGGCTGCACGTCGCGCACGGCGATGTCGAACTGACCGTGGCAGCCGAGCGCGACAGCGCGGCGGACGGCCATCCCTTTCGCGCGACCGTGACGCATGCCGGTCGGATCGACCTGACGGTCGCCGCGCTGCGGCTGATCGCGAAGCGGCTGCGCGGCGATCAGGGCGACACCTATGTGCTCGTCGAGGCGCTGGACGTCGGCAATGAGCTTGTCGTGCGGACGCTCGACGACGACCCTCGACACCTCATCGATCTGGCGCTTACTGCGCCGGCCGTGAGCACGGGGAACGACTAGCGATGCCTCGCAGGAGCAACACGGCCCGGCAGGGCCTCGCCGATGTATTCCGCGCGCTGCGCGCGACCATGCGCAGGGACCGCGGGCTGAGCGGCAGCTTCGATCGGCTGGCCACGCTGAGCTGGATTTTGCTGCTCAAGCTCGTCGATGATACCAACGGCGCGCGCGAGGCCGCGCAGCGGGGAGGCGCGGCGTTCGTCCCGACCATCCAGCCGCCGTATCGCTGGCGCGATTGGGCGGCGCGCCGCGGCGGGCTGCGCGGCGAGGCGCTGAAGCAGTTTGTTGACGGCGCCGGCGCGCTCCGTCCCGACGGCACGCGCGGGCCGTCTCTGCTGGCGGCGCTGCGCGACCCGGGCACGGCGGGCGCGCTTGCGACCGTGTTTCGCGACCTGACCAACCGCATGGAGAGCGCTGAGCAGCTCGGCGCGGTCCTCGACCTCGTCGACGGGGTCTGCTTTACCGATCCCGAGCAGCGCGCCGCGCTCTGCCATCTGTACGAGGCGCTACTCAAGGAGATGCACAGTGCCGGGTCGGCGGGCGAGTTCTACACCCCGCGCCCGATCGTGCGCTTTATGGTGGCAGCCCTGAATCCGCGCCTGGGCGAGGTGGTCGAGGATGTCGCGGCCGGAAGCGGCGGGTTTCTCGTCGAAGCCTACGCGCGCCTGGCCCGGCAGTGCCAGACGCCGGAGGACCATCTGGCGCTTCAGACGTGGTGTATTCGCGGCGGCGACGCCAAGCCGCTGCCGTTGTTGATGGCCACGCTCAACCTGATGCTGCATGGCCTTGAGGCGCCGCGGCTCGCGTACGGCAACGCGCTGCGTGGCGCGAGCGCGCCTGAAATGGCGGATGTGCTGCTTACCAACCCGCCATTCGGGGGCCGGGAGGACGTGAGCGGGCTTGGCGCACCGGAGGGCGGGGCCGCGACGAGTGATACGGCGCTGCTGCTGCTCCAGCTCCTGGCGCGCAAGCTACGGCGGCCGGGCGGGCGCGCCAGCGTGGTTGTGCTCAACGGCACGCTGTTCGCTGGCGGGGCGGCCGCTCGCGTGCGCGAGTGTTTGCTGACGACTTGCAATCTCCATATGATTGTGCGGCTGCCGTCCGGGGCGTTTGCGCCGTATTCGGATGTCCCGGCCAACATCCTGTTCCTCGACGCCGCGGGCCCGACTCGGGAGGTGTGGTTTTACGAGATGCCGCCGCCGCAGGGCCGCCAGCGCTATACCAAGACCAACCCGGTCGGCGACGCGGCGTTCGCCGACTGTCTGGCCTGGTGGCACGCCCGCGCGCAGCACGCGCGCGCCTGGCGCGTCCCGTTCCCCGAGATTGCGGCCGATGGCTACAACCTCGACCGCAAGAACCCGTACCGCGCGATCGGCGCGCCGGCGCCGGCGCCGCTTCAGATCGCTGACAGTGTGCTCCAGAAGGAGCACCGGATTATTGACCTGCTCTCCGAGATCAAAGCCTTGCTCCGCGACGCGGCGTAAGACGAAGGGACATTTATGCCGACACCGCTTCACAAACGATCGCTCAAGTCGCTGCAAGCCAAGCTGGAGCGCGCGCTCGATGCCGGCGCCACGGCGCACATCCACGCGGCGGCAACCAACCTGGCGCACCCCGCAAGCGTGCAGGGGATCACCGGCTGGCCGGCGCTGTGCGCGGCCGGGGCGGCATTCGCGCGCCTGGCCGTGCGGGAGGATGCCCCGCCGTTCACGGCGCTCGACGCCGCGCTGTGCTCTCGCGCCGGCGTGGCCGAAGACGAGCACGCGCGCGCTGCGGCCATGGCGTCTGACGACGCGCCCGACGACCCGCCAAGCGCCGAGCTGTGCGCGCGCTGGGCTCTGGCGGGCCGCTGGCGCGACCTGGCCGCGCTGTACCCGCCGGAGGGGCGGGTTGCGGAAGGGCCGTTCGGCGTCGCGAGCGGCGATGTCGCGCTAGCCGTCTGGCACCGCGCGCGGCGCGAAGGGCTGCCGCTGGCTCCGCTGGCGGCCAGCGCCGAGGCCGAGGCCGAGCGCGAGGCGTGGGAGCGCGTGCGGAGCGCGCTGCGGCCCCTCTACGAGACGCTCCACGCGTGCCGCGCCAACCTGCTCTGGCTGTCGCTCGTCGGCCAGCTCACAGAAACGCGCGAAGACGGCGCGCTGGCCACCCGCCTGCGCCGCGCCGGCTGGCGCTTCTGGTCGGTGCGCGTCGACGTAGGCGACCCGAACCGCCGCCTGATCACTCACGACCTCGACGGCATCAGCGACGGCGTGCCTGACTGGGTGCGCGCGCGCGGCGATACCACGCAGGGGTCGCTCCGCCGCTGGTGGGGGGTCAATGCCGGGCGCGATATAGCCACGTGGGACCGCGGCCCGCTGCCGCTCGCCGAAGCGCTGCTCGCGGTGGGGAGCGCGCAGGCCGCGCTGGAGTGGTTCGAGCGCCACGGGTGGGCGGTACGCGCCGCGCTCGCCGAGCGGAGCTGGACTGCGCGTCGCGGTGAGGAAGAGGTTCAGACCGTGACGTTCGCGGCGCTCATAGACCAGGCGCGGAACGCGATGGCCGCGGCCGTGGAGGAGGCGCAGGTATGACCGTACGCACGGATCGGCCGGCGGCCGGGCGGCCGCTCGACCTGGCGCTGGTGCAGGCGATGGGCTGGCAGATCGTGGTGAGCCCTGATAGCGCCGTATGGACCAGCGGGCCGATTGACGCGCCGCTCGTCGCGCCTGACGGCCCGCTGGTCGCGCTGCCGGCCGCCACTGGGTGACGCTGGTCGGCTCGAAGCAGATCCCGCCCGCTGAGCGCCGGCTGGCGGTCACGCGAGTGGGGCGCGAGGCAGTCGCCGAAAGTGGAGGATTGGATGATGGATAGCAGGACGTCGGGGCTGGTCGCAACGGGTGAATATTGCGTCTGCGGCGGTCTGGTAAAGCGATTGGACCGGCGGCCGGTCAAGGCGCGGGGCGAGTTTGGCGGGCCATTCTGCGCGAACTGCGGCGCGCGCGGGAAGGCATTGCGCTGCCGTCACTTTCCCGGGCTGGACAAGGAGCGGCAGGCGCAGGCCCTCAGGCTCTGGCAGCGCGAGGAGCGACTGGCCGCGCGCGTCTATCCCACGCTGTGTCTGGCGGTCGGCCAGGCGCCGCCGCTGGCCGCGGGCGATGTGCGGCTCCTGGTCGCCGAAGTCGACGAAAAGGCGCTGAAAGAGGCCATGCGCACGCTGGCGGCCGCGCAGAACCGGCGCGCGGCCGAGGCGGAGCAGGCGGGCGGCCCGAAGCGGCTGCGAGTATACGAGGCGGCGATCCTAATAGGCATCGTCACGCCGTATATGGCGCTAAGCACGCTGGCGCGGCTGATAGGCCGCCACTGGGCCACGCTGGTCCTGGAGAAAGAACAACCCGTAACCACAGCCGATATTGTCGCAACGCGACTGGGACGCGAAGGCTGTGAGCAGTGACAGAAGAGGGCACTATCGTGATCAACACACTACCGGCGACGCCAGAGCAGGCCGCCGAAATACTGCGATTGCTTGACTGGGGCGTGGAGCTAGCCCACGATGGCGCCTGGATCGCGCGCTCGCGGCGGCAGGATCTGCTCGCGCTTTCCAGGGAGGCGCTCGTAAGCGCGGCGCCGATCGTCATCGCTGAGCCATGCGCGCTCGACGCGGTCGTCGCTCAGCTTGCCCGGCTCCCGGGCGCGCTGCGTCTCGATCCGGTGCCAGTCACCGGCCCGCCCTGGCCTACTCTTCCGAGCCCGCTTGTCTTCGGCCACCACCGCGGCGCGCGCAGCGTGGAGGCGCCGCTGCACATCTGGCGGCCCACACCGCGCGGCCGCTCGAAGCAGCGCCATGTCACGTTCTGCGGGATTGTCATGACCGAGGCGCCAGGCGTCGTCAAGATGGCCGCGCTCGGCCTGCGCCTCTGCCGCGATTGCGGCCGAGTGCTGGCGGCCATCCGAACAGGCGCGGCGCAGACGCCCGAGCCACCCAAGCCGGCCGAGCTACACGGCTGGGCCTGGGAGCAGAACACGCGCACGATCGGCGCGCTCGGCTACTGGCGGCTCTGCAATCGCGCGACAGGGTTCGCTACGTCCGACGTCCCCGATCCTCGGGACGCGGTCGAGCGCGCGCTGATCAAGCTGCGCCAGCTCCTGCGCCAGGCCACGCGCCCGGGCAAGCCGGAAGCAGAGAGCGCGGCGGAGGTGCTGCGGGCCTACGGCTGGCCGATCGAGCAGGCTGGAGGTTCCTGGCACCTTACAGGACCAGATACGGAGCAGGTGGCGGTAGAGGACGCAGCCCTGATCAGGGCTGCGCGGGCGCTGCGGGCACGGCCTGATCAGGCGTTCGACGAGCTGGTCGCGGCAAGCGCGCAAGGCTCGCCGGCGTCGTAATGCGGACAACGAGCAGTACAACGGAGCACTAACGTCGATGGAATCAAAGATTGGCCTGGCAGGCGATATGGGCAGCCAGAAGCGGGCGGCGCTGGAGCATGCGCGGATCATCCAGGCGAGCCAGGGGTCATATATCGGGCTAGCTGGGAATATGAGCGGTGCTGTTCGCGGAGCAGTAGACCGCGAAGCGCGTCAGGAGCGGCGACGCACGTCAGCGACGCACCGCAGCCTGGGCGACCAGGCGACTGGTGTAGTCGGCCAGCACGCCGTTATCTTCTCAGCCTTTCACTACGATGTGACTCCCTACGTCGAAACCGCGCGCGGCGGGTTTATCTGCCCCGATCCCCAGGCGCTGCGCTGGCGCCCCGGGCGAGAGGCGTTCTGCTCGCGCGCCACGCGCCAGCTTCCCTATATGATTGATTCGTCCGGGTATGGCCGGTGGCGCGGCGAGGCGCCGCAGTGGGCGCATAGCCTGGAGGTTTATTTTGCAGCGCGAGAATTGACCGATCCTGATGGCTGGGCCGCCTTCGACGACCCGGAAAGTCGCACACGCACCCTGGACTGGCTGCGCGCGACGGTCGCGACATACCCGCACGATGCCGACCCGGCCAGCGGGAACTTCTGGCCTATCTACAGCATGCTGTGGAGCTGGGACGCCAATGCTCGCCTTGACGAGCAGCGCCTGGCGCCGTGCTTTCGCCGCGGCGTGCCGCTGCATGCCTACATCCCGTTCACCAGTACGCAGGTGCGCCCGACGTCCACAACGCTCGAACGCCTGGCATACCAGGCAATCGCCAACGCGCAGCGCGCGGCGCAGGACCCGGACCTGCGCTGGATGGCGATGCGCACGGGCCGCGTGATGATTGGCGGCATGGCCCAGAGTCCGTGTCACCGCCTCGTTCGCGGGCTCTATGGCGCGCAGCTTTACTACCAGCTCGCGCGAGGTGTTCCCGACATCAAGGTCTGGCTCCTCGGCCAGGCATCCGCCTACGTGGTCAACTCGCTCGGCGTTCTTGGCCTGCTCGACAAGATATGGATCGATGGAAGCTGGTTCATCCAGAATGCCTGCACCAACTCCATCCCAATCGTACAGGATGGTCTGATTACGATGCTGTCGCTTGGCAAAGGGCGCTTTGGCGAGAGCGCGCGCGAGGTACAGACCTTTTTCACCACCGAGGAGAAAATGGGTGCCCATGCGCGGAGTCTTCTCAGCGCTCGGGCTGGGCTGATCCAATGGCCGCCCGAGCCGGATGTCAGGCCGATCGACCTCCACGATCAGGAGCAGCGCGCGGCCGTCAAGCAGCATTACCACCAGGCGCAGATGGAACTGGGGCTGGCATAGCTGAGAAGCGATCGGCCTGGCGTCAACAGATCACTTGACATAAAATAATAACATGGTATAATCTTATCGCGTTATGATACATTTGTCAAGTTAGGGCGTGCCACCATGACAACTCAGCCAGCCTCTTTTGACTTCACCTTCGGCATCCAGGTCGGCCAGCTCGTCGTCTCGGGCTACGAAAACAAGCGCTGGGTCTACCGCGTAATCGCGGTCGAGCGGCGCTATTACACCAGCCAGGACCGCTGCTTGCCGCGCGGCGCGCAGGTCGGCGATGAGTACAACGCGCTCGTCCGGCTGGAAAAAGTGCTGAAGCCCGACATGACGCCCGTCAAGAAGCCCGGCAGCCCGGTCACCTATGATGCCTGTTATATCATTCCGTTCACCGACGCTTTTATCGACCAGCAGATCGCCGCGCTCCAGGCCCAGATCGCCGCCTACAACATCGCGCGAACACTGCTGAGCGCCCCGCCGCAGGCCAGTGCGCAGCAGCTAGTCAGGGCCGCAAAGCCCTCCAAGACCGCCGCGTGGGCCGCGGCTGTGCGCCAGCTCATCACCACGCATGCCGTCCAGGAACCATACCGCGCCGACCTGGAGGCGTTGGCCACCGCGCTGGAGCAGATCACCCCGCGGAGCACGCGGCGGCTGGAGGAGCTGGCCGAGGAACTGGGCGCCGTGAGGGGCGGGCTGCTCCAGCAGACGGCGGCCCGCAACCCCGCCGCGGCAGAGGCGATCGACGCGATCACCGACCAAATCGACGCCCATCTCGGAGTCTAAGCAGACGCAACGTATGCCAGGCCCTGATGAGGGCCTGGCCTCGTGCAGCTCGCCTCCGGCGACATACATCGGAGCACCGCAATGGCACACAGCATCACTCACCGTGTCCAACGAGACGGCCACGGCCTTCTGGTGGTGGAGACCCGGCAGGATGACGGCAGCCACACGTTCGAGATTGCCGACGGCCGGGCCATTGTTCCGTTCGGCGTTGCAGTGATCTATGACCCCACGCTGCCGCCGCCGAACCAGCTCAAGATCTATATGCCGACGAGCTGGAGCGACGGGCTGCTGGTTGAGGACGTCCGCTGCGTCCTGGCAGTGCTTGCCGAGGCCACCGACCGCGCCGACACGCTCAGTAGCACCTGCTGAGCGTCTACGTGCTGAGGACGTCGCAACCAGCTATGATCCACGCCCCTCTTTTCTATTTCGCCATCGGAAAGCGTCCTGCCAAGCGCGACCTTGAGCTGGCGGTGCGCTGCGGCCAGGATGCGTTCCTGATCATCGCCGGCTCGCGCGGCGCGCGCTACGTGCGCGAGTGGGCGCGCCAGCACGGTGGCATCAAATATTGCTATGATAATGGGGCGTGGCCCCCAGGATCGCCGGACCGCCTGCCGCTGCTCGGGTATATTCAGACGCTGATCGACGACTATGACGGCTACCGGCCTCGATTCGACTGGGCACCGAGCTATGATGTTCTCGGCGACGCGACCGCTGGCACGCGCAACTACCCCGCGATCGTCCGGGCGATCATGGCCGCGACGCGCGACCCTGGCCCGCCGATTGTCCCCGTCATCGCCTACCCGGACGGCCTGCGCGACGCGCTAGGGCGCGACCGGCACACCGCGGCCGCTGTGCTCGACCACCCCTCGCCGCTCGACTTCGCGAGCCCGGCCTTTCTCGACTACCTCGACGCCGTCTGCGCAACCCCCGGAACCATGTACAGCGAGCCGCGGCCGCTCGTCCCGCGCGTTGCGATCGGCGGCATGGTCGTCGCGCGCTACTCGACTGCCTCTATCGCATGGTATGAAAGGCTGATCGCCGACCTGGAGCAGGCCGACCTGGTCGACCTGTACTGGCAATCGCTCCACCTGTTCGGTGTCGGCAAGCCGAGTCTGACTCTTCGCAGCGGCTGTGTGCTCTCCTTCGACAGCTCGGGCCCGGCCGCCATGGCCAAGAACGGCTGGCAAAAGATTGCGCCAAGCTATGATGGCGTCTACGGCCTTGGCCCGGCCAAGCTCAAATCCTCGCGTGAGGCGCGGCTGGTCTACCACCTCTGCCGCTACCGAAACCTCATCGGGCTTCCGTGGATGCCGATCGCCGAGGCGGATCTCCGTGATGACAGGGAGGCGGCTGACGGGCCTGAGGATGCGGAAGATGAGCAGTTGGCTGCCAGGGCGCCGAAGGCGGTTAGCCTGCCGCCGCGGCGCAGCCTGGAGGAGCTGCTCGCCGCGCGTCAGGAGCCTGAGGTTGACTGGCGGCTGCCGCCGCCGCCGCGCGACGGAGCGGGGCGGCTGGTCTGGACCGGCGTCAGCGTTCCGCACCTGCTGGCCGACACCAGGCTGCTGGACGAGCTGGAGCAAGACCTGGCCGACCTTGATGCGCTGGCCTGGCGCTGGCTCGTGGAGGAGGTGCTGCCGTTTGTCGCAAGCGAGCTGTGCGAAGACGGCCACATCGCCGACGCGTACCGTGTCGATGCGCTGCTCCAGCTTCTGGCGGCGGCCAATGAGCCGGTTATCATTGCAAAGGCGGCTTGATGGGAAGCGCCTTGCTCTATCAACGGTAGCAGCACATATCTACTCAGTAGATTGACAAAGGTATCATAAGACGATATTATTCTCGTATGAACTCGCCTGCCATACATCACATGCGCACGAACTGATGAGGCCGCGATGAGCTTTGTTCTCGGCAACACCCTTCATACTACGGCCGAAGGCCACCTGGTCGAGTTCGACGCGGACGGCTCGATCATCGGAACCGTGGACGCGGCGAGCCTGCCGCTCGCGGCGCGGAGCGCGTTCAGCCAGTACCAGCAAGTGTATCGCGAGTCACAGCTCGCCCTGCCCCAGCCAGGCGAGAGCCCCGCGGCAGCCAGGCGTCGCGCCGCCAGCGATCGCCGCAAGCAGGCCAACGTTCGCGACGCCGCCTGGGCCGTCGAGCGAGCGATCTGGCACAGCCGCACCCGCGCGGCCGTCGCCGAGTTGGTGGCGCAGCTCAACGCGCTTCAGGCGGGCTGGAGCTGGGACGACTTCCTCACACCACAGGAGTCTGGGATGGGGTGGTATGGCGCGCTTGGCGATCCACAGGGACGCCCGATCCCGCTGCGGACATGCGTCTTTCTTGGCCAGGTGGTGCTGATGACGCTGGATGCCATGCCCGCCGAGACGCTCGTCGACGAGGCCGCGCCCGCCGCGGCGCCGACGGTGCGCGCGTTGCATGACGCGGCGATGGAGCAGGCCGAGCGAAATTTTGTCGCAAAGCGAACGAGGAACAAGCTGAACGCCGGCGATCTTATCGGCGCCTGGCGCGACGAGGCCCGCGCCACGGCGATCGTGCTGCGCCAGCCCATCGAGCAGGCCGAGCCGACCCGCGGCATCCTCTGCTCGTCGGCGGCTTTCTGCGCGCTGGATTGCTTGTTCTTTAATTCGGCGGACAGCTTGATTCGCGCCGGTCTTGCCGGCCGGCCGGATGGCCACACGCGTACGCGGCTGGAGGAGGCGCAAGCTGACCTGGACCGAGGGCGCGCGCTGGGCCGGCATGCTGGAGACGGCCGATGAGTTGCGCGGCCAGCCACGCGCTGCCGCGCACAACACTGAGAGGACACACTATGACGACAACACAGCAGGATCTGCTTGCTCATGACGTCCATCCGCAGGAGCTGCGCGTGACGCTGCTGGCTGTGCGCTACCACTTCGCCGGCGCCGATGCACGCCGTGCGATCCGTGAGGAAATCGACGGCATGCAGAGCGAGCACCGCTGCCAGTTTGGCATGGCGATCGCCGGGGTCGACCCGGAGGCCGCGCGCCTGCTTGTGCCTAAGCTCAACTACCCGGCCGACCAGATGCGCGTGCTTTGCGCGCTCGCGGCGTCCGGCGGCGTTGGAGTGAGCACGCAGCTGACTGAGCTGGACCTGGCGCGCGCGATCACCGAGGTACGGGCCCGCGTCCAGGCGGTGGCAGCGCTCGCCGCCGCCATTCAGCGCGAGAACGACTGGGCGCCGCGAGCGTGTGCCGCGGCGCTGGACGCGACCGTCGGCGACCTGGCACAGATCACCGACGACGTTCAGCGCGCCGACAGCATCGCGGATCTGGCGCCCGTCGCACTGACCCCCGAGCGGCTGCCGCACCTCCTGGCCTTCGCACGCCAGATCGAGCGTGGAGATCAGCGGGCTGAGGCGCTGATCGCGCTGGCCACGCACCTGCCGCCCGAGCTGGAATCCGATGCGGCCGCGCTGCTGGATGAGTCTCAGTCAGCCGCTGCCGCCTGGTGGAACCAACTCAAGGAACGCAGCGCCCGCCGGGGACAGCACTCTGAGTGAATACGCTACGACACTGAATCATAAATTAACGACATCGATCCGGTTTTGCCAATAGCTTGGTTGACTATTGGTAATGTGGGTGTACCCTCGATAGTTTATACTTGATGCTTGATACTTACTGACCAGCGAACACAACGCCCTCGTTGGCACGAAGGATAGAAGCCGTGATCTCTATAACTACTGACCAGCCGACATGGCGCATCCTCGTCGTCGAAGACGAGCCGATCATCTCGGGCGCTGTGGAGCGCGCACTCAGAAGTCTGGGGCACACCGTCAACGTTGCCGAGGATGGGACCAGCGCGCTTCATATGGCTCATGTCGAACTGCCGGATGTCATCTTGCTCGACGTCAACATGCCTGGCCGTGATGGATTTGAGGTCCTCGACGCGCTCAAAGAGAGCAGCTCCACCCGCGATATTGCGGTGATCATGGTCACAGCCCAACGCAGTGAGGGCTACATCGTCGCCGGGCTGCGCCAGGCCGATGACTATATCACCAAGCCGTTCAGTATGGGCGAGCTGGTGGCGCGCCTCAATGCCGTCATGCGGCGCGCGGGCAACCACGCGCGAGCTAGCCACGCCTGACCTGACATCTCCTCCGAGAACGAACACCACGCCGGCTCACCAGGCCGGCGTGGTGTTTTTATTTCCCCGCGCTCATACGCGCCCGCCGATCACCTAATTACTTGACAAAAGTATCATATAGTGATATTATCCTCGTATACTTCGATAACCGTTCGGGGATGCTACCGGCACATTATCCGCCTGACACAGCATTCGGAGCCTGCCAATGACTGCGACGCCCGCAGCACCAACGCCTCGCATCGCACCCTGCTCGCGCGGGATCGGCGCCGGTGAGCGCGCCGACTATGTCTGCGCGTTCCCCTGGCCGGAGGACTGCCGCATCCAAGGCGGTGAACACGGCGTCGTGTTCACGCATGCGCCCGCTGATCCAATCGCCGATGTGCTGAGCGCGGTCGTCGACGTGGCCGCGCCAGACGCCGCGCCCCAACGCCCGGACCGGTACACAACCGCATTCTTCGAGGCGTTCCCCAGCCAGCCGGATACCTTCATCCGCGGCGAGGGCGCGACGGTCGAGGCGGCCGAGGCCGACTGCTGGGTGCGGTACCAGTGTATCATGGCGTGTGACGCGCACGTCTTCGAGCGCCGCGGCAGGCGCGACGGCTACGGCTACTGCATGAAATGCGGGCTCGGCTCGATGGTGTTCGAGCCGCTCGATCGCTGCGCCGTCTGTGGTACCCTGACCTTCTACGCCCACGATCTTGACGGTCTCGCCTACTGCGAGGCGCACTTCGAGCAGATGCCTGAGGACAAGCAGCCGCAGTCGGTCAAGCTCTCGCTTCAGTTCCGCGTCTCCGACGCGGCGCTCACCGCCTACGGCGAGCGGCTGCGCGACGCCCTCGACGCCCAGGATAATGGGGCGTTCCACCAGGTCACGATCAGGCGCGGCCAGGTCACGCTCGTCGTCTGGGTCAACCGCTTTCACGCCGGCACGCCGCTCCCAGTCCGCCTCCACGGCGGCCAGGACCCGGAAGGGGTTGAGTACGACGCGATCGACGCCGCGCAGGACAGCGGCCGCCTGGTCGACTTCATCGAGCGCGATCGCTGGACGCCCGAGCGCGCCGGGCATGACGCCGAGCGGTTTGCCCGCCTGATCGCCGCCGGCGGCCTGCCGCTGCCGCTCCAGGTCGCGCGCACGCTGCGCGCGCTGCTGGCGGAGAGTAGACTCGACGCCCTCGACACGCGCGCGGCTGCCTGGCTGCTGCGCCGGTCGCGCGATGGCAAGCCAGGCGCGCGGCTGCTGACGCCGACCGAGCTGATGGCGGCGTGGCGGATCGTTCGGCGCGTCGACCGCTTCTTGCTTCCCGCCGGCCAGGTTCTGGAGTATTATCTCCGCGAGCACACTCCGGCGACTGGCGTGGCGTTCCTGGAGAGCCGCGAGCGCGGGAACCCGGTGCTCGCCGTCGCGTTGCACCCCGAGTCGGCCGCGTGGGGCAGGCTTTGCGATGCGTATAAAAACATGCACGCGGTGCTGGCCATTGGGCCGGAGGGCATCCCGGACGCCGAGCTGGCCGAAATCGTGCTTGGCCCGGACATAAGCTGCGCCGTCTGGATTGCCGACTGCGACCACACCGACTTGATCGCAAAACTCGTGCCTGAGCTGGTCTTCGAGACGCGGCTCGCGCGAGGTATCAGCCGCCGGCGCGCGGCACTGAAAGCTGAGGCAGCATGAGCATTTCTCCCGAGGCGCTGGAAGGCGCGGGTATCGCACTGGAGTCGCAGCTCGCGGAGTATCTCGCGGCGCTATATCTGAATGTTGGGGCCGAGGATCGGCCGGCGATTCTCGACGCCGCTCGCCGGCGCCTACCACTGTCCGAGCGCAGCCTGTTCGCCGTCGCACTCGCGCCGCTCGACCCTGTCCAGGCATTTCTCTTCCAGCGTGACTGCGACCCTGACGACACCGCGACAATTTTGCGCGCGCTTGCGCCCCATCTCGGGCAACTCCGGCCGGAGCATATCGCCGGCATGCTGGACATGGTCCGCCGCCTGGCCAGCCCTGTGAGCCGCGTGCGGACACTGGCGGCGCTCGCCGTGGGGCTGCGGCCGCTGGCCCGCAGCGCAGCCGAGCGCCGCGCCCTGGGGCCGACCATCGCGGACGCCTGGCGGGATGCGGTCGAGTCGCTTGCGCACGCGCCCGCAGCCCGGCGGCGCGAGCTGATCGAGTTGCTGGCTGAGGCGCCGTCGGTTCACTTTACGACGCTGCTTGCGTCAGCACGCGCGCTCGGGCCCGGCGAGGGCCGTGCCGAAGCCCTCTGCGCGCTGGCCCAGCATGTGCCTGATGGCGCGGGCGTCATTGGCCTGGATCTGATGCAGGAGGCGTACCAGAGCTACGTGGCCTTTGCTGAGAATCTCGCGGCGGTCGATGCAACCGGACTGATCTGATGGCTAGTCGTCTTTCGTGGATGCCGAGCGGCGCGATCGTTGTCGCTGTGGCCCAGGTATCTCGCGTTTGTTGCCTGTTGTGAGGAGATACAGTGATGGAACTGGACATCGACCGCGCGCTGCGTCTGCTGTGCGCGCTGCACCAGGAGGGCGCGGCCAGCGCAGCAGTCAACTACAACGACGGCGGCGATACCCTGCGGGTGACGATCCAGCTCATGCAAGACGCGCCCTACGGCATTCGGGCCACGGTGACCCGCGCCGGCCATGCGCGCATCATCCAGGATCTCACCGATACCCTGGAGCGCAGGCTGCGCGCCCACATTGCCGGAGTGGATGCCGTGCGTGGCATCCCCGAGCAGTTCATCGTCGCAACGCTGCCGGACCGCAGCCGCTGGGCCATCCCCGCGCGGATCATCGCGGAGTGGCGCGCGGCCTACTTTGCCGAGCGCGATGCGGCACGCGGCGACGGGGACTTTATCGAGGTCTACGTCCGGGAGTTGCAGATTGGCCTGCGCGATCCAGGTGAGCTGCTCGACTACTCGCACAATTCGACCGCCTGGCGCGATGTTCGGCCCTACGCGCAGCGTCTACCCAATGAGCCGGAGGCGCCGGTCAACCACGAGCGCACCTGGAGCAATGCGCACAAAGAGATCGTCCCTGCACACGCCGGTTAGCGCGGCAGAAAGCGGCAAATCCCATGATGTGTGGGCCGAACAAGCACGGCTTTCCGAGCCGCCACAAGCGGAAGCAGAAGCGGTGGTTTGGGTTTTTGACGGGCGATCTGGTGCGGGGGGTCATTCCTGGCGGGAAGTACGCTGGCACGCACATCGGGCGGATCGCAGTGCGTTCGCGACCGCTGTTCAAACTCAGTGGGTTTGACGTGCATCCCAAATATCTCAGGGTGATCCAGCGGGCGGATGGCTATGCCTATGCGATGCGAACGGAGAGATCGTGATGGCGAAAGCACGCACCATTGTAGCAGTTACCGAGTTCTCGTCTGATCTTCGATCGTTACCAAAGCCGGGAATTCGGGCACATGCTCGAATCTTCTGTATGCGGTGTGGGAGACATCACAATCTGCACTGGGGAGAGTTCAAGAACGCGCTGGACATCGAGCGCGTGACAGCTCACCGCCCGTATCATCCTGGCGCGGGGATGAAGACACGGACTTCGCTCCAAGAAATCACCGACATCTATGCCTTCAAGTATTGCGATCGGGAATCGGATGGTGGCGGCTACGACTATACGTGTTTGGACGCGGCTTCCCCCCGCCTGCTAATGAAGATTGAGAAAATAATCGGGAAGTCCGCGCAGGCGGGCTTTGCCACTGTAGCCGAGGGGTTCAGCCCGACGGTGGGCTGCCCGCGAGCTAAAGCTCTTGGCTACTGCCACGAAGGCCGCCTGCGCGGCCTATACCCGATTTAATAGTAAAAGTTCATAAGCAGGCGGCCCCGCCGCGCAATTTCGGTGGTCGTATCGTGGTGCGTGAGAGACAACGAGAGCTGACCGATGAATGAACACAACCAGGTGGCGGCAGAAACGACCGCGGACACCGCCGATCTGCTGAGCCCACCCGCCGCCGCCCGCGAGCTGGCGCGGCTGTGGGGCCGGCCGTCGCTCAGCGTGGACAGCGTCTACCTGTACATGCGCCACAAGGGCCTGAAGGCGATCGATCTGCCCCCGCGAGGCAGGAGAAGGCGGTACGGCATCGCGCGCGAGGAGCTGGAGCGGTTTGCTCGCGCCCACCCCAAATTGCATCCTGGCAAGCCGCGGCGGCCGTGATCAGGTTCGCCGCACGGTTTGCCGGCTGGCGCGATGGCTTGCGCGAAAGCTGGCGGGGTATGTAGCGCGACGGGGGCGCGACGGGGGCGCGACGGGGGCGTGATGGTGTTACCGTCAGGCGCGCCTGAGGCAGCCCAATGCAGGTGCGCCCGCCGACTTCTTCTCTCCCTGTCGCGTGTCTCCCACGCCGGTCGGTCGGCGATTCAGTCGTCTCTGGCCAGTCGCATCGCCCAGCGCTGAGTCGCAGCGAATCGCAACGTGCCCGCACCGCGCTGCGTCGATCCGCGCCGGGCGGCGGCGCGCGGTTCCCCGCGAGCGGCGGCGAGCAGCGGCGCGGAGGAGCGCAGTGGAGGGAGGGGCCCGACCCGACGGAGTGAGGAGCCTGCGACGAACGCAGGAGGGGCGGGAGGGCGCCCGCAACGCAGCGACACAGCAGAGCGGCGGCCGTGTGCCAACGACCCTGCGGGGGTATATCGGCGGCGAGTGGGGGACGGCGTTCCACCAGTGCAGGCGGGAGACATCGCGGGCGCGGGCCGCGCGGTGGGGTATGTCGGCGGCCCGTGCCGCTGGCGTGTCCATACCCGGTGGCGCGGCACTCCGGCGCTGAGTGAGGGAATACTTTCTGCTGGTCACTCTGGCGGCCATATCTGGCCTGCGGCAGGCACGCCGGCGGCGGCCGGTGGATCGTGTTCCACCGCTGGCCTAGCTCGGCGATCTCGCGCGCGGCTCCCTTCAGCGGGCCGCCTGGCGTCCCAGGAGGTGCGACAGACTATGGTAGAATAGCGCGCGTGCGACGAGCGCCAGTCCCACGCGTTCCATCACACCATGCAGACGTCGAGCCAGATCTGGCCCCGGTGTTTCCCCCGATCTTTCGCAGCCCCTACTTGCCTGCGCGTTTCGATAGAACCCCGTGTGTCTTTCCGTTTTGTTGACCAAGGAGAGATTGGATGCAAACAGCCCTCTCGCTTCGCCTTCCTGGAGCCCGCCACGCGCGGTGGATAGCGCTGGTGCTTGTTCTGGCCTGTCTCGCCGCGTGGGGCACTGGCGCGCGCGCGGCGGCGACGCCCCCCATCACTGAGTACCCGCTGCCGACTTCGGCGGCCGGGCCCCAGGATATTACGAGCGGACCCGATGGCAGCCTCTGGGTGACTGAGAACCTCGCGAATAAGATCGCGAAAGTCACGACCACGGGCGTTGCCACCGAGTATACCGTGCCGACGACCAACGCCAACGTGGTTGAGGTGACGGCCGGACCGGACGGGGCGCTGTGGTTCACCGAGCTGAGCATCAAAAAGATCGGGCGCGCCACGACAGCCGGGCAGATCACCGAGCTTCCGCTGACCGGGACGACCGGGGGACCGTCGTCGATCATCAACGGGCCTGGCGGGCTCTGGTTTACGCTGCCAGACGACAACGCCGTGGGGCGGATTACGACCGCCGGCGTTGTCAGCACCTTCGTTCTTACCACGACTAACGTCGATGTCCGCGACCTGGTCCTGGGGCCTGACGGCGCGATCTGGGCGACGGAGACCTCCTTTGCGACGGATGCCATCGCGCGCCTCAACCCCGCGAACGGCCAGGTCACCGAGTATCCGCTGCCCGATTTTGGCGGAACGTCCCAGCTCGCCGTGTCGGGCGGCATGATCTACTTCACGGTGACGCAGAGCAATCTGATCGCGCGGTTAAATCCGGCAACCGGAGCGGTGACCCCATTCCCGATCCCGACGGCGGATGTCCAGCCAACTGGCATCACCGCCGGCGAGGATGGCAACATCTACTTCACGGAAGCGGCCGACGGCGCGCCGGGGCTCGGCCGCCTGGAGCCGAACGGCACGGTCACCGAGTGGACCGCGCCCACGCCCAACAGCAGTATCCAGGCCCTCACGATCGGGCCCGACGGCAATCTCTGGTATACCGGGTTCGCGTCCAACAAGGTCGGAAAGGTCGCCATCGCGTTCAAACAAGTCTTCCTTCCGCTCATCCGGCGCTAGAGGAATACCTCCTCCACACGAGGCGCCCGCCGATCTATATCGGCGGGCGCCTCGTGTGTCCCGCGGTCTGCCCGGCCGTTACCGTTTCACATTCCTGGTATTTCACAATTTGACAATAATGTGATGACATGCTATGATCATCTCAGCGTTCTACCGCTTCTGTATGCGCATCCCGTGGGGATCTAAACGAAACGAGCACCGCCATAGGAGAGCCAACCGTCACCTCGATCGGCGCCAAGCCGCACGGCGCCGTACTGCCGACCAGGCCACACCCACACTGCGTGGTCGATCAGAGCCGCTCGGCCGTCGCTGCGCGCGCCTGCCGCGCGCAGGAAGGCGCCTGTTTTCGCAACGCCTTTGTCGCGCTGGGCGCCCCCGCGCTGGCTGCGCAGGGCCTCGCGTATATTGAGGGCTGGGTCTACGATCCAGCCTTCGGGTTCGCGTACCACCACGGCTGGAACGAGGTGGTCCAGGATAATCAGCCGTGCGTTGTCGATGCGACTCTCTACCGGCTGGCAGGGCTCTGCTATTTTCCGGTGCTGCGTCTCACGCGCGCCGAGGCCGTCGCGCTCCACGAGCAGATCCAGCGCGTGCGCGGCAAGCAGCGCCCTACCTTGCCGTTCGTCGTCTACGCGCACGATCTGCTGCCCGGTGGTGTAACGCTGCGCTTCCGCCAGGCGCGCGACATGGCCGAGGCGTGGGGCCAGGCGACACAGCCGCACCGCGCGCTGGCGGCCGCGCTGAGCCTGCTGGACGCGTACCCCGATCTCGACGGCCGCGACCTGATCCTCGCCACGCACGTCCTGCTGGAGGAGGCCGCCATCGCGCACACGCCGATGCGCGGCTCGATTTCGCGCGGCCCGAGCGGCGCAGTCCTAACGCCGCACTGGTGGATCGATCTGGCCGACGGTAAGCGGATCGACTTTCGCGCCCGGCAGGGGCTCGACCACGAGAGCGGCATTCCGTCGGGCATTTTCGACCCGGCGGCATGGCCGGACGTCGCGTACCAGGGCGCTCCGGTGATGGACATCCCGCCCGTCGATGCCACGCGCGGCGCGCTGGATCTCGACTGGCTGACGCTCAGCGCCGCCGTCCGGGCCGCTGTCGCGCGACCTGGAGGTGCGGAGACGGCGCGGTGATTACACGCCTCCTCATGGCGGCCTGCCGCCGCCGGAAGGGCACGCCCCCATAGATTACACATCCGCTTTACAATCGAGCACCACATATGAGCACAAAAAAGCAGCGCCTGCCGCACACCCTCGACGAATACATCAAAGCCATCATCAAAGAGCTGGAGGTCGTCACCGCCATCTCCGGCTGGCGCCGCGGCGAGGTGTATGACGACTTCCTCGAAGCGCTTTACTACACACTCCGGGCCGAGCCAGAGCATGTGCGCGCGCAGGCCGCGCACGAGCCGGCGCCAGCGCCGCCCGGGGACGAGGCCAGGGCCTTCACGCGGTTGCGCCAGCGGTACGGAAAGCATTGGGAAGAGATCCACACCCAGTTTGCCCGCGCGGTGGGCTGGGTGCGCATGGCGACCGCGATGGGCATGATCGACGTGCTCGGGCCGGTGTACGAGCAGTGGGGCGCCGTCAACGTCGACGCCGGCCAGTTCTTCACGCCGCCTGATGTCTCCAAGCTGCTGGTACGCGTCGTCGCCGACCCGATGCCGGCGGTGGTGCTCAGCCCGGACGGCGTACCGCTTGACGAGGGCGTCGGCGCCGTGCTGGTGCAGCACATCGAGGCCGCGATCGCGGCCCGGCCAATGGCCGCGCTGATGGCGTTTTTCGGCCAGGCGTTCCGCGCCGCCTCGGCGGCGCATGCGCGGCTCGTCGACGCCGCGGCCACGCTGCTGGAGCTGGATCGCGCCTTCGCGCGCCGGCTGGATGCGATCTGCGCGGAGAGCGTCGAGGCGTTCATGATCCTGACGCTTGGCGAGGCGCAGGGCCAGCGCCCGGACGAAGGTGCCTTGCCGCTCCACCACGCGGTAGCGGGCTTTGTGGACGCCTGGGACGCGCTCGGGCGCGATCTGCGCCAACTCGTCATGCTCTCGCCTTCCGCTCAAATCCTGCACCTCTGGGTCTGGGCCCTGCACACCGAGGACCCTGCCCGGCAGCACTGGCTGCTGGCCGCGATCGCGCGGATCATCGAGGTGGATGCGGACCTCGCCGAGCGCCTGAGCACCGCGATCGCCGGCGCGCCCGATCTGCGCCGCATCGCGATCGCCCGCTGGGACCTCGACGCCGTGAGCGAGGGGGAGCGGCGCTGGATGGTCGAGCAGGTTATCTACCGTGCCTACGAGGCATTCCAGCCCATCGGTTGCTACGACCCAGCCGCAGGCGCCTGCACGCTGCTGCTGCACATGGCGGAGCTGCTGGCGGAGCAGGGGTATCGCTACGCTATTGATTTGAATTTTATACGCTTCTTCGGCCAGGAACGCGATAGGCGTGTTTGGCAGATGGGCGCCAGTAATATGATGCTCCACGGCCTCAACGGCCATAGGCTAAAGATCGCGCGCGCACGCGCGGTAGGCGCCATCCAGTTGCTCCAGCGCGGCCGCGCAGCGCTGCTCAACAACCTACCCGCGGATGCCGGCGAGGAGCAGATCGCCGAGACCGCGCGCCTGCTCTGCCAGGTAGATCTGTCGATCCGCGCCTACGAGGACGGCGACCCTCGCAACCAGGCCCTCTCCATCGCGCCGGAGCGCTACGAGCGCGCGCTCGCCGAGGTGCGCAGCGTCCTGGCCGGCCAGCGCGCCGAAGCGGCCACCCTGGAGCCGGCCGCCTTGATCAAGGCGGCCGCGTAGTTGCGCTCGACATGCCATCTTCCCCGCTCTGACGCCGTCCGACTCACGTCGACCGTGCCGGGTGCTCCGCGCGCAGCCTGTCAGCAAAAATAAACGTCGTCCGCAAAAATAAACCTCTTCTCGACCTCTTGCGAGCCTTTACCAGCTTTGATCAACCAACCCCCCGTCCGCCCCGCCGGCTGCCAGATGAGGTTTATTTTTGCACTATCCCTTTCCAGCTACCGCGTCATGATGAGCTAACCGGCGAACAGCAGAAGAAGTTTATTTTTGCCTGCGCCTCTCTGCCGTACCCCAATGCGCGAAACGGCGCGTCGAGTCACTGATTTTTTCACGTTTTAACAAAATTATGATTTGACATTTATGTGGAAATGGGATATACTATCACAATCTGTGATACCACCAATCAGCAACGAGCACAGCCATGCACAACCCACCCGCGACGTTCACCGCCACCGATACCGCCGTGCTTGACACGGGCGATTGTGGCGTCCTGCTGCCGCAAACGGCCATGCGCAGCGCGACGGCGTTCGCGCTCGCCACGATCTGTCCGCGTTGCGGTGGCCCTGTCGCCTCTGACGCGGCCGAGACGGTGCTTGACGCCGGCGATGCGCGCTGGCACCAGGTCTGCGCCAGGCTGACCCTGGCTGAAACGCCGGATCTACGCGGCGCGCTGCGCGCGCTCGTCACGCGTCTCATGGAAGGCGCGCTCGGCGACTACTCACCGCTGCTCGATGAGGTTCTGGACGGCTGCGCGGCGCTTGCACCGTGCGATGACATGGGGCTGCCGGTCTCGCCGGCGTGGGATGATGCCGCGGCAGTAGGCGCTGTGAGCGGCCCCAGCCCCGCGCAGATCTTGCTGCTCAGCGACCTGGTGCGTTGGCTTCAGACTGCCGGCTGGAAGGCGACGCTGCATCCCGATGGCAATTGGGCGACGTTCCGGCACGACGCGCAGCCGGTCTCCGTGCTGCTTCCGCAGCATGCGGGCGCGCCCGGCGCCGCGATGCTGTTGAGCGGCGCCCTGGCAACGCTGGCCGCGCTGGCGGGCTGTTCTGGCCCGGCGTTTGTGGCCATGCTTACCTCCGGCGTTGACGGCGTTGCAGTGCCCTCCGCGGCCATGTCGAGCGCGGTCGACGGCTGAGCGGGGGAGGGGTCTCATGAGACCCCCCTCCCTGCGTGAAAGGGCTGAATCCTCGCCCCTGAAAACATCTTTGCCATGCGGTAGAAGCCGTGTCGAGGAGCAACGATTGAACGCGCCGCAAGCACTCACCACCTTGCTCGAAACAAGTACGGCCGTCTGGGGCCTTCTCCCAGATCAGAGACAAGACACGCGGACAAACACATACAGTGTCAGCAGCGGGGAGCATGTTCATGAGCGATCCATACACCACAGCTTTGCATCAGCTTCCAGTTCCGGTTCCGCCAATGCTGGAGCAGGCGATCGGATATGCCGGCGATTCGTCGGATTTCAACCCCGAATGGATGGCGTTCTATTACCAATCGACGGAAGCGTTTTGGGACACTGGCCTGCGCAGCGCGACCGGCGAGTGGTACCCGTTCCTGTATATCTACCTGCGCCACCGCGCCGTCGCGCCGTATGTTGCGCCATACGATTTCGGCTCCGACGATGCGCCTCCCACACACTGGCTCGTCCTCAACCGCCGCACGCGGACGATGTACGTTGCGGAGGCTCATCTCGCCGATCGCTTTGTCATGGCGCAGTGGAATCTCCCGGAAACCCCGCCTGCACCATTCGTGGTCGCTGACGCGGACGAGTTGAACCGGCTGGCGCAGGAGGCGGTAAGCGCTGCCCTGGGTGCTGCCTGGCAGGAAGTTCCCGCCGATACCGACCTGCACGCGCGCGCTGCCGAGCGCATGCGCACGCAGGACGAGATCAACCGCGCCCTGGCGGCGTGGCTTGACGACTACGCGCGACAACACGAGCGCGCGAACTGAGCAGGTTATACGTGATCACGTCGCCTGAACTCATCGCCGCACTAGAAGCTGATGGGCAGATCTACATGCTGGCCCGCTCGGCGCGGCGCGAGAACGTAGCCACCGATGGCACGATCGTCTTCGAGTGGCGCCTGATTCGCGTCGGCCGGCGCGGGGCGACAGCGCTCTATGCCGTCGCCGATCGCGAGACTGCGCGGAAGGTGCTTCCTTCGGCGCAGCTTACGGTGATCCTCTACCGGCGCGTCGACATGGCGCTCGGCCAGGCCATCGAGCAGGGCACGCCAACGGGCTGGTGGCTCTGGCAGATCGCGCCGACGCCTTGGGCGGCGGTCTGGAACCACGACGACGCGTTTTTCGCGGCCGAGAGCCTGGATGGGCTGCACGCCTTTGCCGTGGCCCAGCGCCACTACAAGCGCACGCTGCTCACCGAGCTGGAGACCGCGCGCAGACCGCTGCACGGCGAGTACCACGAGCGCTTTATGGCCGCGCTGGCCGAGCAGAGCCCAGCGCTGCGGCGCAAATATGAGCGCGGCCAGGTGCAAGTCCACGATCCGCAAGTCAAGGCGATCTACGAGCAGCACGCCGCCGCCTACACAGAGGCATTGCAGGAACAGCAGCGCCGCACTAAGGAGATCGAGGCACAACTTGCGGCGCTGCGCGCCGGCCGCGGCGCGCCAGATCCCGGCACACCAGTTGAACAACCAATCGCGAGGGCAGCATGACGACCAGCTACGACATCATCAACACCCTGCTTGAGGACCCTGCGCACGCCGCGCACGTCGCCGTGGCGCGCACCGCCCCGAAACGCTCGCTGACGACCGACGCGCCATGGCACTGGTACATTGAGTGGCGCCTGTGCGTGCTCACGACGGCCGGCCGCGACGCGCTCCTGCCACATTATGTATCGCCTGCCGACCAGAACGCGCTGTTCGGCGAGCGCCCGACGATCGTCCAGGAGCGGCGTGTCGACGTCGCTCCCGACGGCGTGCTCCACCCGCGCGCCTGGAACAGCTACAATCCGTTTCGCACGCCCTGGGAAGCGGTCTGGCGCAACGGCACGGGCATTATCAAGGCTGACGAGAGCCTGCATCCGTTCCACGCCTTCGCCGTGGAGCGCTGGCAGCGTTACAGCGCGTTGACGTCCGAGCGGCACCAGCTCGTCCAGCAGCGCGACCGCGTGCGCCCGCCCGACCTGAACACCAGAGAGGGACAGCGCGCCGACCAGCAGGCGTTCAACGCCCGCGGCGAGCAGGCGCTCAAGGATGCGCGGCTCTACGCGAAGTGGAAGCGCGCCCAGACTGATCCAGCGGCGCGCGCCAAGCTCCAGCCGCAAATCGACGAGATCGTCAGGCGGATTCGGCAGGAGCACGCGGCCGAGCGCGAGCAGCGGCTGGCAGAGGTCGCGCGGTTGAGCGTGCGGATCGAGGAGATCGAGGCTGAGATCCCCTGGCTGTGCGCGGGACGCGATGCCCCGCGGCTACTTGCCACCGACCCGGCGCCGCTCTCAGGTGACACCCCGCCGGCTATCGACAGCCTGGACATGCTGTGGGCGGCGCTAGTTCCTCCCGAGCCGTCCGAGGGCCCCATGATCGCGCCGTGGCTGCGCGCGATCGGCCCTGGTGCGCACGTGGTATTGCTGAAATCGCATACCGCGCCGGTCTGGTATGCCGAGCTTGTCGAGCCGCCGCCGGGCGCGGAGCGCGAGGCGGCCGAGCGCGACGCAGAAATTTTCTGGGCCGAGCGGCGCGACGGGCGATCGCGGGTCATCCAGCTCGCCGAGATCGCGCTGTTGCTGACGCCCGAGCAGTTCGCGGCCGCGCGCGCGGCACGCTGGCCGGATACGATCGCCGGGCTGTGGGCGGAGGTCTTCGAGCCGGTGATGCAGGTGGCGCGCTAACAACACAGTGCGCGGTGAGGGATGACGACCAATGGCTTCCGGCCGCCCGACAATCGATTGGAACTGGGTCGTCGAGCGCCTTCAGGACGCCGACCAGGAGCGGGCGCTGAAGGCCATCCGCGTCCACTGCGCGCTCCGGCAGCTCGATGGCGCCTGGCCGGCGCCCGTCGAGGCCGTGATCGAGGAGGGGCGCCGGCGGCTGCCCCCGCCGTCCGAGCCGGTGCCTGCTGTGGCCGAGGAGGTGGTTGCGGTGGCAGAAGCGGAGCAGGGGAGCGCCGCGCCTAAGTCGCGTACGCGGCCGAGCAGGGCGGCCAAGCCGGAGCAGCGGCCCGCGGCGCCACCGGCGACGAGCGAGGAAGCCGCCGACGATGAGCAGCTTTCGTTGTGGTGAGGGATGGACACATCGATCGACAATCAGGCGCCCGAGACCCTGGCCGACGCGCTCGCCGCGCTGGAGCGATCCGAGGCCGCCGGCGCGGCGATGCGCGAGGCGATCCGCTTCGCGCTGCTGGTGTGGCCGCGCAGGGCTGCTGAGCCGCCGGTCCTTCAGGAGGCCCGCGCCGGGCTTGCGGCGGCGCTCGCGCCCGCCGCCGGCGCGGCTGTGCTGAACGAGGCGCGCGCCTGGCGCCAGGCCGTCGATCTGCTCGACCAGGCCGGCGTCACCCTGGTCGAGCAGCCGGCGAGGCTCGACGACGGTGGGCCGCCGATGCGCTGGGAGTAGCGCTGGGAGCGGCTGGGCGGCCGCGCGTATGCGGGCAAGGCTATTCCCGCCGCCGCGCGCATCGCCGCGCTGGGCTGGCTGCTCGACCTGCTGCGCTGGGAGCGCCTGCGTGTGTGCATTGCCGACCGGCCGCGGGCGTAGGAGCACAGCAGATGACACAAACGCATAAGGCATCTATGGACGACGCGCCCTCACTATCGCCAGAATGCGCTATCATGAAAACACCCGCAGACGCGGCGCAGGCATCACTCGCCGAGCGCGTCGCGCACCTCAGCGCCCGCGGCGGTCCGGCCGCCCTGAACGACGACGAGCGGCGCCTCATGTGGGACATGGCAAGGCGCTTCGGCCGCGGCCGGCAGGTGTGGCACGCCACATCCGCACAGGCCGAGGCCAGCCTGGGGCTAGCGCGCCAGGTGCTGGCTGAAATGGAGCGCCTGGGCATTGCCGATGGTGTGCGGACCCAGTCCGACGACCCAATCGGCTTTCTGGCGCGGTTCTATACGCGCGAGGAGCTGTCGGCCGCGATCGCGGCGATGGCGAAGGGCTACTGGGTCACGTTCGAGTAGAAAAACTGGCTGTCTTGGTGGTTGAGCCTTACAGAAAGAGGCGGGCGAAAGCCCACGCCGTTTAGAGACTGCTGAAAAAGTCCCCTGAGTACACAACCTGTAGTGGATCAGGTAAGCCTCGCCCCTACAAATTGTGGTGTGAGGATAGTTTTTCAGCAGTCTCGTTTACGGGCGGGATGAAGCCCGCGCAGCGCATCAGGGTGCGCGAAACCGCTTGCAATAGCACGCATTTTCTGGTACAATCGAACATGCCCTACAAAACCGCCAATACAACCGCCACGGTGCAGCTTGTTGCCTTGCGGCAGCTCGATCCCGCCACGCACGCCCTGTGCGACACGCTGCGGCAAGAGGCCGGGCGCTGCTGGAGCGAGATGGTGCAAGCCCATGTCGCCGCACGCGAGCAGGGTGTGTGGCTGGCCGAAGCCGACCTGAACGCGCTGACCAAAGGCCACCGCTACGCGCTGCACTCGCAAAGCATCCAGTTCCTCGCGCAGCAACTGCTCGCCAACGTCGCCACTGCCCGCCAGAACCGCGCAGCGGGGAAGGGGGATGCCAACTACCCCTACCGCGCGAAAGCCTACCAGACCGTGGTGTGGAAAGGTCAGTGGATACGGGTCGTGGACGGGCAGCTTGTCCTTCCCAATGGCCGCAAGCAGCGCGACCTCGTGCTGAGTCTGCCCGAGCGGTTTCGTGCTGCCCACATCCGCCAGGTCGCGCTTGTGTGGCGGGCTGACCATTTCCAGCTCGCCATCACTATCGAAGGGCCGCCCGACCCGCCAGAACGCGCCGACGGCCTGCATGCCGGGGTCGATCTTGGCGAAATCAACATTGCGGCGGTCGTAACCGAGCGAGGCGATGCGCTTGTGCTGAACGGGCGCTACCTGCGCTCGCTCAAGCGGCTGCGCAACAAACGCCACAGCACGCTGACGGCCAAACTCGCCCGCTGTCGCAAGGGCAGCCGTCGCTGGAAACGGTTGACAAAGCGCAAGCATCAAGCCTCGGCCAAGTTCTATCGCCAGCAGCGCCACGTCCTCCACACCGCAAGCCGCCGCCTGGCCGACTTCGCGCGAGCGCGGGGCGTGAGGCGGCTGGCGATTGGCGACGTGCGCGACATTGCTGACGGGACCGACAAGGACCGCAAAACCAACCAGAAGCTGTCGCAGTGGGCGCGCGGGCAGTTCGAGCGCTATGTCCAGTACAAGGTCAGGCGATTCGGCGGCACGAGCGCGCATGTGCCCGAAGACTACTCGACGCGGACATGCTCGGCGTGCGGGCATGTCCACACGAGCGCGCCACGGGGGCGGACTTTCCGCTGCTCCGGCTGTGGCGTGAGCGTCAACCGCGACGCCAATGGCGCGTCGAACATCTGCTCGCGCGCGATGTTCGGCGGCTATGGGCGCATCCAGGTGCGACAAACAACGTATCGGCATGCCTGTCATGTCGTAGTGCCTCGGACACGGGCCAGGGGTTCGCCCCCTGTTGCTGCGCGGCCATAAGCCGCCAGAAGCCCAGGGCATTCAGAGACTGCTGAAAAAGTCCTCTGGGTACACAACCTGTAGTCGATGAGGCCACCCTCGCTTCTACATATTGTGGTGTCATGGTAGTTTTTCAGCAGCCTCATTCAGCCCTGGGAGTGTCACCGAAAAGGATTGATAGTTGATTGTTCGTGTGACGCCTGATCAGGAGCGCGACATCAACGCTATTGCGGCATGGCTCATAGCCAACGTCACCACGGTGCAGTCGCAGCAGCAGGCGCTGGCGTAGGCAGTGATGGTCATCCAACAGCCTGGCTATGATCGTGCTCAGCCCATTCCAAATAATCGCATTGCTGGCTGCGACTTCGATATGCCAGCGCCGGCAACACTGTCAACTCTATAGATTGCACATCAACCACGTTATCGGAAGAACCACTATGCCGCTAACCGCAACAGAGATCGACGAGATTCTGGCTGCGCTGGCGCAAACGGCGCGCGAAGACATCGCGCGCGTGTGGGAGGCCGCCACTGCCCTGGCGGGCCCAGGCAGCGCGGCGCAACGTGGGTGAGGACCATGGCACGCTGGACAGAAGCTGAAACCGGCCCGGCATCGACCGACGGGCGCCCGCTGGTGGGGATCACCGCGCCGCGGGATCTCTCTGGGAACTGGCGGCCGCTGATCGCGGCCGTCGTGCGAAGCGTCGAGCGCGCCGAGCCGCCGCGGCGGCTGGCGGTAGGGGATTGCCCGACCGGCGGTGACGCGTACGCGACCGCAGCCGCGACAACGCCACCGCGGATCTTTCGGGTCTCGGGCGCGTTCGGCGCTGACTTCGCGCAGCGCTCGGCCGAGATGGTCCGCGAGGTGTGGGCCAGCGCCCGGCTGGGCAAGGGCAGCGGGCTGATTGCTTTCCCGCACGACCCCTGCCCCGCGGCGATCCTGGCCTCCAGCGACTCGCGCATCGCCTTCCCCGGCGCCGGAAACGGCACGTGGTCGACGATCGCGCTGGCGGCCGGGCTCTGCGCCGAGGGCGCGGAGACAGCCATCCCGATCCTGGCGTTCTGGTGCGCCGAAGGCGCGCCGCGGCTCGCTCAGCACTGGCCGGGCATGCGCTGGGAGGCGGTCGGCGGCAAGAGCGTCTTCGCGACGGCCTGGCGGCTGATCATCGACTACGACGCGCTGCCGCGGCCGGAGACGGCCCAGGAGTCCCTGTGGGGGCCCGAGGTGGACCGCACGCTCGGGCACGCGCACCCGCGGCGGGGCGACTCGGAAGAACAACGTCGCCGGCGCTAAGGCCAGGCCGTCGGATAGAGGAGTTCTGCATGCCACGGACACCACAACCAACCAGCGCCGTCGACGGCTATGTGACGACCACGCTCCTGCCGCAGCTCCGCGCGCTGGGGCTGACGAGCCAGCAGCGCGCGCTGATCGCCGGCGACGTCCGGCAGCGGCTGCTGTCGCTGCTCGGCCGCTGGGACGACCCGGTCTTCCGCGAAACGGCCCTGCTGCTCGGCACGGAAGATGCCACCTTCTACCAGCCGGCCGAGGTGCCGCTGGAGACCCGCGCACTCGTCGCCGTCGGCGTGCGGAACTCAATGCTGGAAGACATCACCGCCTCGCGCCCGTCGGAGCCGGCGCTGCGAGGCGTGCGCGAGCGGCTGCGCGACGCCCAGGTTCCAGCTTTCACGGGGCGCGCGGTCATGTTCTTCGCGCAGCACGCGCGCCAGCACGGCGACTGGGGTGTTCCGCCTGTGACTGGCGACGGCGATCTCTTCGGCGCGCTCGCCCAGACCTATCCGCTGGCCTGGGAGCGGCTGCGGCTGCTCGCGACGTCGCCAGCAAAAGAGCACGATCTGGCCGCGCCCGAGGAGGGCCTGTTCAGTATGCCACCGCCCCCGCGCGAGCGGCGTAACGCAATCGCGCCGATCGTACTCAGCGGCTACGACCCGGCGATCGACGAGCCCTTGCGCGCACGGCTTGATGCCATTCAAGCCGGCACGCTGGAGATGTTGTTCGCGCCGACATTTAAGTGGCTGACCCGTAACCCGGCCAAGCTGCTCTACGCGATCGAGACCATCATCGCGGCCGGCGGGACGTTCTGCACGCTCAACTACCTCATCCGCCGCGACTACTGCGCCCGGCGTGAGATGCTGGTCCGGCCGCCGCACGAGGAGGACGAGATTCTACCGGCGCTGCGGGTCTATGACGGATAGGTTCCGCGCCACCGCACGGCGATACAGCACGCCGCTTCGGTCGAAGGGGCCGCGGAGTAGAGGCATAGCGCCGCAGCAAGGAGACAATCAGGTGACCACGGCACAGAAACCACGGACGCTGACGCGGCAGGTCTCGCAGCTTGGCGAGGTGCGCTTTGACGGCGCCGTCTGGGTCGACGCCATCTACGGCAGCCCAGGCGGCCTCGGCCACGTCCTCAGCCAGAAGATCACCGTCCGGGTCGACGGCCCGGACGCCATCCCCGTGGCCTGCGCGTTAGGTGACCCGCACACCATGCTGTGCCAGCTCGACCGCGCCGGCGATCCACCGCGCGACGCGGCCGATCTGCTGCCGCCCTCCGCGGCCCAGCGGGCGCTGGCGATTGCCGGCACGCGCCTGTACCGGCCGGGCTGGTTCGTCCACAGCCGCAACGAGCTATCCTGCCGCCGCCGCCGCGACGACCTGCTCGGCGAGGGCGTGGTGCTGGCCGTCGCAGGCCCGGTGCTGTGGGTGAGCTGGCCCGAGGTGGCCGAGGCGGTCCCGCACTACGCCGGCGAAGTCTGGCACGTGACACTCCGCAGGGCGCTAAAGCCCTACGGCTTCTCGCGGCTGGCACCCAGTCCCACGAGCTACAACCGTTTCCGGCTGGCCGGTGTCTCGGCGTCTACGCATGAGCCGCAGGTTGTGCGGCATACGATGCTTGATGTCGGCAGGTGCGCGCAGCCTGCCCACCTGCCCGGCTTTGTACCGCGACAGGATGTTGATCTGTCCCACCACATCACGATGCGCGCTGAAACCACACCGCCCGCAGGAGTACCTCCTGCCGCGTGGTTTGTACCGCTCGGAGCAGTTGGGACAGGTTTGGGTCGTGTGATGCTCATCCACCAGTTCCACCACAATGCCTTCGGCTGCGGCCTTGTACGTGATGTATTGGCGGAGTTGGCCGTGGTTCCACTGCGACGCTTGCTGGTTGTGCTGCTTGCCATGATCGACGCCATCCGCAACATCCCGCACGTCGCCGATCGCGATCGTACCGGCCTGCCGCTCGACTGCCACATCGACCACCGCCCGGCTGATCTTGTGCTCCATGTCGCGTATGACGCGCTTGTGTTTGGCACGCATGCGGGTTCTGGCCGCGCGCAGGCACCTGTATCGCCGGCTCCCGTTCTGTTTCCGGCTGAGCGCCTTGCTCAGTTTGGCAAGCCGCTTGGCGTGGCCTTGCTGCTGGTGCCGCCGCTCGCGACAGGTGATGATCGTGGCCTGTTGCTCGTCGCCTGCTACCGCAGGGTGGATCTCGCCGAGATCGACCGCGACGACGTTTGTTCCTGGCGCCGCTTTCGGCTGCTTGCCGTTCTCGACAACCAGGTGCCAGGTGTAGCAATGGGCGCGCCGATCATAGACCAGCCGCACTTCCAGCACGCGCAGCACGTCCTGGAGGTGCTCTGGCAGCGGGAGCATGATCGGCGGCAGCCCCTTTGCCCTGGACAGGAGCAGAGCGGCATCCTTGCGGCGGATGCCACTCTGCTTCCAGATGGTCGTGCGATAGAACGTGCGCTTGTGGGGGTACTTCGCTCCCAAGCGCCGATTAGCCTTCGCTGTCTTGCACGCCCGGTAGAAGGCTTCCTGGGCCGCGTCTTTGGAGTGCGCGTGCAGCAGGGGTGGATCGTCGCGCGTGAAGTAGTCGTTCAGGCGCATGGCGGCGAATTGCGACAACCAGTGGCGCGTGCGAGCGCCGCGCTTGCGGTAGACGCGGTAGTGGGTGACGAGCGTGCGCGTGTAGACTGCGCCGCTGGCCCGATTGAGGGCGTCGGCAACGGGCCTGGGCAGATCGCAAGGAATGGTATGGGTGCGGATCATGGTTGTGTCATCGCACAAATGTTTTGGTATACTCATTATACCGCAGTAGGACGCACTGTGCAAGGGCTGAAGCCACCGAGAACCCGCCTTGGCCGCAGCCGTTCAGACAGCGTGGTTTGCGGCGGGTTCTGCTCCATCATCTCGCCGCTCGGCACGAGCGTCCACGAGCACCCGCTGCTCGCGCAGGTCCTCTCCGAGGCAACGTACGCGGCGCTGGCCGCCGACGTCGCGAGCCGGGCGATCAGCATGCCGATGCGCCGCGAGGTCCGGCGCCTGATCGAGGCCGACGTCCAGGCGTGGGCCCGGCGCGCGCGCATCACGGAGGACGCGCCGCCTACTGTGGTGGAGGGCTGACGATGACACACGTGCGCCGCAGCCGCCAGAAGCGTTTCCAGGCCAGGCGATCTGCGCCGAGCACGGGGGCGATCCGGGGCTTTGTCCCAGATGATTGGCAGGTTGCGCGTGATGGGGTGTTGACGCATCTCAGGATCTACCAGCCATGCTGCCGGGACCCGCGCAACTGGCGCCCAAATGGCGAACCGTGCGCGCTCGCTTCCGCCGATGTGTTGGACACGCGCGCCAGCTACCGCTACGTGCGCGACGTGACCCGAATCTACCCCACGGATACATCCGGGGGGTTCTGGTGACAACCCGGAGCGCTCTGCACAGGCTCTCGCGCACCACATTCACAAGGAACATCATGCGCTACAGCATCCTGGCTCTCACGCACCATCGTGCCAACTGCCCCGGCGATCCGCTCCGGCCCACCGCCCAGAGGCAGCAGGTGAGCGTCCCCATTGGGGCCGCCGCTCGCGGATTGTGCTCGCGCCCAGGCCACAAAGGTCTGGACGGAGATCGGTCTCGACGCCGCCGGGAAGCGCGATTCCGCACCCGCAAAAGCCACTTGTGCCTTTGCCGCGTCGAGCCGCCAGGACGGGCCAGAAGGCCCTTCCACGGCCACAGAAAAACGCGCCAGGTAGGCCGAGAACACGTCCCGCTGCACGGTGATGCCACAATCACAGCGGTGGATGCGCTCGGACAAGGACTTGCGCGCGAGAGAGCCGCACAGACAGATTTGAGAGAGCCTAAGCCACGTGGGGATGGCGGTCACACTCGCACCGGCGCTTTCAGCCTTGCGCGAGAGGGACGCCACAAACGCCGCCGGGGCCGCCTGTCCGACGGCTTTGCCGTAGGTTCGTTGAAAGCTCTTATAGCTGTTTTTCTCGATACGAATGTCGCTACCAAGCACCAGGAGGGCATTGGCAAGCTGCCCGTGCAGGCTTTTCCGATGGGCTGCTTCTTTCCGTTTGGCTTCTGCCAGCCGCCGCTCGTTGTCTCGTTGATTGCGGCTAATGACCCACCGCTTTCGGCCTGGGCGTACCCGACCATCGGGCAAGTAGTTCGTGGGGTTGTTGGCCCGTCGTTGGCGGTCGATCTGACGTTGGATGCAGCGCTGCTGAGTACGGGACTGCTTGAGTGGCGTGGTCAGATCGATCTGTGCGCCCCAATCCGCCCCGGCGAGACCGAAGGTGCGCGGACCGGGATCTACTCCGATTACGCCGTCCCCCACCATGTTCAGTGGCTTCTGGTACGGACTTCCCGCGAAGATGAGCTGAACGAAGAAGCACTGGCGCCCGTTCAGCATGCGCCGCACGATCCGCACGTACTTGATCGGGCAGGTCAGGGCGTGCGCGACGATGGAATCATCCGTACTGATACGCGCCCGCAGCGTCAGATCGCCCCACACCACCGCCCCGTCACGCCAGCGCAGTCCCTGCCTGTTCGACTTGCCCTCCACGCTGTGGAACTGGCCCTTGCCCTTGAAGCGCGGGCGGCCACGCACGCCGAACTGGTACTGGCGCACCGCATTCCAGACGCGAGAGGCGATGGTCTGGATGGTATTGGCATCGAGGTGCTCGCCCAGCCAGGAGCGACCAAACCGCGTGGCATAGCCGTGCAGATCGTACTCGCGCAGCCGAAACTGCACGTCCAGGGCGCGGAATGCGGCAGCCCGCTCGCGCTGCTGTTCCTTGCTCTGTTTGGGCATCGCCCGCGCGGCCTGAAAGGCTTTCGACTGGCGTAGCAGCGAGAGCCGCTTCAGGCTCTCGCCCAGCACGGCGTTATAGACCTGCCGCGCGCAGTCCAGGCGGATGCGCAGCCTCCGCTCGTCGGCACCGACGAGCACGAGCGGCAACTCGCAGATGAAGGAGGGTGTGCTTGCGCGGGACATATGGGTGCTCGCTCATTTGTTCGGATGCCGATAGTATATCACGAATTTACGCAGTGGCAAGCCGCAAGCGGCACTTCCTCCCCACGCATCAATGCGGGGGCTACCGCGCCGGTCTATTTGGTGTAGCTGCGGCGTGCGCGTTATCGCGCACGAGTGGCTGCTGGAGCCGCCTTGCGGCGCCGTGCCGGTCTTCGGCCGCGGCGACCACGTGCGCGTGCGCCTGGGGCCGCTGAGCGGCCTGGAGGCGTTCGTCGGCAAGCTACTGCCGGGGGCCGCCAGGGCTATGCGCTGCGCCACCCTCAGCACCCGGATCTGATCGCGCCGCTGCCGGCGTGCGCGCTGGAGCTAATCGCCGCGGCGCGGAGGCGAAGCGCATCGGCGAAGGAGCAGAGATGAGCATCGATGATGATCGCGCGGCGATTGCGGCCGGAGGCGCCGCGCTGCGGGCGCTGCGCCTAGCCCGCAATCTCTCGATCACCCAGGTCGCGGCGTGTTCAAAGCGGTCGCAGTCGGCGATCTCGCAATACGAGGCCGGCCTGCGCACGCCCGCACGCGCGAGCATCGACGTCATCTGCACAGAGGGCATGGCGGCGACGGCGGACGAGCGCAACGCCGTGCTCGTGGCTTACGGGCGTGTACCGATCGGCACACTGGTCGAGCAGATCCGCGCGGTGCTGGCTGCCGATGCGGCGCTGACCGACGCGGGCCGCGCGGCGATCGCCGCGCAAATAGCCGACGCCTTGAAAACGACTCAGCAAGCAAAGGAGCCGCGTCTATGAGCACACCAGCACGCCCTGTCCGTCCGCTGACCTCGCTCGTCGACCTGATCGAGCAGCCGCTGGCGCTGCGCCGGCCGCAGCGCTTTGTCATCGACCCGGCGCGCCTCGACCTCTTCGACGGCCGCATCAGCGAGGCTGCGCTGCGCCAGGTCTGGCGGACGATGCACCTGGCGGCCGAGCGGGGACATGTCTTCCAGGTCTGGAGCAGGCACGTCGAGCGCATGGCCGCGCTCGTTCCGGCCCTGAACCGCGCCCTCCTTTCCGATCGGCGCGACGCGCCGGGCCATCTGCGCAACCTGTGGCTCGGCGTGCCCATAAGCACGCAGCAGGAGGCCGACGAGCGCGCGCCGCTCCTGCTCGGGATCGACGCCTCGATCCACTTCGCCTGGTGCGTTCCCTTGCGGGCAGAGCTGGCGCTGAACCCCTACTTGCAGGATGGCCGCAAAATCGGCTGGGTCGTGGCCGGCGGCGGCGAGAGCCCGCCGCACCCGGTGTGGCTAACGAAGCTCCGCCTGGCGTGCGAGGCACGCCGGATACCGTTCAGCTTTTCCGGCTGGGGCGTGTGGATGCCGGCCGAGGACGCGCCCGGCGAGGCGCTGAGCGACGAATCGACGATCATCGTGGACCCGGACGGCAGCGTGCGGGAAGGCGGCGTGGCGGGCTTTGGCCGCGTGATGGCCCGCGCCGGCCAGTCGCAGCGTGGAAGGCTGCTTGACGGCCGGGTCTGGGACGCGGTTCCCGATCCTGAACAAAATCGATACTAGGTTTTGCTTGACATATCGCGCAGGAACAGTACCATTCAAGCACGCAGTCGCCGGCATGGCGGCCGCTCCCGCCCCGGCCCGAGCCGATCAATCGGCGGGCGCTTCCGGGTGATACCGGCACCACAGGCACTGGTATCGCGCCCTCGCGCGCACGTTCTCTGCCATCCGCGCGTGTGGCACCAGGGTAAAACTGGCAGGAGATAGGTATGGACGACAACATGCGGCGCATCGGCCCGGACGATCTGCTGCTGCCGGGGCACGGCAACGGCGCTGGCGCCGAGCGGGGAGCCGCTCGGCGTGCGGTCGTGCTGCCCATCGAACCGGACCTGGCGGATCTGGGGGATGCCGCGCCTGAAACGCCCCTTGAGCAGCGCTGCCCCGACTGCGACGGGGCCGGCTACTACAAGGAAGAAGTGCCGTTTGGCCACCCGCACTTCGGCGTCTTATTCCCCTGCCGCTGCAAGGTCGAAGCGGCTGAACGCCGCAAGCGTGAGGAGTTCAGGCGGCTCAGCAACCTGCAACACTTCGAGGATAAAACATTCGACAGTTTTGATGCCTACAACGCGAGCCTCCTGCGCGCTTTCGCGCGAGCGCAGGAGTTTGCCCGCCGGCCGCGCGGCTGGCTGGTCCTATTCGGGGAGTATGGAAGCGGAAAAACACACCTGGCCGCGGCGATTGCCAACGCGGCGATCGCGCGCGATATTACGACCTACTTTGGCGCCGTGCCGGACATCCTGGATCATCTGCGGTCCACCTTCGGCCCCGATAGCCAGATCGACTACGACGAGCTGTTCAGCCGCGTCCGCGAGGTGCCGCTCCTGATTCTCGACGACCTGGGTACCGAGGCTGCGACGCTGTGGGCGAAGGAAAAGCTGTTCCAGATCGTCAATCACCGGTATAACCTGGAGCTGCCGACGGTGATCACCACCAACCGCGTGCCGGACGACATCGACGGGCGCATCCGGTCGCGCATGTGGGATCGGCGATTGACCGGCGGCGGGCCGCTGACGGTCGAGGCCGCCGACTACCGCAACCTGACCGACGAGCAGCGCAGGACACAGCACCAGCGCGCGGGCATCCTGCGCCAGCGCCAGACGAGCCGCGCGGGCGAGCAGTCCGCCGCCTCATAAGCGCGACGCTACGCATCGCCGCCGAGCTTGCGGTGCAGGCTTTCGATCCGCTCCCGACAGCGCTGGCTGTTTTCGACGAGCCGCGCGACGATCGCGGCCGCCGGCTCGCGCGGCTGGTCTGCCGGCTCTGTGGGCGGCGCGAGCCGCAGGTCAAAGCCGCGCCCCTCGAACGTCGCGGCGGGCTCCAGCCACATGGTGGTATGCGCGTCGGCGCGCGGAGCAAGGGCCATGCCCGCGCCGTGCCGCATGATCTGCCAGGCGCGCCACCCGCTCCGCGCCTCGTCGACATGCGCGTCGGCGAGCGGGCGTGTCTTTGTCGGCCGCAGCTCTTTCGGTGGCGTGAGCGCGCAGCACCAGGTGAGCCGATCGGGCGCCGGCGCCGCGGTGGCCGGGCGCTCAAAGACCAGGATCGCGGTTTTCAAATCCGAGAATGGCGCAAATGCGCCCGTTGGCAGGCCGATGAGGCCCGTGAGGTGGAACGTATCGAGCAACACACGCTTGACCGCGGCAAAGGCGTCGCCACGAAACAGAAACCCCTCAGGGACGACGACGGCCGCCCGCGCGCCGGGCCGGCGCTTCAGGCGTGCCATGATGTGCTGTACAAATAGGAGATCCGTAGCGCCGGAGCGCACGGCGAAGTGGCTCGGCGCGTTGGCCTGGCCGATGTCGGCGAAGTAGGGATTGCTCAGGATGACGTCGGCGCGCCGGCCGCAATGGAGCGGCGCGTTCAGCGTGTTGCCGCGCGCGAGGTGCGGCGTAAAGCTGCCGCGCAGCGCCAGCAGCGTCGCGCCGAGGAGCGCCGGAAAGGCTTTCTGCTCCAGGCCGAACACGGCGCGCGAGGACGCGGCGTCGAGTACCTGCGCGAGCAGGCCCGCCGACCCATAGGCCGGGTCGTAGACGGTCGGATTCGAGGACATCGGCGAGGCGTGGGATGTCGTCTCCCGCCTCAGGTGCGAGGCGCAGCGCCGGCGCTACGAGGTGCGCTAAGAAACCTTCTGAAAAGCATTCAGACGCGCTATTTCTATAGATGAGGCTTGGAGATGAGCCAGCCGACGCAACATCAGGCGCGACATCGCGAGATAAATAAACGCTTCGCTGGTTTGCGCCAGCCGTTCATACTCCTTGCTCAGGCGACGGTTCTGCCCCAACCACGCCAAGCTGCGCTCCACAATCCAGCGCTTGGGCAAGACGTGAAAGCCGGTCGGGATTGTCGGTGGTTCTTGATCTGGCCCAACCCATACGCCTTTGATACCGGTCCACCAATGTTTGACGATTTCAACATGCCACCCAGGAAGCTGCTGCACTGCCCAAGTGCGAAAGCTTCCGTTGTAGCTGCTATCGATCCACAGCCTCTTGATGTCTGGAAAGCGCTCGGGCATGCCAGCAAGCACCAATGGTGCGCCATCGCGATCGGCGACGTCGGCCGCATGTACTTTGACTGCGAGTACCAAGCCTTGGGTATCGACCACTAGGTGGCGTTTGCGACCGTTGATTTTCTTGCCACCATCATAGCCACGTTCGCCACCCACACCAGTGGTTTTGACCGATTGGTTATCGATAATCGCCGCACTCGGTTGCACATTACGCCCGAGCGCTTGGCCAACCATCTCGCGCAGAATGGTATGGATGGCTTGCCAAAGACCAGTGAGCCGCCACAGTCGGAAATAGTGATACACGGTTTTGTAGTTTGGGAACTCACGCGGCAACCATTCCCAGCCGCATCCGGTTTTGGTGACATAGAACATGGCATTGAGCAGGGAGCGACGGGAGATTGTCGCACGCCGTCCATTGGTTTTCGGTTCGGGGACAAGCAATGACACGATTGCCCACTCCGCATCCGTCAAGTCAGAAGGATATGATAGATATGCCATAGCCGAGTAGTGTATGTCGCACACTAGGCTTTGGCAAGCTTTTCAGAAAGTTTCTAATACAAAACAGATAAACGGCGTACAATGGGTGCTATGACACATCGAATCTTCAAACTCGGCGACGCGGCTGCATCTGCCTTACTCGCCGCCTATCACGCCAGCCGCGATGGCGCCCAGCGCACGCGTTTACAAGCGGTTCGCCTGTATGGCATCGGCTACACCGTGCCTCAGATGTCGAGATTACCGGCTGCGCTCGCTCCAGCCTGATGGAATGGTGCGCCGCCTAGCGCGCTGCTGGGATCGCGGCCTTGGCCGATCATCGCCACTATGAATGTGGTGCGCATCCTACGCTGGCTGGCGGAGGAGCCGAAGGCGAAAACGTCACGTTCACCTTTTGCTCAGCTCTATCAGATGACGGCTTGATCGGCATACTAGGGGATTCGCCACCAATATCATCTTCCGTGCTCAAGGTCTTACGATGTGAATCTAGCCGGACAAAGCACTGCTCCGTGATGCCCAGTATGCGCACTGCAACTATTTTGTGTCGAGAAATAGCACGATCTTTGAGGGAGAGCCGCTTTTTGGTGAGGCGTAACCTTTTCGCTGGGTAAGATTCTTCTGTGAGGCTATACGGGTTCCACAATACCATGTCGCTGAACAAGGCGCATAGCGCCGCTCGCGGTAGTCAAGGTAGCTTAGCACCACCTTGGCCAGTGCAGTGGCGCGCGGATCGGCATCTGCGCTCGTCAGCAGGATCTCGCTCGCCGAGCGGGCGGCGGCCCGGTCGCTGTTGCGCAGCGCCCAGGCCTTCTCGACCGTGTTGATCAGCATGCCTCCCACAGTATCTCGCTTCGCCGCAGAGCTATCATCTGTGTTGGCAATCATCGATCGGTGTGGCTGCCGAGCAGTAGATAGATCAAGAAACGTGTCCTGTGTACGGCTTCATGCATACCCGAGCGCGCTGATCACGTTTCTAGCTTCGTATGGCGGAGCGGATTGCCACTTCGCTTCGTTAGCAAGACGCGCTGATTAAGCACAAAACACAGCAGGCTCGTGAGTGCAAGGAGTGCAAAGCCGATCGTATAGCTGCCAAACGCCTGCCGCACAGCGCCCAGAATAAGCGGCGGGAAGAAGCCACCCAGCCCACCCGCCGCACCGACGATTCCAGTCACCGTTCCGGTGCGGCCCGCGAAATGTTCTGGCACCAGCTTGAACACCGCGCCGCTGCCTAGGCCCAGAAACATGGAGGACACCAGGCAGGCGATCGTCAAGGGGATCAGTGCGGTTGTCACCGTCAGGATGAGCGCCATAAGCGCGATCATCCCAAACACCACCCGAAGTACTCGCGCCGCACCCCACCGATCGGAGAGCCAGCCGCCGGTTGGGCGCGCCAGCGTTGCGAGCACCACAAACACCAGCACGCGATTTCCGGCGTCGATCGGCGTGATTTTGTACAAGTCGATCAGCAGCTTGGGCAGGTAGAGCGAGAACGCAACAAACCCACCAAACGTCACGAAGTAGAACAGGCTGAACAGCCAGGCTAGCCGCTCGCTTTGCAGCACCGCCATGCTATTCGCGAGCGAGGGACGTGGTGCGCCAGCCGGCGCGGGGGCGTCGCGGGCGAGCAGCCAGAAGATCAGTGCCATCGCGACAATCATTGCGGCAAAGACATAAAACACCGCCGGCCGCCCCCAGGCGGCGGCGATCTGCGGCGCGAGCCGCGCGGCAATCGCTGTGCCGATGTTGCCGGCACCGTACACACCGAGCGCAAAGCCCTGGCGCTCGGACGGGTAGTAGCGCGAAACGAACGGCACGCCGACCGCAAAACTGGCGCCGCCCAATCCCAGCCACAGCCCGCCGATCAGCAGCGACGTGTATGAGGTGGCCTGGGACAGGATGAATAGCGCCGGGAGCACCAGGATGAGCAGCCCGGTAAACACACGCCGCCCGCCGTAGCGGTCGGTCAAGATCCCCAGCGGCAGCCGCAGCAGCGACCCGAGAATGACCGGCACCGCGATCAGCACGCTGGTCTGAACATCGCTCAGCGCCAGATCGCGCTGGACGCCAGTTGCAAGCGGCGACAAGAGCGACCAGGCCGCAAAGGCGACCCCAAACGCCAGCGTACTCAGCGCGAGCGCGCGGGTCGATGAGATTGGATGGTCGGTTGTCATGCCTTCCCTCCTGCTCAGATTATCTGGGCGAACACTCCAGCGGCAGCGCCAGCCGTCAAGACGGCAAAGGCACCAAACGTACACTGCTCTTTGGTGGCGTCCTTGGCGTCTTGTTGGTTTTTAGCTTGGCTTGCCGGCGCGGCGCACGCGTGCCCGGCGGCCCAGCAACCGCAGCATCAGCAACCCACCCAGGAAGATCGCGCCCGAGAGGAGCGCCAGCTGCCAGATCTTCGCGCCCGCGCCGGCCAGATACAAATCCAGCGCAATCGTCAGCAGCCAGAGCTGGATGCCCAGCAGCAGCAAGCCGATCGTTAGCCCCGCCAGGATCAGGGACATCTGCCCGGGTGGCGGCGGCTGGCTCACGGCCTCATTTGAGCGCATGCGGCCGACAAACGCCGGCTCGTCGCGTGTCGGCAGTGTCATGGCTCAACTCCTTCCGCCACCAGCATATCACCATCCTGGCGCAGCCGAATGCGCGGCAGCCGGCGCTGTGGCGGCCCAGCAACCGGCTCGCCGGTCTGAGGATCGAACACGCCCTCGTGGCAGGGGCAGAACAGCCGCCCGCGCTCGGCCTGGTAGTACACCGCGCACGACAGGTGCGTGCAGCGTTGGCTATAGGCCACGAACTGGTCGCCGGGCAGGCGCAGCAGCACCGCCTGGTCGTCGGATGAAGGATAGGTGAAGTAGTACGGCTGGCCCTCCAGTACATCCGCCGCGCGCGCCACCGGCTGCGCCTCGCTTTGTTCCGGCTGCCTCAGCAGGCCCAGCAGCGCCAGCAGCGCCGTGCCGCTGAACAGCGCCCCCGAGGTGTACACCGTGAACTGCAGGAAGCGCCGGCGTGACACCAGGTCGTCGGCGTCCCAGTGGTAGGGAAACTCGGCCCGCCAGCGCTTGATCTGGCCGCTCTCGGGCACGCGTTCGGCCGGGACGGCATCGTCGTAGTGTGCGTCTGTCATAGCACCCATGCCTCCTCGCGCGTGCCAGTAGCCTGGCCCAACTCGGCCTGCGCCTGGCGCAGCAGCGCGCCGACATCCAGCCCGGTTTGATTTTCGGGCAGCACATGGTAGACCTTGGTGCGGATCTCCTGCTCGCCGAGGATTGTCACATTGGCGGCGTGGCCGCGGCGATGATTGGCGAACTCCTCGTAGTCGCCATACCACAGCGCCTGGGTCGGGCAGGCCTGCGCGCACCAGGGCTTGAGATCCTGCGAGGTACGGTCATAACACAGGTTGCACTTCTTCATCAGCCGGGCCTCGGCGTCGATCTTTGGCACGCCGAACGGGCAGGCGTAGACACAGTTGCGGCAGCCGATGCAGCGTGAGGCATCGGCCATCTGCACCACGCCGTCAGGCGTGATCTGGATCGCCATCACTGGGCAGACCTGCGCGCACGGCGCGACCGGATCGGCACAGTGCATGCAGACGGTCGGCTGGGTGGCAACGCTCCACGAGCGGTCGATAAAGTCGACCATCACCATGCTCTCGCCCTTATGCGAGTCGCACTCGCGGCAGGCCGCCTCGCAGGCCCGGCAGCCGATGCAGCGCGATGGGTCGACAAAAAGTGTTTTGCCAGCCAAAGACAACTCCCTATTGCAGATTGTCGATTGCAGATTGCAGATTAGCCTTCGCAATCGACAATCTGCAATCTAGTAGCGCTTGCCTTCTTCCTCCTGTGGCGCCTGGCCCTCGCCCTGGGCATACGGGAACATCTTGGGCGCGCTGGCGGGCGTGAAGTTCACATGCGGCCCCTCGCCGGTGCTGTCATCATCTGCGTCCAACCGCTCCACAGCTGCCGCGCAGACCTTGTACTCGGGGATCTTCACCGTCGGGTCGACGGCTGCATTGGTGAGCTGGTTGACCGCCTCGCGATGGCCATAGTGGAACGGGATGAACAGCGTGTCCGGGCGGATCGTCGGCGAAACCAGTGCTTTGAGCTCCATCTCGCCGCGCGGTGTCCGCACGCGCACGCGCGCGTTCTGTTCGATGCCGAGCCGGGCGGCCGCCTGTGGGTGAATCTCGACCCATGGCTCGGGCGCCTGGCTTTGCAGAAAACCCAGCCGGCGGGTCTGGTTACCGCTCAGGTAGTGGTACACCACCCGCCCAGTCGTCAGGCGGAATGGGAAGTCGCCGCCCGGCTCTTCGGCCGCCGGCGTATAGTCTACCGTGTTGAAGCGTGCCTTGCCGTCGGGGTGCGCGAAGCGCTCGGCAAACAAGCGCGGCGTGCCGAGGTGATCTTCCGACGGGCAGGGCCAGAACACACCGCCCTGGGCGTCGATCTTCTCCCAGGTGATGCCGGAGTAGTCCGATAGGCCGCCCTTCGACGCGACACGCAGCTCTTCCCAGATCTCGCGGCTGGAGCGGTAGGGGAAGAACTGCCCGCGGCCCATTCTCGCCGCCAGGTCACAGACGATGTCGACATCGAGCCGTGCTTCGCCAGGCGGGTCGGCGGCGCGGTTGATCTTGAGCACCCGACCTTCCAGGTTGGTGGTGGTGCCCTCGTCCTCGCACCAGACTGAGCCGGGCAGCACCACGTCGGCCAGCTCGGCCGTCTCGGACATGAAGAAATCGATCACCACCAGCGGGTCGAGATGTTGCAGCGCGCGCTGAACAACCGCATTGTCCGGCAGCGAGACCATCAGGTTCGAGCAGATCACCAGGCAGCTTTTGATCGTGCCGTCCGCCATCAAACGCACCTGCTCGGTCGCCGCGGCGCCCTCCTGCGGCAGCTCCGGCTCGGGGATACCCCAGACATCGGCGATATACTGGCGCTCCTCCAGCACGTCGATGTGGCGATAGCCGGGCAGCTGGTTGGCCTTCTGGCCCATCTCGCGCCCACCCTGGCCATTGCCCTGGCCGGTCAGCATGATCGTGCCGCCGCCAGGCTTGCCAACCTGCCCGCGAGATAGCGCCAGGTTGATGCAGGCCAGCACGTTGTTCACGCCGTGGGTGCTGTGCTCGATGCCGCGCGCGTGCATGATCAGCGAGGTGGCGGAGCGCCCGTACAGCCGCGCTGCCGCCACGATCCGCTCGGCCGGCACGCCCGCGATCCGCTCAGCCATTTCGGGCGTATACGGCTCGACCGTCGCGCGCACGCCCTCCCAGCCGACGGTGCGGGCCGCGATATACGCCTCGTCGGCCAGGCCATCGTGGATCACCTGGCGCAGCATGGCGTTCAGCACCGCGATGTCGGTGCCGGGACGCACCGGCAGCCACAGGTCGGCCGTACGCGCGGTCGGCGTCTCGCGCGGGTCGATCACGATCAGGCGGGCACCGCGGTCGCGCGCGCGCCACAGCCACTGCATCGCCACCGGGAAGCACTCGGCCACGTTCGCGCCGACCACGAGCATGCAGTCGGCCAGCGGGATGTCGGTCATCGGGATCGGCGCGCGGTCGAGCCCGAATGCCTTGGTGTAGGCCGCTGCGGCGGACGACATGCACAGGCGGCCGTTGTAGTCGATATGGCGCGTGCCCAGCCCGACCCGCGCGAACTTGCCCATCAGGTAGCACTTCTCGTTGGTCATCGACGAGCCGCTGTAGACCGAGACCGCGTCGCGACCGTGCTGCTGCTGGATGGCCTGCCAGCGCTGCGCGATGTAGTCGAGCGCCTCGTCCCAGCTCGCACGCTCCAGCCTGCCGCCCTTGCCGCCGCGCCTGATCATCGGGTAGGTCAGTCGGTCGGGGTGGTTGACCTGCTGGTAGGCGACGACGCCCTTGGGGCACAGCGAGCCGCGGTTGTGCGGGAAGTCGCGCGGCTCGACGCCAGTGACCTGTCCGTCGCTCACGCGCAAATACATGCCGCACTGCACGCCGCAGAAGCAGCAGTGGGTGGGGACGAGCAGATCGGGCAGCCTGTCGGCCTTTTCCCAGCCACTCTCCGACCGCCCGGCACGCTGAAAGTCGGCGTTGGTGTCGCGGTCGTGGAAGAAGTCTTTGTTAACGCTCATGTCGCTTGCCTTTTATTTACCCTGCACACAGAAGATGATCTAGTACCTTGCTGCCGCAGGCGCATCGATACATTACGCAATAGCCCGCGTAAGGCAAGTCACAAGAATCGCTTACCCATCAGCTGGTAGTACGCCTGGCCACGTAGTACACGCTTGCAGGTCGGGCAGTAATCCTGCAGCCAGCCGCGCTCGCCACCCAGGTCGTAGTTCTGGTGCAGCTCGTGGAGCGTGGACTTCAGGTCGTCGACGAACTGCTGCGATGGCAGCGCCTGGCCGCAGCGCTTGCAGCGGCCGGTCTGCGGCTGGGCGGCGTAGTGCTCGACATCCTGGTTGACGGTCTGATACAGTGTGACACCGATACTGGCTGGCCGCTGGACGATATGGAAGAACTTGCCGAACGGGATCGAGATCAGCCAGGCCACCACTGCGACCTGATGGGTTAGTGAGAGAAACCAGTAGAACCTGCCCTCCCACCACAGCGAGGAGGCGGTCAGCGCCAGCCCAGTCACGGCGATCGCGAACAGCAGGATGAGCGGCATGAGGTCGAAGCCGAAGCGCTGAGTGGTGAGCAGCCCGACATCGTTGATGCGCCGCCATAGCGCCATGCCGACACCGAGAATTAGCAGCAGCGCCGTGAAATCCAGCCCGTGGAACAGCGCAAAGCCGGTGCCGGCCTCAATTGGAAACTGGAAGACCGGCAGGCCGAAGAACCACAGCTGGTACTGATCCGGCGGCACGAGTGTGAAGCGCAGCCAACCGAAGGTCAGTGGCAGGGTGATCGCCAGCGAGAGCATGACTCCCCAGAAGATCGACATATGCGCGACCCAGCGCGCCAGGCTGCGCTTGAGGATGAAGGTCTGACCGAAGATATCGTGCCACCAGGCCAGTGGGATGAGGGTGGTGTAGCGGCGGAAGTTGCGCCAGGAAAGGAAGTTGACCCAGCCGCCTTTGAAGTAGCGCCAAGTTGGCGGGCGCGTGATCCAGAGCGTGTAGCGATAGACGATCGCCGCAATGGCAAACACCGTCGCCACGGCATAGCCAATCAGCGCCGAGTCGAAGTCTCTGAATCCGCGCGAGCCAAGGAAGATTAGCAGCACGAGCAGGAGTGCCGAGACTATCGCGAGCACGGTTGCAGGAAAGGCGCGTCGCGTCATAGAACCCTTTCTAGTGACACAATGTAGAGCCAAGCTGGCGTGCGAGAGAGCTCGCCATACGAGGCGTACACAGAGATTAGTGTGATGGCACGCTACAGCTGAGAGCGCACACAATAAGTGAGTATGGTGAAGACTGGAATCGTATGCCCACGATTATGACATGAGACCCAAGAACTGGTCAAGTCCCAATGTTAGGGATCCTGCACTTTTGTTCGGCCTTCGAGCCAGGTCGCTTTGAATTCCAGTGGCGTGAGATAGTCGAGCTGGCTGTGCGGTCGCTCAGTGTTGTAGTGGCGCCGGTACGCGCCAAGCCGAACCGATGCCTCAACGAGCGAGGTGAACACATGCAGATTCAAGCACTCGTCGCGCACCGTCCCGTTGAAGCGTTCCTCCTTTCCATTCTGCCACGGCTTGCCTGGCTCGATGTACAGCGTCTGAATACCGTACTGCGCCAGCCACGCCTGCACGGCTATCGCTACAAATTCTGCACCATTGTCACTGCGCAGATACGCCGGTGGTCCATGCTGCCCAACCAAAGCCGTCAGCACACCAATCACTCGTTCAGCCGATGTTGTCACTGCCACATCAAGCGCCAGCCCTTCGCGGGTGAACTCGTCCATCACGGTCAAGATCCGAAGCGGTGTACCATCGGCCAAGGCATCCTCGACAAAATCATAGGCCCAAATATGGCCAGGATATGCGGCTTGCAAGCGCTCTGGGCACGTGCGGCGCGTGCGTTTGCGCACGACACGATGTACTTGCAAACGATGGAGCCGCCACAATCGGCGCACTCGCTTGTGGTTGACCTTCTCGCTCCGATTTAGCAGGGCGTTGATCCGGCGATAGCCGTAGCGCGGATGCTGGGTAGCCAAGGCCTGCATTTGGGTCAGCAACTGGGTGTCGTCGGTCGGATGTGCGGCGTAGCGGAAAGTCGAGCGATAGATGTGCACCAATGCACAGGCCCGTTGCACCGACACGCCGCCGGCGACGAAGAACTGCACTGCCTCACGTCGCTCGGCCATCGTCAGCCCTTTTTTGAGAGCAACTCTTTGAACAGATCAAGTTCAAGCACGCGCTCGGCCAGCAATCGCTTGAGGCGCGCGTTCTCTTTCTCCAGTTCTTTGAGCCGCTGGGCCTCATTGACCGACATGCCGCCGTAGGCTTTGCGCCAGCGATAAAAGGTATTCTCAGCAATCCCATGCTCGCGACACACGGCTGCAATCGTCTGCTCACCCTTCTCGGCTTGCTCAAGGATCTTGATGATCTGTTCGGCCGTATGCTGGTTGGTTTTCATGTCTTCCTCCTGGTAGGAGGATCCTAACATATCAACCTGGCCAGTTTGTTGGTCTCATGTCAATTATACCAAGGATGTGCTCCTACGTATAAGGGAATCTCAAGCGAATTCAGCATAATCTATACCGCCGTCACCGTTGAGGTCGCGAGAGCACGACGTTATGCTGCCTTCGCGCCGGTCTCACAAGAGACAAATATCGCTGCCTGCGTTGCTCTTACGCCATATACTGTGCTCGTACTGGTTTCAGTTATTCTGGCAAGGAGCCGAACTATGGGTCTGGATACACGCTATCGCTGGCCGCTCATGGTGCTAGCCATGCTGGCGCTGGCAGCTGGTCTCGACGCTGGCCTCAATCGGATTGGGTGGCGCATACCAATGCCCCAGCCGGCGCTGGCTGGCGCGCATGGTCCGCTAATGATCGCCGGGGCGCTCGGCACAGTCATCAGCATCGAGCGCGCGGTTGCGCTGCGGCGGCGCTGGCCGTATGCCGCGCCGCTCCTGAATGGCCTTGGCAGCGTCGTTCTGATATTGGGAGTGCCTGGCCGCCTCGGCCCACTCCTGTTTGTGCTCGGCAGCCTGGTGCTCGCGTTCGTCTTTGTGGTGGTACTGCGCATCCACGCAGGCAAGCACAGCGTGTGTATGGCTGCGGGCACGCTGGCACTGCTGGTTGGTAATCTGCTCTGGATGATCGGTCGGCCGTTCTCTCTTGTCGTATTCTGGTGGTCGCTGTTCTTGGTACTCACGATTGCCGGCGAGCGCCTCGAACTCGGCCGCCTACGGCAGCTTCCCGCAAATATCGAGTATCGCTTCATGGCGCTGGCGGCGCTATTGGTTGTTGGAACAGGCGCCACGTTGGCGGCACCAGATCTCGGCACCCGAATAGCAGGCGCTGGTGCGCTGGGGCTCGCCGGGTGGCTGCTGCAGTACGACATTGCACGTCGCACTATCCGCAAGGGCGGGCTCACCCGCTACATCGCTGTCTGTCTTCTCTCAGGCTATGGCTGGCTTGGCCTGAACGGATTGACAGCGATCATCTATGGCTTCACGCCTGCCGGCCCGATCTATGATGCCATGCTCCACATGGCCTTTGTCGGCTTCACATTCGCGATGATTTTTGGTCACGCCCCGATCATTCTTCCAGCCGTGCTGGGCCTATCACTGCGGTTCAGTCGCGCCTTCTATGTGCACCTGGCGCTGTTGCACCTATCGCTGGCGCTGCGCGTGGCGGGCGATCTGGCTGGGATTGGCGCGCTCCGCCGCTGGGGCGGTGTCCTGAACGCCGTGACACTGCTGATGTTTCTACTGATCACCGTCTGGGCCGCAATCTCGGCCCGCGCAGGCAGAAATAGCCGGGAATGCTCCCCGTCCGTCGTTCACTAACCCGAAGCTGTGTGGCCTAGGTTTGAGGTGATTGCTGCTTCGTGCTGATACCAGGCTATACGCGCCAGAGGTGTTCATTGATAGCCGTACTACCCAAATCACCCTGCCGTTTTTTGGTGGAGACACAACGCCACTATTGGCTTCCACGCGTATAGTGCCGCTTCAGTAACTTAGCTCCCAGCACCCTGCAGGGGTGTTTCGTCCGAAACGCCAGCTCAATAGTAACAACAAGGACTAAACTGAGGAAGACCTGATCCGCCCGATCCACGGAACGCCGTGTCACACCTTCGTACCATGCGAGACACACGAGAACAGCGGCGAGCATCGGCGCATCGAGTAGGAGCGGCTCGCCGCCGATGACTCCGTGCGGCAGTGGATTCGGTGTGCCGCTTGGAGATGTGGTGATGTAGGGAGAGGTACGAATACTGGCGTTTCCGAGAAGGCCGGCTTCCTCAGCTAATATAACGTCAGTTCGGGATAAGCGAACCGCACGGGTAACGGGAATATTCCTTCAGAGAACGTTTTTCGCCAATGCTAATCGCTATGCGAGCGTAGATGATGAGCGAGAATCGGGCTCGGATAGGATAAACCGGCGCGATTGAACGGTTCCTTTTTTGTCGACCTGATGCCATTACGCATTATAAAGCCGAAAATCGAGTTTTCCTTATCCCGAACTGACGTTAATATATCCTCTGCCATGACTCAGCACCAGCAAAGCTGCTAGTATTGCTTGTTCACCGCAGCACCTCGCCAGATTCGGACTCTAATTGTGGAAGCCCGCCGAGAAATACCGCACTGCAGGCACAGTGTGCCGCGACGACGATCGCGGCTTGTGCTGCTCCCTGCTCACGCAGCCGCTGGTGCTGGCGCATTCGCTTACCGGGCAAGGTGCTGCGGCGCGCTGATCGAAGGCCACGACACCGACATAGGCGAATAAGGCGGCTTGGAGACTCTGGCAATCCTTCAGGGCCTCGCAGAAACCTGAGTTACGTCACCGTGTTACTTGGCTGGCGATCCCACAGCGGATACGCCTACTATGGGCTGCCAGAAAGACGCGTAATCTTCCGCGAACTGATGGAATGCGATCGGGGCGCGGCCAAGCCGCTCCCGGATGTCGCTGGTGACGCGCCCCGCGAGACCGAGGCGTGCCGTGGTGTAGATAGCAGCCATCACAAGCACAAAAGACATTGGCGTTCCTTGCGCAGTCTGCTGGCGGATGAACTGACGTAGCGATGGGCAACGGTAGGTAATCTGCCGTCCCAGAACCTCGGAGAGCTGGGCCGCCACCGTGCCGTAGTCAAGCGCAGTATCTCCCGTCAGCTCGTAGATCTTGTGCCTGTGCCCTTCTTCAGTCAGCGCACGCGCAGCTACGGCGGCAATATCACGCACGTCGATGAAACTGGTTTTGCCACTGCCGGCCGGCACGAAGATTTCGCTTCGATCGCGGATCTCCTCGCGATGGGTGCTGCTCAGGTTCTGCATGAAGAAGCTGGGCCGTAGAAAAGTGTACTCCAGGCCCGAGTGCAGGATGTGCTGCTCGATCTTGTAATGCGGGAGGATCTTGTTCTTTTCCACGCCGATCAGCGACAGAAAGACCACCTGACGGACACCTGCCTGCTTCGCCGCGTCGAGCGCGGGAAAGATGTGGCGCCGGACATCGACGATCGCCGGCGGGCGCATCAGGAACATTCGCTCGACCCCCTCGAAAGCGGGACCGTATGTCTTGGGCATAGTGAAATCGAACTGCACGATATCCACAGTGTGATTCCCTGCACCCCGGTTGGCTACGGGAGCGCGTACGGCCGCGCGAACTGGCTGCCCGTCGCGCTCCAGCAGCCGTACAACCTCGGCGCCAACCTGCCCGAGTGCACCCGTAATAAGGATTGGAACGCTCATCACCATGACCTTCAAATTGCCTTGACAGTATATAGACCAGTCATTATAATTCTACCAGCTTTTATTGAACTATCGAGTGTAATAATAAGAAGCTTGGTGATGAAATGACAATAGAAGACACCAAAGCTCGCACTGGTCCCCCATTGCCCAAAGTTGCTTACACGCTCGCAAACCCGGTGCTGATCTTTCTCTTGCGGTCGCCGCTGCACACATTAGTCAGCCGATCGCTTATGGTGCTGATATTCCAAGGCCGTAAGAGCGGCAAGCGCTACACGATACCAGTGGGCTATGTAGAGCGCGGCAATCACCTCTTTGTGTTCAGCCACGGCGCCTGGTCGAACAATTTCCGCGATGGCGCGACCGTCGGGGTGCGGCTGCGTGGGAGAACCGTACGCGGCAGAGCCCAGCTGCTCCACGACCGTGCGCGCATCACCGACCTTGTACGCCTGCTCATCGAGAAACACGGCGAAGCAATGGCTCAGCGCATGGGCGTGGCCGCAGATATACAGGGCGATGCCCCTGCTTCGGCGAGCGGCACGAGGTATATAGAGATCGTGCTGGAGGAAGCGGCTCGATGAGCACGACCAAGGATCAGATCATCGACGCTACCTGCGAGCTCCTGGAAAGCCAGGGGTTTCACGGCACTGGTCTCAACCAGATTGTGAAGGAGAGTAGGGCGCCAAAAGGCTCGCTGTACTACTACTTCCCCGACGGCAAGGACGAGATCGCCGAGGCGGCGATCGAGCGAGCTGGCCGCACTGTCGCAGAGCGCATCCGCGCCGGGCTGGCAGATGGGGATGCAGCCAACGCAATACCGGCATTTGTGGCCAACATTGCCCACTTCGTGGAGGTATCTGGTTTTCGCAGCGGTGGCCCACTGATGACGGTGGCCATGGAGACAGCGACGACCAACGAGCGGCTGAACCAGGCCTGCCGCGCTGCATACACCCGTTTGCAAGGGGCGTTCGAGGCCAAGCTCGTGGAAAGCGGCTTCGCGCAGGCGCACGAGCTGGCGACATTCATCACTGCGGCGATCGAGGGCGGCATCGTCCTCAGCCGAGTCCACCACACCGGCGACCCACTACGGAACGTCGCCGAGCAGCTACGCTGGGTGCTGCGGGCAGCCAAAGAACGCTAAGGCGACGTCTCAAGAAGCTGGCTATGCCGCTTCTTTTGGGCCATATATAACGACTGGCCAATAGAGAAAGAGGAACAGTATGAACATTGCGGTCTTTGGTGGCACAGGCCGCACAGGCCGACACGTCGTCGAGCAAGCATTGGCGGCGGGACATTCTATCACGGCGCTTGCGCGTACTCCCGCGAAGCTTCCTAAGCACGAGCGGCTCGTAGTCATCGGAGGAGACGTGCAGGATCCTTCCGCTGTCGAAAAGACCGTCGCAGGGTCAGAGGCAGTTATCAGCGTGCTCGGCCCGACCAGCAACGAGCCAACATTCGAGGTCAGCAAGGGCATGCGACATATACTCGCTGCTATGCAGAAACATGGCGTTCGGCGCCTGATTATTTCCGCTGGCGCGGGAGTGGGCGACCCGAACGATACGCCCAAACTATCCAACAAAGCCATCAACTTGCTGCTCAAGCTGCTCGCGCGCAATGTCTACGAAGATATGAAGGGCGCGGTCGACGTCGTCCGCGCTTCCGAGCATGACTGGACGATCGTACGAGTACCGCGCTTGATCGATGGCCCCAAGACCGGCCTAATCAAGGTTGGCTACGTTGGCAATGGCATGGGGATGCAGATCAATCGCGCCGACATGGCTGGTTTTATGCTCGATCAGCTACAGAACGGCGCGTACATTCGCAAGGCGCCGGCAATTAGTAACTGATGGGCATTTCATCGTACGTCAGGCGTAGCGCATACAGTATCACGCAGTACGCCTGATGTCTCATTCGAGGACCACTGCTGCCCCTCCTTATCCCCGCTGGAGCAGCACAAAACTCCTGAAATCACTCCGGAGTCACTGTGCCAGGACGTTTATCAGCACTGCGATGAGTCCTGGCCAACTGCGCGAGTTTTCCCTTGAAGCCGCTTGCAGTGGTAGCATATAACGCGACCACATTCAGAACGATCTTCAATATGCCAGTCAGCGAGTTTGAGGCTGGTCTTGCACAGGGGAGACCCAGTGCTATCTGGAACATGCGCAGCCAGTCCTTGCCCCCCGTTTCCCTTCACAAGCAGCAACATACCATCCATCTCCGCACAACCTATGAGTGCATCTATCTGCCTGCTTGCAGTGCAAAACCTGTGCCAAGACTTGACTGCGCCTCGCATCGGATTGAATCAGGGGCGTGTCGCATGGTTGGCAGCGGTATGTGCGCCGCCCTGCTCCCTGTCGGGAGCAGGGCGGCCGTTGACGTTCTACGCGGCTTAGTGTCGCCTCGCCACCACGCCACCGCCGGCCGTCCACATTTGCTCCAGAATGCCCAAGTTCAGCAGATCGTACAGTGCGCGCGTCTAGTCGATTGTCTGCACATCCCTATTGGTGGGAATGCCGATGTAGGGCTAGGGTCTATGAAAATCGTGCAGCCGTTCGGCCGAGCAAACACCACACCCCGGCGCTCGCCGAGCGAGCTGGCTGAACGGTTCGAGAGTCCTGGTATGTATAGCTTTCTTGGAAGTGATGTGGAGGTTTTGTGTCAAGCGACAATTAGCTATCGCACCCAACGACAATTAGAACTTTCTGTTCTGGGTTGTTCGACCCTTGCCAACGTCAACTCGATTGTGGCTCACTCGTATTTGTACGTGTCGTTGGCTTCGACGATTTGGCGGCTCCATGCTCGGCACCCGCCTGTTTCGCTCGGTAGCTGTCGAGACTCATCATATCCAGGATGACCGAATGGTGTACCACTCGGTCAATTGCCGCCATCGTCGTCATCGGATCCTTGAAGATCCGGTTCCATTCTGAAAAGACTAAATTCGTGGTCAGTATTACGCTGCGGCGTTCATAGCGCTCGGCTAGAAACGTGAACATCACCTCCATTTCGTCGCGGTCGTGTTGCACATAGCCAATATCGTCCAGAATCACACAGACATAGCGGTCCAGTCGTGCCAGTTCGCGCGGCAGCCGCAAGTCACGTTTCGCCGCCAGTAGTCGCTGCACCAGCGCAGCGGTACTGCTCCAATAGACAGACTGTCCTTGGCTCACGAGTGTGTGCCCAAGTGCAGCCGCAACGTGACTCTTGCCGGTGCCCGGTTTGCCGACTGCAATCACGTTGACCGCCTGCTCTACAAACGCTCCACTGCGCAGTCGTTCAATCTGCTGGGTCAACAGTGGGCCAAACAAGTTCAACTCCAGCCGCTGAAAGGTTTTTTCGCGCGGTAACTGGGACTCGCGCAGGAGACGTTCCAGACGACGCTGCTGACGGTAGGCGACTTCCTGCTGGGCCAGTTCATACAGAAAGGCTTCGTGGGTCAACCCTTCGCGAGCCGCCCGCATCGCCAGTTCATCAAAGCCGCTGGCACTATGGCTGAGTTGCAGCGCCCGCAGGAGTTGCGCCAACTCCTGATGTCGATTAGCCATTCGCACACCTCGACGCCAGCAGCGCGTCGTAGACGTGGAAGTCGAGGTCAGCTGGCTTGAGCGGTGGCAGGGCTGGCACGGTGCTCGCTCGCACCAACTCACGTACTGCATCGAATGTCGGAAGCGTCTGGCTCTCGACGAGCAACTTCACCGCTGTCTCGACATCCACTTCACTCGTTGAAGCGGCCAGATGCAAAATACGTAGGTACTCACGGTCGGCACGAGCAGGCGCCTTCTCTGCGAGCGTGTCATACAGCGTGCGGAAGGCCAGTGTCGGAAACAGTTCATCACGGAAGCGATACTGTACAAAAGCACCCGGCTTGCGTACGAGTGACCAGATTACATGGCGGTAGTCGATCCGCGCCCCATAGCGGCCGTGCAGGCGCGGCAGCGTGAGTGTGCAACTCGTGCCGACATACAGTTCGAGCACCTCAGCACGAATACGCACCGTCAAGGTCGTCCCAATCAGTCGAGACGGCACCGAATAGGTATTGTGGAGCACGCGAATGGTGCTGAAACGGCTGACGACCACGTGCACTTCGCGGCAGGGATGCAGTGGCGTTTTTGGCAGTGGTCGAAGGGTTGGCAACTCGTCGTTCCAGCGCGCAGCCCGAGTCTGGTTGCGCCGGCGTATCAGCTCTTGGAGCCAGATCGCGTAGGCGGCTCGGTCGGCAAAGTCGCGGCTGCCACGCACGCGTAAAGCCTGGTCGACCGCCTGCTTGAAGCGGAAATGGGCTTGCTCGACATCGCCGTTCTCGTGCGCTTCGCCAGGTGTGTTCGCCGTCGGGGTCATGCCATAGTGGGCCATCAGCGCGGCATAGGACTCAGTCCAATCGCGCTGGTGAGAAGGCCCAATCGCGCGAACCGCAGCCGAGAGATTGTCGGTACGGTGCTGCTGTGGGACGCCACCAATCTGCCAGAAGCAGGTTTCGAGGCCCTCGGCCAGCGCCTCAAAACTCTCGGAAAAGCAGATAGTGACCGCCTCGACATTGGAGTACGTCAAGACCAAATGAAACAGCAGGTGCGGAAATGGAACGTCGGCGAGCGTGATGCTCAAGTCATCCATATGGGTAAAGTCAGACTGTGCCAGACGACCGGGCTGGTGGACCTGCTCGAAGATGACCTCACGCTCGGGGCCGTGGAGCGCACGCCAACTCGCGACATGGCGCTGAAAGGTACGCAACTGACCCTCGGAGTAGCGCTCTGGTGCTTGTTCGCACAACAAGCCGAACAGCGTCTTGGCCTGCAAGGCCGGGTCGCGCTTGAGGTGCTGTTCGACCCACGGCCAGTCAGTCGCAAAAGGATTGGCACGGGTGCGGTAGGTGCGCGGTTGTTTGAGCGCGCTAGGAAGCTTTGCAGTTCGCACATACTTGCGGGCGGTCGGGACACTCATGCCAGCCCGGGCAGCTGCTTGTTCTAACGTCTTGCCATTCTTGCGTTCGCGGAGCATCAGGTGTACCTCGCTGTCGGTTTTCATGGCACCTCCTTCTGAGACGCCATGCTACGAGTAAGAGAGACGACCGGTGCAACCACGAACAGAAAGATCTAATCGCCATCAGGTTATAAGTCTAATGATCTTTGAACAGTTTTGTCCATTGCGGATGGAAAGTGATTGTTCAGTGAGGTGTTTCCATCTGCGGCTGGCACGTGCGGTGCTGCTGTACGAGTACCACCGCGCCGAAAGCGATTCTCAGGTGCGGGTGAACATACCGGGCGGCAAAAGGGAGTAGGCCGCTCCACCGCCCGGTCCTCACCGCCCACGGTCTCCTGCATCTCACGATCGGCTCAGTGTGCCGAGGGCTGTCGCGTGGCACATACAGGCAGTGCTCCTCACTGCCCACGATCGGCAGTGTGCTCGCCGTCGCTTCTGTCAATGTTCGCCTTATAATGAGCCAAGACCATCGACAAAGGGTCGTCGTATGCCATGCGAACCGTAGGAGCACAGCCGCGATCATCGGCGCAGCTGGTAGCGGGGCATAATGCTATGCCTTGTAGGGTGATAGATTGCGGGCGGATAGGGCCTAGACGGAAACGCGCGTATCCGTGCCAGAATCCTAGGTCTGACTGTCTGCTTCCGCAAACGTCTCGCGCGCTGTAAGCGTCTTGAAGACATAATTTCGTTGCAATGTGCTCCTTTATGCTCGCTCAATGGCACTCGCCCTGCTGCTCCTCTTGCATCGATATGGCGAGCAAGAAGGGAGTGAGACATGCACGAGCGTGAACAGCAAGCGATTGACAGCCTGGCAACGCACGGGTATGAGGTCATTTCTGATGGAGCAGGGTACATCGTTCGTGACCGCAGCAACCCTCAGGATAGCTCACGGGCACACCACCTTGAAGATTTGATTGAACTAGCGGAGCTTGTCGAGGGGAGGGCGCAACGTGAATCCCTCGCTCGGAGGCAGGCAACATAACCGCTGCGTAGAGCAGCGGCAGCCAACAACGCGATGATTATCGCCCTGCTCAGCATCTGTTTTCCAGCCCACCCAGAGTGTTAGCCACTTTTGGCTAACGACTGACGCTGCTTGCTGGCCACACAGTAGGTGAGCATAAGGAGGTTGAGTGGTAGATACCGTTTTAGAACGTGGTTGAAATCCCACGCCCTAAGGCCTTTTGTGGCTGGGCGCCGCGGGTGAGTCAGAGCGGGACGAGTTATGACCAGGCAGCATTGAGCCGTGGGGAATCACGCTTGAGATAAGAGTGCGATCTTCTCTTACACTCTCGGCTTGAGCATTATCACGGCGCTTAAAGCAGCCTCGCCTACTGTGCGCACCGCGCTCATCACCGCTTCACCCACCAATGCATTAGAAGTGGCTGCTCTTGCTGCGGGCATTGATGTCTTCCTCGTGAAACCTTTTACGTTGGATGAACTGGATCAAGTCGTGCGCGCATTATTATCAGATGTGGCATCGTAGATGGTCATGCAACCACGAACCCAGGTGTTCAACCACGTCGTATGAGATTGATTTTATGTCGCTCGGATTCCGTCGTACCACCGCCGTGGTAATCCAACTGTGCTGATGCTTCCCTATACTTGATACGGTATGGCAGCGGATATGTGAAGCAGGGATCTGATGGCACCCTTTCGGATCTTAGTCGTGGATACTCAACCAGGTATCTGCACCTTTCTGCGACGGCTCTTACACATTGAGATCGTTTTTATGTGCGTGAGGCGGGTGACGGAATCGAAGCGCTGGCCGTCGCAGAACACTGGGATGCCCACATGCTCGTGATAGATCTCATCATGCCGCGCAGAAGTGGGGTCGAGGCAATGCACTACCTCTGAGCCCATCCACGGTTTTTCAAGACGTTACTTCTCGTCATCACCAGTAATGCGGTCTTGATGCCCATTATCAGCCCAGTCGATCGATGAATCACCAGCGCGGGGAGTAGCTCCGCAGCGAGGGAGGCTCACGTGGGGGTTCCCGCAATCAGCACTGTCGAGGAGGCGTGGACGCTGCGCAACAGCGACCGGGCCGCCGTCCGCTCGGCAAGCGAGGCCCTGCTGTCCAGCGCAGATGTTGATCTGCGTGCCGCCGCGTTAGCCAAGGTCGTCCTCAGCTACCTTGACTACCGCGAGCGGCGGTACGAGCAGGCCGCCGCCGCCGGTCTGGAGGCGCTGGCCATCCTTGAGGTGAATCCGACCGATCCCTGGCTACCCCGGCTCTACAATACCCTCGCAATCATCCACTTCGATCTCGGCGAGCGCGATACCAGCCGCACCTATCTCGACCAGCAAATTCGGCTAAGCTACGAGCTCGGCGACTGCACGTACGAGGCACTCGGCTACCACGACCTCGGCCTGCTCCAGGCTGCTGTCGATCCCCGTCGCGGGCTGGCGACCCTCGCCCAAGCCCGCACGATGTTCCGTGCAAGCGACGACGCTGAGAACGAGGCGCTGGTCCTCTACAACATGGCCAATATCCACCAGCACGCTGGCGAGCGAAAGCTCGCTGCCAGCTATGCCGGCCAGGCGCTTGAGATCCTGGGCGCCAGCGGCACGCAGGGCATGAGGCTCTACCTGACCATCCATATCGCCACGCTCAAGGCCGAGGCGGCCTCGGCGCTCGGGCTTCACAGTGAGGCTCAGGGCCTCTTGGATGAGGCGCGCGCCCTGGCCGCGCACCACTGCCCCGAGCTGATGGCGCATGTGCAGTTCTGCCAGGGACTCCACCTGACAGCCATCGGCGACAACACGGGCGCTCTTGCGCTGTTCCAGGACGCCCTTGCGCTGATTGCCCCTTCCGGCCAGTATGAATTGCTCGCGGACTGCCACGCCGCCCTCGCTGACTGCCACGAGCGGCTCGGCGACTACCGCGCCGCCCTCAGCCACTATCGAGCATATGCCGCTACCCGCGAGCGCACCTTCATCGAAGCCAGCGAACAGAAGATGCGCTCGCTCGATGTCATCCATCAGGTCGAGACCGCCCGCCGCGCCGCCGAGGCCGAGCGACAGCGCAATGCCGAGCTCCAGCACTACATCCAGGAGCTTGAGCAGCTCCAAGTTACCCTACGGGCAAGCAGTCTGCGCGACCCGCTCACTGGCCTCCACAACCGGCGCTATCTCAGCGAGGAGGGGGGACGCCTGCTGCGCTACGCCCAGCGCTACCAGAGCGACCTCTGTGCCGCAATGATTGATGTCGATCACTTTAAGCAGATCAACGATCGGCTGGGCCACCAGGTGGGTGACCTGGTGCTCCAGCGGCTGGCCGAGCTCATCACGCGCGCAATGCGGAGCACCGACCTCATCAGCCGCTACGGCGGCGAGGAGGTCGTTCTGCTGCTGCCATCGACCAATATTGACGACGCCTACAGCATCTGCGAGCGCCTGCGCACAACGGTCGAGCAGCACAACTGGTCCGACATCCATCCCAGACTACGGGTCACAGTCAGCATCGGCCTCGCCAAGGACGACGGTAGTACACTCACCGAGCTCCTTGCCCACGCGGATGCTCAACTCTACACGTCCAAGCGCGCCGGCCGCAACCGAACGAGTTACGCCCAGAGCGGGAGGTGACCGCGGCTCTCATCCGTCGCATGTGTTTCGGCGATCCGTTAGCGCAAGCTAACTACACATGAGCCAATATTCATTATCGACGCAAGAAAAGCTGCTCCAAGTGAGGCGGCTTTTTGATTGTGATTCGCATGTCATCACGGATAATCGGCTCTTACGCAACTTCCGTGCAGCGATTTGTTACCCCTCACTACAATGAGGTGTCACATGTCAGCCACAGGGGCATTGCACGATCTTTGCGTAAGAGCCACTTTTAGGGTTTCATGTCAGTAAAACCAACGACTTCCGCGAGCCGACAGAGTTCATACTGTCCTGCTCCCCAAAAACTGTACAGAATCAAATGTGAGCCTTTTCTCAGCGCGGGGACGCGAGCGTAGCAGTCCGGTCAAGACGTAACAAGAGTTGGTCAGTACCGATCTCGCCTGCCAATCCGGTTTTCGGTCCCTGAGCCTTCCATAGGCGGTCTTGACTCGGTCTGCTGTACGGCGTCGTGGCCGCGCTGAGGAAACAAAAGGCTAACATGATGAATTGACTAGATCATGGGGCTCATCACAATACTCAAATATGGTCAGTTGCTCACTCACCTCCCGAATAGCCGGCGTTCCCGCGCCGTATGCAATGGCATGGAGTGCCTCCATCGCAGATTGCAGCAAGGCCAGTGCTGCCCGGTGCGCGAACATTATCTCGTTCGATACCGTATACTGGCCAAGGAGGCGCTGGGCGATGGCAATTGGTTCAATCGCTTCGATAACACGCCGATGTGTCAGGCGAGTCTCTCCCTGGTGCAGCACCATGTCCATCGTTTCCATCCATATCACAAAGCAATCCTGCAGAAGTGTGAGATAATACCTGACCTCGGATTGCTGGCGTGTATCGTAGGGCATACGTGGCACCTCACGCATCAGACATTGGACAGATAGATCTGCTGTGGTCACGGCTCAATTACTGTGATTATCTAACGTCGGTTCGGGTTAAGCAAGCATCATGGGCGGCAGCGTATTGAGCTGCAACGATGGCTTTCTGGGCTGATGACAGTAGGCGATTAACCCGCACACCAGATTAACCAGGAAGTTGATTGGCGAACGATGGCGTGTGTGCTCGATCTGCGAGATGTTCTTGAGCTGATCGATGATCGTTTCCACAATCGCTCGTTTGCGTAACAGCAGCTTGTCAAACAGCCCAAGCTCACACGCTTTCATGTTCTTGCGGCGCACGGTGATCAACTCGATACCAAACTGCTCTTGCAACTGCTTGAGCAGCGGCTGTGACAGATAGCCTTTGTCGCCAATCAGCTTGCCAAATAGACGCTTGGCAAACTGCGGCACCGGCTTGCGGTCGTCGACATTGCCTGGCGTGAGCGTGAAGCTCAACAACTCACCACGGTCGTTGAACAGCAGATGCAGCTTGAAGCCAAAAAACCAGTCGACTGATGTCTTGCCGCGTGCGGCCAGGCCGCGAAAGACCCGATGTTGCTGAATGCGCCGATTGTGACAGACTGCCAAGCACGTAGAGTCGACATTGGTATCACACCGCCGCACTGACCCGGTGCCTCACGGCTGTGGCAGCTGCGCAGCGATCAGCACAGCCGCGGCCTGCGCCACATGCGCCGCGTGGCTGTCGGGGCCGAACATCCGCGTCGCCACAAACGCCCCGTCCATCAGCAGCAACAGCTGCGCCGCTAGACGGTCAGGGTCGCGCGCGCCCGCGGCTACAGCCAGCGCACCCAGCCGCGCTAGCACCGCCTGCTTGTGCGCCAGCGCCACCCGATGGCCGGGATGATCCAGCGAGGGAAAATCGGCCGCCGCGTGCTGAAAGGTGCAGCCGTAGCAACTCGGGCTCAAGGCCAGCTGCCCTACCCCTTCGAAGAGCGCGAGCAGCTGCTCGCGTGGGCTGCCCTGGCCGAGCGCCGCCTCGAACCAGTTCCAGAACTGCTGATTGGCCTCCTCCAGATAGGCCACGATCAGATCGTCCTTGGACGGAAAATGCCGGTATAGCGTCATCTTGGCCACGCCTGCTTCGGCGATGATCGTATCAATCCCGACTGCGCGGAACCCCTCGCGGTAGAAGCGCTCGCTGGCCACTGCAAGGATTTTCTGCCGGGCGGAGCGCGGATCGTCGACCATGGTTCCCTCACCGGTCAACTGCCCTTGACATGAGACAGACCTGTCTCTATAATAGCGACCAGAAGATAGACAGGTCTGTCTAGTAGTATACCACAGCGATCGCACAGGAGGCAAGCCATGCAGCTCGGTATCCTCGGCTCGGGCAGCGTCGGCCGGACGATCGGCGCCCGCCTGGTCGAGCTTGGCCACGACGTGACCATCGGCACCCGCGATGTGGCCAAGACCCTGGCCCGCACCGAACCCGACGTCTACGGCAATCCACCCTTCAACATCTGGCAGCAGCAGCACCCGCGGGTCCGCCTCGGCACCTTTGCCGACGCCGCTGCCTTCGGCGCGGTCGTCATCAACGCGACGAACGACGCGGCCTCGCTGGAGGCGCTCAGCCTGGCTGGTGCGGCTAACCTCGACGGCAAGGTGCTTGATCGACATCGCCAGAGAGCTGGATTTCTCGCAGGGCATGCCGCCGTCACTGAGCATCGTCAACACCGACTCGTTGGGCGAGCAGATCCAGCGCGCCTTCCCCAACATCAAGGTGGTCAAGACCCTCAACACCATGAACGCCTTTGTGATGGCGCACCCGCAGCAGCTGGCTCAGGGTGACCACAGCGTATTCATGAGCGGCAACGACGCGGAAGCGAAGGCGGATGTCATAGACATCCTGCGTGAGTTCGGCTGGAGCGACGTGATCGACCTGGGCGACATCAGCACCGCGCGCGGCACCGAGATGCTGCTGATCTGGCTGCGGCTGTGGGGCGCCTTGGGAACTGGGCTATTCAATGTCAAAGTGGTGCGCTGAGGAGGAGGAATGAAGCTGACAACACCCTTAGGCCGCAGCACCCTCCAAGTACCCCGCCTTGGCGTGGGAGCGATGACCTGGGGCGAGCCGACGGGGTTGGCCCGCCTGTCCCCGGCCAAGCTGGCCTATGGCGGCGCGCACGGGCGCGAGGAAGAGCAGCGCGCGTTCGAGGCGAGCGTGGCGGCGGGCGTGACGTTATTCGATACCGCGGCGATGTACAGCGGCGGCGCCTCCGAACGTCGTCTGGGCGAGCTGGCGCGCGGCAAGGATGTGCTGATCGCCACTAAGTTCCCGCCCAGCCCGTTTTCTCGCACGGAAGATATGCCGCATGCGCTTGACGCGAGTCTGGCGCGTCTGGGGCGGAGTTGGGTGGATCTGTACCAGCATCACTTCCCCTCCAACCGAGTATCGATCCCGAAACTGATGGAGTTGATGGCGGATGCGGTCGCGGCGGGCAAGGTCAAGGCGGTCGGCGTGAGCAACTACTCGGCGGAGCAGATGCGGATCGCGCACGCGGCGCTCGCCAGGCGCGGTATTCCACTGGCCTCCAACCAGGTCGAGTATTCGCTGTTGCACCGCCAGGTGGAGGTAAACGGCGTTCTTGACGCCTGCCGCGAGCTGGGGATCACGCTGATCGCCTACCAACCGCTGGCGAGCGGTGCGCTGACCGGCAAGTATGGAACGGGGGCGCGGGCCACGGGGTTGCGGCGGTTTATGGGGTATTTTCGCGGGAGAGGGCTGGACGCGCTAGCGCCAGTTGTGGCACTGTTGCGTGAGATTGGTGAGCGCTACGCCAAAAGCCCGGCGCAGGTGGCATTGCGGTGGTTGATTGAAAACGAGCGTGTCCTGCCCATCCCGGGCGCGAAGAACGGCAAGCAGGCAGCTGACAATGCGGGAGCGCTCGCGTTCTGCTTGACAGCAGCGGAGAACGAGGCGCTCAATCAGGTGACGCTGGCCTGGCGAGGGTAGTTGTACTGTGCGCGCGCAAGGGTGCCGGTCGCCGCCCTGACGGGCGCGGGTCACAAAGGAAAAACCTATAAGGAGATATGACAATGAGCTGGCATCTCTTCGCAGCGGCCGATCCTGAATTGGCCGCCTTTGGCAAAGAACGCTTGCACGACAAGGTGGCGTACCTGGCCACGATTCGCACGGATGGCGCGCCGCGTTTACACCCGGTCAGGCCGATCGTTGGCGACGACCATCTCTTCGTCTTCATGGAACCTACCTCACCCAAGGGGGACGATTTGCGCCGCGATGGCCGTTACGTCCTGCATGGTCCCGTCACTGATCCCGGTAGTGAGCCATGGGAGCTGTACGAGTTCTGCGTTGATGGTCGCGCGGCGCTGGTAGAAGACCCAGCCGTACGCCAGGTAGCGAATGCTGTCACGTCCTTCTCTCGGGATGCGCACTTCATCCTGTTCGAGCTCAGTGTCGAGAGCGCCTTTTCTACCGTGTATGGAGCCGATGGGCAGCCGGTGCGACGACGCTGGCAAGCGAGTTAAAGGAGCCAAACCATGAAAATCGGCTTACAGATCCCCAGCTTCACCTGGCCAGGTGACCCCGACGCGCTCGGTATGCGCCTGGCGGAGATCGGACGCACGGCGGACGAGGCCGGCTTCGCCAGCCTGTGGGTGATGGATCACCACTTCCAGATCGCGGGGGTCGGTTCGGCCGAGGAACCGATGTTGGAGGCCTACAGCGCGTTGAGCTATCTGGCGGGCGTCACCAAACACGCCCGGCTGGGCGCGATGGTCACCGGCGTGATCTACCGCTACCCCGGCATCCTGGTCAAAACCGTCTCGACGCTCGACGTGCTCTCGGGCGGCCGCGCCTACCTGGGCATCGGCGCGGGCTGGTACGAGCGCGAAGCGCGCGGGCTGGGCGTGCCGTTCCCGCCGCTCAAGCAACGCTTCGAGCAGCTGGAGGAGGCGCTGCAGATCGCCAGACAGATGTGGTCGGGAACAGTCGCGCCGTACACCGGTCAACACTACCAGCTGGCCGAGACCCTCAACCACCCACAGCCGCTGACCAAACCGCGCCCGCCGATTCTGATTGGCGGAGCGGGGGAGAAGAAAACGCTCCGCCTGGTCGCCCAGTACGCCGATGCCTGCAACCTGTTCGCCTTCGCCGGGCCGGAAGTCATCCGCCAGAAGCTGGAGGTCTTGAAACGGCACTGTGACGAGGTTGGCCGGCCATACGACGACATCGAGCGCACCGCGCTGGGCGTGGTCAACCTGGCGCCCGGCGCCATGACGGCCGCCGACCTGATCGCGACCTGCCGTGCGCTTGCGGACGTGGGCATCCAGCACTTCATCTTCAGCCTGCCGAATGTCCACGAGCTCGCGCCGTTGGAGGTGATTGGACGCGAGGTCATCCCAGCCGTCGCCGCGTTCTGAGCCGCTCAGCCGGCTGAGCGGGGTCAAGCTCCGGCCCTGCGCGCACCAAGCCCGCCCAGGACGAGCGCCCAGACGCCTTCGAAGGCGGCATCGATGCCCGGGTCGGCCCACTCCGGCGCGTGGGCCGGGTTGTGGAAGCGGGCAGTCGCGTCGAATACCGCCCGCGCCGTGACGGCAGGGGCCACAGTCGTAAATTCGCCCCGTGCGACCCCGTCGGCGATGATCTGGGCGAGCTGTCCCACAAGGTGGTCGACATGCGCCTGGACTACAGCCCGCGCCTCCGCGGCGAGCGCCAGGTAGGTAGCGAACAGCTCGGGGTCCTCGCGCGCCAGCCGCCGCTTGGATGCGATCAGGAGGTCGAGCCAGCGCCGCAAGCGCTCCGATGCCGGGCGCTCCTCGGCCGCCACGTCCGCCAGCGGCGCCGCGATGCGCGCGAGCCAGCGCGCGGTCACCGCGTCGCGCAGGGCCGCCTTGCTCGGAAAGTGGCGGTAGACGCTGCCGTGGCTGACGCCGAGCGCCTGGGCGACATCGACGACCGTCGCCTTGGCCGGCCCGAAGCGACGCAGGACATCCTCCGCCGCGTCCAGGATTCGGTCGGGGGTGAGGGCTGTCTCGGTCATGCCGCGCCACCTCGGCCACGCTCGCTGTCGAGGACGGCCATCTGGGCGCTGGGGTAGCGCTCGCCGGCCACCGCATCCGGCGGCACCGCCTGCTCGATCTGCGCCAGGTCGTCGGCCGTCAGCTTGAGGTCGAGGGCGCCCAGCGCCTCGGCCAGCCTCTCGCGCCGTCGCGCCCCCACGAGCGGCACGATGTCGTCCCCGCGCGACAGCGCCCAGCCGATCGCAATCTGCGCGACGGTTGCTCGCTTTGCCGTTGCGACCGCGCGCAGCGCCTCGACCAGCGCCAGGTTGCGGTCGAGGTTCGCGCCGCTGAAGCGCGGCAGGTGGCTGCGGAAGTCGGACGCGGCGCGCTCTTTGGACCAGTGGCCGCTGATCAGGCCGCGCGAGAGCACGCCGTAGGCGGTCACGCCGATGCCCAACGTGCGACAGGTTGGCAGGATCTCGGTCTCGATGCCGCGTGAAACCAGCGAGTACTCGATCTGCACATCGGCGATCGGATGCACGGCGTGGGCGCGGCGCAGCGTGTCGGCGCCAGCCTCCGAGAGCCCAACATGCCGGACGTAGCCTGCCTGCACCATGTCGGCAATCGCTCCGACGGTTTCCTCAATCGGCACGGCGGGGTCGACGCGGGCGGGACGGTAGATGTCCACATAGTCCGTCCCCAGGCGGCGCAGCGTGTAGGCCAGGAAGGCCTTTACTGCCGCGGGACGGCCGTCGGTGCCGAGGACCTGGCCGCCGGGGTCGCGCAGCACCCCGAACTTGACGCTGAGCACGACCTGCTCGCGATTGCGGCCCCGCAAGGCCTCGCGCAGCAACAACTCGTTGTGGCCCATGCCGTACCAGTCGCCGGTATCGAGCAGTGTAATGCCGGCATCGAGTGCGGCTTGGATCGTGGCGATGCTCTCGGCCTCATCGGCGGGACCGTAGAGGTCGGACATGCCCATACAGCCCAGGCCAAGCGCGCAGACACGCGGGCCGGTGGCGCCAAGTGTGCGTGTTTGCATACTATCCTCCTTGCACGTTCGCTTGAGCGGCGCAGCCGCCCGATCGAGATGAGCGGAGTATAGACTATGGAATGACAGATGTCAATATCTGTCATTCACCACCCTTTTCAGATCCGGTGCTCTGCTCTTACCCCGCACCGCCCCGCAGGAACGGTATTATCATGCGGTGCAACGTTGATCGGCGGTCGAGGATGGCAGGAGGGGTGTCGATGGACTGGCGGTACAACCCCGATACGAAACAATGGGAAGCAAGTCGCAATGGCTGGCGCGGCGTGGTAGCGCGGTGGGTAAGTGGGGCTGAGTGGATCGCGGCAATCGAGCCGCTTGGCACTACTCAGGCGCGGCGGATGGCCCCCTACGTGTTTCGATGGATGGAGGACGCTCAGGCATGGTGTGCTGCGGAGATCGCCCGGCACGGTCAGCTGCCCGAAGCCGCAAAGTAGCCTGACCGTTGTTCATAGCCTGGCCCACAAGGAGTGAAGCGGATCCAGCCCCAGCCCTTCCATCTGCGGTTGCTGGATCGCATCCTGCCTGGGACGAATGGCCTGGTGCTTGTGGGGCGGGCCGCGCGCTCGTGGTGCGGCACAACTGCACGTAGCGACGACATCAGTCTGTGCCAGGACCGGCGCGCCGCCGGCGACACCAGGCCGGTGATCTTCCTTACTGCTCGCGGAGAGGAAGGTGCCCGCGAGCGTGGCATAGCTGCTGGAGCCACGGACTTTATAACGAAGCCGTTCGCGTACGCTGACCTCGTCTCTCGGGTAGCGCGGCTGCTTTCTGACATCGACTCAGGGTAAGCGAGCTGGCTTGCTGGAAGTAGCTTCCTTATGCGGCATCGTCTTTTTATTGTCGACGCCCGCGCCGGCGTCGAGCACAGCCTGGGCCTCTTCCCACGCGATCGGGCCTGGTTCCTCGGGCGATTGGCGTGGAATAGGGTCGAGCTGGCCAAGGCGCTCGAAACGTACTAGGCCATCCAGGGAAAACTGATCGAGGCGCAACTCCTGGAGCATCTCTCGCCGCTGGGCTGGAAACATATCAATCTCTGGGCCGCTACCAATTCTCGAAGGAGCGGCAGTGGTCGCGCTCTCAGTTACGTCCGCTGCCGACCTTAGGCCGAGATCGACGCGAACACCTGCGACGAGCAGGATGAGGGATAACGAAAACTTATTCTCCGACAGCGATTCTCGGACGAGACAACGCAAGGGGGCGAACATGCATACGAGGAAAGGCGCTAAGGACAAGACGTCGAGCGCATCTGAATGCGGTAAAATGCCGCTTCAGGCTTAGATGTATATTTTCCTAAAGAAAATACGATGACCCCATGCTGTATACTATGAGGGCCACGCGAAAGGGGTAGTGGCTCTATGCGAACTGATGTATGGTAGTATGGCGATTAAGAAAAACAAGAGATCCAGGAGATTATATGATCGCGATTACCTGTCGCCGCTGTGGCTCCACCGATCTTCGCAAAAATGGGCGCACGCCCACTGGCCAACAGAAGTGCCATTGTAAAGCCTGCAATTTCTATGGCACGCTTGACACAAAGGAGCAGGAGCGAGCGCACCGACGTGCCACTATTGAGAAACTCCAGCTGGAACGCTTGTCACAACGTGCGATCGCCCGTACTGTCCGAATGAGCCGCAATACGATTGCTGCGCTTCTGAAAAAAAACTCTGTCACCGATTGCTCAGACGATTCGACCATTGCAAGAGCGTCCGATCCTGGAGCTTGATGAGCTCTGGTCATTTGTGGGCCGTAAAGCCAATCAACAGTGGATTTGGATTGCCTTGGAACGCCAAACGCGCCGGATTGTCGGATTTGTGCTAGGCGATCGCTCGGCAACAACCTGCCGCAAGCTCTGGGCTTCACTGCCAGCTGACTATCGCAAACGTGCGATCTGTTACAGCGATTTCTGGGAGCCATATGCGCTGGTATTGCCTTCTCAGCGTCACCGTTCGGTCGGTAAAGAGACTGGCGAAACGGCGCACGTCGAACGCCTCAATAATACGTTGCGGCAACGGTGTGCCAATCTTGTGCGCCGGACACTCTCTTTCAGTAAAGATGAACACTGGCATGAGGTTCGCATCCGGCTGTTCATCGATCACTACAATCGGCAACTCGAACGAACTGGATGTCTTGCATCAGTCTAGATTGCGCCACTACCGTGTTGCCGTTAACCGGCTCACTGCGATATTGATGTGTCGCTCCGCAGGAAGAATGCACTCTACCAGCGCACTAAAGAGTATTAGCGAGGCGCAAGAATGGTGTTATGAGACGCTAGGCATCGAATAACTGACTATTCGGGGTGGTATTATGCCTTTATATAACTGCCCGCCAAAAGAAGGAGTATACAAGTACGTTCGTGTCTGTGAGCAGCATTCCTATGGTGATATTGACGTCACCACAAAGACATAGTAAAACAAGAGGGTATGTTGAGCAAATTACGTTTATTCGATTATTTAGCCCTGAAGATGTCGGTGGGGCGTGTTTATAGTCCATAGGGAACAGGTACGAGTTATGACCAGCGGCTCATCTACCTCGACATCCCCCTTGATGGGCTAGGAGCCGACAACGACTTGAAAATCTTCACAGAAAAAAGCACACCATACCAGGGCTTACGCATTATAAATCGAGCACAAAGTAATTAGATTACGACAAGAAAGGATAATACGCTGTAATACCCTCTTCTGTTCTGTAAGTGACGTCATCTGTGCTCCAACGCTCGTGATCGTCTGGCAGTTCGGTGTTTCCGCTCGCGTGGTAGAATACCTGCTCTGAGCGTACACTGATAATGAGAAATGGAGCCTATCACTGATGCAACACGCGACAACGTTGAGTGCTCATTTTGACACCCTCCCAGATCCGCGCATCGACCGCTGCAAACACCACAAGCTGATTGATATTGTCACTATCGCAATTTGTGCGGTCATCAGCAATGCCGACGGGTGGACTGATATCGCCGCATACGGACGCGCGAAACACGCCTTTCTCCAGCAGTTCCTCGACCTTCCCAATGGCATCCCCTCCCATGACACCTTCGGTCGAGTCTTTACCCACCTTGACCCGCGTGCGTTTCAGTCTGCCTTTCTCGCCTGGGTCGATGCGATCCGCCTGAAGCTTCCAGGTGATGTGGTGGCCATTGATGGCAAGACCGAGCGGCGTACTCACGACCGTGCGATTGATTTGTCGCCCTTGCATATCGTCAGTGCCTGGTCGACCGCCAATCGTCTGGTGCTTGGTCAAGTGCGTGTCGATACCAAATCGAACGAGATCACCGCCATTCCTGTTCTGCTCGATTTACTTGACCTCGAAGATTGCATTGTTACAATTGACGCCATGGGTTGTCAGGTGGCGATTGCCGAGCAGATTGTCGCCCAAGGTGCCGACTATGTGTTGGCCTGCAAAGGCAATCAAGGCCATTTGGCAGAGGATGTCGCGTGTCTCTTTCGGCAGGTAGAGGAAGCGGAGCTCGATCCTACACGCTTCGACTATTGTCAGACGATCTGCGAAGCGCATGGGCGTCGGGAAGTGCGCGAGTACTGGAGTACTGACGATCTTGCCCCGATCCGCGATCGTGGGCGCTGGAGCCAGTTGCGCTCGGTGGCGATGGTGCGCTCCGAGCGCACCAGCAATGGGTGTACCAGCGTCGAGACACGCCAGTATATCTCGAGCTTGCCGAGTGGTGCCGAGCGCGTGGCCTATGCTATTCGAAATCACTGGGGCATTGAGAATCCGGTTCATTGGGTGCTCGATGTGGTGTTTGCTGCAGATGAAAGCCGCGTGCGTATCGGGCATTCAGCCCATAATCTGGCAATCATTCGTCATCTGGTGCTCAATCTACTCCGACAAGAAACATCACTGAAAACCAGCCTCCGTCAAAAGCGGTTGCGTGCAGGGTGGGACGATGCCTATGTCCTGAAAGTCCTCCATAATAATCCGCAGGAGTAGCACAAATGTAATGCGTAAGCCCTGCGCCTCAAGCGCTAAAATGACCAGGGGCCGCCGGTCCACTGCTCGATTGCTCATGTGCGTACCTGAGTGTCCCGCGCCGACCAGCGTCCATCGATCCGCGCCTCGGCGTACGTCCCCAGACGCGCGCGCAAGGCATGCCAGGCAGCGGCCGCGCTCACGGCCGCCTGGTACAGGCCGGCGATATGCTTCCAAGCCGCGTCATCCGGACACAGATAGCAGTGCGTCTGCATCAGGTACACGCCGCCGCTCGAAACCCGCTTCGGCGTGTGTGCCTCGGCGCGCTTCCGCACAATCTCGGGGACGGCGCCGTCCCAAAAAAACGTCGGCGCATAATACCGGTCGGGCGGCAGCCAGGCATGAACGACGGTCGGAGTCAGTGGGTTGGAACCGCCCTGCGACGCGGCCAGGCGCTCGTCATAGCGGCCATAGTCGCGCAGCGCCGCCGCCAGCGCGTCGAGCGTGGTCTGATGAAGCGCTCTCGCGGCCTGGACCTCGACCCAGGCCGCTTCGTCTGGGAGGCAGACGACCAGGTGATCGGGCCGGTTGACGACGCGCTGGCCCGGGCGCGGGGTCACCGCCGGCAGCGTGCCCGGCACGACGCGCACGCCATCGGGCGTGTCGCCGAGGACCTCCAGGCGCTCGATCGGCGGCGCCTGCCACGGGTGGTGTGATTCCCCAACGTGTAGGACGTGGGGGACGAGTGCGTTAGCCATGAGTAACCTCTTCGGTACAAGGTGGGACGATCAGGGTGAGTGTGGCGAGGCCGGGCCGGTCCGTGTCTCGCGCGGCGGCCTCCGCTTCCTCCTCCGCGGCGGTGGCGAGGCGCGGCCCCACAAGCCACACCGCGCTCGGGTCGTGTTGGGCGACCGCGCTTCGCGCGGCGGTGGCGGTCTCGCTCTCGTCCGTGGCGAACATCCGGTAGCGCACCGCGAGAACCTGCCGGCCGCCGTCAGCGGCGCAGTCGATCCAGCCGGCCACCGTCAGCGGAAAACGCGGCGTGAGCGCCTCCTGTGCGCCGTCCTGCGCCGCGATCGCGGCGTGCGCAGCGCCGATCAGCTCCGGCCGCATCGCCAGGGCCCGCAGGAGCTGCGCGAGCTGCTCGGTCGCCTCGGGGCTCAAACCACGAGAGACGCCAAACCGCTCGTGGCGTGCGCGCCCGCCCACGATCGCGGTGATCTCGGCATCGGTCTGATAGCCGGCATGAACGAGCGTGGTCGTAAACGTGGCCCCGTAGAGCATCTGCGGGCCGTCGGCAGCCCCCTCCATCAGATCGGCAGCGCGATCGAGGGGCTGATCGGTGGCGTGCAGGGGCAGCTCGACCGAGCCGCTGGCGGGGTCCAGCGTGTAGCGCTCGCTGCGCTCGCGCTGGCCGTCAGTCAGCGCGTAGAGTTCCATCTGCGGGCCGCTCATGACGATGCCATGCTGGCGCGTGAGCGCCGTGAGCGCGGCCAGGAAGCGCTCGATCTGTCGCGGTGCCAGGTTCATAATGTCCTCACACGGCCTGCGCCGCCTGCGGCGGCAGCAGGTCAAAGGTCTCGTCGAATACCCGCGCGACCAGCACGCCGGGCGCGCTGCGAAGGGGTTCGCTGGCAGCGTAGAGCAGCGCGCCGCTGGAAAAGTCCACCGCCTCGACCTGGCCGGACCATCCCTCGGCCTCCAGCTCGGCCGGTTTCATCGGGCGCACCGCCGTCACCACCGTCCCGACGAGCGGGTGGTCGGACGCCGCCAGCGCCCCGGAGATGATCCGCTGCGACAGCCGCTGGCAGCCAGGCGGCTTGTGGACGGTCACGGTCACCGCCCAGCCGTCGTCGCTGCGCCTGACGTCGACCGATTCAAGGTTCGGTAGCGCGAGAAGCTGCGCGATCGCGAGCAGCACCCGCGGCGTGTTCGGAAGCATCCATGTGATCCTGCTGTTTGTTGGGGCAGCTTTTTTCGATTGTCGTGCCATGTGTACTCCGGTGCGGTATGTACCGCCTAGTAACATTCTTGTAGCCCCGGCCACGCAGCCATCAGCGCGTCCCACCACGCTTCGGGCGCGCCGTCCAGGTCGCCGAGGACGGCCGATACAACGCTGCCGCCGTGCTCGTGCGCGAGCAGGTCGGCCAGGAACTGCGCTGCTATCGGCGCCTCCATCTCGCGCAGGGCGCGGGCGATCGGCGCGATGTCCATGATCTCGTGCGCGCCTTTGTCAACGAGCGTGTACTCGCCGAACTGGCCGATTGCCTGATCCAGGTCGCGCAGCACGTCGCGGGGGGTCAGCGCGTGCGCGCCGCCGCTCAGGAGCGTGTTTGCCGCGGCGGCATCAGTCTGCTGAAGCTCAGCGCGGTAGGCAGCAAGCCACGCCTCGGCCTCCGCCGTGCTCAGAAAGCTCACCTCGCCGTGCGCGATCCGTTCGGCCTCGCGGCGGCACTCCTGGAGCAGCTCGATGACCACGTCCAGATCCTCCCGGCTGGCGTTGCGTAGCGAGGGCGTCTCGAAGCTCACGCGGCCGTCGGGCGCGACCGTGACGATGTAGCTGAGGGCTGGGATAAAATCGCCGCTGTGCCAGATGTAGCTGCGGCGGTAGCGGTCGCTGGTCACGCGAAGAATCTGCATAGTTGTGCTCTCTCTTGTGTCAGCTACAGCGCGCCGCGGTCGGCAAGGCCAGCGCGTATCTGCATCTGGTGATCGGCCTCAAACTGCGGAAGCAGCCGCAGGATACGGCGGCGCGCGGGGCCGTACAGCTTGCCGGCAATCACCGACAGCAGCAGCGCCTGCGACTCGGGCCGCGCCGTCTCGAATTCGCCGTGCAGCGCGATGTCGATCGTCAGGTCCTGGAGCGCCGTGCGCTCATCAGGAGGCAGCAACAGGCTGGCGCGGGTGAGCGCGCGGAGTTGCCACGAGCCGAGCAGAAGCGGCGTTGTGAGTGCCAGGTCGCGCGCCTCTCGCGCGAGCCGGAGTCTCAGCTCGGGCACGTCGGCGCGCCGCGCCAGCACGAGCAGCACATCGGCGACCCGGTGCCGCTGGAATAGCGCGGCGTTCTCAGCCTCGGCGTCTTCACCAGTACGCTCTACTGCCGGGAGCGCCGCGCGCGCGGCCTCCGCGGCAGTCTCGATGCTTTGGCGTGGGAGCTTGCGTGCAAGCTCCTCCAGCAGCTCCATACGTGCGCCCGCGTCGGAAACCGCCAGCACAGCGTCCAGGATCGCTGGCGCTGCGGCCTTCCGTGCGCGATCGACATAGCGCTCCATCAGGCGGCTGCGTACCGCCGGCGGCAGCGTCGCGAGCAGGGCTATCGCGGCCGGGAGAAGGTCCGGCGGGATCAGGTCAAGGATTCGGCCCAGCGCGTTCGCGCGCTCCTGCTCGGCTTCTGCATCGCCCATCGTGGCGCTGGCGCCTGCTATGGGCATCCGGGCAATGCGGTGGAGTTCGCCGCTCACATCTTCAGGCTGTAGCCGGGGCATTGATTGTTCCTCCTGTGCAGCGAGCACGCCGGTATGGTTGATCGCGTGTGTCGATGAAAGCATGATGGCGCCTGCTCCGGGATGTCGAACGTTCCAGCGGCCTCGACCGCTACTTGACAATAGTATCATAAGATGGTATTATTGTAACATTATATGATACTATTGTCAAGCAAGAGATCGGAACCGGTGATGAGCGGCTTGCAACAGCCCCGAGCAGCAGTACATACCGCGCGACCTACCAGGCGGCACGGCGACATCGCGACGAGCAGGACGTGCTCATCGAGCGGCTGCGGGCATGCGTGGCGCTGATTGCGGAGCAGGACCCGCACGACGACCGGCGCGCGGTCTGGTCGCGGCAGGTCGCGCGGTTGGCAGAGCACATCGCCGACGAGGCGGCGCGGGCGGAGCTGTTGCGCTCGCTGCGGGACCTGGTGCTGCGTTGCACGGCGGACGAACGCTACGTCGCGCTGGCGCAGATCGCCGGTCAATTGCCGGACGCCGAGCGGCAGAGCGCGCTTGACACGCTGCTCGTCGAGGCGCGCGCCGAGGCCGACCCGTACGACCGCGCGCTGGCGTTGGTCACCGTTATCCACGTGCTGGACGCGGGCGAGGCGTGCAACGCGGTGTTTGGCGAAGTTCTCGCCGCAATCCGCGAGGTCCCGCCGCACGACTTTCCGATGGTCTGCATTGGGCAGGCAAAGAACATCATCTACCGGCTGAAGCGCGGCACGCGCACGGACGCGCGCCGCGAACTGGAGCACGCCGCCCGTGCGATCGCGGACCGCCAGGCGCGCCGCGAGGCGCTTGTCCAGCTCGGGCGCTAAGCCGCCCGAAAGGAACGATTTTGAGCACATCAACAGCCGTGCTAACCCCACGTGAGATCGACGCGCTGCGCGGCGCCCTGCCGTCTGATGCAATCGCGCGGCTCTGCGCGGCGATCGACGGCGCGATCAGTCTCGACCTGGAAGCGCGACACGCCCTCCAGGCGCTCGCGGACCGCCTGGAGGATAGCGACACGCGCACAGCGCACTATCTCATTCTATCCGGCGGCGAGATCGTCGGATGCACGGTCGGCGAGGACGGCAAGGCCGACGCCGATCGCGGCAACACCTTCGAGAAGGTGCTGCCCGGCACAGTATGCCCGCATTGCGAATGGCGGGTTGAGGCGCAGGCCCATAGGCCACTCTGAAAGAACCACTTGATGGAGACTGATGTGCCAACCGATGCCGCCTATACGCTGACGATCCACACCACCAGCGGCGCGCAGACGCTCTTGGCGGACAGCCAGGCCGCGTTGCGCAGCCAGCTCGTTGCGCGTATTCCAGCATTGGCTCCGTGCTTCAGTACATTCGCGCCGCTTGATGTGCCGGGCAGCCGGATCTACGCGCTCTCCGACGGCCGGGCGACCGAGCTTGATCTGGCCAGGGGAACGGCCGCGGCAGCATTTCTTGCCGAACACTACGATCACGTTTTTCAGCCTGAGCCGCGGCCAGCGCTCTGGCACGTCATAGCCCCGCAAACAGGCCCCCGCGGCCTGCCGCGCTACACCGGCGTCGACCTGGTCGGCGGCGCGGCGGCGCTTATTGGCGACCTGATGCGCTCGGGCGCCGTCGAGGCCAACCCCGCCGTGCCCTCGCCGGCGGTGCTAAGCGGCGTGCTCCAGCTACAGGCCATTCAGACCGTGCGGCGGGTGCGGAGCGATCGCGGCGAGAACGTCAACCTGCTGTTCCGGCGCGGCTGGCTGCTGCTGAGCATCGAGCAGGAGCCACAAACCTCCGAGCAGGGAGTGTCGCTCGGGACGTCGACGGTCTATGTCGTAGGACATCCCGAGCGAGATGCCGTCTGAGCCAGGGACACAGTGACGCACGCGCGGCGGCTATCGTGGGATAGTCTCGCACTCTTACTTGACATAACTAAAAAGCATGATATACTCTTGCATATCAGGTTATGATACCTTTGTCAGGGAGATGGCATTGCCAACCCGAACGTCCAAGCCAACCACCGTCTCCGCGCTCGCGCAGCAGTTTGTTGCGGCCAACCCCGAGACTATCGAGGTTGCCAACGACCGGACCAACTGGCCCGGCGTGCGGCGCCCGCTCGCGGCGGCCCGCGCGCTGCTCCAGTTCGCCGACCTCGGCGAGGCGCTCCGCAAAGCTGCCGAGGAGTACATCAAAACTCGCGGCGGCCGCGGCTACCAGCAAGAAGGCTTCCGCGCCCGCTTTGCGGCGCAGCTCTGCGAGGCGGCCGGCGTCCCGTTCTGCAAGCGCTGCGGGCGTTACCTCACCGACCGGCCTCACAGCCCATGCCCTTTCGACGCTTTTCAGGCCGCACTACTCGGGCTGCCGAGCCTTGCGGGCTCGCAACCAGTGTATTTTGGCCTGGATAAGGCGACGCGGCAGGCGCTGCGCAGCGCGTGCGCACCTATCGCGACTTCTCCGCGTATCGACAAAGACCTCTCCGGGATCGCCGGCGGCCTGCTGTACTTCCTGGAGAAAGACACCGACAGTCCGTACCGCTCCTACCAGCGCCGTGTGCTTGCGATCAGCCTGACCGAGATCATCGCACGCCTGCGCACGGCGGCACTGGCAATCGAGGCGACGCTCAACCTGGTCGAGGACGTTGTATGACCGCAATCATCATCCCTCCCGATCTGCAACAGGACGAGATCGCCGTCGTAACTCCCGAGCGCCGGCAGCGCCTGGCCGCAGGTATTCACCCGGTGAGACAGCTCCCGGCCGGCGCGTCCGACAAAGCGCGGCGCGCCGAGCAGCGCAAGTGCCTGACCAACGCGCGGCTGGCCGCGCACAGCGGCCAGATGGACATTGCCCAGGCATGGGTGGCACGCGCCGCGGGCTACTATCCCGTGAGCCAGCGCAGCCTGGCTGCCATCAAACGCTCCTACGATCGGGGCCGCAATTACCGGGCAGACCAGGCCGAGCAGGCCGCCACGCTGACCACCCGCGCGCGGATTCCGGCTGCCGGCGGCGGCGCGCCGGAGGTGGCGCTGACGATCGTCACGCGGCCCGCGCGCGACCCCGAGCTGCGCGAGTTGCGGATCGGCGAAACGCTGTCGCAGGCGTCCGAGCCGTCGCCAGCTCAGCTAGACACCGCGATCGCGTGCCTTGAGGCGCTCCTGACACGCCTGCACGCGCTGCGCGCGTCCTTGGCCTCCTGACGCTGTGCATTGCGGCAGCGCGATACTCGTGGTATCATCAGCACATCCGTACGTGAAAGGCTGCGCGATTCCACCCTGGCTGAATTTGGAAAACGTGATCTCGGCGCTGATTATCTTGCCGCTGCTCCTCATCGGCGTCGTGGCCAAGGCCGCGTCGCTGGGCGCGCCCGGCCGCTTCAAGCAGCGCTTCAAAGAACTGTTCTGGCCGATGGCGCGGGTGATGCTGGCGATGACCGGCGCCGCGACGGCCGGCCTGCTCTGCTATCTTGGGATCTACCGGTTGGGCGTCACGGATCTCCCCTGGTTTCAGACACTCGCGCGCTGGACGGTTATTCTCGCATTCGGCGGATTCGTAGTGGGAGTCGCCGGCTTTGGCATCTACTCACTGATCACCGATCCGCGCGCGCTGATGCGCCAGTATATGAGCGACGATCCCGAGATCCACGAGGACACCGAGTTCGCGGTGCTCAAACTCTACCTGCTGTGGGTCGGCGGCTCGCTGGCAGGCACGATTCTCAGCATCACCTCAGGCAGCGTTATCCCCGCGGTCGTCTGTGCGGCAGTCCTCTGGTTCGGCGTGCGCTCGGCTGTGCGCGCGTACCGCGCGAACCAGGAGTGGCACCAACACCACCCCGAGGCCGCGCGGCGCCCGGAACAATAGTACCCGGCGCGCTTACGCACGATGGTCAATCGCCTGCGGTCGCGGCCGAGGCGGGTTGGTCGTGCTTGCGTGCGCGCGAACGCCCCAACATCTACTTTACAAAAGTATCATAATATGATATTATACAAACAAGTTATGATACTTTTGTAAAGATACTGCCGAAGGACGTTACCGGTCAACAACTGGCGCGTTCACACGCCGGCTTGAGCCGAGACTCAAGCCCACGTTGACCAGCCCAAGCTCCTCTGGAGCTACGCCCTTCCGGTCAGGATACCGACGGCTGCGCGGGCCAGGCCGTCGCTCTATCGCCCGTCAGAACGCCCTGCTGGGGTAAGGCAGGCATCTGGCGGGCACGACAAGCCGGAAGCGCATGGGCGAGGCCCACCTTACCCCTGAAAAGGGAGCGGCCCCGGTAACGGGGCAAAGGAACGACGCAAATGGTCTTTGTGATCTCAAGCAATGGAGCGCCGCTTGACCCCTGCCACGAGGCCAGGGCCAGAGAGCTTTTGAAGAAGGGCCGCGCGGCGGTCTGGCGCATGTTCCCGTTGACGATCAAACTGAAGGACCGGACACGGGCCGAGTCGGTGGTTGCTACGCACTGCCTGAAACTTGATCCGGGGAGCAAGACCACCGGCATCGCCGTCGTGCAGGAGGGGACAGGGCGGGTGGTGTTCGCCGCCGAACTGACACACCGGGGGCAGGCTATCCGCGACGCGCTGCTGGCTCGCAGGGGTATCCGCCGCTCGCGCAGGCAACGTAAGACCCGCTACCGGCCCGCTCGTTTCGACAACCGGCGCAGGCCCAAAGGCTGGCTCGCGCCAAGCCTGCTGCACCGGGTTCTCACGACCGAAAACTGGGTCAATCGGCTCCGGCGCTTCTGCCCGGTTACGGCACTCTCTGTCGAACTGGCGAAGTTCGACACGCAGCTCATGCAGAACCCCGAAATCAGCGGGGTCGAGTACCAGCGCGGGGAGTTGCTCGGCTGGGAGGTACGCGCCTATTTGCTTGAGAAGTGGGGCCGCCGCTGCGCCTACTGCGGGACTGAGAACGTACCGTTCGAGATCGACCACGTGATGCCCAGGGATCGCGGCGGCTCCGATCGGGTAAGCAACCTGGCACTGGCCTGCCACGACTGTAACCAGGCCAAGGGCAACCGCACCGCGGAGGAATTTGGACACCCAGAGGTGCAGGCCCAGGCCCGCGCACCCCTCAAGGACGCCGCTGTGGTGAACGCGACCCGCCTTGCGCTCTACCGGCGGCTTCTCATGACTGGCCTGCCTATCGAGGTCGGAAGTGGCGGGCGCACGCGCTACAATCGGGCACGGCTGAACCTTTCCAAAGCGCACTTTCTCGACGCCGCCTGTGTGGGAGCCTCCACACCCGACAATCTGCGCGTGGCAGTCACATCCGTGCTGCTGATCGCCGCCAAAGGACACGGGAGTAGACAGATGTGCCGGACGGACGAGTTCGGCTTCCCAAGGAGGCATGTGCCACGCCAGAAGCGCTGGTTCGGATTCAAGACCGGCGATCTGGTGAAAGCAGTGGTGCCAAAAGGCAAATATGCTGGTACGCACGTAGGGCGGGTCAGCATCCGCACAAGCGGCAAGTTCAATATCACTACTGCGTCTGGCCTGGTACAGGGGATTAGCCACCGCCATTGTCAGGTTATCCAGCGTGTCGATGGCTACGCCTATGCAACGAGGAAGGAGGAGCGCGCTTAAAGCCGCGTAAACGCGACGGTCTCCGCGCGCGATTTTGATGACCACCCAGCCAGCAACACAGCCCGTTCCGGTTGTCCACGAGTTGACGATCGCCGTTGCGCAGCGCGTTACAAGTCACAAATATCTCTACCGGTCGACGGTCGAAGGTGCGATTGAGGCGGTCGCGCACGTGACCGGCATGATCATCACGCCCGAGGAGCGCGCGACTATTCGCGGCCAGGTGGCGCTGGTGCTGGCCCGCTGCGGCTGGCAGCTCAGCGAGGCGGAGCTGGCCGAGGCGCGGGCAGCCGCGATTGCCTTTGGCCAAGCGGGGGTATAATATGCGCGCACTGATGCAGCAGATCACCAGCGCGCAGCGCGCGCTGTCCGCAGCCTCCCTGGAGTGCGGTATCCGCTTCTGGATGTGGCTGATCGATAGTTCCTAAAAGTCATGTGTTTTATCACATGGGACTGATGGAACTACCAGCGGCCCCGCACGGGGAGCAGTTCGATGGGTCAACACACCTACGGATGTTGTTCCAGTCTGTAGCTCTGTGGCTTCGGTTTAAGGGTAGCCGAAAGGTGAAGGTGACCGAAGCACGACAAGCCCATTGAACACTCGCGAGGAGCATCTCACTCCGCAAGGAGGGCTTACAGCCACATGAAGGTCTTTGTTCGCAACCAGGACGGCACCCCATTGATGCCCTGTACCCCTGCCAAAGCGCGCAAGCTGCTGCGGGCGGGCAAGGCACGCGTGGTCGCCCACACGCCTTTCACGATCCAGCTAGGGTGGCAATGTGAGGGGCAGGTGCAGGCGGTGGTGGTCGGGATCGACAAGGGCAGCAGCGTGACGGGCATCAGTTGTGTCGGTAACGGAGCAGTCCTGCTGGCCGCCGAGATCCACCACCGCCGCGATGTGAAAGACAAGCTCGACACCCGCCGCGCGCACCGCCGCAGCCGGCGGTTGCGCAAATGGTACCGGCCAGCGCGCTTTCTCAACCGGGCATCCAGCAAACGAAGCGGGCGGCTGCCTTCCAGCATCAAAACCAATGTGGAGGAAGTGATCCGGGTGGTGCGTCAGCTTCCGCTGCCGATCAGCCAGATCGTGGCCGAGGACGTGCAGGTCGACATTGCACGGCTGAACGACTCGACGCTCCGTGGCAGCCGCTACCAGGACCCGAACCGGCTGGATGAGAACCTGCGGATCGCCTGCCTGATGCGGGATAGGTATACCTGCCGGCACTGCGGCACGCGCAATTGCCGACTGGAGGCGCACCACATCGTCTACCGCGAGCATGGCGGCAAGGACACGCTCGCCAACCTGTTGACGCTGTGCGAACGCTGTCACGAGAAGGTTCACGCCAGTACAATCACCCTGAAAGTGACTGGTGTGAGCGGGCAGTTCGACCAGATCGCCCAGCGGAGTATGCAGGGCAAAACGTATCTCTATACGACCCTCGGTGCGACCGTCCCACTCACGACGGTGTTCGGCTACGAGACCAGCGCTTTTCGGAAACGAAGGGGGCTGGCAAAGACGCATACGGCTGACGCGTTGTGTGTTGCCACGCTCGGGAGTGGTGAGATAGTCACCCCTGACTGTCCCAACACCTACCGGATCGCTTTCCGGCCCCGGCAGACCAGGAGGCAGTTTCACGATCTCCCGCGCAAGGGCTTGGGACGCGTGCGCTATCAGGTACACGAGGAGCTGGCGGGCTTTCGGAAGGGAGACATCGTACGAGTGAAGGGTCGCTGGGTCAAGCAGATCAACAGCATCTACTCGAACGGGCTTGTGGCATTCAAGCGGGTGCCTGGTGAGCCCGCCACCGCGCGCCCGCGAAATTGCCGTTTACTGGAGCGCGGGCGCACTATCGTGTGGGAGCAGGTGGTATAAAACGCAAGAGAACGCAAGAGAACGCTATGGTTCAAGGGAACGATAACAATACGATCGCGGACGCCATCGTGGCAGGCATCACTCCCGCGATCGGGCAGATCGCCTTCCTGTACCGGATGACGCAGATGCGCAGCGCGGTCGTTTCGTTCGGTCTGTGGGGTGGTTTGTATGCGCATGGTACCTATGCCTACCGCGTCTGTCTCGGCTTCGTCGCGATCACGTGGCTGCCGCTGGACGTCGACGCGGTACTGGCCGACATCGGCTCGGGTACGCCGCGGCATTTCGGCCTGAGCATCCTGCTCTCGTGTAGCGAGCGTCAGGTCGGCGTCTACACAGGCTACGCGCTACGTCTCTGGGACAGCGACTGCGCGGTCGCGCTGCTCCTGGTGGATATTGATGATATTTGGGGCTCGTGATCGGGTGCGACGCCCGCAGGAAACGCTATGACGAACCATCGCAAAACTGACTATCGGCTGCGGCGGCTGGACGCCAACCGGCTCGAACTGCCCAACGATTACGGCATTCCGGTGCGGATCTTCGCCAACGACGGCGTGCCGATCGAGCGCGCCGCAGTCGACGAGTTGCTCGGCCTGCTTGAGCTTCGGGAGACGATCGCCCGGATGCGCGAGGCGGCGCCCGAGCTGTTCGACGGCGACGCCTATCTGGAGGCGGTGTCGCTCTCCTCGGACTTCCACCGCGGCGCGGGCATCCCGATCGGCACGACGCTGAAGACGCGCGGCGTGGCCGTACCGCAGGCCGTCGGCACGGACGTGAACTGCGGCATGAGGGTGCAAACGACCGGCCTCACCTACGACCAGGTGGAGGGTCGTCTCGACGCGCTGGAGCGCCGCATCCGCCACATCTTTTTCCAGGGCGGCCGGCAGATTGGCCTGACAGCGACGCAACGCCAGGCGATGCTCGCCGAGGGCATCCCGGGCCTGCTCCAATCCGATGCACTGGGCGGCGACGCATGGCTGGCGGCGGCGGATGAGCTGAACCGCATCAACGGCGGGGGCGGCGCGCCGACTGATGTCCCGGCCATGTTCAATGACTACATCCAGGGATCGGGGGGCGCTGGCCCAGTGTCCTACGACACGCAGATCGGGAGTCTAGGCGGGGGCAACCACTTTCTCGAAGTTGACATAATAATGAACATTCACGACCGCGCTACCGCGCACGCCTGGGGGTTGCGCGAGGGCCAGGTGGTGATCATGGTTCATACCGGCAGCCTGGGCCTGGGCCACACGGCCAGCGCGATCGGCAAGCAGGCGATGCGCGCGCTGCTGCCGAGCAGCATGCCAATGCCAAACAACGGCATCACGGTGCTGCCGCTCGGTGAGGGCTGCGCGGAGGCTCGGGCGGCGGTGCAGGCGGCCATCCAGACAGCGTCCAATTTCGCCTTCGCGAACAGGTTCTACCTGGCCCGGATGGCTATCCGGGCGCTGGAGCAGGAGATCGGCGAGGTCGGCGCGAGCCTGCTGTGGGACTCGCCGCACAACCTGCTGTGGGAGGAGGAGGACGGCGTAGTTGTCCACCGCAAGGGCTCGACGCCGGCGCGCAGCCCCGAGGCGCTGGCAAACACCGCGTTCCCATGGGGCGAGCCGGTCATCGTCCCGGGCTCGATGGGCGCGCCGAGTTTCATCCTGCGGAGCCTGGGCAACCCCGACGCGCTCTACAGCGCCTGCCACGGCGCCGGCCGAGCGCTCTCGCGCGGCGAGGCACAGCGTGGGCATGACCAGGCATTGGACGAATTTCTGGCCCGCTTCCGCGTCGTCACGCCGGTTGACCCGCGCCAGATCCGTGGCCGCGCCGACCTGGTCGAGGCTTGGAGGGCTGAACTCAAGCAGGAAGCCCCTTTTGCCTACAAAAACATTGGCCCCGTGATCGACACCCTGCGCGGCGCGGGAGTGGCCGAGCCAGTCGTTGAACTGCACCCGATTATGACGGTTAAGGGCTAGGCTGAGTGCTGAGTGCTCAGCACCCAGCACTCATTCTGCCTGGCTATCAATTACCTGAAATGAGAGAGCGTGGCCCTATGACCACACCTGGCGTCCAGCAGTACGCGAAAACCTTTGCCAGACGCGTCTGGCACGATCTCCATACCCGGATCGGCCGCCTGCGGCCGGTGTGGACTGAGATGGCCGAGCGATTCGCCAATTATCCCGCGGACACTCGCCCGATCGACTTGCAGGTCGATGTGCAGGCGGGTGTACCGGCGATCATCAGCACCAACAGCGTGGCCGGCGAACAACGCCACGAGCTGCCCTCGGGCCTGCTGTTTCTGGTCACGTTACGAGTTGCTTCGCAGCAACTCGTCCTCGTCGCCGTCGCGAGCGACGAGGCGATCACCTACGCGCCGCTTGTGGGCGCGGCCACCGATACGGACCAGCAGACGCGCGTTCCGCTGGTCGCCTTTGCGCCGGAAACGTTGAGCGAGCCACAGACGCTTGTCCAGCCGCTTCTCCGGTCGTTGCTGGAGGTCGTCGACGTTGGTCTGGCTGAGTTGGCCGGCGTGTAAGCTCGGGAATGTTCGGATTCGATGAAACGTTGATGGGCTAAAGCGAGGAGCCGCATGGACACGACGCAACCGGCAACCGACCAGATCCCGGCGATCGACTTCTCGCCCTACGTGCCGCTTTCCTTGCTCGCAAGCGGCGCGCTTGACCCCGAGGTCGCCCGCAGCATCCGCGGCTGGCCGCGCGCGCGGTGGATCGTCACCGAGGACGCGGCCGGCCTGGATGCCGCCACGCAGGCCGAGCTGCTCGCGGTTCTGCGCCGCGGCGCCGCGTGGGATCAGCGCTTCCTGCTCGTAACGGCCGACCCCGCCGCCCTGGCTGGAGCCTTCGCCGAAGAGGCGCCGCCGAACGTCGGCATCCTCGCCCACGTTACCACGCAGGCGCAGGCGGAAGCGCGGCTGCCGGGGCTCCTGCGCTGCCGAGCAGCACTGCGCGGGATATTGGTGCGCCCGCCCGCCGAGCCGATCGATCTCTCGGCCTGGCTGAGCGGCCCGGAGCGGCTCGACTGGGTCATCGCCGCCGGCGTCGATACGCCAATCAACGTCCGCCGCTTCGAGGATCTGCGCCGGCAGTGCGCGGCCGCTAACGTGGCTTTTTTCTTCGATGGCTGGGGCGCCTGGGTATGTATCTCCGAAATCTACCCCGGCGAGACGGAGGGCGCCGAGCAGGCGAGCGCTTGGTATCGCGGGGAGGGAGATCCGAACGACCTCCCGACACTCACCTACCGCATCGGGCCGCGCTTCCGGCCGACGCTGAACGACAAGCTCTACCGCCAGGTGCCCGAGGCTTGGGGTCGGCCGCGGCAGCGCGCGGACGTGCCCTTCGCAGTCGGCGAGACCTACCTCTGGGACACGATCGCCGCATACGTGCGCACGACGCGCTTTGCCGATCCAAGCCTTCTCGACGAAGATCTGGATCTGGGAGATACGCTGGTAATCCAGACTTTGGATGGGGCTCGCCTGGCCGCCTTTGTGTTTACTGGCGGTGATGAGACCTGGCGCTGCACGACGATCGGCGACGCGCTGCCGCCGTGGGCGGTAAAACTGCTTGAGGCACACCGGGAGCAGGGCTAACACACCGGCCCTCGGACACCAGGCACTGGTGCAGCGCTTGGTGTCCGAGGGCCGGTGTGCGTAGGAAGGCTTCTGGCGGATCGGCTCAACGGCGCTACGATACGGGTTTTGCCGCGTAAGGACGTCGGAAAACGACACTTCGCAAATCCAGGGCTGTCCCTCACCATCACGCAACTTCTGCCTTGCGTAGCGGCTGCCAGCAGCCCTGGCGGGCAGTATCTAGTTCGTGGCGTGTTTTGTTCGCGGCACACAAGAGAGCATGGTAGATCAGCCGGAATAATTACAACGGTTTTTGTTCTATAATAGAAACCGTTGTAATTATTCCGGCGAGAAAGGCCCCATACGATGCGCGAGATCCCGGAACCACGGCTTGATCCACGTCTGGCACGGCGGCTTGACGACAAGAAGACCACACTCGATATGTACCGCCCACTGCCGCCGCACATCGTGCGCCGCCTGCACGAGGAACTGCGCGTGCTGCTCACCTACCACAGCACTGGGATCGAGGGGAATACGCTCGACCTGGGCGAGACGCAGCTTGTCATCGAGGAAGGCATCACCATCGGTGGGCACTCGCTCAAAGAACACCTTGAGGCCACCAACCACGCCGAGGCGTACAGCATGCTCACCAGCCTGGTCGACCGGAACGAGCCGCTTACGGAAGAACACATCTTCGCGCTGCACCGCCTGGTGCTGGAAAAGCTGCACCCCGAGGCCGGGCAGTGGCGGATCGGGTTTGTCAGCCTGGCCAGGTCGCGCCACCAGCCGCCGCACGCAAAGCAGGTGCCCAGCCTGATGGCAGCGTGGCTTGCCTGGCTCCGCACTGACGCGTTGCAGTATCACCCGATCCTGCGCGGCGCCATCGCGCACCACCAATTTGTCGCGATCCACCCCTTTGCCGACGGCAACGGCCGAGTAGGGCGGCTGCTCCTCAACCTGCACCTGATGCGAGACGGGTTTGCGCCGGCACTGCTGCTCCGCGAGCAGCGACTGCAATATATCCGCGCGCTGGCCCAGGCTGACGCTGGTGACTACGACGCGCTGGCCAATGTTATCGGCCGCGCCGTTGAACGCGGCTTGCAGGTCTACCTGGACGCCTGCACCGCGGCGCCTGAGGATGAGTATCTACTGCTGGCTGACCTGGAAGAACCCACAGGCCTGACTAAGGAACACCTTGGCTGGCTGATCCGGCAAGGTCGACTCCCCGGAACCAAACGTGGCGGACGCTGGTACACGACGATTGCCGCCGTCGAGAGCTATAAAGCCGGGGTGGAGCGGGGTGAGGTATCGCGAGGTCGCCCGCCACAGAAATCGTAAAGGGCTACCACGTTTGGTTGAGCCCTAAGATGACTTTTCGAGCCGGCCAGCGAAAATCTGCTGTTATTTTGTGCTACTTGCACAAAATCAATTACAGTTCCGCCTGCTCGACGTACCGCCGCACGGCGGCCGCGTTTTCCAGGCGGAAATAGTCCGATTTCTTGCGTGCAGCGTAGGCGGGCGGTATTCCTTTTGACCAGTAGTACGGTTCCGTGCTGCGTTCGGGTGCGCTCTGCTCCAGCCAGAGCCCGGCGGTTCGGTCTTCGCGACGGTGGCGCTGATCGCTGAAAATCAGGTGCAGTCCGCGCGGCAAGTGACGGCGCACCGAGCGCCCCGCGCGTACGCCGGTCAGTCGCAGATATTCATGTTCTTCATACATCAGGACGGCCGTCGCGCCCGCCAGAGTATCAAGCCTGCGGGCCAGCTCCTGGTGTACATGTATGGCGGCATCCGGGGCGCCCTCGTCGCTGAGCGCCGCCATTCCAGCCTCGATCTTCTGCGCGAGCTGCTCAACGGTGTGGCCCGGGCCCCTCAGGCGGTGTCCCAGTTGCTGCTCTAGCTCGCGCACGCACGCCAGATGCACCGCGACCGTGACGACGTCGCGCCAGCGCACCGGGTTCTCCAAAAACGTGTCGGCGACTGCGCGGGCGGCGGCGCGACGCACCTCCGCGCTTTCGTCGCTGAGCGCGCGCAGTCGCCGGCGGCGCTCCGCCGCCACCGTGGGCTCGTGATAGTCGTTGAGATAGCGAACGAGATGCACGGCATGGCGTACCGGCGTGAGCTTTGCTCGCTCCAGCTCGCCATGGTTCCAGATCGGGATGCCGGGCGCAGCGTCGTCTCTATCTCCGGCTTCCTCCGCCGCTCCGGGATCGCTCGCGGTGCCCTCGGCGTCGTCTTCCCGCCCGGGCTCGTTCGGTTCAAGCGGTAACAGCGCCAGCAGCAGCGAGTAGTCCCGCACGCCCGGCAGCGCCCACTTGCGCGCCAGGCGTCCTCTCAGCGCCTCGTCGACGCGCTGGGCGTGCTGGAGCACCACCTGCATAATCTCGTCGTGCTGGCGTGGATGCCACAGGCCGGCCCAGGTTGCGCCGCGGCCAGCGCCGCGCGTGCGCCACTCCTGTGCAAGAGCCGGCAGGCCGGCCAGCGGCCCGAGCGGGTGCGCTGGGTATGCTTGAGGAATATTGCTCATGTTGCAATACTAGCACAAAAATAAAAGGCTTTCCACGTCCGGCTCATTCCCCCCAGGGTTCAGACCCAGCACGAGGCGCAGTCCATAGCTTGACAAGTGTATCATAAAATGATATTATTCTCGTATACAGGACAGTGCTGGACGAACCCCGATCCGCCACCGGCAGACTACAAGCGACAACGCTCTATGACATCCAACCAACAAACGCCAGCCACGGGCGGCATTGCCACCGAGCTGCTGCGGCTCTACGCCGCCTGCGAATCCAGGGGCAGCGACAGCCGCACATCGGTCGTGCCAGGGCGGGCGGCAGGCGGGCTGAGCGACGACGTAGGCGCCGTTCTGCGCGCATTTGCCCAGCTCCCCGCCAGCAGCGCTGAGCTGGCGCTGCACGCCTTCCTGCGTATCTTGCACGGCTACTGCGCGAGCGTGATGACCCTGGCGGGCCAAGCGTCGCGGAGATTGACATTGAAACCCTCACCCTGGCGCTCATAGGCTTTGGCGTCGACCAATAGGCCGGCAGTGCCGCGCTCCCTGATGCTATCGATGAACGAGGAAATCTGCACATGACAGCCAGGCACACGACGCTGAGACAACGCGATCGGCTACGACGGCAGACGCGCGGATTTGGTTTCTACCCCGAGGAGCGCGAGCTGCACTTCCAGGTGACGACCGGCGGCCCGGGGCAAGGGGCCGTGGTCAGTGAGCATGACGCTCTGGAGGCGCCAGGAGCCGTGCGCATCACAATCCCTGGCTTCGTCTGGAATCGCATCGCGCAGCCCGTTACCGCAACGCTGAATGCGCGCTTGGTCCGCCACGGCGACCGGCCCGGGCGCTTCCTCGCCCGGGGCATCACCCCGCTGGAGTGGCACGCCGGGAAAGAGCTGATGGTGCTCGCGTGGGCGCTGGAGCACGTGACGAGCCCGGCCCAGATCGCCGACGTCGATCGCGCGCTGGGCAACTGGCAGGGGATGGCCCCCGAGATCAGGTGGTTTTACTACACGGAGACCAACGCGGCCTCTGGCGGGCCGGAGTGGAGGGGACGCGGCTGGCGGGCGGCGCTCTATCATATTCTGATCCAGAACCCGATTGGCCGGCCCGACCTGGACTTGCTCCCGCCGACGGCACTGCCGCCGCTGCCGCCCGACGACATCGATCTCAGGGTGCTTCCGTGGCGCAAGGCTGCGGCAAGCGACCCCCGCGCGCGCATCATCGACGGGGCGATCAGCGTCGTTTTGCTGACCGCCGGGCCGACCCAGGTGTGGCTCAGCGTCGCTGCGCCACGCCGGCCGGGTGATGACCAGGCGTTTGTGAGCGTTCAGGCCGGCATCTGGATCGACGACCAGCAGCTTGCCTGCGCGGTCGATACGCCCGGCCCCACGCCCGTCGAGCGCTGCACAGGCGACGCCGCGTTGACGGCGCTGGTGGCAGTGCCGCTTAGATCGGCGCTGAACCTGGCGGCCAAGCAGGTGTGCCGCATCACCGGCGCCGCGCGGGACTTCGCGCGGCTCAACAGCCAGCTCCTCGGCCTCCTGGCGGAGGGATAGGTGGCGATGGCGCAACGAACCGAGCCGCTTCCCGCCTTCCCAAAAGAGCTGGCCGACCTGGGATAGTCACTGATCAAGATCCAGGGCATCAACGCGGTCAGGGCGGTGAACGGGCGGCTGCATTGCATGTCGCCGAACTTCGCGCGCGACGGGCGTGACTGGGTCAGGCGGCGCAAGGGGCCCTGATGGACCGCCACAGATCCGGGCCAAAATCGTGGACTGGGCACGGCGGATGACGAAGAGCGCGACGCCCGTCATCCGGGCGCTTGACCGCGCTGTGGCCGCACAGCGCCGCGACGCCCCGGCCGTTCCTGGTCTGGTCCATGTCGCACGTGGGGCCGGGGCGCCAGATCATGATCGAGGTATCGGCGGGGTTCAGCCGCTGGAGCCTCCTGCCACAAGACAAGAGTGGCTGCTGTTTCCGCCGCCGCCGTGCGAGATGCCGCCACTCCTCATACTGGAGCAGGTCTTGGCAACCGTCTGGTCGCTCCTGGTCGCGCACGACGTGTGCGCCCTGGGGCTCGCCGAGGCGCTCAGGGCAGGCAAGCGAGCCTTGATGCTCACCCTGGCCGAGCACGCGACACCGGCGCACCTGGCCGGCATCATCACGCAGGAATAAAGTCTGAAACCCGAAATGAAAGTTTGAAACTCGGAATGTTTGGAACTGGCCGCCGCCAATCGAAGAGACCAATGTCGAAAGCAGCCATAACCACAACGCCTACCTCGCTCGCCGAGCACAAAGCCATCCAGAAAGCGCTGGAGGCCGACCCACGGGCAGTGCTGATCTACCGCGACGGCGACCAGATGCGGCGGCTCGATAGTGGTGAGAGCATCGCGATCGCCGACGTCCCCGCGGCGGCGGCTGACCTGCTCGCGCACAAGCAGCGCGTGCTGGTTGCCGCAAATCGTTGCTAGACACGTCAAGGGCGAGATGAAGTCTTCGCGCCCCTGATGGCCTTCGCGCTCATTGTCGCGCCTAGCTGGTTCCAGCGGAAACTGCTTTTTGATTGTCTGGTGACCAATAGATGGTGCGCACGGTGTCGATCGGCGTTTCCGCCAGCTGCTGAAGAAGGGTGGAGTAAGCGAAGGTGACACCAAGGGCTGGGTCTATTGAAATAGTGCATCCGAAAGCGGTTTAAAGAACCATTCCTGGGGTTACTGGCTCTGGACACAATCGAGACGAATCTCATGCTGTTCAGCATTAGGACGCCGTCAATGATATCGATTGCCCCGCATAGCGGCTTCGCTTAGTTTAACCAAGAGGGAACGTAAAGTCAACTAGTGGCACGGGTCGGGAGAATGATCGTCGTCGCCGTCAGGGTTTTCGCCGCATGGATCAGGATGAAGACCTGGTGCGTGTTCGTGAAGGCTTCGGCAATGCATTCGTGACGGACGCCATTGCAGTCAAGCAGTATGAGGATGCGTTTGTCTGTCATTCGCTGCCGGCCGACGGGGATCATGGCGCCGATTTCATCGTCGGGGGTGTAATATTCTTCCCATTGGATGTGGCCGAACAGTTCGAGAAAGCGGGGCGATGGGACGCTGCGGCGAAGCGTCGCTCTGAAGCCATCTCCAGCGACCAACTCCGGCGGGTTGAGGATCAGCACGACACAGGCGCGCCAGTTTTTTGACACGTATTGTCGGACGGAGGCGTAGATCGAAGCACCGTACTTGCCGCACATCCTGACCGGTGTGAGAATTCCGAACCCCCTTTCTTCGGCTTCCTCGGCGAATGTATCCAACTGGAACAGCACCTCGGAAGCGAACACGTTGGCCTCGCGGTCGAACAGGTCGGCAATCTCGGGGTCAAGGCTCTGCTCGCAGTCCTCGACGATCGCGTAGAGATCCCGCTGCCAGGGTATGAAGCCGTGGCCGGTCTCGTGCAGCTTGAGAAAGGTCTGTTTTACGATGTACAGGGTTCGGTCGATGAATACCAGCCGGGAGCGGGCATCGAACAAGCCGATGACCTTCTGCAGGGCGCGCTTCAGTGCGTCGCCGGCCTTCTGACGCATCTTTGCGATGAAGCCTTCATTGAGCACGTCCTCGCGAACTTCCTCGACGTCGGCGGCGGCCATGATGTCGTCAACCGGGGTTGGGAACCGGCCGAGCGCATCTGCTTTTCGCAAGACGCGCTCGGCCTCCGCACGAACCTTGGCGTACTGTTGTGGTGTCAGGGTGCAGTCGTCGGGCTTCCTCAAGACTTCTCCCTCTTGCTGCGATACCAGTTAAGATAGTCGAGAAGTTCCTTTTCCTCTTCCTCTGTCAGGTTCTCGATCGAGAAGGTCGCAGCACGGCCGTGCTTCGCGCCTTCCGTGCGACCCGCTCCTGATGAGGGGAGGTAGCCAGCACGCTCCATGAGCTTCTCATACGGCACACTGTACACGCCAGCGAGGCTGTGCAGGATGCTGGGGGACGGCTTCGAGATCTTCCCGTTTTCAAGTTGGCTGAGGTAGGCGTTGGATATCTCTTTTCCCGTCGCCTCTTCGACCTCCCGGAGCGACATCTTCAGGCCAGTCCTCAAGCTTTTCAGGTACGCGCCAAACACCTCCGTGCGATTTTGGTTCCCTCTGTCATCGGTCATCCATCCTCCTACTAGGCTGGGGCGGGCGGCAGCATACGCCCATAGTTAGTTTACCACGATTGCTAAATAAATCAAGCATGCTTGATTGTTGCTTGACGAACTTAGCGCGCGTGCTATAATTAGCAATGTGGCAGTCAGCTCCTTTGCTGGCCTGCCTACGTCTGCAACCGATGCTATGGAAAGGAAACGGAAATGACCAGCACGTTGGAGGAGGAAATCCTGGACGAGATCGTCGACCTGGAAAAGTACGCCCGTGAAGGCAAGAAGCCGCCGCGCGCGCGCGGCTACCGGATTCTCGTCAACGGCAAGCCGTTCGTCGTGCATGAGGAATTCATCACTGGCCGGCAGGTTCTGACCTTGGCCGGGCTGACGCCACCGGAAAACTACACCTTGCGGGTGAAGATCGCCGGCCAGCGGCCGCGCAAGGTCGAACTCGACGAGAAGGTCGATCTCCGTCACCCCGGCGTGGAGAAGTTCAAGGCGCTGCCGCGCGACCAGACGGAGGGCTGATCATGGATCTCCGCCGGCAGTTCGACCTCTTGCCAGAGGATGAAAAGTTCCTTGAGGACTATGGCCTGCCGTGGGAAACAGTCGTGGACGGCTCCCAGTGGGTGCTGATCCACGACTTCCCTACCCACGACGGTTACAACCACACTATCGTGACGGTGGCGATCCGCATGGAGACAGGCTACCCAATGACCGAGCTGAACATGGTCTACTTCTTCCCCGCGCTCGCGCGCAAAGACGGGAAGTCAATCGGCGCCACCGAATCGCCCCAGCAGCTGGATGGCAAGACATTCCAGCGCTGGTCTCGTCACCGTACGTCCACCAACCCGTGGAAGCCCGGTGAGGACAACCTCGGCAGCCATATCATCCTGATCGAGGATTGGTTGCAACGGGAGTTCGACAAATGAAAAAGCCACCGGTGACACTGAGCTTCACTGCCGAGCAGCACGAACGCCTGCGGCGGTTCCTTTTCCCCGGCGACGGCAAGGAAGCCGTGGCGCTCGTTGTGTGCGGCCGTCGTGCCGGCGATCGGCGGCATCGGCTGATGGTACGCGATATTCAAGAAGTTCCATATGAGGCCTGCTCGGAACGTACGGCCGTGCGGGTCACGTGGCCTCCAGAGCTGATCGAGTCCGTGCTCGACCGCGCGGCGGCGGAGCAGCTCTCGGTCATCAAGATCCACAGTCATCCGGCGGGGTATGCTGCGTTCTCTTCAACAGACGACGCGGGTGATGCTCAACTCCTGCCGATGATTCACGGCTGGGTCGAAGCGGATATTCCCCATGGCAGCGCCGTCATGCTGCCCGGCGGGCAGATGTTCGGCCGCGTCTATTGGGGCAAGGGGGAGCTTGAGCCGCTCGACGCTATCAATGTCGTTGGCGCCGATCTGCACTTCTGGTATCCAGAGGCCGGCAGCGCGGACCTGCCCAGCTTCGTGGCTTCGCACGCCCAGGTCTTCGACGAGGGCACGATAGAGCGGCTGCGCAGGCTCTCGATTGCCGTCGTCGGGTGCTCGGGAACCGGCAGTCCTGTGGTCGAGCAGCTGTTCCGGCTGGGGGTAGGGGAGTTGGTGTTGGTTGACGATGACCAGATGGAAGAGCGGAACGTCAATCGTATCCTGAACTCCACGATGCAGGACGTGCGCGAGGAGCGCCCGAAGGTAGATGTCCTGGGAGACGCTGTTCAGCGGGCGGAGCTGGGCACCCAGGTCATTACGCTGCGGAAAAACCTTTGGGATCCTGCTGTAGTCCGTGCGGTCGCGCAGTGCGATGTCGTTATTGGAAGTATGGACACCGTCGATGGGCGCTTCCTGCTGAACGCGCTGGCGACCTACTACACTATCCCGTACTTCGATATCGGCGTGAGGCTGGACGCCGTCCCGGATGGCGCCGACAAGGGACGAATCCGGGAAGTATGCGGCACCGTCCATTATCTCCAACCAGGCCGGTCGAGCTTGATGAGCCGCGGGCTCTTTACCATGAAGCAGGTCGGCGAGGCAGGCCTGCGGCGCCACGATCCCGAGGCGCACGCCCACCAGGTTCAGGATGGCTATATCGCCGGCGTCGTTGCACATCGGCCTGCGGTGATCAGCGTCAATATGTTCGCAGCGTCACTTGTGGTGAACGAACTGCTGGCACGGCTCCATCCCTACCGTGAAGAGCCAAACCGCGAGTATGCAAGCGTGACGTTCAGCCTGTCCAGCATGGAGCTGATTCCCGAACCCGAAGAAGGGCAATGCGGGATCTTGCATAAGCACGTCGGCAAGGGAGATACCACGCCCTTGCTGGGCTTGATGGAACTGGCGGAAAGGCGGATCACGTGATCGCTTGGCCAAAGCGCTGGTTTGCCCCCCTTGGAAGCTGGCTGCGTGATCACTTCCGTCCGTCATACCGGACGGTGGTCGCCGAGGAAAGCCTGCCGGCGCGTCTTCGGAAACGAACCCTCTACATCGTCCAGGAAGACGGCTTTCTGGAACAAGCGGCCATGCTGTGCCCGTGTGGCTGTGGCCGCACCCTCCATATGAACCTGATTCCTGACGAGCGGCCTTGCTGGCGCCTGACGCGGCACGAGGATGGAACGGCCACGCTCCACCCATCGGTTTGGCGCCAGAAGGACTGCCGGGCGCATTTCTGGTTCCGGCGGGGACGCATTCAGTGGTGCCCGAAGATCAGGGGCAGCTATGGTATAACGCAAATTGAAGATTAACGAGGCGAAACTATGGAAGATAGTATCCGTGCATGCATCGCGCTAATTGCCGCCGGTGTTGTCAAAAACAGGCTGAGTGACTCCGTGTATGACTACGCGCAGTCGAAGCATGTCTCGATAAGTGGGAGAATCAGCGGCAAAAATGTGGAGGTGTACGACTACGATAGAAAATGCCATGTCTCCGGGACTTTGCCCGATTTGTATGATTATGGCCGCAAATGCCATGTCTCTCTGGAGATGAAAGATAACAAATTCAGCGGCTACGATTATGGACAAGGCAAGCACTTTGAAGGATCTGTGAGCGGTAACTCGATATCCATCTACGACTATGGCTGCAGTTCCTATTACTCCTACTCGGTGTAACTCGAAGAAAATTCCGCACCGCGAACCGACGACTACTCAACGGAAGGGAGGTGATGGCAAATGCCAGGAAAAGTCAACAAAAGCGCGAAAACGGGTAAGTTCGTCTCGAACAGCACCGTGAAGAAGAGCCCGAGCACGACGTACCGACAGACCACCAGGAAGGGCCGATAGTCGAAAGCCGGGCAGTGCTGCCCGGCTTTATTACAATCAAATGCTCAGCATAGGAGGGGCTACGCCGGTAGCCCCCCATATCCGTTCCAGTACCTCAGCGAGGGCCTTTGGTAGCGGCGGCCGTCGCTGCTTTCGACCCCGCGCGCCACGCCGCGCCACCCGAGGGCGAGCCCATTATCCGCCGACTGAAAGCCGGCAAGTGGGCGAGCTGATCGAGCAAATCGAAGGGTAGGCTCGTTTTGCGGGCGCAAGGTATAATTAGGGCATGACTAACCTATCGAAATCCGATATCCTGAACACCATCACGCGCACCTACCTTGAGTCCGGCGACTTCAACGGAACGTCGGCGGCTGGCCTAGAGGCAATACATGCAGGGTCTCGCGCCAGTACACTCTTGGGACATGTGAAATGAGATTCGTCCGATGCTGTAAGGCATTCCCGTGCCATGCACGCAAATAACGATCTCGTTCCTGATGTCCACGGTGGTAGATGGCGCGAAACCCTGGCAGGGGGTTTCCTCGGCCTCACCGCCTGGCAGCAAATCTGTGCTATCTTCCAGGTTGGCTACACAGCCCTTCCTCATATGGAAGCGCAGGATAGCATACCCGTATCTTCGAACCTCTATCGTAACGTTCTCATCTGTAGATATATCGCTGGCCCGCTGCTGCTCTGCCACTTGATTGCGGAAATGTTCCTGATTCGCTCCGCGAAAGGATCCCCGGATGGCTTGTAGGCGGCGCAGTGGTATGCTATATTTGTCACGGGAACGACTGTTCCCACATATTACGGCGCAAAGATGACCACCGATCCAGTTGCCGACAACCTGGCCCTCGCCCCGCTCCCGGCTGCCCTTCCGGTCTATACCCCAGTCGCCAACGACCAGTCCCCAGCTGCGGTCTACCTCGCCAGTCTCAGTGATGGATCGCGCCGCACGATGCGCACGGCGCTCAACATCATCGGCGAACTGCTCGGCGTGGGCGAGACTCTGAACGAGGCTGGGCAAGATGTACGCTGCCTCTTTGTTCCGTGGGCCAGCCTGCGTTACCAGCATACGGCCGCTATCCGCGCCGCGCTTCAGGAACGCTATGCCCCAGCGACGGCCAACAAGCTGCTGGCGGCGCTCCGGCGCGTGCTCAAGGAGGCGCGGCGGCTTGGGCAGATGAGCGCCGATGACTACGACCAGGCCAGCGACCTCAAGAACGTCCGGGGTGCGCGGCGGCCGCGCGGTCGCACGCTCGGTGATGGCGAGATTGCAAGCCTCATGCGCGTATGTGCTGATGATCTCACACCGGCCGGCGCGCGGGACGCTGCGATTATCGCGCTCCTTCGTGGGACGGGGCTGCGGCGCAGCGAGGCGGTAGCACTCGACTTTGCCGACTATGATCCGGCCACCGGAGCGCTCACCATTCGCAGCGGCAACGGGAAGAAAGAACGCCTGATCTATGTGGCCGGCGGAGCAAAGGCCGCGCTCGACGATTGGCTCATCACGCGTGGGCGAGCCGCAGGGCCCCTATTCTATGGAATCACCAAAGGTGGCCGGCTCGTCGTGCGCCGCCTCGCCGACCAGGCAATCGCCGTCATCTGCGCCGCGCGAGCGATCGAGGCGGGGGTAGCACCATTCACCCCGCATGATATGCGGCAGACATTCATAAGCAGCTTGCTTGACGCCGGCGCGGATATCACGACGGTGCAACGGTTGGCCGGGCACGAAGATCCGGCAACGACCTCGCGCTACGACCGGCGTGGTGAGGCGGCGAAGCAACGGGCCGTCGAGTTGGTGCATGTGCCATATTTTCCGCGAACCGGAGCGATCTAATCGAACAAGACATAGTTCCGTCCGCATATGTGGGCGAGGGCCTGTGATACTTTCTGGATGATGGAAGTCCCTCAAGAGGTATATATGGAAGCCACACAACTTGAGACGCTGGCAATTGTGCGGGCGGCTATCGGATTTCTTGGTGAACGAGAACAGTATGCTTGGTGGCAAAGTTCCTTCTTCTCTGCGCAAAGCCGTGCGTTTCTGGCGCCGGTGTTTGGGCGAACCCAGCTGCTGGCACAGACGACGGGCGTGACGCGCGCGGCGAGCCTCGTTCACGACGAACGCATCGGCGTCGGTCGGGTGTTTCACCTGTTTCGCCTGCCAGAGGATATCGAACAGGGTATCCATCAGGCGCTGCAACAGCCCGCAGTCGCCCAGCGGGTCGCGACAACGGTTACGAACAAAGAGGTTGCACTGCAGCATCTCCAGAACATGGCTCGCGCGACCAGTGCAGCGGGTGTTGGCCCGACGCGCATCGGTGATGCACGCAGCCTGCGCGATGCGCGAACCTGGCGTGCGGTGGCAGCGCAGTATGCGCAGGCGTTCAACAACGGCGACGAGGTCTTTCCATTCTTTACGGATCAGCTATGATGGTGGCGCACGACAAAGCCTATACCGTCCGGCTGGCGGCCGGACTGGGGATGATCGAGGAGACGGTCATCCTACTCGACTTGTGGCGCGACGGCATGGATACCAGCACGCTCACCCGCACGGCCCGCGAGTCCGGTCGCTTCCCGAGCATGTCCGCCAGCCGACTTGAGAATCTGGTATCCGACGGGTTCGCGCTCCGCTATCTGGTGGATAAGGGGGCGCCAGCGCGGCTGCTGAAGGCGCTGAGCCCGGTGATGTCGCGGCGTGAGCTCGAGCAGTTGATGTTTCTCTACACCTGCCGCGCCCACGCGATCCTGGCCGACTTCGTGCGCCAAGTCTACTGGCGCGCCTATGCAGCCGGCCGAGATACGCTCGACAATGAAGCGGCGCGTACGTTCATCACCCGCGCCAACCAGGATGGGAAAACGACTACACCCTGGTCCGATAGCACCATTACCCGGGCGGCCCGCTACGTAACCGGCTGCTGCGCGGATTTCGGCCTCCTGGAACGCGGCCATCGCACGGCGCGCCGCATTCTACCCTACCGGATCGAGCCGCGGGTCGTCGCGATCCTTGCCCACGATCTGCACTTCGCCGGGCTTGGTGATAACCGGCTGCTTGCCGATCCGGACTGGGCACTGTTTGGTTTGGAGCCGAACGACGTGCTGAGTGAGCTGAAGCGTCTGGCGCTCAAAGGCGTGATCATTGTGCAGACGGCGGGCGGCGTGACCCATATCGGATGGCAGTACAAGACGATCGACGAGGTTATCGATGCAATTGCTCACGGAGCACTTTGACGAGCTGATGGCGCGCGTACGCCAGGGCCGCGAGCTTGGGCACGCCAGCTTCGAGCCGGTCTATTACTTGGTCTTCCACCCGCGCCACATCCTCGATGTGAAGCGGGCGCTGCCGGCATGGACTGCGCGGCTGCTCAACGACGGCTGGGATGTGCAGCGCTTCTCGATCGCCGAGCAGGTGGCCGCGATCTTGGAGGCGACCCCACGGCGTGCGCTCTGGTTGAATGCCGATCGCAAGGCGCCGCTCGATTGGGATAAGACCAACAAGGCACTCACGACCGCGGTGACGACTGGCGACGATACGCTGCATGGCCGGCTCAAGGCGCGCCTGGAACAGCTGAAGGACAATCGGCGCGCGATCTTGCTGGTCACCGACCTTGAGGCGCTGCACCCGTATACGCGCATCGGCGCGATCGAAACATTTCTGTATGGCTCGTTTGCCATTCCAACGATCTTCTTCTATCCCGGCGAGCGGACCGGTAAGTCGCGCCTGAAGTTCCTGGGCTTCTACCCCGAAGACGGCAATTACCGCTCGGTTCACGTCGGCGGCTAAACAACAAGGAAAGCATTCTGCCATGAGTATCAAAACCCTGTTTGACCCGGCCAAGGATATCTACCGCACGATTGAGAAAGTGATCACCTATAACGCCGCGCAGGAGGCACGGCTGCGGGCCGAGATCACTGAGTACATCGTGACGGAGCATATTGAGGAGCAGTTCGACAAGTTGCTCACGCGCATGCAAGCCGCGATGGATCACGGTGGCGGGAATGAGGTCGGCGTGTGGGTCTCGGGGTTCTACGGCTCGGGTAAGAGCTCGTTTACCAAATACCTCGGCCTCGCGCTCGACGACCGGGTGCAGGTCGATGGGGTGCGCTTCCTGCGCCATTTGCAGGACCGGCTGAACCGACCGCAGACGCGCGCGCTGCTCAACACGCTGGCCGGCCGCTACTCTGCGGCGGTGGTGCTGCTCGATCTGGCCAGCGAGATGCTCGCCGGTGCGACGATGGAAGATGTTGCCACCGTGCTGTATTACAAGGTGCTTCAGTGGGCCGGCTACTCAAGCAACCTCAAGGTCGCGGCGCTGGAGCGACGGCTGAAGCGTGACGGGCGCTATCAGGAGTTCCTCGACCTCGTACAGCAGGCGAACATTGGCGCCTGGCCGGACATCAAAGACGACCCGCTGGTGATTGATAGCCTCATTCCAGATATCGCGCATACGCTTTACCCGGCGCTCTTCAAATCCTCCAGCGCGTTCACGACGGAGACCGGCGACTTCGTGCGCTTCGAGACCGATCGCGTCAAGGAGATGATCGACATCGTGCGCGAGCACACCGGCAAGCAGTCAATCATCTTCATCATCGACGAGGTGGGGCAGTATGTCGGCGCGCGCCAGAATCTCATCCTGAATTTGGACGGCCTGGCCAAGAACCTCAAGGAGATCGGTGACGGCAAGGTCTGGATTATCGGCACGGCCCAGCAGACCCTCACCGAGGACGACGCGAAGGCCGCGCTGAACTCACCGCTGCTGTACAAGCTCAAGGATCGCTTCCCGATCCAGATCGAGCTGGAGTCCAGCGATATTAAGGAAATCTGCTATCGCCGTCTGCTTGGCAAGTCATCCGCCGGCGAGCGTCAACTCGGTGCGCTCTTTGACCAGTACGGCCAGGCGCTGCGCCACAACACCAAGTTGCAGGATGCCCGCTTCTACGATGCCGACTTTGACCGTACGACCTTCGTTAATCTCTATCCGTTCTTACCGGCGCACTTCGAAATTCTGCTGCGCCTGCTTGCTGCGCTAGCAAAATCCACGGGCGGCATTGGGCTGCGCTCGGCCATCCGCGTCATCCAAGATATCCTGGTCGAAGGGCCGGCTGGCCGTGACCCAGTGGCCGACCAGCGTGTGGGTTGGCTGGCGACGACCGTCACGCTCTACGACGCGCTGGAAAAGGATATCCGCCGCGCCGAGCCCTCCATTCATAAGGCGGTGGAGAAGGCCAAGGAGCGCTTTTTCGATTCGCCACTCCACATTGAGGTCGCCAAGACGGTGGCGGTGCTACAGATCCTGGAGAACATGCCGGTCACGCCGCAAAACGTGACCAGCCTGATGCATCCAGCGGTGGACGCGCCCGCTCGGCGTGACGCGGTGGACGCGGCCATTACGGATCTGATCGGCGATGCCTTCGTGCCGTTCGGCGAAAAGGATGGCAACCTGTGTTTCTTCAGCGAGAAACTGAATGAGATCGACCAGGAGCGGCTCCAGATCCCGCTCCGCGGCATGGATACGCTCCGCATTCGGAATGAGGCGTTGCGCGATGTGTTCGCCGATCTTCCCTCGGCCCAGGTGGAGCGCACACTGACAGTCAAGAGCGGCATCAAGGCCCAGATCGGCGCGCAGTTATACCCCATCGCCGGCGATCGCGAGACGGTACAAACGGTCGTGGAATTGGTCGATCCATCCGGCTACGAGGCGGCGCGTACGCGGCTGCTGGACGAATCGCGCCAGCGCAGCGCCCAGCACACGATCCTCCTGCTCGGCCGGATGTCGCCCGAGATCGAGGAGCGCGCCAACGAGATCTACCGCTGCGAGCAAATCGTCCAGCGCTACCGTAACGACCCCGACCAGGAGGTGAAGGATTACTGCACCTCCCAGACGGATCGCGCAAACCGCCTGAAAGACGAATTGGCCCGCCTACTGCGGCGCCAGCTCAGCCAGGGCTCGTTCATCTTCCGCGGGAGCCCGACGGCGGTCGATGCGCTCGACCATGACCTGCAGAAAGCATCCGACAAGCACATGATTGAAGTCGCTGGGCAGGTGTTCGACCGCTACAAAGAGGCGCCGGTCCGTGCAGAGACGACGCTGGCTGAGAAGTTTCTGAAGGTCGGCAACCTGCGCGCAGTCACCTCCACGATCGATCCGCTTGGGTTGGTGCAAGTGAGCGGCGGCACGCCGCAGATCAAGACCGCCCACAAGGCGCTCATCAGCATCCGCGACTATATCGACCGTAACGGTACGGTGGACGGCAAGCGCCTCACAGAGATCTTCACTGACGCGCCATTCGGCTGGTCGCCGGATACCCTGCGCTACATGCTGGCCGCACTGCTGGTGGCCGGGGAGATTACGCTCAAGGTCTCCGGTCGTGAGGTGACAGTCAACGGCCAGCAGGCGATCGACGCGTTGCGGACCAACCAGTCGTTCAAGACCGTGGGCGTAGCACTGCGCAATAGCAAGCCCTCGAACGAGGTACTGGGACGTGCCGCTGAACGGCTCACCGACATTTCTGGTGACACGGTCATCCCGCTGGAGGACGACATCAGCAAGGCCGCGACGAAATCCTTCCCGCAGCTCCAGCTCCGCTACGGGTCGCTGCCCGCGCGGCTCGAGGCGCTCGGCCTGCCAGGCGCCGAGGCGGTTCGCGACCTGGCCCAGGAGCTGGCCGATGTGCTCTCGACCGACGGCTCCGACGCGCCGCAGCGGCTCGGCGGGGTCGAGTCGGTGCTGTACGACCGGCTGCGCTGGGCGCGCGAGGTCGACACGGCGCTCAAGAATGGCCTTGAGCCGACCGTGCGCGAGCTCCAGCAGCACCGCCAGGAGATCGGCGCGCTGCCCGACAGTGGCATTCCCGGCCAGCTGTGTGCTGATCTGGCCGGCGAGCTTGACCTGGTGGAGCAGCGGCTGGCCTATGCCGGGTTTGCGAAGCACGCTGCCGATCTGCGGAGCGCGCTCACGACGATCAAGGCGCGTGTGGCCGCTACCGCCGAGCAGATGGCCGGGGCGCAGCACGAGCGGCTGAAGGAGGCCCAGCAGGAGTTGCAACAGCTTGGCGTGTGGAGCGAGCTGACCCAGCAGGAACAATCCTCGACGCTGGCGCAAATTGACGATCTGGCGATCGACCCGCCACGCGCCTTGCAGGGCATCAAGCAGCTACTCAATCAGGAGTATGCAATTCAGTCGCGTGTGCGCGCCCTCAAACAGAGCGTCGAGCAACGGGGCAATCAGCGGCGGGCGGAGCGTGAGGAGGAGGAACGCCGGAAGCGTGACGAAGAACAGCTAGGCGATGGCGAGCTAGGAGAAAAACAGCTACGGTTCGCCCAGAAAGTGCAGCTGCGACCGCGCTTGCGCAGTGTTGCTGATTTAGACACACTGATCAGCCAGCTTCAGGAGCTGCGCGAAAAGATGCTGTACGCGGCGGATGTCGACGTCACGATTGAGCTGGAGAACTAACTATCATGGCTTTCGATCAGAATACCCGCAACCGGCTGGCCCGTTTCGTGACCGACGCGCGTACCCTGCTGACCGAGGAGTTCACTCGCCAGCTCCAGCGAAACTACGGAATCGACCCGACGAGCGGTGAGGTCACCGCTGTCGACCGCCTTGCTGGCATAAGCGACGCCGAGCGGCAGACGGCCGAATTGCTGCGCGAGACTGCCGAGCACTACCTGCCCAGCTTCGCGCGGCTTCCCGCGAAGAGCCGCCGCGATACGATCGAGCGGATCGTGCGCGAGCAGGCGTTCACCGTGCTCAACCGCCTCTGCGCCTTGCGCATGGCTGAGGCGCGCGGGCTGCTGATTGAGTCCGTCACCGCTGGCTACCAGTCGCGCGGGTTCCAGCTCTACGCCCGCCTGGCCAGCGCTGCATTGGGCGAGACCGGCGACGCCTACCGTATCTACCTGTTCAGCCTGTTCGACGAGTTCGCCGTGGACCTGCTCGTACTATTCGATCGTTTTGCCCCAGAGGGCCGGCTGTTCCCCGGCGAGACGGCGCTGCTGGCGCTGCTCGATCTGGTCAACCACCCAGAGATCGAGCCACTATGGGCCGAGGACGAGACGATCGGCTGGATCTACCAATACTTCAACAGTAAGGAAGAACGCAAGGCCATGCGCGACGCCTCGACCGCCCCGCGCAACAGTCGCGAGCTGGCCGTGCGCAACCAGTTCTTCACACCGCGCTATGTGGTCGAGTTCTTGACCGACAACACGCTCGGACGGATCTGGTACGAGATGACCAAGGGCGAGACCAGCCTCAAGGAGAGCTGCCGCTATTTGGTGCGTCGACCAAACGAGATATTCCTTGACTCTGGCGAGAAGGCGCCTGCGCCGCAGGACTCTACCGAAAATCCGTCGCAAGAACGTCTGCTGCGTCAGCCCGTCTACATTCCACATCGCACGCTCAAAGACCCGCGGGCGATCGCCATGCTCGATCCGGCTTGTGGATCAATGCACTTCGGCTTGTACGCTTTCGACTTGTTCGAGCGAATTTACGATGAAGCCTGGAAGCTAGAGGGCGAGCGCGGCCCCAAGGCGCTGGCGCGCGCGCCGATGGATGCCCCGCTCCACGAAGCCTACCCGGACAAGGCTTCCTTTCTGCGCGATGTACCGCGGCTGATCATCGAGCGCAATATCCACGGTGTGGACATCGACCCGCGCGCCGTGCAGATCGCCGGGCTCTCGCTGTGGCTGCGCGCCCAGAAGAGCTGGCGAGATCAGGGCCTCAAGCCGCAAGAGCGCCCACAAATCAAGCGCACGAACGTAGTCTGCGCCGAGCCGATGCCAGGTGACAAAGATCTGCTGGAGGAGTTTATCGCCCGCCACCTCTCTGGCAATGCAGAGGACAAGGTCGTCGCCTGGATGCTGCGCCAGGTTTTCGACGCGATGGCGCTGGCGGGCGAGGCCGGCTCGCTGCTGAAGATCGAGGACGAGATTACCGCGATCGTCGCCGAGGCGAAGAAGCAGTGGCGGCAGGGGCCGAAGTTGGCGCAGAGCAGTTTCTTCGCCGACAAAGCCGAGCGCACTACACAGCGGGCGCTGGGCCTGGACGCCTCGGGTATCACCGACGCGACCTTCTGGACACACGCCGAGGAGCGCATCGACGCCGCGTTGAAGGACTATGCGGCATTTGCTGAGGGCGAGGGCGCCTACCGCCGCCGCCTGTTCGCCGACGACGCAGCCCGCGGCTTCGCGTTCATTGACCTGTGCCGTAAACGCTACGACGTTGTGCTGATGAATCCGCCGTTTGGATTGGCTTCAACGAAGACAAAGGAGTTTATCGATAAGCATTTTCCAGAAGGGAAACTAGACCTAGCCGCTGCTATGGTTCAGCGAGTTATACAATTGATGAGCTTTGGGGGGGTCATTGGTGTTTTAGCTACTCGGACTTTGATGAGTTTGTCTAGCTTTGAAGGCTGGAGAACACAGTATTTGCTCAGAAATCGCACCCTGGCATGTGTGGCCGACTTAGGTTATGGTGTTCTCGATGCCGCCATTGTTGAGGCGGCTGCAAGTGTAATCGATTTAACCGCCAAGGATTCTTGCGTCTTCATATCGTGCCTGGATTTTGCTGACAAGGAAACTGCCCTTCAATTCAATGTAGAAGAGGCAAACGCCAGAAATGGCAGCACAAATGTCTTTGTTCGCAAACCGTCTGTTTTTGCAGACTTTCCGGCCGCTGTAATGGCTTACAATATAGAGGATAGTCTTGCCCAGAAAATTCTTTCCTGGACGCCACTAGAAGATCATGGTGTTCGAGCACTGAAGGGGCTTAATACATCAGACGACGAGCGATATTTGAGAACTGCATGGGAAGTTATTCCTTCAGCTATAGGTAAGGGTGGCACTTGGCATTTCCTCGCAAAAGGCGGTGAGTGGAATCCATACTGGGACGACATACATCTTCTTGTTCACTGGAAAGATAAGGGCGCCTCGATTCTTCTGTCCGGTGGAGATATACGAAACCCAGGATATTATCTCCGGCCCGGCCTTACCTACCCCCTTCGGACCACCAGTAGTTTTGGGCCTAGAGTATTGCCAAGGGATTGCGTATTTTCAACAGGTGGCCTTGCCATTATGTTTGAGACACAGGCAAGCCCTCTATGCTACCTCGGTCTCATGCTTTCACGAGCAGGTCAATTCCTTGTTGAAATGAGTCTTGGTGGTGGTGACTCTTCCGTGTCTGGCACCGCCGCTCGTAACTATACAAATGGGATGGTTAATCGTCTACCATTTCCTCCGCTTGGTGTTGATAGTCAATCGCGGCTTGCAAAACTTGTTGAGAATATTGTTTCAAACAGAAGGCTGCTGTTCACAACAGACGAGACTGCCAGGAGCTTTGTCTCTCCAATAATCCAAGGCGGAGTAACAGGATCGACAACTGCACGGATTCTATCCCATTTAGATATTTGCAGAGATATCGCCGATCAACAGGAACAAATCGAAACCATAGTAGACGCCATACTTCAACTAACCAAGCAAGAGGAGGAGATGTTAAGCGAGTTAATGGGACCATCAGTATATGCATACCCATCAGAGGTCCCGACGCAGGAAACATGTTCGTCGATATTAACACAATTCATGGACACTGATTCAGCGATAATTACATCGCTTAAAGTCAAGATTGGGCGAGGATCTAGGTTTGTCACAAAAAACGCCCAAATGGTTGATCGCAAATTGGAACTAATTGCCCATCTCTTCGGGTTAAAACTCCAAGCAGTAATTGATGTCGTCACATCTTCCTTTGCTAAGAGAAACGTGCATAGTTTAGAGCTGCAACTAACAGCGGCTGAACTTTTTTCATACTGTCTTGGCAGTGCCTACGGTCGCTGGGACATCCGCTACGCCACGGGCGAGCGGTCCGCGCCCGGGCTGTCCGATCCCTTTGCGCCGCTGCCGGTCTGCCCGCCGGGCATGCTCCAGAACGACCAGGGCCTGCCTGCCATGCCCGGCGACGTGCCTTCGCCGTACCCGCTGCGGATCTGCTGGCCAGGAATCCTGGTGGACGACGAGGGCCACCCCGAGGACATCGAGTGCCGCGTGCGCGAGGCGATCCAGGTCATCTGGAACGAGCGCGCCGAGGTGATCGAGCAGGAAGCCTGCGAGATCCTTGGCGTCCGCACCCTGCGTGAGTACTTCCGCAAGCCGGCTCTGTTCTTCGCCGACCACCTACAGCGCTACTCCAAGAGCCGCCGCCAGGCGCCGATCTACTGGCCGCTCTCCACACCCTCGGGCAGCTATACGCTCTGGCTCTACTACCACCGCCTTACCGACCAGACGCTGTACTCCTGTGTCAACGACTTCGTCGACCCGAAGCTGGCGCAGGTACGCGACGAACTGGGACGGCTGCGCCAGAAGAGCGGCAGGATCCGCGCCGACGAGAAGGAGCTGGAGCGCCTGACCGACCTGGAGCAGGAGCTTCAGGACTTCCGCGCCGAGCTTCTGAGGGTGGCAGCGTTCTGGAAGCCGAATCTCAACGACGGCGTGCAAATCACTGCCGCCCCATTGTGGAAGTTGTTCCAGCACAAACCCTGGCAGAAGCGCCTCAAGGAGATCTCGGAGAAGCTGGAGGCTGGCGAGTACGACTGGGCGCACTTGGCCTACAAGATCTGGCCAGAGCGTGTGCGCGATAAGTGCTGGAGCGACAAGTCACTGGCGATCGCCCACGACCTAGAGACGCTGTACGTCGAGCCGCCGGCGGGGGCGAAGAAGGGGCGGGGGCGAGGTAAATAGACCCAGGGGTTTGTGCTTCCCGGCTTGGGAAGTCGAGAGGGAAAGGGCAGGCACAGCATGCCAAGCAAGAGCGACGTCAGAGACGTTATTTTCTTCTACCAAATTACAGCCCTTGCATCTGCTGCGGGGGTGACCGCAGAGCAATATATAAGCGAATTACTTTGGAAGGAACCGAATCAACTCCACTTCCGGTTGAAACTACGCCACACCGAGCAGATGCTGCTGAGCTATAGGCGAGGCGAAGAGATGTCGCTGCACTGTGACTTGATTTGCTCTCCCCTTCGAGCTAGGAATTGGAATCATACTGCGTACGACTTCTCGCCCGATGGTGCAAGTGTTGTGGTTTGGGAAGCAAGCGACAGCGGCGGTTTCGCAGGTTACCGCAAGTATGGACTACGCCTAAAAAAATACGCTTCCAAGACAATACAGCGGGTTGCACAAGGCGAGGAAGTTTTTCCGCCCCCAATTCCGGAATTTAAGCGACCGTCCTGCACACAAAAAACAGCTGTCCAAGCTAAGCGGGACAACTTTCAGTGTTATAACATATATAGGTCTATTCATGGAATTGTGCTCTTGAAGAATGCCGGTGAGTTTATCCTTATAGGGAAACATATCTATAGCTACAATATTAAAGATAGACAACCTGTGATTCTTGTAAGAAACGACGACGAGAACGTGTCGTTCTCGGATTTTGTATTAAGTGATGACGGATTGTTTTTGGCTGGAGTCTGTTATGCACGTGAGAATCTGTATGAAACAGAGGGGTGCGCTAAACATAAGGGAAGCGATTTGGTGGTGCGCTGAACATAAGCAAGCGCAAGCCCTCTTGGTAGATGTCGTCAGGCGCTCAACGCTGGTGCTGCACGCCTGTGCCGGGGCTGCTTGAGGGCGCGCTCGTCCTTTTCGGCACGTTTTGCCGCATCACAGCGCTGGTTTGCCGTTTCGAGCGCACGAGCTCACGACCCGTCCTTGCGTCCTCGCGAACAGGTGTGTGCGGTTTGGCTTATCGTCCCTGGTTCTGGTGTCTCTCTCGGCGGCCCGTTTGCCACTCCCACCCACCCTCGAGTATCACAGGCCGTCCGCTTGAGCTATGCCGCCAGGGTCGTCGTTCTCGTGCTCGGCCGCTGCTCCTGCGCGGCACGAATACGCTGCAGGGCACGCAGATTGATCAGCACGTAGGTTAAGCTGTTCTGGTTCGCAATCGCTCGACCACGCCGCAGTTTGGGATGGAGCATACCTAGCGCTTCGGCCTGCGAATTGATCCGCTCGACCATCGTGCGCTGGGCATACAGTTGCTTGTACGCTGCACTCTCACGGTCAAGCGTGTGCCGAATACGCGCGCCGACATCAGCCGCCAAGGTCGTGGTGCAGCCACCCTTCTCAAAATGCGGATCGGCGATTGGGCAACTCGTACCTGTCGGTGCTGGGTGCAGCAGTGGGCAGCCACACTTCTCACGCGTGTGTGGAATCAGACCACTGGTGCGGTCGAGATAGCGCAGCAGCTGTGGCATTGGCAAGCCAGCTGCACACAGCGGACGACCGTCGGGGTCAAATTGGCGTTTGCCGCCTTTGCGTCCGGGGTTGAATGGCACAGCTGCAAAGCCGCCGGCTTGGTGGAAATACTCGTAGACGTAGTGCGCGTCGTAGGCGCAATCCCAGGTGCCGAAGCGCGGTTTGCGACCGAGACGCTGCTCGACGGCATCCATCAGCGGGAAGAAGTAGGAAGCATCACTTTGGTTGAACGGTCGGGTGCGCTCGGCAAGCACGACCTCGGTGCCGTCGGGTATTCTGCTGACCACGATGCCAGAAGCGTAGCCCCAGAAGATGTCCACGCCAAGCTGGAGGTCGCGAGCCGGTTTGGCGTGAGTGGCGGGAGCCGGAGGGTCGGCAGCACCATCGGCGTCGGCAGGGGCAGAGTTGCGGGCTTTCTTGACGCCGAGCTTGCAGTCCGGGTCTGCGATAGGTTGGCAGTCCTTGTCGAGGCGACCTTCCTTTATATACTGCTTGGGATTGTTCTCTCTGACCCAAGCCAGCAGCGCCTGGGTGTCGCCAGCGATGGTGTCGCCAAACAGAGCTTGCTGCTCGGGCGGAAGCGTGGCTTGGAGCAAGTCGAGTGAGGCGGACAGCAGCCATTGGAGCGAGTCATTGGGCAAGGTGCGCAAGACCCGACTGAGTTGACGACGGTCGGGGACGGTTTGGGCAACAGCAAAGCCATAAGGAGAGGAGGCATCCGGCACACACTGGAAGCCAAGCCAGCAGAGCAGGGCAGGATGCTCGAGCAGGTACTCGCGCAGTTCGGACATGAAACGCTTACCTTCGTGAAGTTTGACGAGATAGGCGGCGACGAAGGGAGCGCGCGGGTCAGGCTGAGGGCCAGGCCAGGGGCGGTCGGTGGATCGCTCGGGGAAGTCAGCCCAGGGTAGGTCGCCGATGAGTGCACGATACTTGGCGACGATCGGGTCGTTTGCGACCCAGGCGGGCAGGGGCAGGTCGGGGTGATTGAGCGGGCAGACAGGCTCAGGGGCTGGAGGCGAGCAGAGCGGCTGGGGCCGGAAGGCGGCGACGAGGCGCTTGAACGAGGTTGACAAATCGAGTAGCATGGCAGTGTCTCCACAAGTGGTGGGTGGGTTGTTAGCGCTTCCATGCTACCACTGGTGTGGCGGCACGGCGACGCCGGATGAAGATCCGGCGTCGCTAGGAGACACGAGCGCGACGCCGAATGGGGAACTGGCGTCGGCGAGTGACGCCGATCTTATGTTTAGCGCACCCCTCGAAACATATTATGAAACCTATGCGACAGTGTATGTTTGGGAGGTAGCAACAGGGAGACAACTTCGAAAATGGAACTGCCAAGCACCTAATCCGAAGAATGTTACCGTGAAATGGCGACCTGGGACGGACTGCGTGGCTTTTCACGATGGAGAAGAGACCCTGAGGATACTCAGAGTTACAGATAATGCCAGTGTCTTAATTGTTGATCGCATGTCTGAGGGTGATTGCAGCTTTAATATGAGTGGAGAAATGATCGCTCATGTTGATTGTAATTCTAAAGTCACCTTTATTGAGGTAAATAACGGGAGAACAATATTCGATTGTCAATTGCTTCAAGGCTATGAGCAAGAGCAAGTGGCGGTTCAGTCCATTTGCTGGCATCCAAAAGGGCGAGAAATTACCTGTCTGTTCACAAACGCCTTGTATATCATTGATTGGATCGCAAGAAAAATAGTCTATTCGTTGAAGACAGACGACCGCTTTTGCCAGGCATCGTATAGTCCGAGTGGCAAGTATCTGGCAGTGCTAGTCGGCTTTCATCGAGTGCAGATCATGAATTCAATGAGTGGCGGCTTACTTTGTACTATCTCATTGGATGACGTTGGCATTAACGCTATTGCTTGGTTGGCATCTGATCAGGCACTTGCATGTGTGACGGACGAGCAAACCATCCTCACCTACACGATTGGTAACCTATATCTCGACTGTGTCATCAAGAACTCGAGCCCAGTATGGAGTGTCGCTTGGAGCGTTAGCTCGTCTATGTTCTCTGCTGGTCTGCAAAATGGACAGGTTCGTATTTGGGAGGCCGAAAAATACAAAGCCGTAGTCCAATTCCCGGCCCATGCATATCCTGTGATGAAGATGACGTGGGTTCCTGAAACAACGATCATCGCCACTGGTTCTAACGAAGCGTCAGTTTATCTTTGGGATGTAACCATTGGAAAGAAAGTGGGTAGTTTGCGGGTTGACCAGAATGTCGTCACACATCTCTTTTGGAGTCATGATAAAGGCCTATTAGGAAGTGCTTACGGTGGGAGAGGCTTATATTACTGGGATGTTACTCGAGGCGTAGTCGTCGAAGAAGAAGATCGGTTTGTACACGAAGGCCGTGTCTTGAGCCCAGATCAGCAACGTTTCGTTTCCCTAAAAGAGGACGGCGACATCTGGGTGTGCGACATAGCTGGCCACATAATTGATACACTTAGCGAGCATGAAGGCGCAGTGACAGTTGTTGCTTGGAGTGATGATGATTCCCGCCTAGCCAGTGGAGGTATAGACGGTGCAGTGAACCTATGGGATGTGGCATCAAAAGACTCCTGGCCTATTTCTCGACAATATGGTCATATAGAACGTGTGTCTTGTCTTGCATTCAGTCCTGACGGACGCTTTCTGGCCAGTGGTGGGCGCGAGGGTACAGTTCAGATTTGGCACGGGAAGGACGGCATGTTGTTGGCTACCCTCGACGGACATTCGGAAGAAGTTACAAGTATCGCCTGGAGTCCAGATAGCACACAACTGATGACCGGAAGCCTGGACAAAGCAGTGTGCATCTGGCGCCTCGATACAATTCAGTGAATGGGTCAGACATGTCGATAACGGATTTCCTTCAAGCACACATCTTCCTCCCGCGCCTCCGGCAAACCGGCGTGCTCGTCGTCTACGACCCCGACCAGCGCTACCGTGAGTTGTGCCTCGAGCTGGCGAGCGACGAGCGCCGGGTGGTCGATGCCAGCGACAGCAGCATCGAGAGCCGCGCCGCGGCGATGGCAGCGCTGCAGCTCCTCGGCGAGAAGCAGCCGCCAATCAAAGAGTTGCTGGTCTACGTGCCGCAACGCGCCCCTCTGGACGACGAACAGCGCCAGCGCGACCCGTTCGCGCTCTACGCGGTGTGCGGGGCTATCTTTCCCGAGGGCGACGGCGACGAGTACTTGAGCCTGTGCCTCAAGGCCAAGCCCGATCACGCCACCGAGGTCCGCCGCATCTTCCAGGAGAACGCCAGCCCTTCCTTCGCAGTAATCGACGCGATCGGTGGGGGCGCAGGCTGGCCGAATCTTCAGGCGGCGCTCCATGTCGAATCAGCGCGCGAAATCATGTTCGCGCTGCTGGCCCCTGAGGAGCGCCAGAAAAAGGCGTTGCAGAGTCAGGAGATCTGGCTTACGGAAGCCAAGGCGCTGCTGCATGGCGCGCTCGGCCTCAACCTCCTGACACGGGCGAAGAGCTACGGCCCGATCGCCGACGAACTGTGGCGCTTTCTGCTGTTCAGCGAGTTCGCCTTCGACCTGCCAGAGGCGCTGCCCGCCGCGCTCGCCGGCGTGCCGCGCGCCCTGCCCGAGGCGCTGCCGCTCGTCGAAGATTTGTGCGATCTGCTGCGCAACAACCGGCGCACCCAGGCGCTCTATATCACACGCGCCGAGGAGATTGAGGCAGGCCTCGGTCTGCCCGACGCCTGCCGCCATATCGGCGATCTGGGCGTGCGTGACACCTTCCCATTCGAGGAGCGTTCATTCTTCACCCAGGCGGTGGACGCGCTTAAGCGCGACAATGTAGATCGGCTGCGCCAGCTCCTTGACCGGCACACGCAGTCGATCTGGGTCGGCCGCGGCGAGAACCAGGCCCAGTGGCAGATCCTCCAGACCGCCGCCGGACTGATCGAGGGCTGTGGTGACGCCGATCGGCAGCTGCCTGAGGCCATCCGCAGCCAGGACGCGCTGATCGATTTCTACCTTGCCGGACTGCGCGACGTCGACCGTCGCCAGCGCGAGTTCGAGCAGGCTGTCGGCGCCTATGTCGACCCGAGCGGCCAACTCGCCGACATCATCGGCCTGGCGCGCTTGACCTATCAGCGGCTGGTGACCCGGGTGCAGGGTGCCTTCGTGCGACACCTGGAGAAGTCTGGCTGGCCGCCAGCGGGTCGGCTGGCGAACGCCGACGTATTTGACCGGGTTGTGGCGCCGCGACTCCAAGAGAGCGGGCGACGCGTGGCGCTGCTGCTGATAGATGCCCTTCGCTACGAGCTCGGTGTGGAGCTGCAGAAACAGCTCGCCGAGGGCGGTCAGGTCGAGCTCCAGGCAGCCTTCGCCCAACTCCCAAGCATCACGCCGGTCGGCATGGCCAGCCTTCTACCCGGCGCCGGGCAGCACCTGCGTATCACGCACAAAGACGACGGGCTGGCACCGGCGCTCGGTGACCAGGTGCTCACGACCGTCGCCCAGCGGATGGATGTGTTACAGCGGCGCTATGGACAGCGCTTCGCCGAGATGACGCTCGCTGGGTTCGTGCAGCCAAAGGTCGAACTAGTGAGCACCGTCGAGCTGCTGGTTATTCGCAGCAACGATATGGACAGCGACTTTGAGAACAACCCCGAGGCCGCGCCCAGCCGCATCAACCACACCTTTCGGCAGATTGTCGGTGCGATGCAGAAGCTACGTGAGCTAGGCTTCCAGGACGCCGTCATTGTCGCCGACCATGGGTTCTATCTCAACACGGCGGCCGCGGCCGGCGACGTGTGCGCGAAGCCATCGGGCCGCTGGGTGAATGCGCACGACCGCATGCTGCTCGGCGATGGAACAGGCGATGGCGGAAGTGTGGTTGTATCGGCGGAAAGTCTCGGCATCTCGGGTGAGTTCAGCCAGGTCGCGCTCCCGAAGGCGATGGTCGCCTACCGTGCTGGCCTGGCGTACTTCCACGGCGGCGCGTCGCTCCAGGAGGCTGTCGTGCCAGTGATTGCGGTGAAACTGGCCGAGGCCGAGCAGAGCGCGGCGCGGCAGCCCACCATCACACTCAGCTACAAGCGTGCCTCCAAGCGCATCACCACCCGACTGCCGGTGATTGCGATCGACGTTGGACAGGGCGATCTGTTCTGGCGCGACAAGTCGTTCGAGATCCTGCTGGAGGCTCACGACAAGGCGGGCAACGTTGTGGGTGAGGCACGGCCGGGCGCGCCAGTCAACGCCGCGACACGAACAGTCGTCCTAACGCCGGACAGTAGCGTTCAGGTCACGCTGAAGATGGATGATGCCTACGAGGGCAAATTCAGCGTCAAGGCGCTCGACCCGACGACGCTCAAGGCCTACGCATCGATCGACCTTGAGACGGATTATACGGTGTAACGCATGGACACACTCGATACCAAACTGATCGATGCCTTCGACGGAAAAGTCGTGCGCAAGGATTTGCTGCACCGCATCAAGAAGGGCACCAACGTCCCGACGTTCGTGCTGGAGTTTCTGCTCGCACGCTACTGCGCCAGCGACGACCCGGCCGAGATCCAGGCTGGCATGGAGGCGGTGCTCGCGACGCTCCAGGACAATTATGTGCGCCCCGACGAGGCTAACGCCGCGCAGTCGAAGGTCGCGACCAAGGGCAAGCATCGCTTCATCGACAAGGTGCATGTGCGCTACGTCGAGAAGGAGCGCCGGCACTGGGCAGCACTCGAGAACTTCAATTCGCAGCGCATCGCTGTCGCCGAGAAGTTCTATCGTGACAACGACCGACTGCTGGAAGGCGGCATCTGGGCCGAAGTCACGATTGCCTACAACGAGATCGACGACGATGACTACGCCTTCTATATCGAAGACCTACGACCGATCCAACTGAGCCGCTTCGACTTCGCGGGCTATGTGGAGGGTCGACGCGCGTTCAGTCGCGACGAGTGGCTCGATAGTGTGCTGCGTTCGGTCGGCCTGGAGCCCTCAAAGCTCTCAGCACGCCAGAAACTGCACTTCATCGCGCGGCTGGCCCCGCTGGTCGAACCAAACTTCAACTTTATCGAGCTGGGGCCCCGTGGCACTGGCAAATCGTACTTCTTTAGCGAGTTCTCGCCCTACGCTACGCTCGTCAGTGGCGGCCAAGCGACTAAGGCTACGCTGTTCTACAACAATGCACGCAAGCACATCGGGCTAGTGGGCTACTGGGATACGGTCGCCTTCGACGAGGTTGGAGGCATCAAGATCAACGACCCAGACACCATCCAGATCATGAAGGACTTCATGGCCAACGGGCGGTTCTCGCGCGGCATCGAGGTCATCGCCGACGCCAGCCTTGTTTATGTCGGCAACATCGACCACTCGATCGAGCAGGTGGTCAACTCGGCCGAGCATGACCTGTTTCTGCCTCTGCCGAAGGAGTTCGACCTGGCCATTCTCGATCGCTTCGCGTGCTACCTACCGGGCTGGGAAATGCCGAAGAACAGCAGCGAGTACCTGACGGTGAACTACGGCTTCATCACCGACTACCTGGCCGAGGCCTTTCACCACCAGTTCGCGCATACCAACCGCTACGAAGAAGTCACCAAGCGCGTCCGTCTCGGCGTGGCCGTCGAAGGCCGTGACGAGAAGGGCATCAAAAAGACCATCGTCGCCTTCCTGAAGATTCTGCACCCCGACGGCTCGCCAAGCGACGCCGAGTTCGAGGAATATGTCGCCTACGCGGTCGAGTGTCGGAGGCGGGTCAAGGAGCAGATGAATAAGCGCAAGCCGGACGATGAGTTTGCGAAGATCGATCTGTCGTACGTCGCTGCAGACGGACGCGAGGTCATCGTGTACTGTCCAGAATCGCGTGGTGCCGCGGCCACCCAGCAGCCGACCCGACATGTACTGGGGGCAACAGCTGACGTGAAGAAGACCGCGAGCAAGGCCCAGCAGCCGGCACCGGCACCCGCTGTTACGCCACTCGACTCAAGCGAGCCGGCGCGCCCGGCTACGCGCGAACCGGAGCGCAAAGAGCAGCACTACACGATCTTCTACGGCGACACCGGCCACAGCTACGAGTCGATTATGGCCGCATACCTACGCGGTGCCCAAAAGGTGGTTGTCGAAGACCCCTATATCCGCATGCCACACCAGATCCAAAACTTTGTGCGCTTTTGTGAGGTTGTCCTGACAAGCTCGACGATCCGGCGCATCAAGCTGATCACTGGCTATGACGACGAAGGCCAGCGCGCTGATGCGCAGAACAAGCTGGGCGACCTACAGCAGAGCCTGCTGGAGCAGGATATCGTGCTGGAGCTTGAGTTTAGCACCACGATGCACGACAGGGAGATCCGCATCGACAACGGCTGGGTGATCAAGATTGGTCGGGGACTCGACTTCTACCAGAAGCCGACGAGCTGGTTCGAGGTTGGTGCGAACGACCTGTCGTTGCGGAAGTGCCTGGAGACGAAAGTGGATATTTTTCGGGTTGGAGCTGGGGCATCTCTATGAAGCGTAGCAATACGAGCTGCTCGAGTAGCTCAGGTCGATTTGGATATTAGGTGAACTGGATCATCGAAACGAAGGGTAGGGCGTGGGAGGGTACGGACGTCAAGGACGCGGCGATGGACGAGTGGTGCAGATCGGTGTACGCGGCATCCGGTCGCGAATGGCGCTACGCTCGTGTAAACCAGACAGACTTTGAGGCACGCCGGCCGAAGATGCTGGCTCATGCGGTCGCGAAGCCGACCACAGGTGCCATGTTCACATAGATAGGGACTTCATATGCGCCTCAAAGATAAAGTGCTTCCATCTGTAGAAACTGGAGCTGAGTATAATCGGCCCCATCAGGCAACTGGTGCTCGCACAAACAACGCCAATGGAAACTCACCCTGGCACCAAGTTAATGGAACAACTCCAGATATACGCCAAGGCGATGCGCGTGACCTCTCGTTTCTTCCAGAGGCGAGTATTGATCTTATTGTTACATCACCTCCGTACTGGCGGCGACGGGATTACGGTCATCCGAAGCAATTGGGACAGGAACAGACTCCTGAGGCTTATATCGAGGCGCTCATCACTATCCTGACTGAGTGGGTACGTGTCCTGCGGCCGCATGCCTCGGTGTTCCTCAATGTTGGCGACACCTACCATAACGGCTTTCTTGTAGGGGTGCCAGCGCAATTCGAACTAGCGGCTCGAAAAGCTGGCTGGCATGTCGTCAATCATATTGTGTGGGCCAAATCAGTCGGTCGGCCCGAACCTTTGGCCTACCGGCTGTCTTCGCGTCACGAATCCGTGTTTCATCTCACTCGCGCACGAGATGCCAACAACATCTATTTCGATCTCTACGCACTGGCGCAAGATCGGGGAAAAGCGGCCAACCCTGGCGATGTCTGGCCTACGACAGAAGATATCCCAGATGATCTGTGGGAGTTGCATCCCACCCGGAGTAAGAGCGGTCATCCTGCTCCTTTCCCTCCTGAGCTTGCACGTCGTGCGATATTGCTTGCCTGCCCTGAACGCGTTTGTACGAAGTGCGGTACGCCTCACACGCGGCAATTGGAGCCAACTGCAAATCTTGATCCGAAGCGCCCCCAAGCCCGGCGGGCAATGGAACTCTTTCAACAGCGCGGATTGACAGACGAGCACCTCGCTGCAATTCGTGCTGTCGGCATTTCTGATGCCGGCAAGGGCAAGCAGATTCAAAAGGGCTCGGGGCGAAATGGCGCTCGCGTTCAACAGCTCGCCGATGAAGCAAAAAAAGCATTGGGTGGCTATTTTCGTGAGTTTACGTTCGGTCCAAAGCGTTTATCTGGCTGGAAAGCTTGCGGCTGTAATGCTCCCACAGCACCCGGCACCGTCCTTGATCCATTCATGGGAAGTGGAACTACTCTTGGCGTTGCCGATCAACTAGGTCGTCTTGCTATCGGCGTTGATCTGGTTATGCCAGATTCGCTAGAGAAAGTACACTGAGATGCCATCGTTCAAGAAGAAAGCACTTTCCCTCTACCTCCGCAACGGTTGCCAGCGCCAGCTCGCGCTAAATCTCTATAACGACAAAGAGCGAAAAGCCAACGGCATGCCAGAACGCCAGCAGGCGCGTGCGGGTCTTGGATTAACCGGCGCAATGGGCTATGAATGGCAGGACGAGAAAGTCAGCGAGTTGGGCGACGTTTTCGGTAAAGACGCCGTTCACGTCAATCCTATCAAGAAAGGAAATCGGCCGGACTCCCTGCCGCTCCCAAGTATATTGCCACATCTGAAAGCATACCAGTTCATCGTTGAGGGGCACTACGACGCTGCCACCAAAACCTTTATGGAAGCTATTGGCATCTCAACATTGCGAGATGCTGCGGGCCAGCCGCTTGGTGTGGGCGAGGCGCTCCCCGATCTGATTCAGGTGTTACCGCCAGCGGCCAGCCCAATGTCCTGGGAAGCTGTTCAGGAAGATATCGGACTTGCAGCGACCATGCAGGCGGTGCAACCAAACGGCGACGTTATCACCCTTGCTCCAACCGACAATCGCCTACGGCTTCGTGTTATTGATATCAAGCTCTCGGCAGAGCCCGGTGCGCACTATTTTGCCGAAGTCGTGTATTACTCCATCACGCTCGCGGCCTGGCTCAAAGAACACATGTGGGATCAGGCCTTCGTCGTTGTCGCTGCGCCTGCGGTCTGGCCCGGCTCGTATGACGCCTCACAGATTCGTCAACTCCATAATCGATGTCAGAAAGAGGGCCGCACTCCTGCTCCCGAGGAACTTGCGCTTGCACTCGAGGATGACATCGAGATCGCGCCGTTCGATGCCTTTGCGCCACGCCTGCGCCGATTCTTTCAAGAAGAGCTACCGCTCGTGCTCCAAACTCCCTGGGATCAACTCCCGTGGCATGTCGCGCATACCTGCAACGGCTGCGAGTTCCTGGGTTATCCTTGGAAAGACAGAGACGGCAAGCCGACCAATAGCCCGTTGCACTGCTGGCCAACAGCGGAAGCGACGCGACATCTTTCGCGTGTTGCTGGCCTTTCTAGAGGCGGTGCCAAACTTCTACGCACCGAGGTTGCGGATGTGAGTTTGCTCGCATCACTTTCGTCAAATGACGCTGTGTTTGAACGCAGTCCCACGCTCCGTGCCAAGCGCACCATTTATCCGCATCGGGCACAGGCGCTGGAGACTGATCTGACGGGCATCATTCCCGACTCGGGTGGTGATGCCCTCATGCCAAGATGGCCGGATCTACATATCTACATCTTCCTGGATTACGATCTGTCCAGCGCCATCACGGCGACATTTAGCCTGCGCGGGTTCTGGAAAGAACCCCTGCCATACGGTTCGGCTGAAACAGCGAAGCGATTCCGTTGGTCTGCCCGCGAAGATGGCAAGCCGACAGGGTTTCAAGAGGTCTTTCTCGTCGATCAGCGGAACCTAACACGCGAGCGCGAGGAGTTGATCAAGTTCTTGCGTGCATTGCGGAGCATTATCACAACGATCGAGCAACAGGACGAGCAAGACATCAACAACCTTCGTCGCGGCGATGTGACCAAGCCGGACAAGCTGAAGCGGAGCACGTATCAAATCTATCTGTGGGATGAGGCACAGCGAAAACAGCTCACCCGAGTTGTCGGTCGCCATCTTCAAGCCATTCTCGCGGACAGTAAGCTGCGCGATCTAGCCTGGCTTTTTCCGCCCCCAGAACTCCTGACCCATGCTGAAGAGGCATCGTACAAGTCATCCTTTACCTTTGTGTCGGCAATTGTACAAAACACGGTTGCAGTCCCGGTGCCACACCACTACACGCTCCTTGATGTGGCGCGAACGTATCATCCAACGTCTTTCTCTGAAATCTCGGTGCATCCGCTCTACCGGGAGCCATTGAGCGATCTCATTCCTGGCGAGCGGATGCACGAGATGTGGACGCGCCGCGGGAACTATACCCAGACACAGCGTACTATTGAAGAAACAACCGCACGAAAGCTCCAAGCTCTTGCATATGTCGTGGCGCAGCTCGAAAAAGATCTAAAAGACCTACTTGTCCGCGCGGCTGCGCCACCGCTGGTGCGCAATCTGAGACGCCTCACCGGCGTTCCACCGCGCAGTGTGCTTTGGTATGAGTACACACGCCTCAACCAGGCGATAGCCGAACTCGACGAGCATGTTCTCCGTGCTATGCCAGCTCATGAGCGCGAGGCCCGTTTCAAATCCGCGCGTTTACTCAAACGGCTTGAGGGCGAGGCAAAACTTCAGGCATACGATACACTCCAAAAGACCGTCGAACAGCCCTTGAATCTCCCGATAGACCTCCTCATCTATCAACTGAACCATGACTCGTATGAGTTCAATGTCCGCCCGCCCGCGCTCGGTTATGCGCTTGCGCCAAGGAACGATCCAGCGTTCTTGGGCAAGTCAGCCTACCCGCTGCTCGATGGGACGGGCATCAATATTAACGGCAGACTGTCGGGCTCGGTGGCCGATGCAGGGCTGACCAAGGTGTCCGTCGTCGCGATCGACCGCGTTAACGGCCTCATTGCGCTGAGGCCGTGGCATACAAACTGCGCAATCGATCTTGAACAAGCCGGGGTCGCCGATTTCCAGACAGATGTCATGCTTGACCCGGTCGGCGACGATTTTCTCTCCAAGAAGCTATCCCTAACCCTCCAAGGTATTGGCCGTCCCGCTTCTGCTGGTGAGGATGCTGGCGCTGTTCGGGCTTTAGGGCTGCCGAACCCAAGCCCAACAACCGCGACTCCCGAGACCCCCGCATCGGAGTTTCTCTGGCAAGCTCCTGCACTTGCAGCAGCTCCTGTGGCACGAGATGTAGCCGGAGCCAAAGCTCACCTGGAAGCCTGTGGAGAGCAACTCAACGATTCACAGTGGGCTGCGTGGGAAGCAGCGCTGACCCACCGACTTACCTTGATTTGGGGGCCACCTGGAACAGGTAAGAGCCAAACGCTACGGGCGGTCATTAGTGGTGCCGTGTGGAATGCGCATCATCACAAACGACCGCTCCGATTGTTGATCGCCTCAAACAATTACACGGCAATCGATAACGTTCTCATTGGGATCGATACCCTATTGGCGAACGTTGTTGGAGGGAAGCCTTACCGCCTGTTCCGGCTCCAGAGCCAGTACAACAATCCGCCGGCCGATCTCAAAAAACATCCCGATATCGAGCCAGTGATCGTGAAAACCACACAAGCTCCCGCGGATGTTCAGGCGCTTCAGTCAATGCTGGACACACCAGCTGGCATTGTCGTCGTGGCTGGACCACCACAACAATTGCATAATCTCGCCATTGCGACCAGGAACAGGTCAAAGAACGAAACTCCAATTCGAACACAGCGGCGTTGGTTTGATCTGCTGATAATCGACGAGGCATCGCAACTTGGTGTCTCTGAAGCAACACTGGTCGTTTCTAAGGCAGCGGATAACGCCGCCTTTGTACTCGCGGGTGACGACAAACAGCTTCCACCAATCCAGCCAGCAACTCCACCTGAGGATCTCGATCATGTGGTCGGCTCGGTCTACAACTACATCCGTCACCATCACCAAATCGCACCACATCCACTGCAGGTCAACTACCGCTCGTGTCAGACACTGGTAGACTTCACTAAGTGCGCAGGATATGACCCCGGCCTGCGTGCATATCACGAAAATCTTCGGCTAACGTTGCTCACTCCCGGCCTTCCCACCGAGCGACCGGCAGATTGGCCGAGTGAGCTATATTGGACACCTTCTTGGGCACAGCTACTCGATCCTCAGCAACCAGCCGTGTGCTTGATCTACAACGACGACGTCGCTGGGCAATCGAATACATTTGAGGCTGATTCTGTCGCGGCGCTGATCTGGCTCCTTTATGGCCGCCTGGATCGACAGCTGACTGGTGAACACATAGACAATGAGTTCACGCCAGCGACAGGGCAATCGCATGATGAGAAGAGCTTCTGGGAGCGTGCGGTAGGTGTTGTGACACCGCACCGTGCTCAGATGAGCAAGATTGTCAGCCGTCTGCAAGCCATCTTTCCCAGCCATAATCCGACGACTATTTGGAATGCTGTCGATACCGTTGAACGATTCCAGGGGCAGCAACGCGATGTCATCTTCGCCTCGTTTGGGCTTGGAGATGCCGATCTCATTCGTAGCGAGGATGAGTTTCTCTATAGTCTCAACCGCTTCAACGTCATGGCCTCGCGTGCGCGTGCAAAACTCATCGTGCTGCTCACACGCTCGCTCGTCGACCATCTCGCTGATGATGGAGATGTACTCCAGGAATCACGGTTATTGAAGAACTATGCCGAGTCCTTCTGCCGGTCGCCGACGCCGATCGAGCTTGGTTTTCGCGAGAAAGGTGCCGACATTCTCAGGCATGGAATGCTAAGAACACACTAATGTTTGACGCCACCGTACCTACATTCCGGGATGGAAGCTATTGTATATTTCATCGAAAATATGAAGGGCAGCAATCTTTGTTATCCTTCACATACCGGTGGTCAGTTCAGTAGGCAAGAACAATCACATCTAGCGCTGATATACGAAAGATACGATGGCCCGTCAACTCTATCAACTTGCCGATGTGCAAGCAGCATTTGCTGCGCGCATTCAAATTGCTAAAGTTGTGTAACAACAGAGATTTGGGTCGCGCGAGGCCCTTTGACCGATGTGGCCAGTGTAAAGGTGACGTGCGCTCCAATGTTCAATAAATCAGGGTTGGCAACATCGGAGATGTGAAAAAAGATGTCGCTCGCGTGCCGCGCGTCAATAAACCCATACCCGCGATCGGAGCGAAACGTTTTAATAAGCCCCTCCGGCTGCTGTGTCGGAGGGGCATTGGCGGCCTTTGTGCTTGCTGTCGCAGCTGCCTGTTCCAGTCGTTCGAGTTGCTCCTGTGCTTCTGGAAACGCGAGATTGTAGCGCTGCCGTCGAACTCGAACCGCTTGCCGATAAGCAGTTATTGCCGGCGTGACATTGCCACATGCCTCCTCTGCCTGACCGACCAGATAGTAGCTATTATGATTGTTCCGATCCCCGCGAACAGCCTGCTGGAACGACTAACGCGCACGCTCAGCCTGGCCCTGCGCGAGCTGCACACGACCAATCTCGTTCCAGATGTATGGTTTGCGCCGGTGCGGCGGAATTCTATTCAATGTCACAGCGGCTTCTGCATACTGCTCCTGAGCCAGGAAGAGGCGGGCATAGCGCGCATGCCGAGGTGTCCTTTCCCGTTCAAGAATCAGGTCGCTCGTCGTCTAAAGCCAATTCGTCGGTCAGGTCATAGCGTGCGCCGCGCAGCGCCCAGGTTTGTGCGGAGCAGAGTATACCACACCACCCGCCAGCTGCTGGCCAGCCAATGCCTGGCGACCTGTGAGTTGCACAGTCCGTCCGCGCTTGTGCAGCGCGCAGCTGCGCCACATATACGCGCGTAGACCCTTGCCGACGATCGCCGGGCATGCCAGCGGTGCAAGCGCATCCATCGGTGTACGCTGTTAGCGGCGTGTATGACGGCGGGCGCGGAAGCTTGTGTAGAGGCGTGGCGCCTGGACGCACACGTGCAGCGGCGCCCTGCTCCCCTCCCCAGTTGACGGTTTATCACCTTCGATATACGATATGCCCGAGAAGCGTCAGGATGAGCACTCCTAGCCGAGATGGGAGCGAGGGGTTCACCAAGCGGGGTTGTGTGATGCAACTCCCTACACGAGGGAACTGCAAAGGAGTAGTCATGATAGCTACCCCTTTGCCACCTAGGACAGCCAGACCACGAAGGGGTAGCCATGATGGGGCACCGTATTAAGAAAGATTTTGTGAAAGCTAAGGAAATAGGATCGCTTCCCGATGCGCTATTTCTCCTCCACAACTAGACGGACAGTGGTGCAATCGATCTCACAGCACGGCCCATTTCTTGGCGTTAGCAAGCCGTTGAGAATCCTTAGCATACGATTCCCCCATTTTTATGCGGTAGGCCCTACTACGCGCATCTCGCGAGAGCCGGTCACGTCGGCTCGGTGACCGACTTGGCTTCCAGACACCTGCGCAGCTCCTCCCGGAGTTGCTCCACGGTAAATGGCTTGTACAGGATGCTGTTCATCAGCCCCGGCTCGATAGTGGCCACAACCTCGGCCTCATTGTAGCCAGTCATCATAATCACGCACAGCTCGGGAGCGATACTCCGCAACTCCCGCGCGGCAGTGACGCCGTCCATTTTCGGCATCATCCGGTCGAGCAGCACGCAGGTTATCTCTTCCCGGTGCGCCTGGAAGACGTCGATCGCCGCGCGGCCGTTTGAGGCGCTCATGGTCGTAAAGCCCAGCCGCCGGAGATTGCGCGCCGCCGCGTCGCGCACCGACGGGTCGTCGTCGACAACCAGCACCGTGCCGCTGCCGGTCCACCGCGCCGGGGCGGCGGAGCGGGGTGTGCTCAGCGCGGGAGACGGCTCCGCCTGCTCCCGGCGCGGCGCGAGCGGTTTCGTCGTCACCGGGAGGTAGACGGTAAATGTCGTGCCTTGCCCTGGCGCGCTGGTAAGCCGCACGCCACCACGATGCGTTCGCAGGATACCGTGAACGGCGGCCAGACCCAGCCCGCGTCCGGTGGCCTTGGTGGTAAAGAACGGCTCGAAGATCCGCGCGCGCGTCGCCGCGTCCATCCCGGGGCCGGTGTCCGAGACGCTCAAGGACGCGTAGTCGCCCGCCGTGGGCGGAGCAATCACCAGGTCGGGCTCAAGCAGGTCGGCCGCGCCAAAAACGCGCCGCCCAGTCGTGACCGTGATCGCGCCTTCGGGCCCCTCGATAGCATCGGCGGCGTTCATCACCAAATTGATCAACATCTGCTGGATCTGGGTCGCGTCGCCCTCGACGGGCAGAACCTCATCGGCAAGCCGCACCGCCAGCGAGATCGTCCTGGTGGCGGAGACCTTCAGGATCTCGATCCCATCGCGCACCACCGCGTTCAAATCGAGAACATCAACCGCCCACGGTCCGATGCCGGCGTAGGCCAGGAGCTGGCGGGTAAGATCGGCGCCGCGACGGGTGATCATGCGCACGCGCGTCAGGCTCTCGCGGACCGCATCGGTCGCCGTCCTCTCTTCCAGCGCGCTCTCGATATTTCCCAAAATGCTCTGGAGCAAGTTGTTAAAATCGTGCGCGATGCCGCCGGCGAGCATCCCCAGACTCTCCAGCTTCTGCGTCTCCAGCAGCCGCCGGTCCAGCGCGCGCCGCTCGGCCTCGACGCGGATGCGATCGGTAATATCAACGCCGATGCCGAGTATGCCCCTGACTTGCCCGGACGCGTCGCGGATGGGAACGAGATATGAGTCGAAATACGGAGGATCATCACTCACCCAGGCGACCTCCGACCCGTCGAACGCCTGCCGCAGCCGCTCGACCGCCCCGGGGTACGGCGCCCACAGCTCGAAGATATTCTGCCCGACCGTCTGACCCGGCGCCTCGCCGAGCAATTCCAGGCCGCGGCCCTGCGAAAGCGTGATCGTTCCGTCTCGATCGGCAGCGAACAAGACGATCGGGGCGTGCTTGATCAGCTCGCTCAGGCGCAGCTCGGCATCGCGCAACTTCCGCTCGGCCACCACCCGGTCGGTGATGTCGATACCGACGCCGATGGCGCCGACCACCTGTCCCGCGCCGTTAACAATCGGCGTGATGCGCGAGTCGAAAAACGGCGGCTCCGGGGAGACCCACGCCGCTGCCTCCCCGCCCAGCGCGCGCCGCACCGCATCCAGCTCGACCGCGTCGTGCTGGCGGACGTCAAAAATCGAGCGCCCGACCGTCTCGCCGGGCCGCTCGCCAATCAGGGCCAATCCCTTCCCATCCGTAAAGGTGATGCGACCCTCGCTGTCCAGGGCAAACAGGATGATCGGCGCATGGTCGACCACCTGGCGAACGAGCACGTCCCGCTCGCGCAACTGCTGCTCGGCGCGCACACGATCACTGATGTCAATTCCCATCGCGACCACGCCCTTCATCGCCTCATTCTCGCGCAGTGGGATGAGCCAGACCTCCGCGAAGCTGCTCAGGTAGGCGGCGGTCCAGTGCATCGTTTCCCCAGACAGCGCGCGTCGGAGATGATCCAGTTCCGCCGTACGGGAGGCAAACACCTCGAAGGCGGATCGCCCGACCAGCGTGCTCAGGTTCAGGCCCAGCGCGTTCGCGGTCGCGCCCTCGCCCAGAGAAAAGACGCCATCCTGATCAATCATGCAAAACACGATCGGGGCGTGATTAACCACCTGGCGCATCAGGACCGAGCGGGCGCGCAGATCGGCCTCCACGCGCTCCCGCTCGCGAATCTGCGCTTCATATCCCGCTATCAGCGCCTGGTACTCACCTGCCAGGCCCTCAAGCCCGGCGTCGATCGCCGCCAGGCGCTCAGTGGCCGCCGGCGGCTCAGCAGGCGTCGTCTGAGCACGGGCCTCAGCCAGGAGAGCCCGCAAACGCTCGATCGTCGTCTCGATCTGCGATCCGTTCACAAGTGTGTCCTTATGTGTTCGCGATGTTCTGAGGCGTCTCAGTCGTGCAGGACTATGATAGCACGAGACCTCGACGCCGATGCGGCGGCATGTGCCGCCGCGAAGCAACTACTACCGGCCTCCACACTTCCTTGCTGCTTGACATAAGTATCATAAGACGATATGATATAAGCGGTTATGATACGTTTGTCAAGCAGGTGACGCCCATGGACAGCATACCCTCGGCACCACCGTCACTGTATCACCCGACTGTCAAAACCTGTGCCGTAACACGCGTCGACGAGCAGCCCGCGCTGGCGCTTCTGGGCGCGGACTACTCGGCTTGGCGCGCCGGCCAGACACCTTCAACCCTCGCCCCGCTGATGGAGGCGCTCGATACCGCTGCGGACACGCTGCTGGCGGGAGAGCGCGGCGAAGTCGACACGGATTTTCAAGCGCTCCATGCAGGCCAGCCGCTGCCCGAGCGCCGCGCGCCTAGTAGCGCTGAGTCCCACCTGATCATCGGCGCCGCCGACTTTCTCTACGCTCGCCAGCACCGGCCAGAGCGTGAGCACGACGAGCCGGCGCAGCGCTTCGCGCGCTATCTGGCGGAAGCGGCGGGCTATCGCGCCTGTCCGCGCTGCCTCGCCGCCTATACGGGCACGCCGCTTGCGCATGTGTGCGCCGCAGAGAGGCGCGCATGAGCACCCCTTCGCTCACGACGCCGCCCAGTGGACCGCTGGACGCTTTTGGCGAGCCGCTGCGCCTGCACGACCAGGTTGTGTTCAACCACGGCGGCGCACTCAATATGGGAAAGATCGTCCGCATCACGGCTAAACGAAAGCCGAGCTGCACGCCGGCGCTGCTGCCATATCACGGCTGGATACTCACGATCGGGCTTGACGGCGGGATGACCGCCACGGTCCAGAACACGCAGGGAGTGCTCCGCGCCGCCAGCGTGGCCGCCCAGTTCAACGCGGTGCCCGCCACGCCAGCGCCGTAGCGCCGCCGCTTCCCTACGTCGTAGAAGATCTTCAAAGGAGCTTTTGTTCTATGGAACGTTCGGTGTCTCCATCACTCACCAGTCGTTTTACCCAGCTTGTTGGCGCACCCGAGGATGCCGCGCATCAGGCCCTGCTCGACGACCTGGCCAGGCAGAGTGCGCTGACCACGGCGCTGCTCCAGGTCGCGCTGGGCGTACCAGTCGAGACCCGGGCGCGCGGCCTGGCGCTGCTGCACCCACACCTCGCCAGCGCCGAGGAACGCAACCGTGCGGAATTCGCGATCGACCAGCTGCCGGCCGAGCATCGCGCGGTCGCGTATGGATTGATGGCCGCCGCCGCCACGTCCGCCACGACGCACCGGCGCTGGTTCGAGGCCGAGCTGGCCGCGATCAGCGAGCTAACGAGCGACGTCAAGCGTATTGCGGCGCTCGAACGCGCCGCCGGTCACACTCCCGGCGCGCTCTGGGATGAGCTGCTTGCGGCGGCGGGGGCCATCCCCAACGAGGCGCGGCGGGGGAAAGCGTTCCGCCAGTTGCTGCCGCGCGTCCCGGAGCGCCTGCTCCCCGCCGTCATGCGCGCGATGCTCGCCGCGCGGCGGCCGGACGTCTACATCGACGCGCTGTCGGCGCTGGTGCCGGTGGTCTCAGACCGCTCACTGCCTATCTTGCGCGAGCGCATCGAACACATTCCTGAGGACAGGCGCGCGGAAGCTGTCGCCGCGCTGGCGCGCCGCGAGGCCGAGGGGCGGAGCTGGCAGGGCCCTATTCGCATGGTGTTTGAAGGAGGGGGCGAACGCCCGTGAGCATCGCACCATAGACCGGATGGCCCGCGCAGCAACCCATGCTCCCGTCATCGCCTATTCCCCCTTGACAATGTGTGGTACATTGTGGTACATTTATGCCACTTCGTACCACACAAACATCGTAGCACAGGATCGACAGCGCGAGACGGAGGCGGCCGATGAGTCAATCTACGATGCTTTCGATGCTTGTTATGCTTCAGATACTCCAGTTGCTCGGATTCGGCGCGGGCTTGCTGGTGCTGAGCCGCAAAGTTCAGGCCGCGCTCGATCGTCGCTCCGTCTCGCTGTGGCGTCTGGCAATGAGCGCCGCCAGCAGCGAGCATGCGCAGACGCTGCGCACGGAGGTCCAGTTGGCAATGCGGGAGATCAAGCGCGTCGAGGCGGCGGTCAACCAAGAGTTTCTCCGCAACCTCCTGGAGCACCCAGTCTACAGACCATCAGTCGCGAGGGCAGCATGAGTGTCCCTACACCACCAGACACATCTGATACCAGCGATCCCGCCGATCGCCGATACCGAAACACGAGCCTCCGGCTCCCCGACGAGGAGCGCGCGATGCTGCTCGCCCTGATCGACGCGGGCGAGGTCCCGGATCTGGCGACCGTGGTACGCGAGAGCATTCGCGCGCGCTACGCACGCATGCAGGTATCGCGCGGTGCCGCGTGGCCGGAAGCGGTCATCCCCGCGCTGCTGCTCGGGCCTACGGCAAACGGCGCGCCCTATACATGTCCGTTTACTGGCGAGGTGTTGATTGGCCGTGTTGGCCTCTCGATCCTGCCCGGGCCAGTCGTTGGCCCGTATGTGAGCGCGCGATTTCTGACCGACGAGAGCCTGCTCCACCCGGCGCCTGGTGAGCCTCCGCCCGTTCCAGAGGCTGTAGCGGTTGCGCCGAGCCGTGAGGATGGCTCCGATGCTGCGCCTTGAGCAGGACGGCGATCTGTATGTGCTGGAATATTACGGCGCTGACGACGCCGGCGTCAGCGCGCTGCTCGGCATCGAATACTCCGACGATCCGCGCATCCAGGCTGTGGGTCCCAGCGCCTCGCTGCACGATGCCATGGACGGCGTGCGCGTCGAGCTGGGCCGCGCGATGACCGTGAGCCGACCGGCGACCGAGGCGATCGCCGAACTGGTCGGCCTGGAACTGATCAATTCTGTCTTTCCATAAATGAGCCGGATCTTGGAGATGCCATGACAACCGCACCACTGCCAACATCCCACCAGGCGGCCACGGCCGCGCTGTCCGACCTGCTAGGCAGCGCGCCGATCTGGAGCGAGCGCGACGTCGATCTGGCCCGCACGCTGCTTCTTTTTGGCGGCGCTGCCGCGGAAGCCGCGCTGCTCGCGTGGGTGGAGGCGCAGCACGCCTACCCGCACGCGCTCCTGGCCCACCTCGCAAATACCCTCCCGATAATAATGATGATTGTGACATAGCTGCGAGGGGTTTTGGGGGTGATTCGATGACGTATCGATGACAACGATAGAGCTGCGTACCTCTTCGCGGGCGCCAGTATGGCCGTGATTGCCGGGCCCCTCGCCATCCGGCAGCGACGCGCATGTTGACCGTAGGACCGCCGAGGTGGCCATCCCACCTATTGGGAGTTTGCCGGCACTCCATTACACCCTGCTATGCTACAATGCCCGAATAGTCTTGAAGAGGCTAGCGATTGCTATGGCAACAGACATCGGCGAGTATATCGTCGGAGCATATCTCAAACTGGTCAATCACTGTGATGTCATTGACTACAACGCACGCACGCCAGGTGGCGGTTTAGAAGGTCTGAACGAACTCGACGTCATCGGCCTGGACTTTCGACAGAAAACAGCCTATCTCTGCGAAGTCACCACCCACCTGAACGGCATCCTCTACGGCACGGGGCCAAAAACGGTTGAGCGTATTTATAAGAAGTATCAGCGCCAGCGTGCGTATGCAGAAACATACTTATCGGACTTCCCCATACGCCACTACATGTTCTGGTCACCGTACGTTCCCGAAGGCTATATCACACGCGAGCTTCGGGCGATGGATGGTCTCGAACTCGTCATCAATAAAGAATATACTGCTCGCATTCGGGAGCTTCAAGCCCTAGCTAAACAGACAACTCACGACGCCAACAATCCTTTCTTTCGGGTTCTGCAGATTCTTGAACACTTGCGATAAGTTGCAGCGGACGTCGCTACGCGTCGACAAGAGCGCTGCTTGGGTGAGTTGTTCGATAATTTATCGCCCCGTTGTTCGGAAATTTGTTCCCGATTGTTCGAGAATTATTTCGGATTGTTCGGAAATTCGTTCACCCAGGTCATCTGTTCGCCGTCAGGGTTTCACCGTCATCCACTCGTGCTCATTTCTTGCCGCAGCGCTGTGCGCACGTGAGATAGCAGCGTCGCCGGCGTAAATGGCTTCTGGAGATAGCCGGCGAGGCCCTCGATCGCCCCTGGCCGGCGATGGTGCGCCCCGGGTATCCCGACATGAATAGAACCTTGAGATCGGGCCGGTGCGGCAGCAGGTGCTCGGCGAGCGTCTTGCCGCCCATCTGCGGCATCACCACATCGGCCAGTAAGAGATCGATCGGGCCGTGGTGGGCGGCCAGCACTTCCAGCGCGTCCGCGCCGTTGTCGGCCTCCAATACCGTATAGCCTTGCTCGCGCAGCACGCGCGCGGCCATCGCGCGTACGGCCGGCTCGTCCTCGACCACCAGCACGGTTGTCCCCGGAGGCAGGGCCTGCGCACCATCGACGGCGCCTCCGTCCTCCCGCGGCATCACGTCGAGCGGATCGGCCGTGGCGGGCAGGACGATGCGCACGGTCGTGCCCTCGCCAAGGTGCGAGTCGATCTGAATCAGACCACCATGTTGCTCAATAATCCCGTAGCAGGTGGCCAGCCCGAGCCCGGTCCCCTCACCGACCGGCTTGGTCGTGAAGAACGGGTCAAATGCCTGGGCCAGCACCTCGGGCGCCATGCCCGTGCCCGTGTCACTGACAAGCAGGAGGACGGCGGGGGCGGGGCTGAGGGATGAAGGATCAGGGATGAAGCCCCCCTTCATCCCTGATCCTTCCGTCTTAATCGTGATCTTTCCGCCGTTCGGCATAGCGTCGCGGGCATTGACCGCCAGATTGATGAGCACCTGCTCGATCTGACCGGCGTCGACCCGCACATGCGGCAGCCCATCGCCCGGCAGTACGACCAGTTCGATGTCCTCGCCGATCAGTCGGCGCGGCATGCGGTCAAGATCAAAAATCAGGTCGTTGAGCGGCAGCACCGTGGGCGTCATCACCTGCTTGCGCGCAAAGGCCAGGAGCTGACGTGTGAGCGCGGCCGCGCGCTGCGCGGCGGTACGAATCTCGGCGAGATCGCTGCGCGCCTCACTCGCGTCGGGGAGGCCGGCCGCGGCCAGCTTGGCATAGCCCAGGATAGCAGCCAGGATGTTGTTGTAATCGTGCGCGATGCCCGCCGGCGAGCCGTCCGACCCCCTCCAGCTTCTGAGCCTGAAGGAGTTGCGCTTCCAGAGTCTTGCGCGCGGTTACATCGCGGGCCGCAACCAACAGGTGTGGAGCCCCCTGCCAGGTCACGTCCGCGATGTCGACGTCCAGGACGCTCCACGCGCCGTCGGCATGCTGGACGCGGACGGTGGCGGAGGACGTGCCGCGCGCGCACGCTGTGGACATGAGCGAGGTCTTCGTGGTGAATGAGCGGCTCGATCGGCGTTCCCAACAGTACATCTACATCGTGCCCCAGCACAGCCTGGACCGAGGGGCTGACATAGACGCAGCGACCCGTTTGATCGTAGAGCGCGACGATATTGGCTATGTTCTCGGCCAGCAGGCGATAGAGCGCCTCGCGCTCGGCCAGGGCCGCCTCGCTCGCGCGCGGGGCCTGCGCCGCCTGCGCCTGGACGATCCGCGCGCGTGCATACCCACGGAGAAGTGCAAGCAGCGCCGCGAGCGTGACGGCGAACATCAGCCCGACAACGATAAACAAGGGATCTAATAAACTGGGGGCGTGAAAAACGACGAATGCTGCGGCAAGCGATCTGCACCCCCAACAACATCACCAACACCCAGCGCAAGGAACCACGGATCACCGCCATTTTATTGTCCGTTCAGTAAAAAACATGTATCGCCGAAGGAGTCGTCGCAGACGAGCCTGCATACGGCATTATCCCATATGCCCTAAACGAATTGCGTACCTCTCCCGGATCAACTAGACAGCAGTTTGATGACTGCACGAATCACCTTGTGCCCCATCAGGAGCGAGCGCGACCGTTCGAGAGCTGTGCCGTGCGGTGTGGCGATACCTGACACAGAGTGGGGGTCCGCCACCAGGAGCGCGGACGCCTTCTATCATTACTTACCGTCTGCACACCCGGAGCGACACGCCGCGCCCACAAATGTGGGACGAAAAAACACGAAAAACCCCTTGACAGTTTACACTTTTACGTGTAAAATAAATCATGATAGTTTGGCGGATTCCAGCGTTTGATACGGAGAGGATGGGGGGTATGACGATGCAGCAGCAGCTACCGACTACGAACATCAGCGCGCTTCTTCCCACGGTCTTGGAGCCGGTGGGCTTTTGCCCTGGCGACGGCCAGAGCTACCGGATCGCGAGCAGCCTGATTCGCGCGGAGCCACCAACGCGCTTCTTCGCCATTGCGCGCGAAGGCGAGGCGCTGATCGGGGATGTATTCACGCTGGAGCCCGAGCTGCCGTTTGTGGCTTATATCGAGCGCATGGCAGAATTCCACGACCTGGAGTTGCTGTGGGCCGGGTGGCGGGTGTTCCTGTATCTCTGCGGCCGCCCCGACCAGGAGCCGCCAGAGGATCTGCCGCGCTGGCGCGGCGACTGGTGCGCGGCGCTTGCGACGCTGCCGATCGCGACCTATTACGTGAGCGGGACTTACGGCAGCGCCACGATCACAGTCCGGCGGGCCGGGCCCAAAGCGTTTTCGGCGCTGATCACCGACACGGCCGGCCGCGTCTGCGGCGAGGTTCTTAGCTGTTCGAGCGCGGCGAGCGCGCTCCACGAGGCACAGCGCTGCCTGATTGGTGATGTCGCCGCCATCGCCTGCTGAGCGATCAGAAGGCGCGCACACCACGCTTCATGCCGCGTGGTGTGTTTCGCATGGAAGACGTGTGATGATCAGGCGCTTCGCAGTTTGCAGGAACGCGCGTACATCCGCTGGCTGCGCATGGCTGACAAACCAGAGCGCGGCAGGGCCGTCAAGCAGCACTGACGGACCGTCGAGCACCCCTGGGGTATCGCTGATATACACATCAACCGCAGTGCGCTCGGGGTAGATCCGCGAGCCGTACTGAGCCTGCGCCAGCGCATGCTGGGCCTGGCAGCACAGATCGCGCGGTGGGGGCCTCGCCGCGTCGAGCCGCGCCTGGTCGGCCGGCGCGAGCTGCACGGCAAGGAGCCAGATCCCATCGTCCGACTGGCGGACGGAGAAGGCTGGCAGGCTCATCTCTAGCGACTGTGTTGACCTAGCGCTACTCATTGGTATCTTCAGATCCCCACTGCTGCGGCCGACCATAACGTTTCCCCGCCCCTGTGTTGATTCGGATATTGTCGCCTGTTTCGCACAGGATCGCAACCTATCCCAGAAAATGATTCATGTCGCCAGCAGTGACCATCTCGGCGCTGGCAGCGCCCGCGGCTGTGCGATGCGCTTCACAGCTCGTTCACGGATGCTCGGCATAGTAGCCGTGGGCGGCAAGAAACGCGGCGAATGCGACCTGCTCGTCCTCCTTCATCTTTCCAGGAAGGTAGAGGTAGCTTCCCGTAACACGCGACGGCGCAAAGACAAGTGGGATGCGGCTGGGCCGCTCGCCAAGCTGGCGCTCCGTGGCCCGGAATCGCGCCTCAGCCGGCTCGTCAGGCAGGGCAATCGCACGCGCTGCCTCGAAGGCGTCCAGGAAATCGGTAGGATCGTAGAACCAGGTTTTTTCGAGAAGGTGATAAAACCAGTCCGGTTCGTCCAGGCGGTCGTAGGTGATCTGGTAGCCAGAGGCCGGGCATTCGATTGCGAAATCAGTCAGGAGCCAGCGGCCGACCGCCCGCTTGACCTCGGCCTCGGTTCCCTCGGGTAGCGGTGGGTCCTGCTCCCAGCGCTCGGGCGTCATAACCACGGTAAACACATCGGTATATTTCGTGGCCGCGAGGTCGCTTGCGCTTATCCCAAGCTCGCGCCGTTTCGGCCACCTCGGAAAGACGTTCATCCACTCCGCGGCGCTCATGGTGCGTGCTGCCATATGATGTACTCCTTCCGCTCCTTGTTTCAACAGCCCAAATTATAGCGGCGGCTCTATCTGCGCCGGCCGGCGCATCCAGTGCGGCTTCTCGGGATCGGGGTGCGGGCCGAAGCCGTGCCGCTCGGCCCAGGTGCGGAGCTGCTCAGCAGTCAGGCCAGGGTCGTCCTGGTCGGGGTCGAACCAGACGTCGATAGGCAGATGGCCGTAGGCTGCCAGGATGACCGCGCCGATCTTCGAGCCCAGCCCCTGAGCGCGATAGCTGTGGCCGCGGGTGTAGAAACCTGAGTCCACAAGAAGGTGGCGCAGCACAAGGTGGTCGGGGTAGAGCACGACGGTCACCATCGCGGCCCGCTCGCCAGGAGCCATGAGCAACGTGGTTGCCTCCAGGCCGCCCTGGCGATTTTCGTCCTCACGGATACGCTTCCAGTGAAAGCCCGGAATCAGCGGAAGCTGGGGATGGACGAGCGATTGTGTAGCGCCTGCTCGTGTGGTGGTCTGCATATATGCCTCTTCCACGTATTATTGGCCGTTCTCGGTGTCGCCTGAAGTCGACGGTCGTACACCACCCCGCGAGCGCTCACGCGCGGCTGCCGGCGTCGGGATGGTGGCCGGCGGCGCGATCTCCGGAACGCGAAGCCTGGAGGCAGCCCGTTCCTTTGCCTTCTCGCCGCGGTGGTCATACTTCGCGGTCGTGCGGATGTCAGCGTGTCCCGCCATCTTTTGCGCCACGGACAGGTCCTCGCCGGCCTCGAGCAGATCGCTGATGAACGTCCGCCGGAAATCGTGGGGAGCCAGTGGATCGGTCATTGCCGCCTTTACGCGCTCGACCAGCGCGTCGCGCACGCCGCCCGGTGTCAGCCGGCGGGTGGAGATGTGTCCACCCTTGCGGATGCTGACGAACAGCGGGTGCGGCCTTTTCGGCTCCAGGCCAATCGCCTCGTTGCGCACCGCGATCCAGCGCTCGAGCGCCTCGATGGCGCCGCCGACAACGTACACGGTCCGCCCGACGTTGCCCTTGCCGCGGCGCACCTTGAGCGTGTGCTTTTTGGTGTTGTAGTCCTCGACATTGAACTCGCTCAGCTCACTCCGGCGCACGCCGGTCGAGTACAGCACCGCAACCATAGCCTGGTCGCGCCGGCCGAGCGGCCCAGGGTCCTGCGCACACAACTGGAGCAGCGCCTCGATCTCGTCGGCTTCGATCCGCCGTCCTTTGGGCTCGGCTTCGCCACGGAACGTTGGAATCTTGATCGCGCGCTGGTAGTCGTCGCCGTTCATCAGCCCGAGCTGAAAGCACTCCCCAAGCACCCCGCGCAGGGCCGCGCGATATTTGTTCGCGGTCGTGAACGACAGCCGGCGCGGCGCTTCCGTTGGGCCGCGCTCGCCGCCGGCATCGACGTCCACGTCGTCCTGATCCGCGTGGACACAGGTGTTGATCAGCTCGTAGAGCCGCATGGTGTCCTCGCGGCGCAGCTCCTCCCAGGGGACAAACAGATACCGCATATCGCGCCCGGCATCGTCGCGCACCTCCGGGACACCCCAGAAGCCCGCCAGGGCATTCAGCGCGCTGCGCATCGTGCGCTCCGCGTGGCCGGCGTAGCGCCTGAGGTAGTTGGTCGCTGGATGCTGATCGAGCCACTGATCGGTCACGTGCGGCGCGAGCGCAGCGATCTGCGGCGGAAGGATGATCAGTCCCGTTTGCTCACTTGTCATAATCAAAGTCCCTTCTGGGGAAACATGTTTAGGGTCAATTCTCTCGGTCGGCATCGCCGTGGCCAAGCAGAGCGCGAAAGGTGCCGTAGACGCACCCTCTCACCACTTCCAACGGTTCTTGCCAGAGTGCGGCGAGGTAATCATAGACCCGTCGAACATCGGTCGGAACTGCTGGCTGCCCGCCGATACGCGCGTACGGACCATCGGTCTCAACCAGCGCCTGCTGCGGTGGGACGCGGGCGATCACCTGTTTGCCGCGGCTGCTCTGCAGCATCGCCGGGTTGATCGACACCGCGTGACCATCCGCGAGCAGCGCGTCGAGCGTCGCGAGCGACCCGGAATACCAGTGCCAGATGCATGGCCCGACCGCCGCTTGCTGGAGGTGCTCCAGCACCGCTGTCTCGGCGCCGCGGCTATGCAGCGAGAGCAGCTTGGCACGGCCGCCAACGGCCGCCAGCACCTTCCGAAACGCAGTCTCCTGGACAGCACGCGTGGCCCGGCCGGCGCGAGAGAAATCGAGCCCGACCTCGCCGATGTACGATGTCGTTTCGAGGTAGCGGCGAAACAGCTCCCACTCCAGCGCGGGAAAGCGGTGTACCAGCAACGGGTGGACGCCGAGCGCCAGCCGCACCTTGGCGTGGGCGCGAGCCCGGTGGCGCAGGCGCTCATAGACCGACGGCGCCTCAGTCATCGCGACCACAATCGTGTCGCTTGCTTCCAGCGGCGCCAGGACCGCTTCAGGGTCGCGGTACTGAAACACGTGGCAGTGGCTGTCGACGAATGGTGGCATCAGTCGTCCTCCAGGCCGGCAAACTGCCGCACCTCCCCGCTCGACCGCGCCACCAGCCAGGCCCGCAGCTCGGCCAGGCCCTGCTCATACACGCGTGCCGCTGTCCGGATGTCGACGCCTGGCGGCAGCGGGCCAGCGACGAGCGGGGCCAGAGTCGGGTCGCGCAGCGGGTCGGCCCAGGACTGCAGCGCGATGAACAGCGCCCGCGCATCGTGGCCGCGCGCGCTTGTCCCCTCGAACAGCGACATGTCGCTGGTGACATCCCAGAGATAGTCGTCCGCGCGATCGGCGCCAACGGCGTGGAGCGCGCCGCGTCGGATGAGACACGGAAAGCAGTAGCCACAATTGCCCGGGCGCGCGCCGATGTAGCGGCCGGCCTCCGGGTGCGCGCAGGAGACCGTCTCGCGAGCATACCGGCCCAGTAGATCCGGGTTCCGGCTGCCCGCGAGCATCTCTCCCTTGGTCCGATCGGCATAGGGAGTGTGGATCGGGTTACTGATGCCCAGGCGGTCAAGCGCGGCCCGCAGCCGATCGAGGAAATAGGGGTGGGTGGTGCGGGTGCTGCAGCTCCCCAACCGGGCGCGGATCAGCGGCACGTTCAGCGCGATAAACCCGTTCTCGGGGACGTAGAGCGGCACGGCCGGTCCGATCGCCGCGGCGGCCGCGATGCCGAGCGCGATGAACAGCAGCGAGCGGCTGCGGGTCGACGGCTCACGGCCAGCGGGAAGCGGCGCCGCCTGCGCCTGTGACCGAGGGGCCGGGCGCACCCGGATCTGGAGCAGGCGCAGCCGCGCACCGCCGTAGGCCGCGCGTAGCGCCTCTGCGAGCCGCTGTTGGGGTCCAGGGGTGTGGGCGCTGTCGTAGTGTCCGATCAGCAGCACGCGCGGTCGAGCCGGATCTTCCAGCAGGTCGATCGCGCCGGCGAATGAATCCAGGCCGCCGGAGAACAGGCAGACCGCGTCATAGCGCGACCGCATCCGCGGCCGCACGCGGTGAATCGTGGTCGGCTCCTGGCGCCAACGCGGGTCCCAGTGGTCGCCGGTCAGAAACTGGAGCGCCTCGCGGAGATCGGAGGTCGCCGTCTCCCAGACTGCTGGATCGGATGCCGGCGCATGTACGGTAAACGACCGGGTCCAGCGATCCGGGGCGTCGTCGCGCGGCGTCACCTTGTCCCCGACGTAGACGGCGGACGCCAGCAGCAACAGCTCGCGCGCCACGGCCGGCAGCGCACCGGCCCGCTCGACCAGCTGCTCCAGGTTGGCGCTGATCGTCGATGCGGCAGTGGTCGGGAGCAGATCGAGCACCAGAGCATCCGCAGCGCCACCTGGAATGGGGTGGCGCCCGCTTGTGCGAATCACTATCGATGTCGAGGGCATCGTCATCCTTTCACCGGCCCACCTCGGCCTCAAGCTGGGCGTAGGCGCTCGTCAGCAGATGCCCCACCAGGTCACGCCCCTCCGCGCCCTCCCAATCGACGGCCAGGGCGTCCACACCCCCGAGATCCAGCTGGGCCTGGGCGACCACATATGCATGCAGGTCGCGCTCGACACGCACCGCATCCGTGGCCGTGAGCGCGCCGCCGGCGAGCTGTGCGCCGAGCTCCTGGAGCAGGCGCTGGAACACGCACTCGACGAGCAGTGCTGCGATCAGATCCGCGATCGCTCCTGCATCAAGCGCTGCGGCGGCCGGATCGGGCAGCTCCTGCGCCAGCACCGCGATCAAGGCCGCGCGTGCGTCGGCCTCGTCGAGAGTCCGGTTCGGGCCGGCGAGCGCGTCGATGATCCCCGCTAGCACCACGCCCGGACCCTGACCGACCAGATCTCCCAGCCCACGGTCGACGAGGGTGGCGTCCAGCCCCTGGCGGGCGACTCCGGCAAGAAAGCCGCCGAGTGCCTGCGCGACGCGCTGTGCGGCGGGATAGGACCGGGCCGCCGCGGCGGCGCCCCCGTGGGCGGCGACGTACGCCGCCCCGACCGCCGCGGCCGTCGTCTGCGTACCCTGCGCCCCACCCTGGCGGGCAAAGGTTGTGGCCTGGCGCTTGGCGGCCGGCCAGCCACCGCCGGTTGGCGCGACATAGTCGCTCGATGTTCCCATCAGCGGCGCGGGGCGCGCGGTCGGGCCAGCCCGTCGAGCGCCTGCTGTGCTGCCCGCGCCAGGCCCGGCGCGTTCTCGAGCTTGACCCACTCACGGAGCAGTCCACGCACCTCCTCGGGGATGGCGTCACGCGGGAAGGTGGTGGCCAGGCTCACCGCAAACGCTGGCTGGATGCGCTGCGGCGGCGTGCCCTGCAGCGCACGCACGAGCGCTGGGGTGAAGGCCGGCCGCCGCTGGGCCAGCGTGAGGATCAGCGTCCCGATCTGCTCGCCGATCGCACGCGGGTCGCGCTGGAACTGGTCGAGCAGTACGTCGTAGAGCGCGCGGAAGCCCTCGTCGGGAAGCTCGGCCGCGGTCGTAAGCGCCTGCCGCCGGACCGCCGCGCTCTCCGACCGCAGGTTGCCGAGGATCTCCTGCAGCTGGGGGGTGAGCCGGCGTGGGGTGTCGAGCGCGAGCTGCACCCGGTCGCGCGCGGCGGAATAGTAGGACTCCAGATTAGTGCCGGCCAATGGGGGCTCCAGCGCGAGCCAGGTGACTAGCCCGGGGTCGGCGAGCCAGCCCTCGGCGTGGCCCTCGATCGGCCGGCGCGCCCGCTCTTCGAGCGGGCCAAGCTCGGCGGCGAACCCACCGCCCCCACGCTGCCAGCCGAACAGCTCGCGAAACGCGGTCTCGTGAAAGTACTCGAGCACCATCAGCTTGGCCATCACAGCCATGTCGAGGTTGACGTTGCGGACCTGCGCCAGGCGCTGCCGGAGGATGAGGGTGTTGAGAAACCGCTTGAGCTGGCGCGGGTTGCCCTGGAGGTTCGCGCACAGGATCGGCGCCACCCGCGCCGTCAGCGCGAAGAACGCCATCAGCTCTTCGGAGAGCTCGCCCTCCAGCTGTTCGCGGGCGATCCCCTCGTTCAGCGCGACGTCCAGGCCCGGCGTCCGCCGGTTCTCGGCCGCGCAGGCAACCAGCGTGTTGAAGCGCGCGCCGTCGAGATAGCGCTGGCAGCCGAGCAGGTTCAAATACCCCTCCGCCTCGGCGGCGTTCAGTGGTGGAATGACAAGCGGGATCTGGACGATCTTCTCCAGGTAGTCGCGGCCGATCTCCAGCTGCTGCCCGGGCAGCTCCGGGTAGCGCGTCGCGATCGCGTGGCGGATGATCCGCATGTCGGCGCCGATCACAAAGACTGTCTTCTCGACCGCCAGAAACAGACGGATCGCCTCAAGCGTGTCCAGGATGGCGTTGGGCAGGCAACGGTCGAGATCGTCGATAAACACAACCAGCGCCTCAAGTTCGAGCTCCTTGAGGATGGTCTTGAAATCGTGCCGGAAGTCGCCGATCCGCTGCTCGATCGGCTCGGCAGCTGCCTCCTTCTGGTCCTCTTTGAGCACCTCGTCGGCCACCTCCTCGGTGCCTTTGACGATCTCGGGCACGTCGGCCAGCGCCGGCATCGCCAGCGCCAGACCGGCCGGGTTGTTGTGGGCGAGCAGCGCCAGCGCGCCGGCTCCCTTAGCCCCGGCACCAAGTAGCCGAAACCAGTTGATGCGGCGCACGAGCCGCTTGATGCCGCCGAGCACGCGCTCGCGGGTCTCGTGAGCCATCTGGCCGAGACGGCCGCGCTCGTCGACGACCGCCTGCTGGAGCGTGTTCATGACCGCTGCCATCAGCGCGGCTTTCACATCATCGTAGTCTTCGTGCTGCCAGGGGCTAAAGGTCAGGCAGAGAAACCGCTCCGGCTCGGCCGAAAGGCGTGTCTCGGCCATCCGCATCAGGCTGGACTTGCCGCTACCCCAGTCGGCAAAGACGCCCACGGTCAGCGGCCGGAGCTGCGGCTCCTGCGCCAGAAAGAGGGGGTTTTTGCATATCCCCCCAAAAAGATGTATTATCCGAAATCGTGTAGCATCTCTCGTCAACGGCCGGTCTGGAAGGTGATATTCGGCCTGGTACGGTTATGCAGGCAAAGCCACGTGCAAGTCCTTGCTCCGACGTTAGAACGGCAGTGCTTCATCCGTGTCGAGCCGGAATGGGCGTGGCGCTGGGCGCTCGCCTGCACGTGCGTCCGCTTCGACCGGGGGTTCGTCCGTGAACAAACGACGCAACTGCTCTTCCGAACAGCCGGCAATCGTCGCAAGCCTGGCGACATCCGCAGCTTCATCACCAGGGCGCGGTCGTGGGCAGAGTGCCAGGCGCGCGACACCGATGTCGTCGAGTCCCAGGTAGCATTCGAGTTGCCAGTCGTTCATCTGGAGCCGACGTTGTGTCTCCACGATCAGTTCGGCACAGCGATCGGGATGGTCGTGCGCGTACACGGCCAGGCGAGCAAGCCGGCGTTGTACAGTCGTGCTGGTGCGGGTAAGCTCATCATAGCACATGTCGCAGACTCGCCAGTAGTGCTCGACCATGTAGGCACCAGGCCCAAAGGGATCTGCTGACACAAACATCCCACAGCGCTGACAAGCGAACTGCTGGTAGGATTTGATCTCGGCCATCCAGCACTCATAATCATACTGAGCCAATAGAGGAGAGTCCGGCGCGAACTCGTTCCGGGCCGCCTCGGCAAAGGCGATCAGCTGGTCCAGATACTCGCGTGCGCCGCCGTAGCGCAGGACGAGTTCGTGTCGCGCGATCATAGGCACTCCTTGATCAGGCGGCGCCGGCATCGCATGGACATGCGTTACGATAGCGATCGTTGGCCAGGTGACGCACGGCGCTGCGCGCACTGGTGTTGGCACGAACACGACAGCTCTGATGCACAAGCTGAGCTTGCAGACCAGTTCGGTAGGATGGGGAGAGTATAGCACGTATGTTCGGCAGGCACAAGTGGTCGTCAGGCCAACGCAGCAGGGAAGTGTATGACTACACTATCGATTCCAAGCGGAGGACTTGCCACGATGACAGTGCTAACGGCCTATGTTGTGCGTCCGTTGCAGTGGCTCACTCGCAGCATACCAGACAGAGTACCCACTCTACTCTCACTTGATCCCCAGTACCCGGCAGAAACCGTGAAAAATGAACGTCTCGGCGCTCGCCAATAACCGCTGGTATTCTTCTTCGGCCTGCATCAGCGTATCCGGTGTAACCAGGTGCGCCGTGATCAGTCCGTCGCGGATCTGGCGGATAATCTCGCGCGCCCCGTCCACGTACCATTGTAACCGTTCGGACTCGTGCGAGGCACCCGTAATCGCCCAGCCCTGGCCATCGGCTTGAACGCTCGGAAATCCTACATCCCTGAACAAACCGTACAGCTTGCGCCCGATCCATGGATCGCTGCCCTGGGCCTGTTGCCAGCGATAGATACTTTGCCAGACCTGATCAATGGCGGGGGAGTCGGGGTAGTGTACGATACAGCCGGCTTCCCACTCATACGCACACACCCATCCACCCGGCCGCACAACTCGATACAGTTCCTGAATGACCTGCCGCGGATTCGCGACGTGTTCCAGCACAAAGCGACCGTACACGGCGTCGCAGGCGGCGTCGGGCAACGGGAGGTGGTGCGCATCGCCCTGGAGAAAGCGCATATTCGTGAGGCCCTGGGCAGCCGCCAGGCGCGCGGCCGTGGCAAGCTGCGCCGCTGAGCAGTCGAGGCCGATCACGTGCCCCCGAAGAACGGCACGGGCAGCCTCACGGGCGATCGCGCCGGTGCCACAGCCGATCTCGAGCAGACGCATGCCGGGGTGCAGTTGGGGAAGGAATTCAGCCCCGCCGAGCAGCTTCGCCTGGTGCTCAAGGCGCTCTTGTTCTGCCGCTCCGGTACCATGTATGTACGCCGGGCAGGTGGCCTCAGGGGTCGTCATGGTGCGCACCGATCCTTACGCTATTGCCCATCCTCAACGCGCACCGTCCATGCGATGCCGCGCTGGCGCACTTCCTCCATCACCTGGCCTGCCGCCACCGCCGCCTCCATGCGGTGGCAGCCCGGAGCGATCACGCCGCGCGCCTGCAAGCCCATCATGATCGCGCAGTGCCCGCCGGTCAGCCGTTCCATGGCCGTGAAGCCGGTCGCTTCATCGTAGTGGTCGATCAGGTCGACGGTCACACGCGTTGCACGGCCGTCTTTCTCGCCGACGCCGATGGCGCGCAACACGCAGACATCCTTGATCTCTGCCGCCCTCAGTCGCGGTTCGAGCAGCGCATGATAGAGCGCGCGCGGGATCACCTGCTGGCCCGCCACCTCGATCGGGTCTTCGGCGAACAAGCCGAGCGTCCGAAACGCCTTGAACCAGGCGTAGTGGCCGGGGTAGCGCAGCACTTTGGTCTCGTAGCGCTGCAGGCGGCCCAGGTGGCTCCAGGGCGTGGTCGACAGACTGCCCGAGATCACGAAGGCTTCCAGTTTGCCCAGCGCCTGGAAATCCAGCTCTTCAAGCTCGGTGAAGGTGTCCACCTCCACGATGGCGCCGTCGCGGATGAAGGTGGCCCGGCCGTCGTACTCGTTGGTCAGCCCGTTGATGTGGAAGGTCAGCTGATAGTTCCAGGGCGGGGATGGATTCTGCGGTAGCCCGCCGTCGTAGAGGTAGACCTCACGCGGTTGGTCGAGCAATTCCATGGCGTAGACCCCCATGGTGTTGATCAGGCCGGGCCCCATTCCACAGTCGGGCACCACGCTGACCCCCGCCAGTCGTGCGTCGGCGTCCAGCGCGAGCTGGGCGAACACCACCGCGGTGTTCCCGCCCATGTCACACCAGCTCACACCCGCGGCGATGCAGGCGCGCGTCAGGTCGAGATTGTAGTAATAGGGCACGGCGGACAAGACCACATCTGCGCCGCTGACGAGGGCGCACAACGCGGCACTGTCGGTCACATTCAGCTGGTGGGCGACGGCGATATCCCGGTTGGCGAGCTGGTTGACGCGCGCTGCCGCCAGCTGCGCCGCATCGAGGCGCGCATCGGCCAGGACGATCGCCCTGGCTGCGCCAAAGCGCGCCAGGTCGTAGGCCGCCGCGGTGCCCTGCCGGCCGGCCCCCAGGACGACGTAGCGGTAGCTCATGGTTGTGCTCCTGTCGTCAACGATACCCGTGCCTAATACTACAACCGCAGTTAGCTTGCCATAGAGGCCACAGAGATTAAGAAATGGACAGAACACCTCTGTGACTCTGTGATCTCTGTGGCTCTAGAAAGCCAAGTACGGTAGTAGTGCTAAACACATCTCAGCCTTCCGTCCAGGCTGTTTGTAGCACTTGCCGCCCGTATGCGTGACAAAGGTGCTCCAATACTGGGAGCTGCTATGCACTCACCTCACCAATGCAAGAATGAAACATTCTTGCATATTCTGATCGCACACTCGGGATTGAAGCAGGGCGGCGTGACGCGCGCCATCGCGTCACGCCGCGACGACTCAGGCCGGCGCTGACTCAGAGCCCGACACACACGGCTTTGACCTGGGTGTAGAGCTCCAGGGCGTGGTGACCCATCTCGCGCCCCCATCCCGACTGCTTGTACCCGCCGAACGGCAGCGCCGCATCGAACACATTGTAGCAGTTGATCCAGACCGTTCCCGCGCGTATGGCGGAGGCGACCCGGTGCGCCTTGCTGATATCCTTCGTCCAGATACCGGCGCCTAGCCCGTAGATCGTGTCGTTGGCGCGGGCGACCAGATCATCCAGATCATTGAATGGCATCGCGGTAACGACCGGGCCGAAGATCTCTTCCTGCACGACCTTCATGTCCGCGGTTGTGTCCACCAGCACCGTCGGCTCGAAGAAGTATCCGCGATCGCCATAGCGCCGCGCGCCGGCCGTTGCGCGTGCGCCATGCTCGATCCCAAGCTCAGTGTAGCCGCGAACCCGGTCGAGCTGCTCGCGCGAGACCAACGGCCCCATCTCAGTGGCCGGGTCGGCGCCAGGGCCAAGCTTGATGCCCCTGGCGATATCGGAAACGCCCGCTACCACGTTGTCAAAGAGTTTCTTCTGGATGTAGAGCCGTGATCCGGCGACACAGCACTGGCCGTGGTTGAAGAAGATCGCCATGGCCGATCCCGTGATCGCGGCCTCAAGATCGGCATCGGCGAAGACAATATTCGGCGACTTCCCGCCCAATTCCAACGAGACCTTCTTGAGATTCCCCGTCGCCGCCTGGACGATCAGGCGCCCAACCTCGGTCGAGCCAGTGAACGCAATCTTGTCGACATCTGGGTGCGCGGCCAGCGGCGCGCCAGTTGTCTCGCCGAAACCCGTCACGATGTTCACCACCCCGTCCGGGAATCCGGCCTCCTGGAAGAGCTGCCCGAGCCGCAGCGCCGAGAGCGGTGTTTGCTCAGCCGGCTTGAGTACGACGGTGCAGCCCGCCGCGAGGGCGGGAGCCAGCTTCCACGCCGCCATCAGCAGCGGGAAGTTCCACGGGATGATCTGCCCGACGACGCCGACCGGCTCGTGGTGCGTGTATGCAAAGAAGGTCGGGTTCGGGACATTTGGGGTCGAGATCGGGATCGTATTGCCCTCGATTTTCGTCGCCCAACCGGCCATATACCGAAACATGTCAACCGCCAGCGGCAGATCGGCGGCGCGCGCGACCGTCAGCGGCTTGCCGTTGTCGAGCGACTCAAGCTGGGCGAACGTTTCCAGGTTGGCTTCGAGCAGATCAGCGAGTTTCCAGATCAGGCGTCCGCGCTCGGACGGGGTCATCCTGCGCCACGACCCCTTGTCGAAGGCCCTGCGGGCAGCGGCGACCGCGCGATCGATGTCCTCTTTGCCGCCTTCGGCCACATGCGCGATGATTTGGTCAGTGGCCGGGTCGTAGATAGGGAAGGTCTGACCAGAGACAGCATCAACCCATTGACCGTCGATCAGCAGCTGATGCCGCCCGTCGACAAAGTCCACGACGTTGTCATCCAAATACTCCAGCGTTGTCGCCCCCACAACAGACATGATCCACACCTCCTTGTACGGTTCATCGACCCAACAAACGACCCCGCCTTCGGCAAGACTCACTGCCAGCGGGGTATGGCACCGGCGGGCCCCGTTTCAGGTTTCCGCCGGCAAACCATCGAAGGTAGTTTATGCGAAGCCGCGCTCGCGCAAGAAATCGGTGATCGCCGCAACCCGTTTGGGCATTGCGGCGATTGGAACAGCATTCGCTTGGCCTGTGATGAGCAGCAGTGTACCAGGCCGTCAGCCGCATGGCTGTGACAAAAGTCACATGCTTGCTTGTGAAATTGGCGCGATGTGTGGCGTTGGCTCATGCCGCGGCGCTATGGGCCAGGGATGGTGGCGAGCTCGCTAATCGTCTATGTGCTCTTGATATGAACGAACGGCTGTTGAGCGAGGGGGGAAGCAGCAGCCTAAAACACACCGTCGTCCTGAGCACACAAGTGGTTCAGAACGACGGTTTACCTGATCTCAGGTTGCCCCTGGTGTCACATACGGAATCCTAGACTGCTCTGGGCATATCAATCAGCGGTACTCGCTCGACGGAGCTGCCGAAACGGTCCCCATCCACCGTTTCCGCTGAACGTGCATACTGCTCCTCGCATCGCTGCCCGACGTGTGCTGCAGCCCGTCACCGCGTCCCCTCCCGGTGCGGGATGTGCCCGCCCTCCACGGCGAGTCAAGGTCGCGCGGGGCCAACCTGATCGGCGCGCACAAGCGCCTCCGCTTAAGGCCCATCGCGCGCTCGCCTTGGCCTTGACCGCCGTGGGATACTCATCCTTCCCGCACGGGAGGCGCCAGCTCCACGCTGCACCTTTTTCTCGCGCTCTTATTTGCCATTGTTCGAACATATATGCTATGATTCCTCCCGGAGAGGCATCTTGGGCATAGCTATCCCAACAAAAGCACCGAAGACCCCTACCTGGTGGCTGGAGGCTACTCCTCGAAGCTAATTGGGGGGTGTGGTCAGGAACCTTCATAAGCATTTGAAGGCCAGGCACCCACTTCTGGTATGTGAATGGGAGCGACACACCCACGGTGCTTGCCTCTCCACCTCCATTCAGCGACGCGCCTTCTCTTTTCCGTTGCCCCAAGATGTGAATGAAAGCCAGGCACTATGTCATCACGAGCGCGAAAGCGCGATATCCCGCAGATCATCCCAATCCTTGCGCATGAGTCAGTCTATATCGGTGTTGATGTCGGCAAGCACACGCATGTCGCCGGCTTTGTCTCGAATACCTTGATGGATCGTCATAAGCAGTTCGAGGTCTGCCCAGTCCTCAAATTTGAGAATTCCCGTGAGGGATTCCGCCAGCTCGTCGATCGTATTCAGTCCTATGTCCCAGTAGAACAGTGTTTCGTGTTACTTGAAAAAACAGGGCACTATCACAAAGCGCTTGAACAATATCTGCTCGAACTCGATATCGCGGTCTATCTCATCCATGTCCAAGAACGTCCCAAGGGGACAGTGAAGACGGATAAGCGCGATGCCCTTGGATTAGCTAATCACCTCTACAACCAATTGGAAAAAGGCATTCAAGTTGCTGATAAACTGCAACTGATTCGCCGTGCAGTGGCTCCATCTCCAACGGCAGCCCTGCTGCGGGCTTTACTGCGCCATCGCTATGAGTTGATCCAGGAAACAACCCGCCGCAAGAACAAGCTCACCGCGATCTCTGATGAAGTGTTTCCCGAGTTCACTCGAATTTTCAAGGATCCCAATCTGCCCTCGGCGTTGGCGTTCCGCCAGCAGTTTCCAACGCCGCACGCAGTCGCCACGGCCAGCCTGGACGCATTAAGCAAGGTTCGGGTCGGGCGCTATCCCGCACGGGCCAAATTGATCGAACTGCAAGCACTGGCTGCCCAAAGCATCGGAACCAAGGATGCGGCACGCCTACGCGGGCTCGTGCTCGAGCAGGCGCAACTGATCAAAGAGCTGCAGCTGATGCAGGATCATGTGGTTGAGCTCGACCGCGAGATTATGGCCAGCGTTGAACAGTCGCGTCAGGGGCAGATCCTGACCTCCATTCCGCCGGTCGGACCGATCCAAGCCGCGACCCTGCTGGCTGCTCTCGGCCACATCGACAACTTTCGCAGTGCCGCCGCGCTCAAGGCCTATTTTGGCTGGGCACCAACCACGGTCCAAACTGGCATCAGCGTAGATCAGGTCACGCTTGGCCGCGGGGGAAGCCGGACCACCAAGCAGACGATGTTTTTAATCGTCGGCAACGCGATCCAGCTGGACTGCGAATGGAAACGGATTTACGACCGATTAGTGCCGATTAAGTGTAGCTACGATGAACGCACGCGTCGATACAAAGGGAAAGTGAAAGTCATGGGCCGGATTGCAGGGCAGATGATTACGCTTATGTTTGCCCTGCTCAAGCATGACCAAGAGGTGCTTCGGAGCACACCTGCGGATCAAACACCGCCTGAGCCGATGTGCTACGATCCAGCCGTCCATAAAGCACATCGTGCGGGAGAGTACCGGCCATTGAAACCAAAGCCTCGCCCAGGCAAGATCATTCAACTGGAAAAACGTCAGCCATTCTCATTTGGGGACATTCCATAAGCATTAGCGTCGCTTACCTTCCCGCTTGTTCTTTGACCTGTTCTGGCGGTTGCACTGTCGGTTGGGTCTTGAGTGCGGCGCGCACGGCGCGCAGCGTCAGCGCCAGAAACAGGAGCATCGCCGCTACATTCAGCAGGCCGCCGAGCCGCCGCAGCGCGAAATTGCCCACCAAGTCGCCGCCCACCCGCGCGATCAGCGAGAGATGCAGTAGCGCGACATGCGCGTAGAAGATCCGATGAAACGGCACTGGCACCTGCACCACGGCCGGAAGGATGATCGGGGCGTGGGCGAAGACCATACTGATCACAAAGCCGACGAAGACGGCGTGGAGCATCGCATCGTACAAAGGCCCGCCGGCGACGCCGCCAATGATCAATGCCAGCGCGCCGCCGATGCCGAGCCAGACGTAGCCTGCCAGCAGAGTGACGGCGATAAAGCGGGTCAGGCCAGCCGTGCGCACGGTGCGGCGCGCCAGGTCGTAGCGCGCCAGCCAGCGCGCCAGCGCCGCCAGACCGGCGCCGCTCAGGCGCATCCCGAGATCATCGGCGCGCACGGAGAGCAGCATGCCGCCGACCAGGAGGCCCGTGGCGGCGACGAACGCCAGCTCGTGGCGGCGCGCGAGCTGGCGTACTCGGCTCAGCTCCAGCCGCTCACCCGCGATGGTGAGGACCAGGAAGCCCAGCCACCAGATGACTACTCGGAACACTGGCCAGCCCGCGAGCCAGAGCAGGTTGCCTACCAGCCACGCGAGCGCGCCAAGCGCCATGGTGACAGTAAACGGAGCCGTCTGGCGGCGCACGATCGCGGCAAAGACGCCGATCAGCAGCGCGCTGCCGAGCGTTATCAGCAGCGCGCTGGCCCATGGCGGCGCTCCGCCGATCAGCAGCAGCGCGCCCGCGCCACACAGCAGCGGCGCACCGTAGGCCCAGCGCCTGCCCAGCGCCACGCCGCGCTCCAGGCTGATCAGGGTGCCGAGAAAGCCGGACACCATCAGCGGCCCATGCGCCATCGGCAGTGGTGCGGCCAGAAGTGGCCAGGGCCAGCCGATCCGCAGCAGGCCGCCCCACAATCCGGCCAGCAGCGCGAGCAGCCCAAGGGCCAGCAGTGGAAACTGTATGCGCATGCGCCGCTTCATCGCTCGACCTCCTGCCCGGCGGTGGATCCGGCCAGTTGACTGCTCTGGCGAAGACCCGCTGCCGTGTCATGCGTCCACCGCAGTCTTGCGGTGGGCGCCCTGCGCTTGTCGCGCCCGGCTGCCGCGCGCTCGGCGCCAGTGAACGAGACGAAACAGCGCGTGCGGCCTTCCGTGAGCAACTTTTGACGCGCCCAGCCGCGGATTTTGTCATTGTCGATAAATGCGGCAGTAATGTAACTGTTCACAGTTATCCTAAGCTTATGCTATACTCGGCTGCATGACGCTTGAAGACGAAGTTGAGCGCCTGCGCGCAGTCAATAGCGATTTGCACGCTCGCGTCGGCGAGCTAGAGCAGGCCTTAGCGGCTGCTCTGGCTCGGATTGCCGAACTGGAACAGCACCACGACGAGCCACCACCCTTCGTCAAACCTAATCGACCCAAACCAGCCTCGCCAAAATCGCCGCGCAAGAAGCGAGCACCTCAGCACAATCACAACCGCAAGCGAATGACCCCGACCCGCTCGGTCGAGCATGCGCTTGAGCGCTGTCCCGACTGCCTCTACCGCTTACAAGGCGATAGCCTCGATTATTCGCGTGAGGTGATTGAACTGCCTCAACCGCAGCCGGTCGAGGTCGTCGAACATCGGGTAATCAAACGCTTCTGTCCGCACTGCCAGCGCTGGCACAGCCCCAAGCTCGATCTGAGTGGTCAGGTGCTGGGGCAAGGGCGTATCGGCGTGCGCATCATCAGCCTGCTCGGCTACTTGCGTACCACGCTGCGCTTGCCCATCCGCCGCATCCAGGCGTATCTGCACAGCGTTCATCAATTGCTGCTCAGCACAGGCGAAATCGTGGAATTACTCCATCAGTTGCGGCAGAGGTTGCAAGCCGAGCTCGAGGCGCTCAAGGCACAGGCGCGTGCCAGTCCGATCCTGCACGGCGACGAAACGTCGTGGCGCGAGGATGGAATGAACGGCTACATCTGGGCGTTTTCAACCCCAGGCGAGCAAGCTGTGCGCTACTACGACTACGACCACTCACGTGGACAGGCCGTTGTGAAACGCATGCTGGCTGGTCAGTTTGAGGGCCACCTGGTGAGCGATTTCTACTGCGGCTACAACATCTATGCCGGCAAGCATCAGCGCTGCTGGGTTCATCTGCTGCGCGCGCTGCGGGAGCTGAAGCAGCAGCACGCCGACGATGCGGGGGTACTGCAGTGGGCGCAGCAGGTACGAGCGCTCTACGACGATGCCCAAAGCTGGCTGCGTGAGCACGAGCAGCCGATACGCGAGCAGCGCGAGCAGCAGTACGTGCAACTGACGGCACGGGCGCACGCACTCGGGTTCGCCTATGCGCGGGTCAAAAAGCATGCCTGCCAGGCGCTGGCGAAACGGTTGCTGCGGCACGAGGAAGAGTTGTTCCAGTTTGTGCTGATCGATGGCTTGAGTGCGGATAACAATCTGGCCGAACGCAGCATCCGGCCGCTGGTTGTCATGCGCAAGATCAGCGGCGGCTCGCGCAGCCAGCAGGGAACCAAGACTCGGCTGGGCTTGGCAAGTCTGTTCGAGACCTGGCAGGCACGCAAGTGCAACCCGTTTGAGGAATGCGTCAAGCTGTTGAGCCAAGGCGCAACCTCTTCGACCGAATGTTCTTTACCCCAACAGTGAACAGTTACGCAGTAATATCAACTTGACTCCGCGTTATGCTCGCTCGCCACGAAAGGCGCGCGCCTATGGCAGCGTGCCACGCAACACTCCTGCCACTACCACCTTGCGCTCGACCGAGCCTACGCGAAAAGCCGTGCAGGCCGGTTAGCTTGAACGTGGTGGGCCACCTTCGAGCCAATCCCGTACCGCCCATCTTTTTCGCCCCTGTTACCGACATACATTCACATCGCGTCGAGTTGGGCATGCGCGAGGTGGCGGATGGTCGTTGTGCAGCCGACTGGGGAGTCGGTTTCAGTCTCCCTTACGTTGCTGCATGACCAGATCGTCAATGGCTGCGATCACCACCTCCGGCCGATCGAGGTGGATGTAGTGGCCGCTTTGGGCTACCACGATGTGCCGGGCACTCGGTATTTGGTCAGCGAGATCCTGTTGCAATTCTTGCCAGAGCTGTTGCATATACTCACCAGAAAAGCCAGGTGGAAACTCACGCAGCTCTGTGGAGCTCAACACCACGACAGGCACATGCGGCAGTGGCCCCGCATGTTGCACCTCCTCCTGACTCGCTTGAAATGCGGCCATCTCAGCGGCCAGCGCTCGGTACGCTTTGGTTTGAAAGCCCATTGCCCGATCCATTGGTTGATACGCCTCTGGTAACTTATCGGCAATGATGGTGATCGGTTGGTTCGCTAATCGCAGCAGTCCAAACGGTGCGACGCGACTGGCGAGCAGCGTCAGTCCGGCCAAATTGCCTTCATAGCGCTGCCGCACATCCGCACGCATCCGCAAGGTTTGCTCCGGATGAACCGAATCAACCAGCACAATGCCAGCGATCTCGTGGGGATACCGACGAGCATAGAGTTGGACATCTAGTCCGCCTAACGAATGCCCGACCAGGATATAGTTTGCAAGCACGCCGATATGCTGTAGCAGCGTGTGGAGCTCCGTCACGACTTGTTGGCTGGTGCGGGGAAGCGGCCCTTCTTCGCTCCAGCCATAGCCGGCACGATCATACGCGCAGACGCGGGTAAGCGGCGCGATGGCCGGCTGGACCACAGCCCAATCCGTCGACCAACCACTCATGCCGGCTTCCAGGATGACTGCCGGGCTCCCGTCACCCATACAGTTGACGTGCAGGGAATGGCCCCCAACATCGATGAGCCTTCCAGGTGGTGGATAGGTGCGTCCATCGCGTGTATTGGCCATCGCCTGGTACCCACTTGCGAGGAGTACCCCGAGTGTCAAGACCACGAGCACCCCAAGTCCGCTCTTTCGCATCCGCCTGCGCATGCCGATTGTCTCCTTGTATGCTCGGGAGCATGCCAGCCCACTGCTCCACGCATGCCGTCCAAAATCCCTGGTGTTGTGATGGCTGGCCCAAGGAGGGCAACATGACGTTGCCTGGCAAGAGGGGAGACGGAACAGCCGAGGTTTTTGTGACAATTGCTATCTGTGTGCGAGCGGACGTGGCAGCCACCAGGAACGACAGGCGCACCGGTTCGAGCGACGTGCGTATTACGAGCGGGAGTTAGTGCCCGGCGAGTCGTTTGGATACAGTTGCGGCCGAGTGGAACGGCAGGTCTGGCAATCACGCCAACCGTGGCACGCGCTGCAACTTATCCGGGTTGACAATCATATACAGCGTTTGGATACAGCCATCGACACTCACAGCGGTGAGCACCCCCTGCGGCTGCCCATTGATGTAGGCGATACAGCCAGGCTGGCCGTTAACCAACCCTGGCTGCAGGATAAGGCGACCTGGGGCTTTGCGGAATAGAGCGCCTATGAGACGTAGCACCTTCGCATGCCCATAGATCGGCCGCCGCGCCGTCCCCGCCGTGCCACCGCCATCTGAGTAGAGCACGATATTCTCAGCCAGCAGAGTCAACAACCCATCCATATCTCCACTCATACAGGTCTGGATGAATTGTGCGGTCAGCCGCTCCTGCTGCGCGGGCATCACCGCGAAACGCGGGCGCTGTTCGGCGAGGTGGTGGCGTGCGCGCCGGACCATCTGGCGACAATTCGTCACGGTTTTGTCGACGATACACGCAATGTCTGCGTATTCGTATGCGAACACGTCACGGAGCAGAAACACGGCGCGCTCCACTGGGGAGAGCCTTTCGAGCAGCACGAGGAACGCGAGCGAGAGCGACTCAGCCAGCACAACGGAATCGGTCAGGCTGGGAAGCTGCTCGGTGACGAGTGGTTCTGGGAGCCAGAGACCGTAATACGCCTCGCGTTGAACGTGGGCAGTGCGAAGATGGTCAATGCAGAGCCGTGTGACAATAGTCATGAGATATGCCTTCGGAGAATGCACCCCTACGGCAGCGGCCTGCTGCCAGCGGAGAAACGTTTCCTGGACCATATCCTCGGCATCCATCACACTCCCAAGCATACGATACGCGATCGCGAACAGCAGGGGCTGATGCTGGGTAAAGAGCGTTATGCGCTCCATGCCTGGGTCCATGGCTCTTGGTCTGCAGAAAATGAATCGGTCAGTTCGCGATAACTGGAGGGTTGGACAAAACATGCGATGGTGGTCACCCGCCGACGCGGCCTCTGAAACGAGCGTCGGCGGGAACACCTCCTCGCAGTAGCACCGCGCTAGTGGTCGCTCATCGTCTGTCCAGCAGGAACGTCGAAGACGGCTGGATTGGCCGGCCCGGTAACGACAATCTGTGCCACGGCCCCCTTATCGAGTGCCCGGCTCAGCGCGTGATCCACCAGGGTGTATGTGCCCGGCACCTGGACCGTGAACTCCACCCACGCCGCGCCGCCGGCCGGGATCAGGGTGGTTTGCACGTTGTGAACCGCTTCGGTTGCACCTTCTGGATGCACCGTGTCGAAGATCTCGCCGATCAGATGCAACGAGGAGATCAGGTTCGGGCCGCCGTTGCCGACGAAGATGCGCACGCGGTCGCCAACCTGGACGTGCATCGCATGGTCCTTGGTCAGCCCGGCTGCCTTGCCGTTGAAGACCACAAACGAGGGTTGCTCGTCGCTCAGGTGCATGCTGCTGTAGCTGAGATTGCCCTGCGTGCCGTGCGGCTTATTCGTATAGAACTCACCTTGCATGATATAGAACTCGTGGTCCACCTTGGGCAAGCCCTCCGCCGGCTCGACCACAATCATGCCGTACATGCCGTTAGCGATATGCGTCGGAATGTGCGGTGTCGCGCAGTGATAGACAAACACCCCCGGATTGAGCACCTTGAAGGTCACCTGCTTCTCCTCCCCTGGAGCAACCATCGTCGCGACCGCGCCACCGCCCGGCCCGGTCACGGCATGCAGGTCGATCGAGTGCGTCATGCTGCTCGACGGGTCGTTCTTGAGGTGCAGTTCGACCGTGTCACCAACACGCGCGCGGATCATCGGGCCCGGGACGGTGCCGCCAAAGGTCCAGTAGCGGTAGGTTGTGCCGTCGTCGAGGTAGCCGGTCACTTCCTTGGTCGTCAGGTGGACCACCACCCGTTCGGGCGTTGTCCGCGCTATCGGCGGTGGCAGATCGATTGGTTTCTTGACAATATCCACCGCGTCGGCGGCGGCCGGCGGAACGGTCGGTTCGGGCGGCGAGGCAGCTGTGGCACGGTCCTGCGCACGAAGCGGTAGGAAGATCAGCCCGGTCAGGATGACAGCGACGACCAGCAGTCCCGCGATGCTCAAAATCAGGGTTCGGCGTTTCATCGTTCAGTCTCTCATTCTGGCGTCCAGGATGTGTGACGCATACATATGGTTCTGGAACGAGCCGCGCACAATACCTTGGGCCGTCGGCTCATGACATTCTTCGTGGCTCCTGTCACGAAGTTCGTCGGTAATAAGTGTAGTGAGTTCGTGCAATGCGCGAGGGAAGAAGTGATAACTCATGGTGAAGAAGCCGTAACTAATGATGACGATACCGCAACCACAGCAACACAGGCCAGGCCACATCGCGGGCGCTCGCTGAGGCATTGTTACACCACCTCCACGGCGACCGCCTGGAAGCACGCAGCCACGTCCAGCGCCCAGGCCTGGGCGTGTTCGACTGCCAGTTCGGTTGGTTCGCCATCGAACTCGAAGTTCGGCATGACCTGCGTCGCGCCGAGCTGCTCGAACAGCGCCGCGAAGGCTGTGCCGGCCGCGCAGAAAAAGGGGTCGTAGTTATGGTCGCCCAGCGCGCAGACGGCGAACGCGATGGGGCCTAGATCAGGTGCTGCTGTTTCCAGCGCGTCGTAGAGTGGTTTAGCACCAGCCGGCAGATCGCCCTCGCCGTGCGTCGATGTGCAGATCACGATGTCCTGATAGTGCTCAAAGACTATGAGATCAGCATCATACATGTCCCGCACGATTGGGGTGAAGCCCACAAGATCGAATGCCGCCGCGAGCTCGTGGGCAACCGAGTCCGCGTTGCCGGTCAGCGTGCCGACCAGGATAAGAACTGGATGGATCACCACGCACCTCTCCGCAGTGGATGGAACGGACATCGCCGCATCCCCCATCAGGGTGCTATAAGCATCCTCCAATCGGGGCATGCTGTCTTTGCGCCAGATCAATGACAGAGTGGTAATGGCACGACGAGGTGATCTCTCACGCCATGATTGGCAGCACCGTTCAGCAGGAACATGATCGCGCCAACAAGCGAACAAAAACCGGGCTCTTGGCCAACGGTCGTGAAATGGCTCACCGCCCTTGTGGAAGAACGCGGTGTTCATAAGAACAGCGCATACTGGGGCGTGCTCTTCCCACCGGAGATCTACACCGCCAGCACCTTCCAACTGGCAAAGGCGCTGGGTCTGGATTTTCTGCTGGCGATCTCGCACCTGTTCATCGCTATCACGCTGCTAGCCTGATTGGTGACGTTCATAGGGACTGATTCGTCCTCTGGTCAGGGGCGACGTGCTCGCTGTCCGGCAGCAGCGGATTGAGGAAGGCGCGGTGGTTGCGCGCTGATGATGGTCAGCCGCGCACGACGTGGGGCGGGAGCTGGACCGGCTCGTCACCGAGCTGGCCCGCCGTAATCCCCTGGCGACATCTGCCGCGGATTGGGTGCGCGATGCCGTCGTGCTTCAACCGCTCGGCTCGCCCGCTGAGGAGCGCAGCGGACCAGTTCCTCCATTCAAACGCTCTAATATAGCGCTTAACTGCGGTCCCAGCCGCCGCAGCTCCTCCCGATGTGCGGTGGTCAGCTGCTCAAGCAACGTATCACCACGTGCGGTGAGCCGCACATACACCTGTCGCCGATCATCCATTGCCGACTCGCGCCCTACCAGCCCCTGCGCAACCAGACGATCGACCAGCCCCACGGCACTGTGGTGGCGAATCTGAAGCCGTTCAGCCAGCTCACTGATGGTGATTCGATCGCGTCCTGGGAAGCCCTTGATCGCCAACAGCGCCTGATGTTGCTGTGGCTCGATGCCGACCGACCGCGCCGACTCTTCGCTGAAGCGCAGAAACTGTCGCAGCGCATAGCGAAAAGCGGCTAAGTGCTCATACTCTTCTTTACTCAACCGGGTGCTCATACTTTTTGTCCTGTACGCAACGCCATGCAGATCGCGCTCCTGCGAAGGAGCGCCCCAACAGCATCCCCAAGCCGCCCTTGAAAACAATCGTAATACGATATATAATCGAAGTGCGGAGTCCGCACCTCCGGCATACGTCCGAGGCGTACCCGCTCCTTATCGCGCTCCAGGCGCTTCGGATTGGTTCACGGCACACCTGGAAATGTCATGTTCCGACAGTGTCTGCCTGTATTCAGGAATAAATCATGCCCGTGAATGTTGAAACCGTCAAACGACCCGATCGCTTAGCAGATTTCACCCGTGACACGCGCATCGTGATCCTGGCCCTGATGGCGTTGGTGATCGGCAGCAGCAGCGCGGTGATCGCCGCCATCCTGGTGCGGCTGATTGCGCTGGTCACCAACCTGGCATTCTATCAGCGGCTTTCGCTGGCAGACAGTTCGCCGGCCAACCATGCCCTGGGCTATTGGGTTGTTGTCGTCCCGATGGTTGGCGGGCTGATCATCGGGCTGATGGCACGCTATGGGTCAGAGAAGATCCGCGGCCACGGCATTCCCGAGGCGCTTGAGGCCATTCTGATCGGCCGCAGCCGCATGGAGCCCAAGGTCGCGGTGCTGAAACCGCTCTCATCGGCCATCTCGATTGGTACGGGAGGGCCATTTGGTGCCGAAGGGCCGATCATCATGACCGGCGGTGCGTTCGGCTCGCTCTTCGCCCAGCTGTTCCATCTCTCCGCAGCGGAGCGCAAGACGCTGCTGGTGGCTGGCGCCGCTGGCGGTATGGCCGCGATCTTTGCCTCACCGGTTGCTGCGGTCCTGCTTGCCGTCGAGCTGCTGCTGTTTGAATGGCGGCCGCGCTCGTTTATCCCCGTCGCCGTGGCGGCCGCCATTGCCAGTGTGGTGCGCGTTCCGCTGCTGGGCGCCGGGCCGATCTTCCCTGTCCCGCCACACCCGGCCCTGCCTGCGAGCGCGATCGGTCTCTCGTTCGCCATCGGCATCCTTGCTGGCCTCGGTTCGATCGTGTTGACCGTGCTGGTCTATGGCTTCGAAGATCTCTTTCAGAAGCTGCCACTTCACTGGATGTGGTGGCCCACCCTGGGTGGGCTTGCGGTCGGCATCGGCGGGCTGCTCGACCCGCGCGTGCTGGGCGTCGGCTACGGTGTGATCCACGACCTGCTGCGCGGCCACGCCCTCGGCGGGCTGCTGCTCAGCCTGCTGATCATCAAAGCGCTGATCTGGTCGATCGCGCTCGGGTCGGGCACCTCCGGCGGCGTGCTCGCGCCGTTGCTGATCATGGGCGGTGCGCTTGGCGCGCTGGAGGCGCAATGGCTATCGCTCAACGATCCTGGATTGTGGGCCATGATCGGTATGGCAGCGATGATGGGCGGGACCATGCGCTCGCCGCTGACCGCGATGATTTTCGCGCTCGAATTGACCCACGACCTGAATGTGCTGCCGGCGTTATTAGCCGGGTGCGTTGCGGCGCATGCCGTCACGGTGCTACTCATGCGGCGCTCGATCTTGACCGAGAAAGTCGCACGGCGTGGCCATCACCTCATGCGCGAGTACAGCGTAGACCCCTTCTTGCTGGTACGCGTGGGCGAGATAATGGACACTGACCGGCTCGCGATTCCCGCGACGATGAAGATCGCCGAGCTCTCGGATCGTATTGCGCGCGGAGATCCCGCGGTCACGCGCCACCAGGCGATACCGATCGTCGATAGTGCGGGGCGGCTGACCGGAATCATCACACGTGGCGATGTAGTCCGCGCCTTGGGGTACGATCCCGGCGGGAGCGCGACCGTCCTGGAGACCGGCAGCACGCGCCTGTTGGTGACCTACCCGGACGAACTGCTCGATGACGCGGTCACGACCATGCTACGAAACGATGTAGGACGCCTGCTGGTAGTCGCGCGCGACGACCCGACCCGGCTGGTCGGCTATCTCGGGCGGGCAACGATCCTCACCGCGCGACTCCGCAGGCTGGACGAGGAGCATCTCCGCGAGCCGGGGTGGTTGCGTGGTCCTTCGCCAGAGCCATCGCGCGGCGATACGGCGGAGAGCCCCCTACAAAGCTGAATCGCTCCGACAGGTGTGGCGCCGCTGAGGACCGCCGTTGATCTCGGCGTTGTATGAGCGCATCTACGGAATGAATGCTGCGTTGTCGTCGCCAGGAGCCACCGCTTCCGCCGGCTCGTTGGCACCGAATCCGGCTCGAGCCTCGCGCTCCACGCGGCGGCTGGATCGGCGATGGCCAGCGCATTTCTGGGGAGCAGGCGCGGGAGTGGAAGGAGAGACGACCATGCCCACCAGGCTGACTGCGCTCCACCCGGATCGGGGGCTGCCCCGCCTGGTATTGCGCATGCCGATCTGGCTCTATCAGGTACGCCTGGGCTGGCTGTTGGGTGGACGCTTCTTGATGTTGACCCATATTGGGCGCAAGAGCGGCGTGCCACACCAGACGGTGTTGGAGGTCGTCGGCTATAACAGTATGACGGATACGTATATCATCGCGTCGGGATGGGGCGTGCAGGCCGACTGGTTCCGCAACATCCAGAAGACGGCGCATGTGCTGGTCGATACTGGTCGTCGGCGGCTTGAGGCGGTGGCCGAGCGCCTGTCGGAGGAAGACGCCGAGCGCGCAATCCATGACTACGCCCAGCGGCATCCGTTCGCCTTCCGCGCGCTGGCCGGCGCAATGATCGGCCGGCGCCTGACCGGCACGGAGGAGGATTACCGGGAGTTGGCCAGGTCAATTCCACTGGTTGCCCTGCGGCCGAGGGCGGCTATTCGCCACTCCAAATCCAGGCCAGGCTGAAGGATGGTTGATGGACACGGTGCGCCTGACGATTTGGAGAATTCCACCGAATACTGGTTTGGACACGGAACACAGAGGACAGGCCACACTCACAGGGAGGAATGTGGCCCGTGTACTGTGGATGACGCCGCACCCCGCTGTTCCGGTCGTACACGTTCAGCGGTTGCCAACCCACTGACGCGCATGAAAGCGACCGGTGTCGTGGTGCGGCCCACCGCCCTGCCCTTCACCAACCCATTCACCGCTGGTCCATTGATCATTGCCCGCGACCGATCGGCTGATCGTACCCTGGCCTTCGCCAACCCACTGGCGCGCATGAAAGCGACCGGTGTCGTGGCGCGGCCCAGCGCCTTGCCCTTCACCAATCCATGCACCGCTGATCCAGACATCTTCGCTATCCAGCTTGTCAATCGCCGTCGAGCGATACTGTTCCTGTGCTTCCATGATATGCCGCCTTTCAGCCCAGCACGGGCGGAACTGGCCGGAGAACAGGAGTATGTGCAGAGCGAGATGGAAGTCCAGCCATGAGTATATCGTATTACGATATTATACCACGATATTCTGAACATGGAGTGATGATCATTCCCAAGACGTTGGCGGATCGTCAGACGGACACGCGCGTGTTTGCTGCATACGATGCATGACATCGTGCTAAGCTGACCTGAGCCACAACGATGGCGGTAAAAACGCAGCCAGTGATGCTGCCCCGATGCGGCCCTGGAATGCCTCCGCTGACATCCACTCATACATCCGCCGGGTGCCCTCTGCGTGCCGCAAAGGACACCAGAACCAGCTGGCAGGCGATCACCGCTGAGCGTCCCGGCCTGGTCGCAAGGAAGCGGTTTGCGCCTGGGCACCCGATTTGGGGAACGCTGGTGGGCGTCAAACGGGGGGATCCATCTCTTTCTGCGGCATGCGTTTGGAGCAGAGATATAAGCGACGGATGGCTGGGTCGTTGCTGTCGCAGAAGCTTCAGGAGCGCGGGGCAGTAGTTCGCCTCGATGTGCTAAGCGGAGCGCGATATGCGCCAGTTGCACCGACAGAACTCATCCAGCGGAACGCGAGCTGCTTCCAGGATGTCTTGAGTGCAACACAGCAGGCCCTGGAGGATCTGGCGACGCCAGCGGTGGCCGAGTATGTTCGGTTGACCCACGCAATCGACAGAGCGGCTGGCCTGGCCACCTGCGTGTGTTGGTGCAACGGAGAACACAGCCGTCACCAGCGCGTCTGTGCTGGCAGCGAAGAGCAGAAGGAATCGACGCTTGGATGGTCATGCAAGAGCGAGCGCTGGCTTACGGTTGTTGATCGCGCTCGGGGCGCGGCAGCGCGCGGAACGGCACGACGCGCGGCCAGGCGTGGGCAACGAAGAGTGCCGCAGCAAGGAGGTACAGCAGCCCCATCAGTGTCGGCAGCACCATCCAAAGCCGGCCAAAGATAGGCCATGCCGCCCAGTTCTCCAGCCCGGCCAGCCGGTCAGAGAGCACCCCGAGGAGGACACCACTGTTGAGCGCCGCGTAGCAGCCCCAGGCCAGATATTCGTTGCCCCGCGAGCCGCTGGCGTCGAGCCGCGGCAAGATCCAGAAGGCCACCCCACATGCGAGCTGTACCGTCCAGCCCACCAGCAGCATATGAACGTGCGCCGCTCGCAGCGTCCACAGCCATGGCAGCAGCGGCACGCCTTTGTTCACCAGCACCACCCCGCCCACGGCGGAGCCGACCGCCAGCCATACGAGCGCGGTGCGGATCATGAGTTGGCTTAGTCGCGGCATACACGTCAACCTGAGCACGCCGGTCAGTCGATCAAATGCCGGCCTTTGTGCCTGGTTGGTTGTCCCTTGCTCTCACCACCGACCGGCGCTTCACTCGCGGCCAGATCGCGATAACGAACGCCCAGATCGCCAGCACCTGCAACAGCCCCGAGAGAACGAGCGGCCAGCGAAGCCAGGGTATGGGCAACCAGATCAGCAATGGCTCGAAGATCGTGCGCAGCAGCAAACCGCCGTTGAGCGCGCCGTAGGTGAACCAGCCCAGCCGCTCGTCGCCGCGTGGCTGATCGCGTGAGAACGGCGGAAACATCCACAACGCGACCCCGCAGATCAGCTGGGTGACCCAGCCGACCATCAGCAGGTGGTAAAAGACCGGCAGCAGCGCTCCGATCCGTCCGTCGAGCGCCAGCCCCTGGTTCGTCAACACCAGCCCGCCGACGACAAACGCGGCCAGCAGATAGATCAGTGCAGTGCGGATGAAGTAGCGTGCTTGGGTGTACATAAGCGGGCCATCATGATCGGCGGCGAGGAGCAAAGAGGGCCAGACGCACCATGGCCAGCTACGCGCTGGCCATGCCCAGCTGCGAGAGCAAGCAACGCAGCGTCGCAAGGGCAGCCCGACGAGCCCAGCGATCACAAACGCGCGCACTGCCAATCATTGGGGTGTTCCTCGTATACTAAGTTCGTGGGCGGGTCTGCTGCCCGTCCACCGCTTGACGGTTTGGCAGGTCTGGGCGATCCTTACGCCGTATGGCCGGTCGGAACGAATGCTGTTGTTCCATGCGACGCTGATCGCTCTCCAAAGACTGTGTGCTCCGGGTACGACGTGGACTTCTGACCCTCAGGTTGTTCCCCGGACGTGGGGTCGGGCCAGGGCAGCAGCTGGTTCGACACAGACACCCACGTTCGCGAGTTCTGATCACGCGCGAGGATGTTGTGGCGTCGGCCACACCCGGATCTGCCCGACCGGCAACAAGGAGGTATGTTATGCCCGCCATCGCCTATGTCGGCCTGGATGTCTCTCAAGCTGACGCCAGTGTCTGCTTCCTGCTCGCCGACGGTTCTGAACCCGTGCCGCGCTGGAGCGTCCCCAACACCCAGCCGGGTGCGGATGCCCTGGTGACGACCCTGGCCCACCTCGCGCAGACCCACCTGGTGGATCAGCTGCGCATCGGGATGGAAGCCACCGGGCTGCTCTGGTGGCACCTGGCCTGCGCCCTCAAGGACGCGGCAGCACTGGCGCCCTTCGCGCCGCGGATTTACGCCTTCAATCCGCACCTGATCAAAACCTTTCGGGCCAACTATGGGGCACTGCCCAAGAGCGACCGCGCCGATGCGTTTCTGATTGCCGAGCGGTTGCGCTTTGGGCGCCAACTGCCCTCGCCGTTCCAGCTCGATGCGCGCTACGCCCCACTCCAACGCTTGACCCGCTTTCACTGCCATTTGGCGCAGAACCTGGCGCGCGAGAAGAGCTATTTCCTGAGCTTCCTGTTCCTGACCTTTTCGACCTATGGTCAGATTGCGCCGTTTGGCGACCCGTTCGGGGCCACCAGCAGTGCGGTCTTGGATGAGTTCACCACCGAAGAACTGGTTCAGCAGTCGCTCTCGGACTTGGCCGGCTATCTCCAGGCCAAGGGGCGCGGGCGCTTCAGCGACCCCGACGCCCTGGCAGCCACCCTTCAGCGCGCCGCCCGCGACTCGTACCGGCTGGATAAAGTGCTGCAGGAGCCATTGCGCCTGGTGCTCGGCACCACGCTGGCGACGATCCGGTGTCTCCAGACCCAACTCAAGATCCTGGATAAGACGATCGCCCAGGAATTGGCGGCCATTCCGCAGACGCTGGCCTCGGTGCCGGGGCTGGGGCCGGCCTGGACTGCCGGCTTGATCGCCGAACTGGGCGACATCACCCGCTTCGATGATGAAGCGGCTATCGCCCAGTATGCCGGTCTGACCTGGGAGACCCGCGAGTCGGGCCAGTTCCAGGCCGAGGACACGGAGTTGACCAAACGCGGCAACAGCTACCTGCGCTACTATCTGGTTGAGGCGGCCAACAGCGTGCGGCAGCACTGCCCGGAATATGGGCGTTACTACGCCGCGAAATATGCCGAGACGCCCAAACACGCGCACCAGCGCGCGCTGGTGTTGACCGCCCGCAAACTGGTGCGGCTGCTCGATGTTTTGCTGAGCGAGGGCAAACGCTACATGGCGCCTGAGGAGCGATCGCCCCGTCAGATGGCGACGGCTCCGCACACCGTGCGTCCGGCCCGCCAGCGGCGCGGGAAACGGGCAAGCGCGATCGAGGATCTTTCCGATCCATAGGCAGCTGCGTTGCTGGTTCGGCTGCATCAGCAAGCGGGACGCGGGTGGGCTGGTCTGCTGCCCTGTATCGACCGCGTTCCGCCGTTGCTGCTGCCACCGGATCGAAAGGAGGTGCGTGCGCGCCCAGGCCCCGACTGGGGCGGGCGGCCGCCCGCCCCAGTCGGGGCCTGGGCGGCGCCGCGCCGGGCAGCATTTGGGATACAGCACACCCGTGCGAAACACATCGTCACGCGCACGGTGAGTTTGTGCTGCCAAAGAGGTGTTCCAGTTGTCGATCTGGGTGCTCACAAAGTGCCTCTTGACATTTCACCCCAGGTCTTGCACCTCGTGCAGCTCCGTGAGAAGGAGACTCAGATCGAGGCCGTGATGCTCGGCCGCAACCCGCCGCGGAAGCGCACCACCGCAGCATATGTCGAGTCCAAGGCGCTGGAAGACCAAAAGCGTCTGCGGCCACTGCTCGACGATCCGATTCAGCGCGTCGTCGCCCGTGATGGTGGTATGAGCCGTATTGTGGTCACAGGAACACCTTTCTCGTGCAACGTCCCAGTGTTCAATCGGGACAAAGATAGGCTGCTTCGCCGCCGTGCTGGCGGCGAGGATGGCAGAAAGTATAGTCCATGAACTGTAGATACACTGCGACTTTTGTCACAATGTGCTGTGCCAAACGGATGTGCGACGTCAGGCTGCGCCCAACGCCGCGTACCCCGAGCAACATCGACAGAACCCGGCATCGCCTCAACGACCAGCGTCAACCGTCGCCGTCAGCCTCAGCCAGGTCACCCGCGTGAATGCACGGTGCATCCCAATCGGCGAGGGGCGCTCACCAGCGATTGCGCACTCAAGCGCGCCAGTCTGCTGCGAGACAATCAACCGGAAAAGAGTGCGCTCGGTGATCATCCCGACCATCTTACCACCGGGCGCTACACCTGGTTGAGCGTTGGCCGGTACGGCACGCAGGATTGCTGCAAGAAAATCCTGGCCAGAGCCAGGCGGTGCGCAAACGCGCGGCCTATCGCCGACGGCTGCTCCCACTGCCGCTTGGACAGCTGATTGCCGCATTGGTGGAACGGGATCTGTTCTTGGAAGATTCGCTGCGGGAGTATCTGGTTGCTGGGGTAGGGGAAGGCGACCTTTGTGACCCCACGCTGAACTGATACATCGCAAGTACTGCGGATGCTTTCGAACCTTCGTGTGAAATTTCTTTACATGAAGGTTCGAAAGAGGTAACTGTTCACAGTTATCCTAAGCTTATGCTATACTCGGCTGCATGACGCTTGAAGACGAAGTTGAGCGCCTGCGCGCAGTCAATAGCGATTTGCACGCTCGCGTCGGCGAGCTAGAGCAGGCCTTAGCGGCTGCTCTGGCTCGGATTGCCGAACTGGAACAGCACCACGACGAGCCACCACCCTTCGTCAAACCTAATCGACCCAAACCAGCCTCGCCAAAATCGCCGCGCAAGAAGCGAGCACCTCAGCACAATCACAACCGCAAGCGAATGACCCCGACCCGCTCGGTCGAGCATGCGCTTGAGCGCTGTCCCGACTGCCTCTACCGCTTACAAGGCGATAGCCTCGATTATTCGCGTGAGGTGATTGAACTGCCTCAACCGCAGCCGGTCGAGGTCGTCGAACATCGGGTAATCAAACGCTTCTGTCCGCACTGCCAGCGCTGGCACAGCCCCAAGCTCGATCTGAGTGGTCAGGTGCTGGGGCAAGGGCGTATCGGCGTGCGCATCATCAGCCTGCTCGGCTACTTGCGTACCACGCTGCGCTTGCCCATCCGCCGCATCCAGGCGTATCTGCACAGCGTTCATCAATTGCTGCTCAGCACAGGCGAAATCGTGGAATTACTCCATCAGTTGCGGCAGAGGTTGCAAGCCGAGCTCGAGGCGCTCAAGGCACAGGCGCGTGCCAGTCCGATCCTGCACGGCGACGAAACGTCGTGGCGCGAGGATGGAATGAACGGCTACATCTGGGCGTTTTCAACCCCAGGCGAGCAAGCTGTGCGCTACTACGACTACGACCACTCACGTGGACAGGCCGTTGTGAAACGCATGCTGGCTGGTCAGTTTGAGGGCCACCTGGTGAGCGATTTCTACTGCGGCTACAACATCTATGCCGGCAAGCATCAGCGCTGCTGGGTTCATCTGCTGCGCGCGCTGCGGGAGCTGAAGCAGCAGCACGCCGACGATGCGGGGGTACTGCAGTGGGCGCAGCAGGTACGAGCGCTCTACGACGATGCCCAAAGCTGGCTGCGTGAGCACGAGCAGCCGATACGCGAGCAGCGCGAGCAGCAGTACGTGCAACTGACGGCACGGGCGCACGCACTCGGGTTCGCCTATGCGCGGGTCAAAAAGCATGCCTGCCAGGCGCTGGCGAAACGGTTGCTGCGGCACGAGGAAGAGTTGTTCCAGTTTGTGCTGATCGATGGCTTGAGTGCGGATAACAATCTGGCCGAACGCAGCATCCGGCCGCTGGTTGTCATGCGCAAGATCAGCGGCGGCTCGCGCAGCCAGCAGGGAACCAAGACTCGGCTGGGCTTGGCAAGTCTGTTCGAGACCTGGCAGGCACGCAAGTGCAACCCGTTTGAGGAATGCGTCAAGCTGTTGAGCCAAGGCGCAACCTCTTCGACCGAATGTTCTTTACCCCAACAGTGAACAGTTACCGAAAGAGCGGCATTTGTCGGCTTATCTTCGTTCGAACCTTCGTGTAAAGTATCACCGGCGAACCAGTTCCTCCATTCAAACGCTCTAATATAGCGCTTAATTGCGATCCCAGCCGCAGCTCCTCCCGGTGTGCGGTGGCGAGCTGCTCAAGCAACGCATCGCCACGTGCGGTGAGCCGCACATACACCTGTCGCCGATCATCCATCGCCGACTCACGTCCAACCAGCCGCTGCGCAGCCAGCCGATCGACCAGCCCCACAGCACTATGGTGGCGAATCTGAAGCCGTTCAGCCAGCTCACTGATGGTGATTCGATCGCGTCCCGGGAAGCCCATGATCGCCAACAGTGCCTGATGTTGCTGTGGCTCGATGCCGACCGACCGCGCCGACTCCTCGCTGAAGCGCAGAAACTGCCGCAGCGCATAGCGAAAGGCGGCTAAGTGCATGGGTGTGCAGTTTCAGGGCAACCGCCGGTATCACCTGCAGGAGCTGCGTGCGCGAGCGGTACTGGCCGGGTCGGCGGGCGAGCGCAGCCAGGCAATCGCCCACCTGGAGGCCGCGTGAGCCATCGCCGAAGCGTTTGGCTTGCTCAATGAGCGCTGGCAGATCGATGCAGCACTGGGGGATCTGCTCCTCGCGCATGGTGACCAGCCGCAGGCGCGCCGGTCGTTCACCCAGGCGGCCGAGCTTGTGCGCGCGCTCGCCGAGACGATCGACGACCAGAGCCTGCGGGCAGCGTTCCTCGCCGGCGAACCGGTACGGTACGTATTGGCACTGCACGAATAGAGGAGGAGGGTCGCGCTTGAGTCTGTCAAGTAGTTTGGCTCTCCGTCATCTTCCGTGCTTGGATAAGATGGCTTAAACATCGGCAAGTACGCGACGTCGCAAGAGTTCGAAGCTTGCTCGCCCATAGGCGGTGCGCTTGATCATTTTCAGTCGGTTCACATGCCCTTCGGTGACCCCATTGCTGTGGGGCGATTCTATGGCAGCCCGTATAATTGGCTCTTCCCGCTGGAGCCCATCCGCAAAGCTGACCATTTCACTGATGCCACTTGACTGGCATGCCTCCAACCAGGGAGGCAACCCATCCACAGCCTGTTCTCGCATCAGATTTCTGAATTGCTGTGTCAGTTTTTGCGCCAATGCAACTTCGCTAACCTGACACAGGCGCGCTCGTAGCGCTTTGGCCTCGTCATCAAGCTGCTCATCTTTATGCAGAAGCAACCAGACAAGTCGTCGCGAGGCTGGCAGCGATGTGGTTGTCGACTTCTCTTTCATCTTCGGCTTTAGCGGCTCGAATATCTCGACCTGCCGTGCTGGGCGTCTCCCTGCGGGTGGACGATAATTTGGCAGCAGCGGTCGACGGAGCATTGTCCATTGCACAATCGGACGTACTGAACCACGATAGCCTCGTTCGCGTAGCGCCTGCAACAGGTGTTTGTTCTCGTGCTGGCCGGCATCCCAGCACGCTTGCAGGTCAACCAGGTAGGGGTCAAGAATGCTCTGCTGACGTGGCCGAGCAGGCATTTCTGGAAAGACGTCACTGGCCATATACTTGCGCACACTCTGGCGGCTGATATGCAGCTTACGGGCGATCTGGATGATGGCATCGCCTTCGGCTTGCAACTGCTTCACCTGCGCATATCGGGCATAGCGTCGCGCGCGACTCGCTTGCTGACGAACCTGATCCTTGGTACCACGCCGGGTATCGCGATCAGCGAGCAAGATGGGAGAATGATCGTCAGCGGCAGATGCTGTACGACCGTCTTGCAGCTGAGGCCGCAACCGGTCGAGCATGCGTTCAAGCGCCTCACGCAGGTTGCCGAGTACGTGCCAGCGGTCGGCAACTTGAACAGCCTCAGGTGCGCCTTGGGTCGCTCCCCGAGCATATTCAGTCGACCGATCACGCGTGATAATCTCAACGCCAGGATGCTGCTCAAGCCACGTGGCAACCGTTTCGGCGGTTCTTTCTGGCAGCAGATCCACGACCCGATGCGTGTCGCCATCGATAAGTATCGTGCCATATACTCGACCACGGCACAACGCAAAATCGTCTATCCCAAGCACGCGTGGGGTTGGGCGCAGCTGGAGCGGAGCACGATGAACCAGCCGCAAGATGGTCGCGGGGCTCGCAGGCATCGAAGAGCGCTGACTCTGCCGACATCCAGCTTCACCGCCCAAGGCCAAACCAAGGTCGTGCAAGGCGCTCCTCAATCGTAAGGTGCGTTGCGCTGAAGGCGCCAGCAGACCAGGGAGTCGTTCGGCAAACGTGACGCTTGGGCAGTCAGGATTGAGGCAGCGGAAGCGGCGGACATGGAGAACAAGTCGAAGAGAATAGCCGACCAGCGGCAGATCGCGTGGCGAGCGCGTATAGTACGAGTGGACGCGCGTCGATGTGCAGTCGCACCGAGGGCACTGCGCGGTTGGGCTCGCGGCTGTAGCGGTTACTGTAAGACGGGTTTCGTCCAGCTGCATATCCATAACGGTAAAGCCAGGAAGCAGAAACGCCAAAGGATGGGTTACGTATGTCACAGAAGGCTCCACTAGGAAAATCTACGGAACCCTGTAGTATACCTGGTTGAAGCCTGTTCTGCTCAAGCACGAAAGATGACGGAGAGCCAATCTATTTTACACCCTCTCGCGCTTTGGTCTCATGTCTGTATCGCTGAAATGACCTGGGCAATCATGTGCCGCGTAGGAATACTTCACGGCTACAAAGCTATCAATTCAGACCTGCAGCGCCTCTGAGGAGGCGCGACTCCCTGACTGTATGTTGTTGCTATCACTGCGTTTGTCGCCCACGCGGCGCCGCGTTTTGTACCATTACCCCGCGCCCGCGCTTAAAGGCTGAATCACCTCATCGACTTCATTGGACTGCTCCCGGCCTCTGCGTCCAGCACCTCCCGTACCTTGCGTGCAAATGCCGCTGGTGTAAAAGGCTTGGAGAGAAAGTTTGTCCCTGGCTCCAGTTGACCGTGCTGGACGATCGCATCGGTGGCGTACCCCGAGATGAACAACACTTTGATGTTAGGATCCACGCTGGTCACCTGCTCGACTAGCATTTTTCCACCCATCTGGGGCATCACCACATCCGTGATGAGGAGAGCGATGGTCGCCCCTGCATATTCGTGTGTGATTCGCAGAGCATCGACGCCATTCTCGGCCTCCAATACGGTATACCCCTGCTCCTGAAGGATATGGAGCGCGACCTCGCGCACCAACGGCTCGTCTTCCACCAACAGCACTGTCTCTGTTCCTCGCGGCACGAGCGCATCATCGGCACTCCAGGACTGGATATCCGCTGGCTCATACACTCGTGGAAGGTAAATCTTGAAGGACGTGCCATGGCCGAGTTCACTATAGACCCAGATGTTCCCGCCATGCTGCTTGACGATGCCATAACAAGTTGCTAGTCGGGCGATGTGCTAGTTAAAATGGTTTGACATTCGAGCCTCCAGGTGCTACAGAGAGACTCTCTGACGGTCAGCTCTTTCACACCTGGAGGATTGTGATGATAACCGATTTCGATGACTTTGTGACGTGCATGTACGTACTAATTGACGACATCTGGCTCCAGATTCGGCATCTCTATCCGCGACCCGGTCCCGAGCCAGGCTGCTCGGATGCCGAACTGATCACCATGGCGATTGTGGGCGAATGCCGCGAGTGGGACAAGGAAACCAATCTCATTGGCGAATGGCGCAACTACACCCATCTGTTTCCCGTTCAACCCGAACGCTCGCGCTTCAATCGACGTCGACGCAACTTGATGGCCGCAATCAACCATATTCGTCTGATCACGCTTGCCGTGATGGATGTCGCCCAGGATACGCACTGCGTGATTGATAGTCTCCCGATCGAAGTCGTTCAGTTCCATTTGGTACCATCGTCTTCGGGTGATTGGGACGCCTATGGTGCAACTTATGGCCGCTGCCCGACCAAGAAACGAACGATCTACGGCTATCGGCTCAATCTGCTGGTCACCGTCGGCGGCACGATACTCGACTTCGAGTTGATGAGTGCCAATTGTGATGAGCGTGATGCCGCTCGTGACCTGCTTGAAGACAAACGTGACCTGACCGTGATTGGCGACAAAGGCTTTATCAAAGCCGAACTGGCCAAAGAGTTGCTCGAACGCTGTGGCATACGATTGCTGACCTTGCCGCGAGCCAACCAGAAACAGCAGGTGTCGTCTGAGGTGCGCCGATTGCTCAACCAGGTGCGCCAAATCATCGAAACAGTGAATGGGCAATTGACTGAGCAGTTTCAGATTGAGAGCAACCACGCGCATAGTTTCTGGGGCTTGTGCGCACGGCTGTACACCAAGCTGACCGCTCACACGCTGTGCATCTATATCAATCGCTTGCTCGGCAACCCAGACTGGTTGCGTATCAAGCAACTTGCTTTTCCGACCTGAGTTTTAACTAGCACATCGCCCTAGTCCCAACCCGGTGCCTTTGTCGATCTCCTTGGTGGTGTAGAACGGCTCGAAGATATGCTTCTGCACCGAATCGTCCATGCCGGTCCCGGTATCGCTGACTGCCAACATCACGTAGTCACCGGGAACTACCCCGACATGCTGGCGGGTGTAGTCGGCATCCAGCCAAGTGTTGGCAGTCTCAATTGTGAGCCGGCCGCCATGGGGCATAGCGTCGCGCGCATTGACAACCAAGTTGGCGATCACCTGCTCGATTTGCCCAGGATCGGCTTTGATTTGCCCTAAGTCGTCGGCAGGCAGGGAGACCAGTTCGATATCCTCACCAATCAGCTGGCGCAGCAATTTATCCATCTCAACGATGACATCGTTGAGGTTGAGCACATGTGGCTCGACGATCTGTTTGCGGGCGAAGGTCAACAGCTGGCGCGTGAGCCGTGCTGCTCGCCATGCTGAGGCTTCCGCGACCTGCAGATCGCGCTGTACCAGATGGTCCTCAGAGAGCTGTTGCTGGGCAGTGCCGAGAAAGCCTATGACGGCCGACAGCACGTTATTGAAGTCGTGGGCGATCCCGCCCGCGAGCTGCCCAATGCTCTCCATCTTCTGCGCCTGGAGCAACTGCGCTTCCAGGCGCTTGCGCTCGGTGATATCGCGGATGATCACCGTGAACACTCGCTGCCCGGCCACGACCACCTGTGAGATGCTGGCCTCAATCGGAAACTCCTCGCCATCCGCGCGCAGCGCGGTGAGCATGCCCAGCGACAACATTGACCGGTTGGTGATGCCGGTCCGGCCAAAGGCACGGATTTGCTCGGAATGGATGCCCTGGAAGCGCGCCGGAATGAACCGATCGAGCAGTTGGCCGATCGCCTCTGCCGCCGGGCAGCGGAACATCTGCTCTGCGGCCACATTGAAGAGCAGAATGCGCTGCGCCTCATCGATCGAGATAATCGCATCCATCGCTGAGGCGATGATACCGGCGAGCCGTGCTTCGCTGGCATGCAGTGCCTCCGCCTGCACGCGAACGCGGTCGGCCTGCTGTCGCAACGCAGCCTCGACCCGCTCACGGGCGTGGACTTCCACCGTTAACTCATCGACGGTGTGCTGCCGCTCGCGGTCTATCAGATCGAGCGCCCTGGCAGTCCACCAGACGAGCGCTGTGAAAATGATTATAGTTGCGAGCACGAACAGCGCTATGCCGAATTCAGTGGGATAGAGCCCTGCCTGTTGTCCCTTCAAACGCAGCCAGCCGAGCAGGAAAGGTACAAGGACCGCCGGCGGTACCAGCCATCTGGCTATCACGCCTCCCGCGTTCGCACTTGTGATAATCTGCATCAACCCGCGGTCAGCACACGCAAACAGGATGCCCAGGCACAGCATCGCGAACGTCATCGCAGTGTGTATCGCTACAGAGGAGTAGGGACCAATGTGATACAGAGTACTGGCCCCGTAGACGTAGCCGACCAACGCCAGCAGTACGACGCCCAAGGCTGTCAGGGTGAGGAGCTGGAGCAGTTCGTAGGCGCGGTCAGTGCTCAGCAGCAGCAGGGCAACCCCGAGGAGAAGGAAGTTGAAAGCGGCCGTGAGGGCCATGCGGCCAGGAGGCGCAGTCACACCGGCTGCCGAGGGCTCTGTGAAGAGGAATTGATCGATACCGAGATCTATGCCGACCAGATATTCCAGGAGTGTGAGGCCACCGACCACGACAACGAGCAGCGCGCAGACCTGCGCACAGTGTCGCGCCCGCTGGGTAAGTGGGTTCTTCCGCGCCAGCCATAGTGCGCTACCGGCCAGGACGAAGGCCAGGGCCGTGTTGGCCTTCATCGTAGCCAGGCCCGGAATGACGCTCTTGAGCGTGGGGATATCGAAGGTCCAGCCGACGAGGACGAGCACGCCAACCAGGATGGTGATCGGACTTGTGGCGCGCGAAACCAGTTGGAGCAAGGTAAGCAGCCGCGGCAGCATGTACTTGCTGGATGGACGTATAGGAGGCGTCAGCATGGTGCTACCTCTGAGACATCGTGCGGCGTCACACACCAGTGGTCCACATTGGGCAGTCTATGCAGCCACGATCGCGGTTGTCGCTGAAACCGAATGACCGCGGGGGATCTATAAGATCAGTCTCACGACTGTGATCCCCTGAGGCCAACATCGGAGCTGTGAAGTGTATTGTGGAGAAGAAGAAGCAAGGACACATCATGCACCAACTACTGCTCATCGTTCGTAAAGTATATATCGACTGTCGGTGGCTGTCTAGGTAGGCAGATCTCCAGCCCAATTGTTATCGATATCTTCGTGAAGAGAGCGCTGTAGCAGATACTATCGGCAATGTCCGGTAACTGTAACTAACCGCGTCGGATAGTGGTTATGCAAGGCTCACGATAACAGCTTGATGAGCGAGTCAGTTGTGCAACGGCAACCGGCGGTTGCGATATCTTTCCTCCACAACACACACCTGCCGGTAAGATGGCGAGTCAAGCATCCCCACTACGCAGAGGCGCATCATGCCGATAGGAACAAAGCTGCCGCCGTGCCTGGACAAACGGATCATCCAGGATGGAGCCGCGGCGATCGGGCAGGGCGGGCTGGACCACCGCCTCCACTTGCATAGTGGCGACGAGACCGAGTATCTGTGGGCCTACATCCGACGTCTGCGCCGGAAGATCGAGCCGGATGCGAGCAACCCCCGCTATATCTTGACCCAACCGGGAGTCGGATACTATTTTGTGGCTCCGGCATAAACCCAGGCGGCACTTCGCCCGCCACGTCGCCTGAGGCTGGTCGCCGTCTCACCGCGCCGTGAGATACCTTCGTCGACAGCGGTTGCGAAACATAAGGTGTATGAGCCTTGGACGGGTCTACGGTCTGGATTATCAGCTGCGACCCCGATACACGACGGTTGATCAGCCTCAACCTGAACAGGCGCGGTTTCCAGATCCAGGAATTCCTGTCTCAGGGGGAGCGGCCCTCCTCTGAAGGAGGGCCGCAGCTAATCATCCGGGATGCCGGCCTGCTAGATGAGCCAGACTGGGAGGCGATCGGCGCGCTCCGCCGGCTGCCTTCGACCAAGGAGATGCCACTGATCTTGCTCCTGGCGGACGCACCAGCGGCAAGCCGGCTTGCACCCTTTCAGCCAGTGCGCTGGTTCGAAAAGCTGCTGGCTATCGATGCCCTGTTGCTGGTGGCGCGCGAGGAGCTAGGCGAACAGCGAAGCGGATAACCGAAAACTATGAACGCTCAACCAGCACTGATCATCCTGGCGGTAAGCGATCTGCCGCGCGCAGTGCGGTTCTACCGCAGCGCTTTCGGCTGGCCGCAGGAGGTGGACGTACCAGTCTACGCTGAGTTCGCGATGCCGGGCGACCAGCGGTTGGGACTTTACGAGCGCGGGGCGTTCGGGCGCAACACGGGACAGACGCCTGATGCGACACCGGATGGGGCTTTGACTGGTACCGAGCTTTATTTCTATCCCGCTGATCTGCCCGCAGCGATCGTTCGGCTCGAGGCGTCGGGCGCTCGCATGCTTAGCAAATTGGCCAAGCGTGACTGGGGAGATGAGGCGGCTTACTTTGCCGATCCCGATGGCAACGTCCTGGTTATGGCGCGCCCACTTGGACAGCGGTAGTAATGAGGTGAACGCCAATGCAATCGGATGAGGAAAAAGAAGAGCGAATCCCAATCGGACAGGCGATGTTCGACGAACTGTTCCCGTTCTTCATGCTCTCACTGGCGAACTGCTGCCCAACGCCGAACAGCTCTACGACGCGCTGGAAACGGTAGCCCCCGAAGGCCGGCGGCGCGCTTGTCTGTCTGGTTAATGGATTGCTCGATCAACGCCGCACTCACTCCACGGCGTTTGGCCGCGTTCTCGTCTGCTGCGTGCCGATCAGTATTCCCCACCTTCACCCAGCGGAGTCCGGCGGTTCCTCCTCGGCGCCTATGTCGCCGGTGCAGATTTGCCGACCCGCACGCGCCAGGTCTCCGGCCCTTGCTCCAGGTACTCCCAGCTGAACTGCCCTTGCCGCTCGGCGCTAAACTGATAGTAGAGCGGCTTGGGGTCGTGGTCGTTGACCAGCAGAAAGGCTTCGCCAGATCCTAGCGCATCAAACGTCGCGAAGATCAGCGGGTGGCGCTCGCGCGGCGCGATGGTACGAACATCAAGAGTCTGCATCGATCTTCCTTCCTGTCCTTATGCTTAAGATTGTGTTCTCGCCGAAAGAGCGGTCACTCGTCGTCCTGTATCACCCGGCCGACGCCGTTTCGCTAGGCGTCGGTCTGACCCGCCGGCCTACGCACATTGCCGATCGCCTGCTGGAGATCTTCCAGGAGCTGTTCATGCGGGAGACGATAGATCGTCATCGCATCCTCCAACGTGCAGAACCGTGCCATGGAGCAGCCCACGCATGCCAGCCGGTGTGCCAGCAGAACGGGTATCGCCGCGGGGTACTCAGAAAATATTCGCTCTATAGTCCAATCGCGAGCAATGCTGCGTGTGTCCATCACACGTCTCCTTTAGCAACCCAGTATACTGACGCGCGGCCGACCGTTCTTTGCGCCAGCGCAAACTCCCGCCGCCAGGCGAAGTGTGTGGGCTGGCCGCGTGGCTCACGCACGCGGCTCGTCCTCCCCCGGCAGATCGTCGGCGATGATCACAAGCCCATGCGGGCGGCGGATCACCACCCGTTCGCGCCCGGTCTCGACCAGGCCCTGTGCCTCCCACTGGCTGAGGATGCGGCTCACAGTATACAGCGTCGTCCCGATCATCTCGGCCAGATTCTGCCGCGACAGCGGGAGATCGATCAGGATGCCGCCCGCGACCTTGTGCCCGCTCTGGTGCGCCAGGCGCAGCAGTAGGCGGGCAACCCGGCGCTCGACCCGTTCGGTCGCCAATTCGCGCAGCCGATCCTGAAACTCGCGTACCCGCTGTGCCAGCAGCCGCATCCCGTTCAGCGCCAGCCGCGGATACTGCTCCATCAGCACGGCGACCGCCATCCCCTCCCACACGAGCGCCTGGCATGCGTCGAGGGCCTCGGCCGACGCAGAGTAGACCATGGCGCCGAGCACGGCGACGATTCCCATTCCTTCACCGCGGGTGATGAATCGCAGGATCAGCTGCTGCCCCTCCGCAGTGACCTGGGTCAGGCGCACGCGCCCCTCGAGCAGCACGTAGAACTGTGTGGCTGGATCGCCCTGGAAGAAGTAGCACGACCCTGCGGGCAGCGCGCGGATATGCGCGGCCTGCACCACCGCGGCCAGCGCGTCGGCGTCAAGGCCCTGAAACAGTCCGATCCGCCTGAGGAGATCGGCCGTCGCCTGAACCGAGGTGGGCATATTGGCGTCCATCACTACTGTGCCTCTCTCACACCCTATCTCATTCTGGGCAACGATCGATCATGCGAGCGGAAGCGCCATCCACTAATGATCGCCCTCTTTGCGCTAGGGCAAGGACACGCGCCAGCGCTGCTCGTATACTTGGATCCATCAGCAGAGCGTAGACGCCCGGGCGCATGAGAAAGAGGGCATCATGGTGAGTTCGACACGAACGGAAGCCGCCGAACGAGTGACGATCGATCCGCCGATTCAGCGGCTGCTCACGCAGGCGATCAACTCACCCCTCAAATTGCACCTGGCCCTGCTCTTTCACGAGAATCCTCGTCTGGAGGGAAGCGCGCACTCCATTACTGAGCGGATCTACCGCGATATCTGGAGCACGCGGGAGGCGCTGCGCGAACTTGCCGACGACGGCATTCTTGGCGTCCGTGACAGCGCCAGCGAGCCGATCTATAGCTATTGCCCGCGTCCCGAGCATCGCCTGCCGATCGCGCTCCTGGTCGAGTACTTCAATGACCCATTCGCGCGCGACCAGATTCACGCCCAGCTGCGCGATCTGGCCAGGGACACCTTCTGTCGCCATAGCCTCATACACGATATGGCGGAAGTGACATCATGCCCCTGCTGCTGCCCGTGATTGTACGACAGCTGCGGCTCGATCGCCAGCGAATAGAAAGTTCCGCGCCAAATACTTCAGCTTTATAATCGGTCGCGTGTCGCAAGACGATGCCACCTGCGGCCTGTGAGTTGTCGCGTGCGTACGGAAATGTACTCAAGAACCTCGGCGCAACACACTGAGCATCGTGCTCGCGAACACAAGCCCAGCGACCGCGAGCGCCACACCACCCGCGGTCGTCACCCACAACAGGCCGAAGAGCATGCCCACCAACACCAGCGGGATGCTAGCATTGAGCAGCCAGTAGGTCGCTTCGGCCCGCCGCGCATCGACCAACTCGCGCACCAGCGGCACTCGTTCTGTGCCGGCCTTTGCCCCAAAGCGATGGGTCCAGAGCAGGAACGGCACAATCTTGTGCAGCATCCCGATAATCGTCAGGCCGATCCAGCCCGCGAAGCCGCTCCAGGCGTACAGCATCGCGCCGCGCCCGGCCGGCAGACGCTCGTCGAGCAGCCCGGCGGCGAGCAGGACGCCAAGCACGGCGCTCAGCGCCAGGTAGCCTAGCGCGATGCGAAAGGCGCGCAGCGCGATGTCGAGCTTGCGCCGCAGCCGTCGCCGCAGGATGCGACGCATGTCGTAGATGTAGATGCCACAGGCGGCCGCGAGCGCCAGCGCCAGCGGTAGTCGCAGCCAGGCCGGGCCGTCGAGCAGCAGGGTTAGCGCGAGGCTGGGCACCGCCAGGTTGAACAGCACCAGGTTGATCCGGCCCAGCCGCTCGTCGACGTCGTGCGTCAGCGCGAACATCGGCACCAGCTTGTACGACACCCCAACGATCAGCAGCGTTAGCCAGCCCACGCCGCCGAGCAGCGCGTGGCCGGCGATGCTCGGGAGCACCGCAACCGGCCAGAACGCCAGCCGCTTGTTGACGACAAAGATAATGCCGAGCGCCACGACTAACCCGAAGTAGATCAGCGCGCTGATGATGTAGCGCCCGGTGAGGTTGAGCTGTGGAACGCTCCGCAGGGTGCGCGCCAGCACGACCAGCGCGACCGCCACGCCCAGGAGCACCAGGGTTCCGCCCACGATCAGCGCCGGCACGGTGTAGTGCCAGAAGCCGAGCGCCAGGGTCAGGGCGCCGACCGCGTAGGGCCAAAACCCCAGCTGGGCCAGCCGTTCATCGGCGATCGGGACGCGCAGCACCACCGGCACCAGCTGGTAGAGCGCACCTAGCGCCGCCATGCTGGCAAACACCAGGGTAAATAGATGTGTAAGCGTCAGCACATGCGGGGCGAAGTAGAAGCCGAGCAGCGCAGGCGCGTCGAGCGCCAGCACACCGCCGAGCAGCGTAAAGCCGCCAACCGCGCTGAAAATGAAGCGCAATGGCAGACTCAACGCCGGCGCGGTATCGCGGCTGATCGATAGATCGGCAATCATTCAAGCGACCTCGTTTTCTGGGGCGCCTGCACCGCGCCTTTGGCGATCGTCACGCGGTGCGCGCCATCGGGCTGTTGCTCGGCGGTGTAGACCAGCCTACGCTCGTTCAGCTCGTCAAACAGCAGCAGCGGAACACGGTCGGTCAACGCGACGATCGTATCGTGGGGGCCGCTCGCGTCCAGTGCGGCCAGCACCCGCAGCATGGGCTGCGGCGGCTCGAGGCCGCGGTTGTCGAGCGTGATCGTCCGAGCCAGCGTAGCATCGGTTGCTTCAGCGCTGGTATGCGTCGGCGCGGGCGCGACCTGCGCGAAGAAGATCTCCCAATCGTCCTCGGCCAGGTGGCGCGCCCAGGCCTGGAATCCACGCCGGCCCAGCAATGTGTAGAGCGGCAGCGGCTCGAAGGTGTTGTGTAGCGCCAGGATGCCGCCGAGCGGCAGCGTGCGAACCGCGCGCAGAATGTCGGCCAGCGGCTCCTGCCCGGCGCGCTGCGCCGCGCGCACGTCGAGGCGCGCCGCCACGCGAGTCTCGTCAAACCATTCCGGTGGGTCTCTCGGTACGCCCGCCGCTGTATCGGCGGCGGGCAGCGCCGAGTCGGTAGCTCCATTCAGCACCTCGATCAGCACCACCAGGTCGACTCCGGCGATCGCCGCGGCCTGTCGCAGCGTGACGAGCCGGCTGAAAGCCTTGCGCAGCAGCGGATTGCGCAGCCGCTCGAAGGCCGAGTGCTGCGCGGCCAGCAGATCGATGGCTTGCGGATGCCGCGCGATGATATCGGCAACAGTCATGTCGGGGGTGATCGGCATGTATCCAGGCATGGGTTTCTCCATCTCGGCCGCGACATTCTGCTCCCAGCTCCGCGGCGAAGTGTTGCGGGTTCAACATTTCCCATACAGTTTAACCTGATGGGCCGCGCCGCTCTTTGCGCTGGCGCAAGGAACCCACTATCAAGACGGAGGATACTTGAGCGCAAGATGAGAGCGAGGTAGAACCATGCAACCACAGCACGTTTTCGAGACACTCGTCGCGCGCTACACCAGGCTGGCCGACACCGAGGCGGCCCTGCACGAGCTGCAAGACGCCGCGATACCCTATCCCGACATCCGTATGGGCGCGCAGGCGGCCCACGGTTGCCCGCATGCTCGGGAAGGCGATCAGTCCGCGATCTGCTGGTCGCTCACGGTCCTGCTCGACAGCCCGACGTGCGAACGTGCCGATCCGATTCTGCGCCGGCACGCGCCGCGCGCGATGAGCCGCCAACTTGCGCCCGAGCACGGGCGCAGCGAAGCCGACCAGGGCGCGCTTGCCTGGCGTCACTATGTCTTTGCGACTCCAGCCGCGACTGACTGGGTTGGCGACAACGCTGGAACCAACGGCACCACCGGCGTCATCAGCAGCGGCGTCTTCGCGGACGGTGCGCTCGCCGAAGGCAACCCACCGACGCGCGATCTGCCACGCAATCAGCAGCGGTCAGGGCCAGTGCGCTGACAACCAACGACGAATGCGAGTGGTGTGCGACAGCAACTGTCGCGCACCACTCGCGCTCGCCATGCGAGCCACCTATCCCACATCGTATCATCGCCACAGGCGCAAGCGCATCTCACGCCCGCAGTAACCGCATCGCATTCGCGATCACCACCAGCACCGACAGCTCGTGGATGAGCATTCCGCTGGCCATGTGCACCTGGCCGAGCAGCACGCCAGGCAGCAGGCCTGCCACCACCAGCAGGGCGATCGCAACATTCTGCCGGATCGTCCGCAGTGTCGCCCTGGAGAGCTTGATCGCCTCGGCGATCTTCAGCAGATCGTCGGTCATCAGTGCGATGTCAGCGGTCTCGATCGCCACGTCCGTACCCGCCGCGCCCATGGCGATGCCGATGTCCGCTGCCGCTAGCGCCAGCGCGTCGTTGATACCATCACCGGCCATCGCAACGACGTGGCCATCACCCTGCAGCCGGCGGATCGCCGCGAGCTTGTCGTCGGGCAGCAGCCCGGCGCACACCTCGCGGACACCAGCCTCGGCGGCGATCGCCTCCGCGGCGCGTGGGTCGTCGCCCGTCAGCATGACAATGCGCGACACTCCGCTCGCACGCAGCCGCTCGATCAGCGCCGGCGCCGCCACGCGCATCTGGTCGGCGACCGCCACGATACCCAAAGCGATGCCGTCGAGCGCGACCAGCATGGCGGTCTTGCCGGCCGACCGCAGCCGGGCGAGGTGCGTCAGCGCCGCCGCGCCAGGCTCAACCCCTAGCTCGGCCATCAGATCGACTGTCCCGACAGCGACCTCGTGCCCCTGAAAGATCGCGCGGACACCGCGCCCAGGGTATGGCTCGAACGCGTCGGCGTGCGGAACGTCGCCGAGCGCCGCGGCTTCAGCCAGGATCGGGCGCGCCAGCGGGTGCTCGGATCCGAACTCGGCGATCGCGGCCCAGTGCAGCACCTCGCCTTCGGCCTCGGACCAGCGCGCGGACGGCGCTGTGGCTAGCTCGGCACGGTCGTCGAGCATTCCTGCCGGCGCCAGCGCCGGCTGGAGCGCGATCACATCAGTCAGCTGCGGCTTGCCGATCGTCAGCGTGCCAGTCTTGTCCAGCGCCACGGCCGAGATCGCGCCAGCCCGCTCCAGGAACGCGCCGCCCTTGATCAATATCCCGCGCCGCGCGGCGCGGCCGATGCCCGCCACCACCGCCACTGGCGTCGCCAGCACCAGCGCGCCGGGGCAGCCGATCACCAGCAGCGTCAGCGCTAGCTCGATATCGCGCGTGACCAGGAAGGCGACCGCGCTCAATCCGATGATCGCCGGCGTGTACCAGCGCGCGAACCGCTCAATGAAGCGCTGTGTCGGCGCCTGGGCTTCCTGGGCCTCCTCGACACGCCGGACGATCCACGCCAGCGTGGTGTCGGCGCCGACGCCGGTGGCGCGCACGCGCAGCAGGCCATCCTGGCTGACGGTGCCGGCGAACACCTGGTCGCCCGCCCGCTTCTCGGCCGGCATCGACTCGCCAGTGATCGCGCTCTCGTCCACCGCCGCGCGTCCTTCGATGACCTCGCCATCTACCGGCAGCTTCGCGCCCGGCTTGACCAGCACCGTCTCGCCGACCAGCACCTCGCTGGCCGCGACCTCGACTTGCCGGCCATCGCGCAGGACGATCGCGGTGAGCGGCGCCTGCTCCAGCAGATCCTGCAGGGCGCGGCGCGTCTTCTGCAGCGTGCGGGTCTCCAGGTAGGCGCCCAGCATAAACAGGAATGTGACCGCCGCGGCCTCCCAGAACTCGCCGATCGCGATCGCGCCCACGGCCGCGATCGTCACCAGCAGCTCGATGCCAATATACCGGCTGCGTAGCGCGCTCCATGCGCGCATTGCAATATCCGAGCCGGCCATCAGCGCCGCGGCCACCATCAGGCCGGCGCCGAGCGTGGATAGCTCGGCAAGGTAGTCTGCCGCCAGTGCCGCTAGAATGAGCGCCCCGCTGGCGGCGGTGAGTGCCTGGCGGCGGCGAAGCGGATCGGTGATCCATGACGTGTTGAATAGCATTGCTCTGCCTCATTTCAGGTTTCTGTATGTATCTGGCGCTCCACCGCAGCGATCTAGAACGCCGTGACGGTCGCGTTGTACCCCGCATCACGGATGGTTTTGACGAGCACGTCGGTACTCACTCGATCCGGGTTGTACTCGACCTCGATACGGCCGGTTGTGAAATGCACCCTGGCGTTCGTCACGCCGTCGAGCGATTTTAGGGACTTCTCGATTTTGGCGATGCAGGATGGGCAGGACAGCTCGGAGCTGCGAAGTATGGTTTTCATCTCAAACCTCCATTCTTGTAGTTTCTGCCCATACTCTAGCGGAACCGGCGCTGCTTTTGAATGATCCAGCGCAATTAGCGGCACAAAAAAGCCCTTGACCTGGGAGCACACCAGATCAAGGGTATCGTGAAAGCTCTATCGCGCCAGTTCAGCTGGTCTCCTCGCCCGTGAGCGCCGCGAGCCGGTCATCATCGGTGATCGCGACCCACTGCCGGCCGCTGCGGATAACCCCCTCCGCGCGCAGCTTGCTCATGATCCTGCTGACGGTCTCGACCGTCGCGCCGGTCATCGCCGCCAGATCCTCGCGCGAGAGTGGCATCTGGATCAGCAGCGCGCCGTCGTGCGGCTCGCCCAGCTTGCGCGCCAGCGCGAGCAGCGCCGCGGCGACGCGGCTCGCGGCCGGCTCAGCGCTCAATTGCCGGATCTGCTCGTGCGCGGCCTGTAGCCGCGCGGCCACGATGTCGAGCGCCGCCAGTGCGACGGCGGGATAGCCCCGCAGGATGGTCTGGAAATCCTCGGCGGCGATCTCCAGGACGCAACTGGGCGTGAGGGCCTGCGCGGTGTCGGGGTATTCGGGATCGCCGAGCGCCGAGAGCGCGCCGAAGAGCTCGCCCGGCGCCAGGATGTCGAGCACGACATCCTGGCCGGCCAGGGTGTGTCGCGCGACCTTGACCTTGCCAACCGCGACGACGTAGAGTCGCGCGGCGCTGTCGCCGGCCATGTAGATCGTCTCGCCGGCGGCGTAGCCGCGCTCGCGAAAGCGCACATTGATCGCCGCGATATCCTCGGCGACGCCAGAGAAAAAGGGGACACGCCGAAGAATGTCCAATCGCAGATCGACTGAACACATATGCGGCGCGATCGGCTCCGGCTCAAGCGGAATGCGCCTGCGGCTCGTCACGATCTTAACTCCAATCGCTGGGCGGGCCACTGGTATTTGGATGGCCGGACGGCTGCGACACAGCCTCCAGGACCACGGCGGTCAGGCGCTCGAATGCGGCGGCCTGGGGCGTATCGCGCACGGCAGCCGCGGGCCGGCCGCTGTCGCCACCCACCCGGATCGCTGGGATAATTGGCAGCGTCCCGAGCAGCGGGACGCCAAGCCGCGCGGCCGCCTGCTCGGCGCCGCCGGACCCGAAGATCGGCTCGGCGTGGCCGCAGCACGGGCAGAGAAACGTGCTCATATTTTCGACCATCCCCAGGATCGGCACGCCTAGCTTCTGGAACATCGCCACGCCGCGCAGCGCGTCGTCCAGCGCCACGTCCTGCGGCGTCGAGACCACGATCGCGCCATCGAGCGCAATGCGCTGCGCCAGGCTCAGCGGCGCATCGCCGGTGCCCGGCGGCAGATCGACGATCAGATAGTCGAGCGCGCCCCACGCGACCTGATCGAGGAACTGCGCCAGCAGCTTCCCGATCATCGGGCCGCGCCAGACCACCGCCTGGTCGTGCTGCGCGATCAGCGCCAGTGACATGACGCGCACGCCCCAGCCTACTGCGGGGATCAGCCGCTGCCCTTCGGGCGGCGGCAGGCTGGTGACGCTGAGCATGCGCGGCACATTCGGTCCGTAGATGTCGGCGTCCAGCACGCCAACCTGTAGATTCCGCTGCGCCAGTGCCACCGCCAGGTTGACCGCCACGGTCGTCTTCCCCACGCCGCCTTTTCCACTCCCGACCGCGATGACGCGCTCGACGCCGGGAATACGGTGCCGTTCCGGCAGCGTCCCACGTGCGGCTGGGCGGCGGGCAGCCGCGCCGGGGGTTGTCAACTCGTAGCTCACATCGCGCACGCCGGGCAGTGCCCGCACGGCCTCTACGGATGCGGCAGCAATCGCCTGCTGGCGCTCGTCGTCCAGGTGGGCAATCGCCAGGATCAGCTTGACCAGCCCATCGCACGCGGCCACATGCGGCACCAACCCGAACGACACAATATCGCGGCTGCGGCCAGGATAGCGCACCTGGCGCAGCGCGGCCAGCACCGCCTCGCGATCTGCGCTGAGATCGGTTGTCATGATCGCACTCGCTTTCGTCTATGCCCACCCCAGCTCACGCTTCCCCGCGTCGGTGATCATCAGCGGCGTCCAGGGCGGATCCCAGACCAACTCGACCTCCGAGCGGGCGACGCCGGGCACGCGCAACAGCGCGCGCTGGACCGCCTGGCCGATCGTGTCGTGCAGCGGGCAGCCCGGCGTAGTGAGCGTCATCTCGACATGGACGCAGTCGTCGCGCTGCGCCACGCCGTAGATTAGCCCCAGATCGACAACGTTGATCCCGACCTCGGGGTCGTAGACCTGGCGCAGCGCCGCCAATAGTTCATCTTCGCCGGCCATCATGCATCTCCATTAGGCAGCTCACCCCTCGGTGCGGCTTGCGCGCGAGAGGGACAGCTGCCGCACTACAGATCAACGCCACAGTGCAAAAATCGACAACCTTGCAGTTTTACAAGTGGTTCCATGCTCAGCTTAGCATAGACGGACGCTCGGATCGTTGATCCAGATCAATGATGCTCGCTGATCGCTGGTACTGAACCGCTGCGGCGCCGGCAGGAGGAGCGCCTGCTCTATTTGCTGGCAGCCGGCGCTGATGAGTAAGGCTCCCGTCACTCCGGCTTCATCCTGGAGTCAGGGTGATGGACTAGAGTGCTGTTAGCAGTCCAGATTGATTCTGGGTGGATTGTAGAGATCAGTAGAACCAGGCTGCTTGACGCAGAAAGGAGCCGCTATGTATCGCTCTGTTATTGTTCCGCTTGACTACTCGGCCGCCGATGAGTATGTGCTGCCCATAGCAGTCCAGGTCGCCCGTGGTTTGGATGCCATATTGCGTCTACTCTACATACCAAAACCAGAAGCTGCCCGCACGCTGGAAGGCGGAACATCGCTCGACGTCGCTCTACCGTCCCCAGCACGCGTCCGCAGGGCTACCTGGAACAGATTCGCCATCGGCTCGCGGCGGGATCGGATCTGACGATCACTGCTGATGTTTTGCATGGGCCAAATGGCCACGCGAACGCCACCCGCCCGGACGTCACCGACCTGGATCTGGTGGTGCTGGCAAATCACCGCCACAATGGACCGGTGCGCTTCTGGCTCGGCGACATCACCGATGCGCTCGTCTATTGGCGGCCGGCGCCGACTCTGGTGCTACGCTCAGGCGATGCAACGCCGGACGACGTTGAGCCTCACCCTGGATTCCAGCGCATGCTGCTCCTGCTCGATGGTTCTGCTTTGGCGGAACAGATCCTTGTGGCGGCAGTCGCGCTCGGGAAGGCCGTGGGGCCGAGTATACACTACTGCACCTCGTTGATCCCTACAACTTCGTGAGCGGCGAGCCGGTCCCATACACCTCCAGGCTCTCCGATCTGACGATAGCGCACATGCAGGCCGAAGCACAGGACTACCTCGACGCTATCGCGCTGCTGATGCGCGCCGAGAGGCTTCAGGTGCAGTCGCGCGTCATTGTTGCAGGTGACGCATCGCAATAAGGCAGGTGGCCCGCGGAGTGTCGTGAGACCAATAAACTGGCTCTTGCGCAAAGATCGTGCGATACCCCTGTAGCTGATATTTGGCACCTCATTGTATTGAGGAATAACAAACCGCTGCACGAAAGATGCGCAAGAACCCGTTCTTGGGTCTCATGTCACCAGTTCCCATTTCATGCTCCTGCCTCCTGTGCTGCACGAATATCCAGCCTCGATTCTACCGCAGCCAGGAAAAGAGGATTATGAGTGGATGTCAAACTATAACCCTTGACAGAAGTGGACTGTCTTTGGCATGTCCGCGTGATGGAAATGTTCGGCCGCGCGTGTGCTTGCGTTACGGAAACGTTTGCTGTAGCTGAGACGAGCGTACGGAAGCCACCACGTTCGCGGATGACATCTTGGATTACTCCTTGAGGATTTTGTAAAGCAACGCATGTACGGCTGGCAGTAACGACAGACAGCTCAGCGCGATCAGTGCTGTCGTCCAATTCAAATCTGTGAGACCTTCCTTGGCGAGTTCCTTCCGCGCCCAAAGCCAGAAGGGGATCACGATGGTCGGTGCGGTGGCTACGCCTGAAGTATACTGTCGGAACGCGGCCGTGAGTGCCAGATGCCCGAAGCCATGGATCCCAAACGCGAGCAATGCAGCACGAAAAAAGGGCGCTCTGCCCTCGCTTCTCACCCCAAGGACTGCCGCCGTACTCATGACCAATGCCATGAACCCGATGCCTATGCGCACATGCTTCTGCGACATACCAGCGCGCCGCAAGCCTGCCGGAATAGGTGCATTCTTCGGCAGCTTGCCAGAGATCGCCTTGCTGGTCGCACTCATGGTCCACACCTCTTCGAGATCATGAATCGCCCACGCTGCGAGGAGACCGAGACCGACTTTGGTTGTGCGTTTCATCGTTCTCCTTCTCAAGCACGTCACAGGCCAGCGTACCCTCTGCTGGTCTAGATTTCTTCAAAATGATAGTGCAAGGCATCAGGAAGCCATGCACCGTCTCTTAGAACAAGCGTGTGTCATTACAGGGTGCCATCTCATCGATACGTCCAATTATACTCCGCATGTGCGATAAGACAGGATTTCCTACAGTCACGCCTACGGGCAAGGGTCAGGCGGCCCAACCGGGATGTGTGCAGACGCTGCGGCAGAGAGCCATGCAATCGCGCTCATGGACGCTTTTATGGGATGAGCCTTTAGCTTAACGCAAATGCATCAAGGGTTTGTCGATTTTTTGTGCCAGAATCCCTTGAATTTCTGGTACTCTGTCACGCGGGATGCGATGCGAGGAGATCCCTCGATGCCCACCAGCCTGCTAGTAGCAAGGCAATTGCCAACACGTAATACAAGAAGATATTGACGATGCTGACAGAAGACGGATTCGTGATGACATCTTCAATAACATGGTTCGTCGCGTGGCATAGGCTACCGATGCCCACCAACGTGATCATGATATGGTGACGCGCAGGATTCCGCACCGCCCAGAGAAGCATCAGACCCAATACGAGTAAAAAACTCCCAGCATCTCCCACATAATGTCGATTGTATGGCGGGTAGTTACCCAGGTGCTCGAAAAACCATTGTGGAACTAACAGCATCAAAAACGCCCCCACGCCATAAGATACGCCGACACTCAATGCGAGTACACGTACAAACGTTTGTTTCCAGTACATCGTTATTTCCCTTCATCCGCTTGGTGTCTCAGTTGGGTGAAAATACGACGGGCAGGGCTGCCTATGCTCTTATAGAGCTTCCTGTAGCTGGCCGTATGTGCGTTCCACCCACTCGGTCCAGGTGACCCTGCCTACAACCTGTGCTGGCGCAGTGTTCATACCGCGTCGATAAGCGTTTGCCGTTGCTCCCCACACTGGTAGATGGGTGATTGCTTTTCGTATCTGACGGGTCTTTAGCCAGGTACGCGCCATGTCGCCGAGTCGTAGTAGATCTGGCCCTGCCATATCCGGTACGCGCCCTTTCGCACCTTCTTCACCAAGTTGAATCAGGTGTGCAGCGACCTCGCCTGAATCAGTGGGCTGACCTTGAAAATCAGTTGGCAGGAGCAGGAACGGTAGATGATTAGCTGCTCTGAGTATCATATCTACGAGGGAATGGAACTGCGTAGCACGCAAAATAGTGTAGGGCACTCCCGACGACTCAATCAATCGTTCCGCTGCGATCTTGCTTTTGTAGTAACCCATTTTCGGGAAATGCTCAATCCCGACAATGGAGATGTACACGAAATTCTTAATCTGTTCCCTGCGCGCCGCTTCAAGCAAGCGTCGCGTTCCCTCCACGTCCACAGTGTGGATATGGATGGGGTTCGTGGCAAGATGCAAAATCGTCTGTGTGCCCCTCACCGCCTCGGCTAGTCCGTTCCCACTGCTCAGATCGGCCTGTGCCCATTCGAGACGGGCGTCGAGATTTTCGGGACGGCTACGCCGACTCATGATACGCACCCTATTTCGATCCAGATTTATATGGGTGACCACTTCGTGTCCTAACCCGCCGGTCCCTCCGGTGATGAGTATGTAAGCCATGATAGGTCCTTCCTCTTTTGCTCCTTTGATCCCTGGGTTACGGAGACTTGTAACAACTCAGCCTTGCATGAACCTGAGTTTTCACTATAAAGATGGCAAGCTGGCTCGCGCCGCTCGCTCCCCCTGACTACCGATCTCGTTCGTCAAAGTTCATCAGGTCTCATCGTATTCTCTCCAACCAGGCGTCTTATTCCGCGCTGTCTGGAACAATTCGGAAGACCGGAAAAGACGACGCTACCGCTTCGAACGCCTCGACCGGGGCATCCTTGTCCGCGGGGATATGGGGGCGCGCACCGGGCGCGCGCCGCAAGTAGGCTTTCAGGATGGGCGCGCGCTGATCGACCGGCACCTCTTCGAGTTGAACCGCTGTGCGGCCCTTTCGTCGAATAAACGCCCGTCCGTGGGCGGCCCGGACGTTTTGAACCCATTGCGCTCCATTCCCCAGCATGGAGACCAGGTACTGCTGCCCGTCGACAAGCGCCATCGCCACCGGCAGCGCGATAAGCCGCCCTGACTTCCGTCCCGTCACTTCCAGGGTCACCATGTAGCTTGGGGCGATGCCCGACGAGTGGATCGCGGCAAAAAAGCTGTTGATCAGCCGTCCGATCCGACTGGGGCGCTGCCCACGATAGAACCGACGATGCGTGATGTTATTTACCTTGTCCAACACCATCCATACCTCCATGTTCATCGTCATTCCCTAAACGCGATGGGCTGACCGCACAACGGACAACGTCTACCGGCGTGAAGCTGGTCGAGCAGCGCCACCAGGAGCAGGGGCAGACCCAGACCATTAAGCCTATCCAGCACACCGTGCAGGGCCGCCTGGTCGGCTACCGTACCGCGTAGAACCGTCTCGCCATCGTCTTGCGAGGTCAGGACGAAACCCTCGAACCAGTCTGCCCATTTGGAATCCAGGTTGCCCTTCACCCTGATGTGGTACATGCTTCCTTCGATATGCTTCTCGTCAGGCATTTAGCGCAGCTCCAGGTATCGAAATCTATCAGATGTGACTTGCCTTGCAGAACGTCCCCAAGGTTTCCATTGGGATACAGCGCCAGACACGCCGGCAAAGCCAGACCAATCAGCCTGCCGAATACAATGGCGGCCCACTTGATGAATCGTTTCATGCGTACACTCCTCGCCTGAAACTTCAGGAGCCGGCTTACCACGCAATAACGGATACCATTCTATGGACTTGAACCGCGAGACACTATTCCCCAAATGGGGAATCTAGGGGATAGAAAAGGGATATAGCAGGCGAATTACGGTGGAAATCGCCAGATGCGTGTGCAGGAGAGAATGACTACAGTAGCTTCAATTCGTGGCCGCGCCTGACTGTCTGCATCCGGCCATGGACGTCGAGCTTCCTGCCGATATTCTTCAGGTGCTGTTTGACCGTGCCTGGGGAGACGACCAGCCTGTCAGCAATTTCCTTGTTCGAGAGGCCCTCGGCAAGCAAACGCAAGACTTCCAACTCGCGCGCGGTGAGCGGATCGATCGTTGTTTCGGCGGGGGAAGGCGGAAGCGGAATTGTCTGCGCTCCGCTCGCCTGCTGGAAACGCTTCAGAAGGGCGCTTGCCGTCGGCCCGACGCCAGAACTGCACGCGCTTGTTTGCTCCAATAAGTTGCGGAAGGGTTGCCCCAGGTCAAGAAAGACACGCAAATACCCTTCTGGACGGGCCAGGGAAATCGCCTGGGACAGGACTGCCTCCGCCTCGGCGCTCACCCCTTGAGCGTCCAGCGCCAGGGCTTGCAAGCTGAGGATTTCAATCAGGCGGCCAGTGCGCCCTCCCGTCTCTGCCAGTAAACGCTGCCGGGCCAGTAAGTCTTGTGTGTCTGCCGCGCGCCCCTGGGCCAACCACAGCCGCGCCAACGCGATTGTTTCCTGTTCTGAGCCGCCGGAGCACGCCTTGGCGCAGCGGCTCGCCATCGCCACGTCCCCCGCCGCCAACCACTGGACAACCCGCGCTGCCCTGAACTCGATCATCAATGCCAGTTGGAAGGGATAGGTCTGCACAGCCTGTTCGGCTTTGTGCAGAGCGCTCATGGCCCCCTCCACGTCGCCCTGCGCCTGGAGGACCCGCATCAACGCGAGGTCGCCAATCAGGTTGTACCCACCCAATCGCCTGCGATACGCGATCCCGGTTACGGCGTGGTCGTGGGCTTCATCGAGCTGATTCCGCTCCCGCAGTAAATCAGCCAGGCCGAACTCGTAGGAACAGCGAAAACGCGAATCCAGGCCATTGCGCTCCGCCAGCCATTGACGCGCCCTGTCATACAGCGCCTCCGCCTGGTGAAGTTGCCCCTGGACTTTCTTGATGGCTGCCAGGTCGCACAGCGTCGGTACGATCATCATCAGCTGGTCCACCTTCTCGCCAACCCTGAGCAGATCCGCTAATGCCTGACTGGCGCTGTCCATGTCGTCCGTGGCGAAGTAGGCATCTGCCAGGGTGTAAGCCGCCATACCCCGCGCGACCGGGTATTCCTCTCCAGGAAGCTGCTTCCTGGCGCGATCTGCCATCGTGATGGCGTGCGCCGCGTCCCCACGCAAATTGGCAGCATAGGCGCGGACGGCGGCGATGTGGCTCAGAATCGCTGCGGCGCGCGGGGAATTCGGCTCGATCCGCTTTTCTACATCCACAAGAATCGGCTCGACGTTGTCCACTTGAAGGTTCAATGCCAGCATACTGGCGCGATAGACATCGATCCAGGGGCGGCTGCGCTTGATCTCGTCGGGCAGATTCTCGATCCAACCCAGGATGAGCGGGGCCTTGCTGCGGGAAAACAGGTGGATCAACCCGGCGATATGCTCGTCAATGATGGCGGCGGCCTGCTCGAAATCCGACGCCGCCATGAGATGGGTCATCGCCTCGGCTGGCAATTCCTGGTCACGGTACCACTGACCGGCGCAGCGGTGCAGTTCGCGGATTTGTTCGGTTGACCGGCGCTGTCTCAGCACGCTCTGGAGCAAATCGGCGAACAGGTGATGATAGCGATACCAGCGCCGCTCGTCGTCGAGCGGGATCACAAACAGATTCGCTCGCTCCAATTGTGCTGTGATGAGCCCCATGATCTAGTCAATTCATCATGTTAGCCTTTTGTTTCCTCAGCGCGGCCACGACGCCGTACAGCAGACCGAGTCAAGACCGCCTATGGAAGGCTCAGGGACCGAAAACCGGATTGGCAGGCGAGATCGGTACTGACCAACTCTTGTTACGTCTTGACCGGACTGCTACGCTCGCGTCCCCGCGCTGAGAAAAGGCTCACATTTGATTCTGTACAGTTTTTGGGGAGCAGGACAGTGCCAGCATGGATTGGCTGTCTTGCTCCGCCGCTCCACCCGAACGCACGGCGTCGCACAACCCACCGCACATCCGTTGGAGGATGGAGGTTTCAATCAAGAAATCCTGGACGGCAGGCGGCTGGCGATTGAGTACTTCTTCCGTGAGGTAGTCCAGAACGAAACGGCTGGTGCCGCCAAACGCCTCAAGGAACACGCCAAGATCCCCATCCTGCTTATGGCCCCGCGCCGAGATAGCCGCCATTTGCATTCCCGCGATCCAGCCCTCAGTACGGACCTGGATCGTGGCAACTGCTTCGGCAGACAAGTCCAGTTCCATCACCTCGTTGAGAAATTTGCCTATCTCATCTGCTGTAAACAGCAGATCGTGATCCCGGATTTCGATCAACTGACCACGAACCCGCCACTGGGCAAGCGGCCACGGTGGATCCACGCGCGTGGTCAGTACCATGTGCATCTGAGGCGGCTGATGCTTGACCAGGCATCCAAGCGCTTGGTGGATCCAATCGCTGTGGATGACATGATAATCGTCCAGCACAAGGATAAAAGGCGACGTGTTGGCTGCTATATCATTGATCAACCCGGTGATCAGAACCTCAGCCGGTGGAATCTCTGCGGCTTCCAACGCACCCAGATCGGTGTGGCTGGCTGTTATTCCCTGCTGTCTTAACGCCTCAACCAGATAGCTAAAGAATAGCCAGGGGTCGTTGTCATTCTCGTCAAGCGAAAGCCATGCAGAAGGTCGTTCTTGTTGATGCAGCCACTCGCTCACCAGTGTGGTCTTGCCTGAACCGGCTCTGGCCGAGATGAGGGTCAGGCGGTACCGCAGGCGCAAAGCATCCTCCATCCGGGCCATCAGGCGTGGCCGAAAGACCAGATTGGGGCGCTGTGGCGGGATATGAAACTTCGTCTTCAGAAGGGGCGCGCTTTCCCTGTTCATCCTGGTTGCCGTTTATTCCATGCCTTGCCCATGAGGAGCAAACAAAGCCGGGTTTTCCGGGGAAAAAGGCGGTCTGTCAGAGAGCATCGAACCCTGGGAAAACCACAACAGAGATTGTAGCACTTTTGCGCGCCATACGTTGTGTTGTGCCGTGCAACCGCCTTCGTGACTTCCCGGACGGAGCGCCAGCGCTTTTGCCGCTTTGGGGCAGTGGGAACGGGCCAAAGAATCGAGGGGTGCGCTAAACATAAGGAGGAAGATTCCGAGGCGCGCTCAACATAAGGGACGCGTTGACGCCGGTGTGGCTGTGCATGCACAACAAAGTTGACTCCTCAAACAATAAAGTCGTCACTCCGCATCACAACGCCTAAAAACGCGGACAATGGTTGTCGTTTCGGCCCTTTGAGGTGCCAACTTTATCATCCCGGTTGCGCTCAATTGTGCGTGCTGATGCACTATAGACGCGCTGTTCGTAGGAGCAGCTCGGATGCCAGCTTTATGAACATGCACAGTGGCACTGGTCCGTGCCCCACCAGCTCCACGTGACGGACATGGCCCCGATCTCCGTCACGCGGCGTGGCGCAACCCGGCCAGCGTGTCGGACATGGTGCGCTGCGTCGCCCACCAACCGCTCCGCTTGACGTGTCGGACATGGTGCAGTACAATCCGCAGTGGGCAACCATGTGGCCACATCCACACACCTGTACTGCCTGAGCGAACCGCAGCAGCACGTGACGAGGAGATTCCACGGTATGCGCTATGATGTGATCGTCGGACTGCGACCCGTCGTCGACGCGCTCAAGTTGCTCGGCGTGCGTCACATGCTCAGTGGCCCGATCGCCACGGGCATCCACGGCATCGGGCGCCTTCCGCTCGATGTCGAAATCGTGGCGGCGCTCTTGGACGACCAGGCGCACGCACTCGACACGGCGCTCGCTCCCGACTATGTGCGGATTGCCCCCGCCAGGCTGCTTCGCTGCGATATCCAGATGCCGATCACGGTGCGCCAGGCGCGGCCGAATGGGCCAGCACGCGTGGCGTTCGGACGTGCGTGGATGGTGGTGCTCGACCAGGTGACCAACTTCACTGCGGCGGTTGCCTCACCTGAAGATACAGTCCTCGACCTGTTGCCGGCGCTCGCGGCGCGACCCACCCCTGGATCGCAACTTTGGTATGATGTGCAATCAGTGTTGAAGGTGCAGGGCGCTGCGCTCGACCTGGACTATCTCCTAGCTACGACAGAGGCGGCGGGATTGGGAATGGTGCTCCAGACCCTGCTGAGCCAACGGGACACGATCCCGCTGTCCTGGGATTGCCCGCTCGATGCCGAGGCGCGCTGGCTGGCCCATGTCCGGCGCTTGACGCCGAGCGAGCGTTTCACCCTGGATCGCTACGACATGGCCGAGGCGCACACGCTGGTTGCAGGTGGCTATGGATCGTGAGATACAGACCACGTTGCGCGTTGCGGCGGCGGCCGTGCGTATCTTCGACGACCTCGGCATCCCGCTGGTCGTCGTCGGCTCGGTGGCCGGTATTGTCCACCAGCACACCCGACGGACGCATGACATTGATCTCCTGGCTGATGTGCAACCGGCGCATGTGCGGCGGCTGGCGCAGGCGCTCGCCCTAGAGTGGGATGTGCAGGACGAGGTCATCCAGGAAGCGCTGGACAAGGCGCAGCGGTTTCACAGCGATCCCGATTTCGATCGGCGCTGGCGACCGAGCTTTAACGTTGGCCATCGTGCCACGGGACGCCGCCTCGACGTGTTCATCCCGATTGGTGATCGCTACGAGCGGGTGCAGCTGCAGCGGCGTATCCGGGCGGATCTACCAAGTGGCCCGCTCTGGGTGGTGAGCATTGAGGATGCGCTGCTGGCAAAAGCGCAGTGGGCGCACATCAATGGCGAATTCTCGCCGCACCAGTGGGAGGACGCGCAGGCGTTGGTGCGGCTCCATCGGTCAGTGCTCAACCTGCGATACCTCCATACCTGGGCCGAACACCTCGGCGTCGAAGATCTTCTGGATGCCATCCTGCGTGGTGAGCGCCCTGGCCCACCGCCAGCCGACGACGATGCTGAGCAGCTACGGATGTTCTGACGACCGCACCTCTGGAAGAGAAGGACGCCCTCCATGCCCAATCGTGCAACCCTGTTCGTGAGTGGCCTGTACGATGATCAGTTCCCCGAGACCGCATTCTACGGCTACATACACGCACAGCCGGGTGACACACCTATCGCGGTGGGCGGCGACGAGACCGACCCGCAAGACACGCCGATCGACCAACTCGCCGCTGACTACCTGGCGCTCCTCTATGCACTCGCGAACAGCGATCATGATCCTGACGGTGGCCTCATCATCAAAATCAGCAGCGCGGCCGTCGTGGCTGCGCTCCACGCGGAAACGCCGCCAGCATCGTCCTTGCACGCTGCGCTCTGGCGCGAGACCCGCGATGCGCTGGCCGCGGCGAATGCGACGATCAGAGCCGCCGCGCCTCATGCGCTACGCGCCGCGATGGCTCAGGCGGAGCGTGCCCGTGATGCGGCGCTCTCTGCCCAGGCGCGCTTCGCCGGGTCGACTCTGCGTACCGTACGTGCGTGGATTGCGGAATGGGATTCCGTGCGCATGGCGCTCGAAGACATGTGGGAAGCGATCGAAGCACACGGCCTGCACCACGAACGACCCTGGCTCAGCCTGCACGATACGATTGATCTCATCGAGCGAGCCATGCACGAGTTCACACCGCTGCTCCGCGCCTATGAGGATACACAGCCGCTCATCATAGGTGGCGAAGCGCCTGAGTACGGCGACGAGGACGGATGGGGTCGCGGGGATAACAGTGGTGCCGATGATGACGAAGAGGAATGGGAGGACGATGCCGATGAGGGATGGGAAGACGATGATGGGAAATCCGATGCCCCTGTTTAGCGCAGGTGAGGGAACCAACGCCTATGCATGACACTATCACCAACTACCTCACGACCCGCGCTGAGGCCGGCGCCGCGCCGCTGACCATCAAGGCCGATCGCAGCGCACTGCACGGCTTCGCACGCTGGTGGGAGACGACCCAGCGGCGTCCGCTCGACCCCGCGCTCGTCGTCGCACGCGACGCCGCCGCCTGGCAGCGCCATCGGCAGGTCGAAGACGGCAAGAACGCGCGCACCATCAACGGCGCCGCGCGCACACTCAAAAACTTCTTCATCTGGGCGCAGGCTCGGGGGATGGTGACGGAGAACCCGTTCGAGGGACTGAAGCCGCTCGCCGAGCAGGAGACTGGCCCACGTGCCATCCCACCCGCAGCGGTGGATGCCTTGCTCCGCACGGTCGTTCAAGAGCAAGATACGCGGCTCCGGCTGCGGGATCAAGCGGCGCTGGCGCTGCTGGTCTATGCCGGCCTGCGCGTCCAGGAGGTGTGTGACCTCCAGATCCGCGACCTGGATATCCCTGGCCTCAGCGTGGCCGTGCGGCGCGGCAAGGGCGGCAGGTCCCGCCGCGTGCCGCTGCATCGTGATGCCGTACCATTGCTCAAAGCCTACTTGATGCGCCTGCGCTGTCCGGATGGCGTACCGGCGATCGGGAGCGAGGCGGAGCGTGCGCGGTTGCTGCTCAACTTCGACCCGACCATCCCTGGCCGACCCGCGCGGCCGGGAGTCGACCAGCGCACCATCCAGCGCCGGCTGAAGCACTACGCGCTCTCTGCCGCTGCACGCCTGCGGGCCGACATGCCACATGTCGCGCTTGACCGCGCCGGCGAGCTAGATGACCTGGCGCGCCAGCTTGAGCGCGCGACCCCGCACACGCTGCGCCATAGTCTGGCGCGGCGCATGCTCACGAACGGCGCCGATCTCGCCGAAGTCAAGCGCGTGCTGGGGCATAGCCGCATCACCACGACGCAAATGTATACCGAACCGAGCGAGGACGAGGTTCGCGGCGCCATCGGGCGGGCGGGAGTATGACCCGCATGTGCGATGGCTGGCGCTGGTGGAGTGGTTACGTTCTGTTTGGTGGCGCCAAAGCGCGGGGGTCATTGCCGCACCCCGGCCGTAACTCGCACCATCTACCTGAATCTACCCAAAGGTGCTGCTACTGTGTCCGTAGGGTGTCCGTGACCGATCAAGAAGAACCCACACTATCCAAGCGCCTCCAGATCCTCACCGAGGAGGAAATTGACGCGCTCTATGGGCGCCCCTGCTTCACGGCTGAGGAGCGCGAACTGTACTTTACGCTCACGGGGCCAGAACAGCAGATCCTCCAGCGCTTCCGCCTCCTCCATGTCCAGGTCTATTTTCTCCTCCAGTTGGGCTATTTCAAAGCCAAACAGCTGTTGTTCACGTTTGCATTGGCTGACGTTCCCGACGATGTCAGCTACCTCGTCGAGCGCTATTTTCCTGATGCCACCCATCGTCCCGTGCGCCCGCTCACGAAACGGACAATCCTCAAGGTGCGCCAGGTCATTCTCGAACTCTGCCAGTATCGGCTGTGTACGGCGGCCGAGCGTCACCAGTTGCTCCTCCGTGCGCAGCAGGCAGCCCGAATCAGTAGCCAGCCCATCTATGTCTTTCGCGCGGTGCTCCAGTATCTCATCGATCAGCGCCTGGTGCTGCCGGGCTATACGGTGATGCAAGAAGCGATCGTCGGCAAGGCCCTGACCGCTGAGCACAATCGCCTGATGTCCCTGCTCCAGACCCACCTGACCGCTGCGGAATGTGCGACCCTCGACCAACTCTTTGACGATGTTGATGGCCTCTACCACATCACCCTGCTCAAGCGTGAACCAAAAGAGTTTACCCGCACCGAAATGCGCCAGGAGCTGAACCGCGGTGATACGCTCCGCCCGCTCTATCAGGTGGCCACGCGCATCGTTCCTTATTTGGCGATCTCCAATGAAGCTATCAAGTACTATGCGTCCCTGGTGGGTTACTATTCGGTCTTTCGTCTGACCCAACTCGATCGCTGGACGGTCTATCTCTACCTGCTCTGCTTTATCCTCCACCGCTATCAGCGCGTCCACGATCATCTCTTGACCTGTTTCATTCATCTGGTGAATGGAGCACTCGACGAGGTGAAAGTGGCCGTCAAGGACGACATCGCCGAACAACGGCTGGAGCGGAATGCCGATCTCGCCAAAGCCGGGCACATTCTCAAGCTGTTTACCTCCGATCAGATTGCTGCGACTGCCCCCTTCGAGGATGTCCGCACGCAAGCGTTTGCGATACTGGACCGGCACAAACTCGACCGCATTGCCGACTATATCAGTACCAAGGTGAGCTTTGATGAGCAGGCCTTGCATTGGGAGCAGTTTGAAAAACAGGCCAGGCGGCTCAAACTGCATCTGCGCCCGCTGCTCCTGGCCGTCGATTTGTCGGCGACCCGTGCGGATGCGCCGCTCCTTAGCGCCATCCAGTTCTTGAAAACCACCTTTCAGCACGGGCGATCGCTGGGGCAACTCGCGGCCGACACCATCCCGACCACCTTTATTCCGGTGCGCCACAAGCGCTACCTGTACACCCACGATGAGACGGGGCACAAACGCCTCATCCCCGATCGCTATGAACTCCTGGTCTATCGGCTGCTGCGCAATGCGCTCGAAGCCGGGGATATCTTCTGCCGCCACAGCGTGCGCTTCCGCAGTTTTGAGGACGATCTGCTCGACAACCAGCAATGGAAGGACAAGGAACGCTTGATCGTTCAAACCGGGCTGCTCATTCTGCTCCAGCCGGTCCAGGACCACCTCGCCGCGCTCGAACGCCTACTGGAAGAGCGCATTCAGGCCGTGAATCAGCGCATCGTGCAGAAAGAAAATACCCACTTCCAGATCAAAAGCCGGGGTAAGCGTATCCGCTGGACATTGCAGTATCCGCGTGGCAGTGAGCCCGTTAACCATCCGATCTTCGATACGGTGCGCCAGGTCGATATTGGCAGTCTCCTCCATTTTGTCGATCAGGCCTGCCAGTTTCTGACGCAGTTCGATCATGTCTTGGGCCGCTATGGCAAACAGGCGGCGGACAACCGCGCGCTGCGGGCATGTCTGATCGCCTGGGGGACCAACATGGGCCTGGGACGCATGGGCGAGATCTCGGATATCTCCTACCAGACGCTGGCCCGCACCTCCGAGAATTTCATTCGCCCGGAAACGCTCAAAGCAGCCAATGATTGTGTCAGCAATGCGATTGCCAGCCTCCCGATCTTCCAGTACTATGATCTGGGCGAAGTCGTCCATTCGAGCAGCGATGGCCAAAAGTTTGAGAGCCGCCTGCCGACGTTCAACGCCCGCCACGCCTCCAAATATTTCGGCCTGCAAAGAGGCATCGTCGCCTATACGCTGATCGCCAATCATATTCCAGTCAACGCCCGCATTATTGGCGCCAACGAACACGAAAGCCATTACGTGTTCGATCTGCTGTTCAACAATACCACCAGCATCCAATCGCAGGTCCATTCGACCGATACGCATGGCACCAACGAGGTCAATTTTGCGTTGCTGCACATGTTCAACTACCAATTTGCGCCGCGCTACAAAAACATCCAGGAGAAAATGCGAACAGCGCTGTATGGTTTCCAGCATCCGCGCCAGTACGGCGATCTGATCCTCAAGCCCATCCGGAAGATCAATACGGAGCTGATCCGTGAAGAATGGGACAACCTCCAGCGGATCTTCGTCTCGTTGGCGCTGAAAACGACGACCCAGAGCATTATTGTGAGCAAACTCAGCGCCTACGCGCGCAAAAACAAGACGCGGCGCGCGCTGTGGGAATATGACGCGATCATCCGCAGCCTGTACCTGCTAGACTACATTGATTCGCCGCCACTACGCCAGAATGTCCAGCGGGCGTTGAACCGTGGCGAGAATTACCACCAACTGCGCCGCGCGGTCTCCTACGCCAACTTCGGCAAACTGCGCTTCAAGAGCGAAGACGACCAGGTGCTGTGGAGTGAGTGCAGCCGGCTGATCAGCAACTCCATTATCTACTACAACGCCACGATTCTCTCGCGCTTGTTGGCGCATAAAGAAGCCGCTGGGGGTAGAGAAGGTGCGGCAGTGCTGAAACAGGTTTCCCCGGTGGCATGGCAACACATCAATTTCTACGGCCGGTATGAGTTCACCAAGGCACCCACGCCGATCAATCTCGATGGGATTGTGGCAGAATTAGCCCAGCGCCCGATCGTGCCGGTGGAGGAAGCGGCCGAAGGAACCGCCCCGTGATAGGGCAGATCTGGGACTACCAACCGGAGCACACACGATTTCGGATAATACACCTTTTTGGGGCGATATGCAAAAAACCCCAAAGACCAGGGTGTCCACGAGGCGATCGACGCCGAGGAGATCGGTGTCGGTTTCGTTGTCGGACCACATCGCTCGCTATCCCTCCCTCTTTTTCTATATATCACTACAGGTGTGCAATCGTCGGCCGATTCACCGGGTGCCAGCCGGGGGATCTATATCTCGCCGCGCTCCCGACGAACTTGCTTGCTGTTCCGGCGCGGGCGGCCGGTCCAGCGCGGCTTGGCTGGCCGCTCAGGTGTGTCGAGGGCGGTCGAGCGCCTGAGCACCTCGGGAGAGTATGGGCCGAACCCGGCTGGCCCGAATCCCCACACCTGGCGCCTGGCGAATTCAGCCTCGGCTTCGGCCAGCGCCTCAAGCAGATCGCGTCTGTTCATCACATGCCTCTCAACCTTTGGGGATTATAGAGACCGGTCTTGATCATGTCGGAAGCCTACGCCCGTGCCATCGCCCCCGCATCAGAACGCCGGGCCGGCCACCGGCTTAGGTAAAGCGTGAACAACTCGACGGTGATGAGCGCGCTGGGGAACAACAGCGGTAATCCCGTGTGCATCCAGGGGAGTGTCAGGAGTAGCAGCATCAAGGTGACGAAGGCGCGCGGAAGTAGCGCGGGAAATGCCGTGCGTGCGATCCAGCAGAGTGCCAACATGGCTACATACCCGGAATCCTGAAGGATGACGGCGACAAGTTGCTGGGCGTCGATCACCATGGCCGGCCAAGGGAGGACAGTTCCAGCACCCTGCATGGCCTGCATCAGCAGGTCGGGCATCTGGGCGTACCACTTCATGAGCATCCACGGCACTGCTCCAAGCAGGGTGAGCAGCGGGACACAGCGTACACTCAGCCAGACTGCTTCCTGGAAACGCTTGTTCATCTCGTCTTCTCCGTAAGGGTTATCGAAGCAACGATACGGTTGAAGATCCTCAGGCGATCCCGCCTCTCATCCTAGCACAAGCTTGCTGTTTTTGCAATAGCCGTTGAGAACACACCTTCTCATTGGCTATTTTTGAGCGCATTTTTACACGACTTCGAGTAATGAGTGGCGTTGTAGATGCATGCAACAAAGGAATGCTTTATACGGAATGATGGCAAGCTCCGCGCATTTACACTCTTGCGTATGATGTTGATACCGTCTGCATAATGCTAATATTGCCAGTCGTATATTATTACGTCAACTTCGGTATATTATGGAAATGAAGCAGCATTGTAGCCATTGTATACGCAAGAGACAAATGGGCCATATTGCATGTGTTATCCATTTGTCGTATGATTGTCGCCTAAGACTACCCGAGCGACAAGGGGCACTATCCATGGCACGGTCAACACAAGCCGGCGCGTGTTCAAAGATCATTAGACTTATAACCTGATGGCGATTAGATCTTTCTGTTCGTGGTTGCACCGGTCGTCTCTCTTACTCGTAGCATGGCGTCTCAGAAGGAGGTGCCATGAAAACCGACAGCGAGGTACACCTGATGCTCCGCGAACGCAAGAATGGCAAGACGTTAGAACAAGCAGCTGCCCGGGCTGGCATGAGTGTCCCGACCGCCCGCAAGTATGTGCGAACTGCAAAGCTTCCTAGCGCGCTCAAACAACCGCGCACCTACCGCACCCGTGCCAATCCTTTTGCGACTGACTGGCCGTGGGTCGAACAGCACCTCAAGCGCGACCCGGCCTTGCAGGCCAAGACGCTGTTCGGCTTGTTGTGCGAACAAGCACCAGAGCGCTACTCCGAGGGTCAGTTGCGTACCTTTCAGCGCCATGTCGCGAGTTGGCGTGCGCTCCACGGCCCCGAGCGTGAGGTCATCTTCGAGCAGGTCCACCAGCCCGGTCGTCTGGCACAGTCTGACTTTACCCATATGGATGACTTGAGCATCACGCTCGCCGACGTTCCATTTCCGCACCTGCTGTTTCATTTGGTCTTGACGTACTCCAATGTCGAGGCGGTCACTATCTGCTTTTCCGAGAGTTTTGAGGCGCTGGCCGAGGGCCTCGAAACCTGCTTCTGGCAGATTGGTGGCGTCCCACAGCAGCACCGTACCGACAATCTCTCGGCTGCGGTTCGCGCGATTGGGCCTTCTCACCAGCGCGATTGGACTGAGTCCTATGCCGCGCTGATGGCCCACTATGGCATGACCCCGACGGCGAACACACCTGGCGAAGCGCACGAGAACGGCGATGTCGAGCAAGCCCATTTCCGCTTCAAGCAGGCGGTCGACCAGGCTTTACGCGTGCGTGGCAGCCGCGACTTTGCCGACCGAGCCGCCTACGCGATCTGGCTCCAAGAGCTGATACGCCGGCGCAACCAGACTCGGGCTGCGCGCTGGAACGACGAGTTGCCAACCCTTCGACCACTGCCAAAAACGCCACTGCATCCCTGCCGCGAAGTGCACGTGGTCGTCAGCCGTTTCAGCACCATTCGCGTGCTCCACAATACCTATTCGGTGCCGTCTCGACTGATTGGGACGACCTTGACGGTGCGTATTCGTGCTGAGGTGCTCGAACTGTATGTCGGCACGAGTTGCACACTCACGCTGCCGCGCCTGCACGGCCGCTATGGGGCGCGGATCGACTACCGCCATGTAATCTGGTCACTCGTACGCAAGCCGGGTGCTTTTGTACAGTATCGCTTCCGTGATGAACTGTTTCCGACACTGGCCTTCCGCACGCTGTATGACACGCTCGCAGAGAAGGCGCCTGCTCGTGCCGACCGTGAGTACCTACGTATTTTGCATCTGGCCGCTTCAACGAGTGAAGTGGATGTCGAGACAGCGGTGAAGTTGCTCGTCGAGAGCCAGACGCTTCCGACATTCGATGCAGTACGTGAGTTGGTGCGAGCGAGCACCGTGCCAGCCCTGCCACCGCTCAAGCCAGCTGACCTCGACTTCCACGTCTACGACGCGCTGCTGGCGTCGAGGTGTGCGAATGGCTAATCGACATCAGGAGTTGGCGCAACTCCTGCGGGCGCTGCAACTCAGCCATAGTGCCAGCGGCTTTGATGAACTGGCGATGCGGGCGGCTCGCGAAGGGTTGACCCACGAAGCCTTTCTGTATGAACTGGCCCAGCAGGAAGTCGCCTACCGTCAGCAGCGTCGTCTGGAACGTCTCCTGCGCGAGTCCCAGTTACCGCGCGAAAAAACCTTTCAGCGGCTGGAGTTGAACTTGTTTGGCCCACTGTTGACCCAGCAGATTGAACGACTGCGCAGTGGAGCGTTTGTAGAGCAGGCGGTCAACGTGATTGCAGTCGGCAAACCGGGCACCGGCAAGAGTCACGTTGCGGCTGCACTTGGGCACACACTCGTGAGCCAAGGACAGTCTGTCTATTGGAGCAGTACCGCTGCGCTGGTGCAGCGACTACTGGCGGCGAAACGTGACTTGCGGCTGCCGCGCGAACTGGCACGACTGGACCGCTATGTCTGTGTGATTCTGGACGATATTGGCTATGTGCAACACGACCGCGACGAAATGGAGGTGATGTTCACGTTTCTAGCCGAGCGCTATGAACGCCGCAGCGTAATACTGACCACTGAATTTAGTCTTTTCAGAATGGAACCGGATCTTCAAGGATCCGATGACGACGATGGCGGCAATTGACCGAGTGGTACACCATTCGGTCATCCTGGATATGATGAGTCTCGACAGCTACCGAGCGAAACAGGCGGGTGCCGAGCATGGAGCCGCCAAATCGTCGAAGCCAACGACACGTACAAATACGAGTGAGCCACAATCGAGTTGACGTTGGCAAGGGTCGAACAACCCAGAACAGAAAGTTCTAATTGTCGTTGGGTGCGATAGCTAATTGTCGCTTGACAGGCGCGACCACCTCAGTTCGTATCGCAGCTCCTATTGAACCCGAGCTGGTGTATATCAACCTCCTCACCCCTGATGAACGCCGTGACGCACTCGTCGCCGCCGGCCGGGTGAAACAGCGTGGGCTCGACGAAAAGCTGCGCGTGGCGGTCATCGATCGGCTGCGCCGCGGCGAGATCCAGCCGCAGCGGATCGACCCGCTGACTGGCCAGCCCTACCCGAACCCTGGCTGGAGCGTAACCCACCCTGAGGACAATGGCGACTTGGTCAACGTCGGCCGCGTGCCGGGCTACCCGGAGTACCAGGTGTTCCGCGCCTCCGACGGCCAGCTCTGGGTGTTTTCGCCCCAGGAGCTGGATGAGCGGATAGCTGCGACACAGGCAGCATCCGCCAGCAGCAAGCAGTAAGCGCTGGAAATAAACGAAGAGGGTTATGATCAGGACACACGCGAGCAACCCATTGTGCGCGTAAACGCGATCGCGTGACGCATCCATCCTCCGCAGACTGGTCTCGATGCATGGCCGGGTATAGTGCCTCCCCAAGGTTCTGCAACGTGATGCCACTATGAAAGCGTGCTCCAGCATCTGCGCGTTCGTGAAATGCCCTATTTGCTACACTGATGTACGTTTTACGACACCTGCTCGCAATGCCGCTCTGGTGAGCCCAACACAGCGGGATCACATTCGCGTAGATATCTGCCTTGCTGCAAACGGCGTGTTAACATTTAGCTCCCTATCCGTGCGAGCATGGCATCAAGTACACTTGTCGCGAGATCATTCGGATCGACCTGGGCTTGATTCAAGCTCAGCGCGATCACTATATTGCTCTCCGGTGCATACCACAATGCGGCGCGAAAGCCGCCATAGCCGCCGATGTGCCCTAAGACCAGTCCTGCCTCACTCCCGCGCTGCTGCCCCTCCGCATCGTCTCTGATTGGCAACTGGTTACGCATGACACCTAAGCCGTATTCAAGGTCAGGCATATCATATTGCGCTCTCCCACTCACAAATTGCAACATCAGATCGCGCGTTTCGGCTCGGAGCAGATCTTCCGTAAACAGCGCGTCCAAAGCGCTGGAGTTCCTCGGCAGTCGTCGCAATATTGGCTGTCGCAAACGCGAATGACATCGATGCGTTTGTGATGTCTGTTCCTTTTGTGTAGCCGTGCGCCAGTGTACCCTGTACCGTCTCTTGTGGTAGAAAAAATGTCTGGCGCATTCCAAGCGGCTCGAATATGCGCTGCCGCATCTGCTGTGCGAGCGGCTGGCCTGTCACCTGCTCAACAAGCATACCAAGAATGACGTAGTTGGTGCTCGAGTAATCCCAGCGACCCGCTGGGTTTGGCGGAAACCGTGTCGCATAGGCGACGAGTTCCTCGGGCTGCCATTCGCGGTTCGGCTCGCGTTGGGTCTGGGCGACAAAGTTACGGTCCTCCAGATAATCATAGAGGCCGCTGGTGTGCTGAAGGAGCTGCCGGACGGTAATCGAGTCGGCATTGGGAACACTATCTGCTAGCCAGGTTGCGATTGGCGCATCCAGCTCGATGGTTCCTTCTTCAATGAGCTGCAATACAACGACTGCTGTAAACATCTTGCTGACGCTCGCGATCCGCACGGGGGTGTCTGGCTCCATTGCCAGACCCTGTTCGCGGTCGGCGAGGCCACTTGCGCCCGTCCACGACGTGTGCCCCGGAACACTGACTGACAGGACGGCACCAGGAACAAAGCCATCGGCAACCGCCTGATCCAGAAGATGCTGCAGTTCCGTCGTGAGCGTAGGATCGAGCGGTGGCGCAGGAGCGACTGTTGTTGCCGTGCGCTGGGGCGTCTGGGGCGCGGCGCGTACATCCGCATCGTCTGTGGGTATGTTACGAGGCATTACCGTCGCTACACGTCCATCAGTTCCCGCGCTGTCAGGTTGTGCTGTGGGGATGGGTGATGCTGCGGACGCTGCCGTTGGCGACACCGGCGCGATGGTATGCATGCGTGGCGAGGCCGCCTTTGTGGGACGCAGCGCGATGGAAATCGCACAGGCCATGACGATGAGCAGCACACACGCCCCCGTTGCCAACGATCCGTAATGCTGCATGATCCGTGACATCAGTTGTCTCTTCGGGCGGCATAGTGCTTTCCATGTCCCAGCCACGCCGTGCTTGCGGATAGGCTGCTCGACGAAACGATACGACGCAGCAGCGATCGTAATTGTCAGGCCAAACCGAAGTACCTCAAGCGGCCAGCCGCTAAAGGGAACGTCGATATCCGGCCGTGTGACCATGAAGATCGGCCAGTGCCAGAGGTAGAGACTGTAGGAGCGAAGACCGATCCAGCGCAGCGGGCCCAATTCGAGCAGCCGCGGCAGGAATCGTGCGTGGGGGTAGGTTGTTGCGACGATAAGGATAGTTGTGGCGATTGCCACAAGCTGGAATCCACCACGGTAGAGCAAGGGATGCTGTTCGAAAAGCCAGCCGTATGCGAGTAGCAGCCCTACAAGCATGCTCGCGCCCACGACGTCAAGGGCGAGGCCGATTCTGCGATTCACCGTGGATATGCCACCTGGCGTCCATACCAATGCCAGCGCAGCGCCTATCAGCAATGCCGAAGCTCTCGTGTCCGTGGCATAGTAGATCCGCGATGGATCTAGCCCTGGCTGATACAATACGAACAGTAGCACTGCGCTCGCAATAGCAGCGGCAATAACGCCAGCGAGAAAGCCGAGCGGACGCAACAAGCGCATTCCAAAGGCAAACACGAGAGGCCAGAGCGGATAAAACTGCTCTTCTACCGCCAATGACCAGAGGTGCTGGAGCAGCGAGGGGCGGTCCAGGGCATCGAAATAGGATTGCTGGCTGAGCACGAGCTTCCAGTTCATGACATAGCCGAGCGCTGCTAACATATCGCCTGCAAGCGATCGCAGATCGTTGGGTAGCAGGATGGCGGTAATGGTGAACGTCCCTGCGAGGGTGAGCAGCAACGCAGGCAGTAGGCGGCGCGCACGGCGCAGCCAGAACGACGTGATACTAATCTGCCCGCTGTGCCGGAACTCGGCGAGTAAAAGCGCAGTGATAAGGAATCCACTGAGGACAAAAAACGATTCGACTCCCAGATACCCGCCTGCGACATTGTAGCCAGCGTGGTAGAGCATGACCGCGGCGACGGCAAACGCGCGCAGCCCGTCAAGTCCCGGAAGATATGATATATGTGTAGCTTGTGGTTCTCTTCCGCCAGGTGCCGCAGACACAGTCGAAGCCATCGCGTATCCCCTCAGGCTCTCGCTGACATAGTACAATCATGACGCCATTCCTTCCACAGTGAACCATATTTTCTACACTTGTTCACTGCCAGACAGTTTCTTTTGCGTTATTTGACACAGTTGTGTGTGAAATAATACGACGACGTGCAATGTAGATGCCTAACATACGGTTGTGCGATGATGCAGTAGTGGACCCGAGTAAGCCGGGAAGATGCGCCGCAGCCTGCCCGGTGTGGTGATCCACCACACACCATCTCAACGGCACTACCATCTTTTGCACTACAAAAAAGTGCAATGTATATGCCACTATACAAGAACCCAAAGGGCCGCTCATCCCCCATGAGCGGCCCTTTGGGTTTATTGCGTGACGGCTGCAAATGTACTTGTAACCGATCGTGCAGATTTTGACCGGGCCACCGGCGTCATCCCGACCATGCAAGTGCTATGGTATCATGATTGCTTGCCTACGCGGGCAGGAGGCTCATAATGATGGCGATGATGCAATGGTCATCTGCGCTGGAGGCCCTGACGGAGCGCATCGGTCCGCGCTTCGCGCGCTCGGAGGGCACACAGAAGAAGGACCATCTCAAAAGCCTGGCACTCTAAACCGCGAACTGTAGTATCAGGATACATGCCGTTGTGAAAGGCAAACAGGGTATGCAGATTGCTGATGCATCGGCCCCAGGGTCGCTTCCGGTGCGCCCGGCGCTCCGCGATATCAGCCTCTGGTTTGTGCTGATCACGCTGGCAGGGACGACGCTGCTGCATTACCTGACCGACATCCACCTCATCCCCTACCACTCGATCTACCGCAGCCTCTACTACGTTCCGATTGCCGTGGCCGCTGTGCGCTACGGCCGCCGCGGCGGGGTGCTGACCGCGCTGACCGCCAGCGCCCTCTACATCCCGCACGTCATCTTATCGTGGGGCATCATGCTCGACGATGGGGTCAACGATCTGCTGGAAAACGCCGTGTTTCTGTTCGTCGGCGCGTTCGCCGGCAGTCTCGCTGACGCGGAGCGCCGTCAGCGCCAGCGCGCCCAGGAGGCCGCCCAGCAGCTCGCCGCCGCGAATGCGGCGCTGCAGACGCAGGCAGCCGTTGCCGAGCGCATGCGCGCATCGATTGCCTCAATCCTGGAAAGCATTGACAGTGGCGTGCTGACGCTGGACACCCACGGCAACGTGACAACCATCAATCGTGCCGCCCAGGCGCTGCTCCATGGCCCGAATGGCAGCACCACACAGCTGCCGCAACTGATCCGCGACTATCTCGCCTCGGGTGCGCGCGGCTACCGCCAGGTGGCCATCAAGAACCGCCAGCTCGGGCTGCATGGCTCGCCGCTGGTCGGCGCGCATGATGAGACGATTGGGACGGTACTCGTGCTCGACGATCTGACCGAGCTGCGGGCGCTCGAAGAGCAAATCCAGCGCGCCCAGCGCCTTGCCGCGCTGGGGCGGCTCGCCGGCGGGCTGGCGCATGAGATTCGTAACCCGCTCGGCATCATGCGGGCAGCAGCGCAGATGTTGCAGCGCGAGCTGGCCGATCAGGCGACCCTGAGTGAGTACACCCAGGTGATCCAGAGCGAGGTCGATCGAGTGGACCGGCTGATTGAGCAACTGCTGGCCTATGCGCGGCCAGCGCCGATGCAGCGTGGGCCAGTCGACATCGCCGAGCTGATCGAGCGGACCGTGACGTTGACGCGCGCCTATGCAGCGCAGCACGGGGTCTCCCTCAGCGCGGATGTGGATGGCACGCTGCCGCCCCTCGAAGGCGACGCGGAGCTGCTGCACCAGGCGCTCATAAACTTGCTGCTGAACGGTATCAACGCGACGAAGGAGGGCGGCGAGGTGCACGTGCGCGCGAGCGTACAAGGAGCTGAATCGGCGACGTCGTTCGTCGTCCTCGCCGTTCACGATACTGGGCGGGGCATTGCCGCTGATGATCTCCCTCACGTCTTTGATCCATTCTTTACCACGCGTGTCGATGGCACCGGGCTGGGCTTGAGCATTGTGCAGCAAATCGTCCAGGAACATCAAGGAACCGTTGATGTCCACAGCACGCCAGGTGCAGGGACACGCTTCACCGTGCGCCTGCCGGTGTTGCGTCGTTCTGCCGACCCCGTTCCCGCACAATCTGGCAGGACGCCAGTCGCACAGTCGTGATTTGCTGGAACATCTGCGCTACCTCCGGCGTCCAGAACGTGAACTGGCGTCCCGGTGCTCGTTCACATGCTCTGGCTCAGCTGAGAGGAGGGATGGCATGTTCCAGGTTGCTTTCCAACAGTTATGGCTGCGTTATGCGACCGTCGCCTTGCTCCTGCTGCTTGCCGCGTGCGGTACGGCCGAGACGGGTCGTTCGCCTGGTGCGCCGGCTGCACAACCGACCAGCGGACCGGGTGCGACGGTCGCGCCGACCGTAGCGGCGCAACCGACCACAGCGCCAACGCAGGGCAGTGACGGCAGTGCAAATGAACCAGCCAGCACGACCACCGTGGTCACGAGTCATGGTGAGCCAGTGAACGACCAGGAGAGCCTGCTCGACGCATTGCGCAAGGCCGGGGCGAACGTCCAGCTCGGCGCTACGGTCGAGCAGCCCTTTCTGAGCGTGAGTGGCACGCTGCTCACGGTCAATGGCGCGGACGTGCAGGTATTCGAATACGAGAACGAAGCTGCCGCGCAGGCAGACGTCGCGAAGCTCGCCGACACGTTTGCCGGGCGCGGAACCACCATGATCAGCTGGGTGGCTTCTCCGCATGCGTACCACAGCGGGCGCGTGATCGCGCTCTACGTGGGTGATGATGCCGCGACGCTGAAGCTGCTCGAGGGCGTCCTGGGTACGCCGGTCGCGGAACTGGACCTGCCAGCTCGTCCGTCGACAACCGTTTCGCCAGGCGCAACGGCGGAAGCCAGCGCTGGCGATCGGCAGGTGACGGATCTCAAAAGTTTGACCGATGCGCTGCGGGCTGCTGGACTGGATGTGAAGAATGCGGGCGAGGTCGAGCAGCCGTTCTTCGACGTGACCGGATCGGCGCTGAAGGTCAACGCCGCGGACGTCCAGGTCTTCGAGTTTGCTGACACGGCGGCAGCGAAAGACGCTGTGGGGCAGCTTGGACCAGACGGCAACCCACCGACGATGATGATCGACTGGGTCGCGCCGCCGCACTTCTACCAGGCCGGGCGGATCGTCGCGCTGTATGCCGGTGAGGACCAGGCGATTACTGACGCGCTGACGCAGTCGATGGGCGCGCAGGTAGCCGGGCGGTAGCTAACCCCGCACAATGCCGAGCGGCCCCCATCGCGCGATGGAGCCGCTTTTGCACGCCGGCGATCTCAGCCTGCGCCTGTTCGCCTGGCATCGGCCCGATCATTTTGGAGCACGGCGGCTGCCTTGTCGCAGCCGCCCGCCCAGCACGAGCAGCAAGCCGATCGCTCCCGCAAGGAACAGGGCGATGCGTACATCTCGTCGGTTAACGGTGGAGGAGATGGCCGCGTCCTTCGTCTTTTCCAGCTCCACCACCCCACGGTCGCCCTCCACGGTGATCTCCTGCCTACGGGCGATCCGCCCGGTCGCGCTGCCGGCGCCCACTATCGTAGGCTTGCTGATCACAAATCGGCTTTTCGGTATGGCCGGCATGCGCGACAGGCTGATGCGCAGATTCTGCTCCGGCACATCATATGTCATGGACCTGGTCAGGAAGCTCAGCGCCACCTTCATGAGCTCGATCGTGATCCATTCACCCGCGCAGCGATGATCTTGCTGATGCTCGCCGCCTCCCTGGGGAATAAACGCAAAGGGGCTCTCATCCCAGTGGCGGAAGCGTTCTGGCCGAAACGCTTCCGGCTGCTCCCACAACCGTGCATCCTGGTTGGTGCCGTACAGGTCCAGGATGACTTTTCTCCGCTTGGGGAAGTGGTAGCCTTGCCAGTCGAACGCTTGCCGCACGCGGGCCACAACGAAGGGGAAAAACGGGTAAAACCGGCGGACCTCCTGCACAAACAGCTCACAGTGATCACACCCACGGCTCAAGTTGCTTGCCTCAAAAGTGCTCGCTGCCTGTGACGGTGATCCGTGGGTAGCACACCATCACAGCGCAGCCAGTAGAGACAGCTCCGCTACGCCGCCATCCCGGCCATCCGGCGGCAAGAATCCGCGCAGCGGCGGCACTCCTCAGCGCACGCGCGCATCTGCGCGTCGTCGCCGAATTGGTCGCAGTCCTGTGCGCAGCGCTCGCAGATCTCGGCGCAGACCCCGCACGTCCGCGTGTGCAGCTCTGAGCCGCGCAGCATGAAGTTCGCGCTGGTCTGACAGATCTCGGCGCAGTCGAGCAGCGTGGTGATGTGGCGCGCCTCCGCGTGTCGTCCGCCCATCTGCAGGCAATACTGGACGGTCGTCAGGCAGACGCTGTGGCAGGTCAGGCACTCCTGAATACACTGCTGCATCTCGCTGCTCATATGGCCCGCGGTCTGAGTCATGACATTCCCTCCTTTTTATCCAACAGCTCTGCGCGAGCTGAAGCTCATCGTCCAAAGCCGATTGCCAGGTCTCCTCGCACGCTGCCCACGTTCGACGTGCTGTGCTGGCGTACGACCGTCGTCGCACATGGCGTGCCATCCCGCATCGGCTCAGACCGTGCAGGCAGTGGTATTGCGCAGTGACGAGCCGTAGCCTGCCTTCAGCCAACCTAGCGGTTGAAACCATTCGGAAGCGGCGCTGTCACACGAAATCAGGGTGCGGTTGTGTGAAATGGCCCATTGGTGTAGGAAAAGACACAGCTTCCAGGCGTGGGATTGGCAGCCCGTCCACATGAGCCGGCGCACGTTGTTCGCGCAGTGCCGACGTGGTACGATGCACAGCGATACAGCCGTGTACGAGGGAGCCAATGACACGGACCATCCTGATCGTCGATGACGAGCCGAACATGCGCTGGGTGCTCGGTCGCGCGCTCGAGCAGGCCGGCTACACAGTGTATGGTGCTGAGAACGGCGGCGACTGTCTGGGAATGCTGGGGCGCGAGGGCGTTGACCTGGTGCTACTCGATCTCAAGCTCAAGGGCGAAGATGGACTCACCTTGTTACGCCGCATCCGCGAACGCCGGCCTGAAGTGGTCGTCATCATCCTGACCGCCTATGGAACCGTACCAACCGCCGTGGAGGCGATGCAACTGGGCGCGGCCGACTTTCTGCGCAAGCCCTTCGATGTTGAGGAAGTGATCTTCAAGATCGCGCGCGCGTTGGAGCGTCGCGCAATGCAACAGGAGATCGCGCGGCTGAGGATCGTACAACGCACGACTCCTGCGTTTGAGGCGCTCATTGGTGTTGATGCGTCCTGGCAGCAGCTGGTTACACAGGCGCAACAAGCCGCGTTGACCGACCATCATGTGGTACTGGTTGGCGAATCGGGCAGTGGGCGGAGCTCGCTTGCGCGCGCGATGCATGTCGCAAGCCTGCGCGCTGAGGCGCCGCTGATCGAGTTGGACCTGGGGATCTACCAGGGCGCTGCTCAAGAGGTGGTCCTCTTCGGCAAGACCGAAAACGGGGGCGCGTGGGCGGAGGCCGGCAGTGGATCGCTCGTGATACGAGGTGTCGTGGATGCACCGGCGGTGCTTGAGCAGCTCGCCGAACGGCTCGCAGCACAGGAGAACCGCGCCGGGCCGCGATTGTTCGCCATCGCTCCCACCGGCAGTGGATTACCCGCCGCATTCGAGAGGCTCATTCCAGTGCGGCTGTTCGTGCCGCCACTACGCGAGCGGCGGGCCGATGTGCTCCTGCTGGCGCGCGCCTTTGCCGGCGATCGGCAGATTACGCCGCTGGCGGCACAGGTGCTGGAGCACTACGAGTGGCCAGGGAACGTGACCGAGTTGCGTGGAATGGTGGAACGGGCGGCCCGCCTCGCCGGATCTGGTCCGATTGACGTAGTGCACCTGCCCGATCAGGTGCAACAGAGATCCGAACCGGCGGCGCGCAGTCCCATGGAGCTGCCGCCGGAGGGGGTGCATCTGGAGCAGGTAGAACAGGCACTGATCCGCCAGGCGCTTGAGCGTGTGCGGGGCAACAAGAGCAAGGCAGCTGAACTGCTCGGGTTAACCCGTCACACGCTGCTTTATCGTATGGAGAAGTACGGCATAAGCGCCTCGGAGCCAATGTGAGTGCGCGAGGGCATGCACAGTACGCCGGAACAATTCCCTCGATCGAGGCCGAGGCAGGAGTCGCTGGATCTACGGCTGCGACACCTTAGGCTGCTCATCCTGCCTGCTCCGCTGCAATGCGCTGCGCTGCTCGTGCTGCTTGCGCCAGCCATACGGGGTCAGGCCGCGCGGCTTGTACATATTCAGCCACAAGTTGATGAGCAATACCACCATGCCGCCAACCGAGTGGACCAGGGTGCTCCCCAGGGCGCGCAGCCCCTCGTCGGAGGTTGCCGGATCTGCTGCTCTGTCTGCAAAGTAGCTGATTGTCCGCGTTTCCGCCAGCAGGACGACCGTGGCAAACACGGTCAGCAGGAGTGAAATCACCGTCCAGTAGTGCCGGAACAGGCCCCACTTAGTCCCCAATGACATCACCAGCCCGGTCAGCAGAGTGGCCAAGGCCAACGGGACGATCACGAACGAAGCGGTCCACTCCATCGCCAGATAGGCGGCACGCAACGTTTGAGCATCCTGGCCTCTCGCAACGGCAACGTCCAGCGCGATATAGGCGGCGACTGCGCCAATCCAGCCGACCGATGACGTGAGATGCACAGTGAGCGCGAACTTGCGCAGGCCGGGTGGCATGATCATAGCTCGCCACCCTCAGACGCTGCGTGGCCACCAAAGCCAGCACCGGGCGGTGTGTCGTCTTCTATGACTATGACGCTGGAGGGTGGTGTCTGGCCACCAGAGCCACTGGAGGGGAGGTGGCGACCAGGACCGTGTTCACCACCAACGCCAGTGAACACGATGATGCCGGCCAGCAGAGCCAGGACGATGACGACGATTGCAAACACCTTCACCCAGCGTGGTGTGCCGGGCCCTACGCCGGTGTCGTTGCCTTTCTCGCGGTAGGGTGGCAAGTCAGCCATGTGCGTGTCCTCCTCTGTCGCGCGTGGTTGTCAAGGTGATCGTGATGGAGATAGTATGTCTCTGTCAAATCTAAAGTGCCTCGATACCGCCGTCAGGTATACCGGGCTGATGCCGAAGCTGTGGAACGAGACGATCGAGGCGTAGCGCCGCCTCGAATATCCTCTTCTCCAATGTCCTCAACCCCGTTCCGATTTCGATAGTACGCCCCCTGAGCCGAGCAGCGTCGGACTCTCCGTACCCTTGGTGAGCTTGGCCGCGGCGACGAACACGACGCCCCAGGCAATGGCCGCAAGCGCCCAGACCAGGCCGAGACTGGAGGAGACGTTCGGGAACAGCAGCGAGGTGAGCCCGAGCAGGGCTGGGAGCAGGCCGGCGACCCACGCCGTGAGCCTCCAGCCCTCAGGCCGCAAGCTCGCCAGCAGGCCCACCCCAATGATGGTGAAGCTGAAGGCGGCCATGAAACCGTAGTGGCCGAGGGCGGCATGGTCGTCGGGGACGCTCCGTTGCAGGCCGATGTTCGTGGACGCGAACACGAGCAGCGGCACCGCTGCGATGATGACCAGTGCCAGCATCACCCAGTTGACTCGCGAAACACTGAACGAACGGAAGAAATCACGTCCGCTCGGGTGAAGCAGTGCGACAATGACCGTCAGCAAGGCGACCGACATCCTCTCTGCAGAGCGTATTACGCCCGCGTCTGTCGAGAGGACAGCGGCCAGCAGCAGCCCGACCCAGGGAATCAGCGCCATCAACATACTGGCGACGTTCTTCGTGGGCCGCCGGAGCTGGGCGAGCATCCCGAGGACGGCCACCCCGAAGAGAAACCCGTACGTGAGGTCGTGGACGCGGTGGCTTGGCTGGGTGCCGTGCGCCATGCCCATGAAGCCGGGCTGCAATATCATCAGGAAAACCATCAGTCCGATGACCCCAGCCCATCCAAGGGTGAGCAGCACGAAGACTGCGAAGATCGGCGAAGTGCGAAGCGAGTGCATCATTTCGCGAAGCAAGTGCATCATTATCAAACCTCCTGACTGCTTAGTGACTGCGTCCTTTAAGACCGGTTTCTGAACTGTCGAGCGAGAACGGGTGTTCGAGATCGCTCGCTGCATCTACGGCACGAGCACCGGCGCCTGCTCCTGTTTACCCCACCCGTACCGGGTCATGCCCTGCGGCTTGTACACATTCAGCACCAGGATCATGAGCAACACTACCGTGCCACCACCGGAGTGGACCAGTGTGCTCCCAGCGCGCAGTGATCGTAGCTATGGGCTGGAGGGCGGTGTAGCGCCCCCAGGTACGTGGGGCCCAGGGCCGAACTGACTAGGGTCGTGGCCACCACCGAAAACGCCAGTGAGCATCAAGACGACCAGCAGGATCAGAACGGCGATGACGATGATCAGAGACACCTTCACCCAGCGTGGCATGCCGGGCTTCGATCTGCGGCCAGGCCCTACGCTGGTGTCATCGCCGGTGTCGCCGCCGTTGTCGGGCTCGGCGGACAAGTCAGCCATGTGTGTGTCCCCCTCTGCTTGATTCGAAATTGGTGACGCCTTGGCAGGTGCTGAACGACTCATGGACGACGACCACATGCGTTCCTTCCGTAGAGCCCCCTGCGTTGACGCTCGCATCTAGTATAGGTGGCAGCAGTCCGTTGCACATGACCCCTGGAAGGCAGAGGAGACAAGAAAAGGGCTATTTTTACCAGACGGTTCGCGATACCAGAGGGAGTGAGAGGAAGATGCTAACCACGTCGCCTGGAGCGAAGCAGCCAGCCACAGACGACGCCATCGACTTCAGATCTCGGATGCACAAACGTGTCGAGCGCGGCGTTCATTTCTGTTCGGCCATATCGGCTAGACGAACAGTACGCGCACATCGCTCATGAAGAAGAAGCCCACCAGCACTGCCAGCGCCAGGTACTGCCAGCGGCGCGGGTGTTGGAGCCGCCACAGCCGGCGGAGCGTGGCGACGATGGCGATGGTCGCGATCACGTCCACGGTCAACAGGATGCCGAGCGCAGCGCCCGTGGCGATCCCCCAGAGCGGGAGCACGAACGGCAGCACGATGTAGCGTGACACTCCCACCCCTCAATGGGGCGGGCTTCTGGCGGCGTTAGCGCCGCGCAGCAACAGAGCGCGAGGCCCTGGCCCATGTCCGGGGCGCTACGACATGACAGGCATGCCGATACGTGGTCTTAGCAACCTGGACGCGCCCATAGCCGCCGAACACCGCCCGCGAGCAGATGTTCGCCGCGCCATTGGCATCCCGGTTGACACTCGCGCCACAGCCAGAGCAGCGATAGACGCGCCCTCGTGGTGCGCAGGTGTAAACATGCCCGCACACCGAACATGTCCGAGTCGAGTAGTCTTCGGGCAGGTGGCCGGTCGTGCAGCCGAACCGCCGCGCCTTATAGCGAACATAGCGCTCGAACTGGCCGCGCGCCCACTGCGACAGCTTTTGGTTGGTCTTGCGGCCCTTGTCCATGCCGTTGGCGATCTCGCGCACGTCGCCGATCGCCAGTTTTGTCACGCCTTGCGCTCTCGCGAAGTCGGCCAGGCGCTTGCTCGCAATGTGGAGGATGTGGCGCTGCTGGCGATAGAACTTGGCCGAGGCTTGCGCCTTGCGCCGCTTGAGCCGCTTCCACCGCAGGCTGCCCTTGCGGCAGCCTGCGAGCTTGGCCGTGAGTGTACTGTGTCGTTTGTTGCGCAGCCGCTTGAGAGAGCGTAGATAGCGCCCGTTGAGCACGAGCGCGTCGCCGTGGTCGGTCACGATGGCCGCGATGTTGATCTCGCCCAGGTCAACCCCGGCGGTGCGGCCGTCGGCGTCGTCAGCGGCGCGGACGGGCGGGTCGGGCGGGCCGGAGATGGTGATCGCAAGCTCAAAGTGATCGGCCCGCCACAACAGCGCGACCTGGCGGATGGAGGCGGCACGAAAACGCAAGGGCAGCGGCAGCACGAGATCACGCTCTCTGCGGCCATTCGGCAGCACGAGCCGGCCGTTGACCACGCGGATCGCCTGCCCTTTCCAACTCACGGTCTGGTACGCTTTCTCGCGGTAGGGGTAGTTGGCGTCGGTCGCTCCGGCAGCACGGTTTTGACGGGCGGTGGCGACATTGGCGAGCAGTTGCTGAGCGAGAAACTGGACGCTCTGCGAGTGGAGCGCCTAGCGAGAGCCCTTCGTCTGCGCGTTCAGGTCGGCCTCGGCCAGCCACACGCCCTGCTCGCGGGCGGCGACGTGCGCCTGCACCAAGTCGCTCCAGCAGCGCCCCGCTTCCCGCCGCAGCGTGTCACAGAGCGCGCGGGTCGCGGGATCGAGCTGCCGCAAGGCAACAAGCTGCACTGTGGCGGTGGTGGCGGCAGTTTTATAGGCCATGTCCAAGTCTATCAGAAAATGCGTTCTAGCGCAAGCAGTTTATCGCTTTCGGACGCGCTGCAGCGGCATCATCCCACCGCTGAATCTGATGGATGGGTGTTTGCATGGTCGATCGATGGTCTGGTTATGCAGCGTTGGGCTGAAGCCGCTGAAGCCTGGCGCTTCATGTGGCCGCTGAAGCTGGCGGGCTTTCGCGCCTGAAGGCCAGCATCTGTAAGATGCAGCGCACCGCCGAGACGAGCAGCGCCGTTTCGAACGGCCAGCTACTGGTGGTGGCGACAGCCTCTCACAGCACAAGTGGCTGCGGCTGTACGTGGAGCAGCCGAGCAACAGCCCGGTCCATCCTCTCCACAACACGCGACGAGTATGGTGCTCCTCAGCCGTGGGGCGCGGAGCCTGTTGAGCCAGCCGTCACCTCGCCCAGCCGACGTCCCTCGTCAACCTCCAGACGGGGCGCTCGGACCGCCCTCTCTTCGATCTCTCTATATGGTGGTTGGATCTATGGTGGTGTCTCGCATGGCCGAACTCCTTGATCTTGAGGTCTTCCCCGTGTTCCGTCACTCAGTAGCACCCGCTGAGCGTCGCTCACGCTGGCTGCCTTGCTGTTGTACGAGCGTGCCTGCGCCGCCATAGCCAGACCCCCACCGCCTGCCCGGCGAAGACTGCGATGACGCTGAGGGCGAGCAGGAGCGTAAAGGGGGAGGTCGTCCGCAACAGCGCACCGTAGAAGAACGCGTGCGCGATGACCAGCGCGAACAAGGCGTAGTTCAGGCGCTGGAGGTTCTTCCAGGTCCTGGCTTTGAGTTTGCGCAGGGCGAAGTCGCTGGAAAGAGCGAGCAACCCCACCACGATCACTGTGGCGGCAAGTCCGGTCCAGTTCCCTAGCCCGAAGCTATTGAGCCGCGGGCTGCCGTCGGGCACGAAGAAGTAATTGAGGATGCCGGAGAGCTGTCCACCGCTATGCAACAGCGATCCGTAGATCACGTGGACGACGCCGAAGAGGGCCGTCCACGTCCCCACGTCACGGCGCAGATAGCTCGAGACGGGATTCCGCCTGCGGAGCAGCAGGTTGGCTGGCCCGATCAGGAGCGTGAGCCCGAGCAGCCCGAGGGCGACGTAGCCGGTGGCAACGGTGAACCGCTGGGTGAGGTAGCTCCTTCCTCTGGCCTCCGTGATCTCGCCAGGATCCATCGGTCCGGTCTGGTCCCCGCCGTGACCCGTTGGTGGCGTTTGACCCCTGCCGTGATCAGTCGCTGGCGGCGTCTGGCTCCCACCATGACCCGTCGGTGATGGAGTTTGGCTCGCGCCGTGACCTGTGGGTGGTGAGGTCTGGCTCCCACCGTGACCCATCACTCCGCCCATTCCGCCCATTCCGCCCTCGCCTGGCCGCTGGGGAAGCGCAGCAGCACTGCCCATGTCCATCTGGGGATACGCCTGAGGGTCGAAGGGCGGGAGCGTCATGAAGAGCACAATGATCACGGCACTTGCGAGCGCGAGCGGCACATGGAAGCGAAGAAGGCGATGACGCCAGTCGCCGCTGCTGCCGCCAAGCGGTTGATTCGCAGATCGGGTGGCTGGTTGCATTCTCAATGCTCCTCTGAAATCTCACTGGGCCGGCCTTCCGGGCTGCACTCGGCTGTCAGACCCAAGCCCATTTCCCTGCTTGGTAGGTGACGCCTTGTCAGATGCTGAGCAACTCACGGACGATGATCAAAAGCCTACCTTCCGTAGAGCCACCTGCGTTGACGCTCTCACCTGGTAGTATAGGTCGCAGCAGTCCGCCGGACATGACCCCTGGAAGGCAGAGGAGAGAAGAAAAGGGCTATTTTTGCGAGACAGTTCGCGAGATCAGAGGGAGTGAGAGGAGAATGCTAACCACGCCGCCTGAGGCGTGGCAGCCAGCCACGGGCGACGCCATAGGCGGCTGCCTGGTGTCGGTTGCGCAGGTGCAGTTTGGAGAGAATGCTCTTCATGTGATTCTTGACTGTGTGCTCGCTGACCACCAGACGCTCAGCGATCTCGGCGTTGGAGAGGCGCGCTGCCACCAACTCCAGCACCTCCATCTCTCGGGCAGTGAGCTCTTCTTCAGGCCCGAAAGGCGCAGTTTGGCCGCGGATCTCTTCCAAGATCCGACCAGCCATGCGACGCGAGATTGCAGCCTCGCCGCGCGCCAGGCCACGGAGCTGCTCCAGCAGCTCGCGGGACCGCACGTTCTTGACCAGGTAGCCTTGCGCTCCTGCCTTGATCGCCTCGAACAGAGTCTGACTGTCGTCGCGCACCGTCAGCATCACGACGGTGACGCCGGGCATTTCCAGCTTCAGCCGCGCCGTCGCGCTCACACCGTCCTCTCTGGGGAGCTCGATGTCCATCAGCACGATGTCCGGCTCAAGCGCACGCGCCTGAGCGAGGGCGCTCTCGGCGTCCTCGGCCTCTCCAACGACGGTGAAATCGTCCTGGTAGGAGAGGAGCGAGATCAGCCCCTCGCGAAAGAGCGCATGGTCATCAACCAGTAGGAGTCGCAAGGGCTGCATGCCCACTCTCCCTTCTGGATGGTGGAATGGGGATTGTCGCACTCACTTGTGTGCCCGAACCGGGCTGACTGGTCACCTGGAAGGTGCCGCCGAGGGCCTCGACCCGCTCGCGCATACTGGTCAGGCCCAAAGGCCGCGCCTTGCCGTTGCTCTGGTTGCCAGGGATAAAACCCTGGCCGTCATCGGCAATCACGACCTTCAGTTGCCCTGACCCGTCGGACATGAGCGTCACAGTGGCCTGGTGTGCCGCCGCGTGCTTGCGAACATTGGTCAGGGCTTCCTGGATGAACCTGAAGAGCTGGAGCGCTGCGAGCGGTGAGAGCTGGTCGGCCGCGTCATCTGTTCGGAGGCTGGTGGCAATCTGGTGCCGCTCCTCAAACTGGTCGAGGTAGTCCTGGAGTGCGCGGACCAGCCCTCGCTCCGTCAGGTTGGTGCGCAGCCCAGTAATGGACTCCCCGATATCCTGGTAGATTTCGTCGGCAACCTCGTGCAAGTGTTCAAGCTCTGCTTCGGCCTCCTGTGGCCGCTCTGCCTGCACCAGCTCCTTGATAGTATCCAGGCGCAAGAGCAGATGCGCGACGAGCTGGGCCACACCATCGTGGAGTTCCCTGCTCAACCGCTCGCGTTCCTGCATCACGGCGTTCATGATCTGGATGTCCTGCTCGCGGGCCACTGCCTCAGCCTGGAGTCTGCGCAGGACCCTGAACAGGGTCTCGACAAACAGGTAGGTCAGCACCAGGCCCAGGAATGTCACGAGCAGGGTCGCTGGCAGATCGTATGTCCCACCACCGGTGTGTTCTCCACCCCCGGTGTGCTCCAGCAGGCTGTGGCCCAGCGTGACCGTAACGGAAGGTAGGAAGATCATGAGCCATTTGAACAGGAGCAGTCTGCGGTGCGTCATGATCGAACGGTTGATTTGAAGCATGACATCCCTCCAGTCAGCTCAGCTTGCATCCCAGGTTAGCCATGTGCGTCTCTTCTGTCGCGGGTTGTCAAGGTCATCGTGAGAAAGTTTACCACAGTATGTCTGTGTCAAAGCTAGAGTGTCTGGACACCGCCGTCATCTATACTATACTCGCGGCGGGTGCGCACGCGCTACCGCAAGCTGCGGGCGCTGGGGGCTCCCTGAGAACGTGGCGGGCTTCATAGCCAACATGCGGAAGGGGTCGTGGCACAGCTCCCAGAGCCCACCCCTCGAACAAGGATTCAACGGAGCCTTTTGGAAAGCGCAGGGCCTCCTGGAGTTGCGGGAACGATACCGACTGCTGTGCAGCGCTTGACGAACCGCTGGATGCGGAGGGGGTGATGCCGAGGCTGTGGAACGAGACGATCGAGGCGTAGCGCCGCGAGGTGCGGGATCCTGGATACCACTGCGGCGCTGCTCGCCGAGCACGGGCTGCGGCCGCTCACGATGTCGCAGATCGCCTTCGAGACCAGCATCGGGTCTGCGACGCTGTAGGAGTACTTCTCAAGCGTTGAAGCGATCCTAACCGCCTGGCACGAACGTCAGCTCACCCGCCAATTCCAGCATCTCGTTGAGGTCGGGGACCAACTGGCGACGCTACTCATCGGCTCGAAGCCGTGCTGGTCGCCGCCAGATGTCGATCCATCGTCGCCCGAGGGCGTTGGCTGGAGCCGTTTGATTCCTGTGGCGCAGTTGCGCGCCGTTCGGCAGCTCAGTGGACGTGACCGCGATATGAGCGTAGCCGGCCTGGAGTTGCGCCGCCGGCATATCCATGCTGGGAATCGTGGTCAGATCGGAGAAGTGGCCACGCTGAAACTTTGCGGCTTCCTCTTGGAAGTGTGCGCGAATGAGCGCGATCTGCGCGGTGTCACTGGGATTGTCGGCGATCACCTGCTATCTGCCGCCGTTGTCGTGAGGCTGAAAGATCTGGGTCGTCGCATCAAGATCGAACGGCATCACCTGTGCGCCGCGCCTGGCAACCTCGGCCTGTCGACTGCGTGAGGTGAGCGCGCCAACACTGTAGAGACTAGCGAGTGTCGCGGGCGCCGTCAGGCAGCAGTGCTCACGATCACCGTCAGAACGTTCTACGCGGTCGCTGACCGCGTATTACTGCAATTCACGCAGAGCCTCCACAGGCGCATGCAATACATCAAGAATCGACTTGCGCTTCTCCTCATCGTGGGCAAACGCTCTCTCCGACGCCTGCGGTTTGCGCGTCATCGACTGAGCGCATTCATGAGCTCCGTTGCAAATTCGGTGGGATAGGCCATGAAGCCGAGGTGTCCGCCAGGCAAATCAACAATATCGAGTCCCAACTGCCTCGCCAGCACCTTGTTTGGTTGGTACGTCATCTGGTCTTGGGAGTCGCGCCCTCCAACGAGCATGAGCTGCCTGACATGCGCAGCGAGGGCGTCGAGATCGAGTTCAACTCGCGGATACTGGCGCAACTCATGCTCCATCCAGTACGCAGCGTTAGCCATGGTGTACTCGTTGGCTTGCTTTGTCATATAACGCTCCATCAGCTGGTGGTCTCCTTTTCCAGCTATGGTGCTAGCGAACTGGTGCATGGCTTTGGGAATCCCATCCTTGCGGTAGGTGTCGTAGATCCCGTCGAAAAAGGCCCACCATTTCGCCGCATCGGGCAGCAGTGAAACGACTGGAGGCTCGTGGGCAACCACAGTCTGGAGCCGCTTGGGAGCGTGGATGAGAACTTCGAGTGCGACAATCGCTCCCGAGCTGTTGCCGAAGACGGTCGCCGGTTTGTCCGTCAGATGCTCGATCAAGCGCCAGACATCATCGGCATCGGTAGAGAGCCGGTGATCATAGTCCTGAGGTCCGTTGAGTTGACTCCGAGAAAAACCGCGGCGGTCGTAGGTGACCACCTGATACCGTGCCGCAAGTTCGCGTGCGACTTGGCGGAAGACCTCCCCCACGCCGCTGGCCCCTGGAATCAGGATCAGGAGTGGCCCGGAGCCTGTCACCTCATAATACAACTGCGCACCGGGAACCTTGAGTGTACTCATATGCTTTCCTTCTTTCATCGATGTCGGCGGTTCTCGTCTCGGAGATCAAGGATCACTTCGGCGTTCGTCTTGCGTGAAAGACCATCGCCGCGACGACGCCACCCACAGCGTCTTTCATGTGGGTATGGCTACACATCGCAACAAGTCACCAACCCGCCTGCGCAGATTAGCGAAACAACGAGCGAACCCCGCCCGGCGGCATTCGCCTGGCCTGGATTGTGCTGCGCGGCCTGGGTCCACTTGGGCGCCGGGGAGAGGTGCGGGCTCGAGCAGAACGCGGTCACAGCAGGAGGAGCTTTACTACGGTAGCTACTCCCGGCTCTGCTCGTGTTGCACGCCACCCGTGCTGCTTACGCCATTCGTAATTTCCCGCGCTGATTGTTTCTCTTTTCTGTGCATAAAGCCTAACAAATGCTTGAGCTTGAACATGGCAGCGACAAAGAACAATCCTATCAGGACATAGGAGATCGGATTGCTCAGAGAGAATACACCGAAGCCTGTTTTAGAGAGCAAAATAGCACCAACGGCATGCAGGTTAACTGCTATGATGATCATCACCACAGTTGCCACGAGCAGAAGGGGCCTCATTCTCTTTTTGTTTGAATGGGTCATAGAGTCCTCTTTTCTTTGCGCCAAGTTATAAACCTTTACACTTTTTGCCCCGATCCAGCTTGATTTACTTATGGAGATAGACCGCTGCACGGCTTTCTAATGCAGCATAATTTTCGATACCCCTGTAAACGGTTAGGCGAATTCGTATTAGCTTTTGTGTGCCCTGACAAAGCCTGCTCCTGGGAAAGCAGAGAAGCGTGAGAGCTGCATCTCCTCTGTTTCCACCTGTGAGAAACCGGCTTCCTTCACAAGGGCAGCCAGCTCTTGCATGCTGCTCCCCCCGGCGTGAAATCGCGCAGCCTGGCCGTGGCGTTCCCGCTTGGGCTTGAAATCGGCAATCACCAGGCGCCCGCCGACTTTGAGCACACGAGCGATTTCAGCCAGTCCCTGTCGCTTGAGGCTATCGGGCAAATGATGCATCATCAGGGTAGAGAGCACCACATCGAACGTCTGATCGGGGAAGGGGAGCTGCTCGATCACCCCGATCTGGAAATCGATCGGCACGTTGCGCCGAGCCACTTTCGAACGGGCACGAGCGATCTGCTCTGTCCCCGGATCAACGCCGTAGACGCGGCCCGTTAGGCCAACGCGCTGCTGGACTTCAATCGCCAGCGTTCCCGTGCCGCAGCCCACATCCAGCACCGTCTCTCCAACTTGAATGCCGGCCAGGTCGGCGGTTTTCTGCCGCAGCTCCCGCCACTTGCCACGGAACACGAAGGTGTCGAAGAACCATGCCGTCAGGTCGTAGCGCCAGCCGAGGTTGAGAATCAGCCCTTTTGTCCCTTTGGCCGACGCCTTGTCCGTTGAGTTGTGGCGGTGACGTCCGAACGAATGCATCGATCGTGCTCCTTTCAGAGAAAACCGCTCTTTTGTTATGAACACACCGTTTGTATGAATAGGGGGCGGTCATCTCCCGTCATTCATCATATGACCTTTACTCAGATAGTAGTGCGCCCAAGGCTGCGACGATGGTGTCGCCCGGCTTGACCGGTTCGGTTCGCCGGTCGAGGCCCAACAGGAGTCGTTGGATCTACAGCTGCGGCACCTTACGCTGCTCGTCCTGCTTGCTGCGCTGCAACGCCCGACGCTGCTCCTGCTGCTTGCGCCACCCGTACGGGGTCAGGCCGCGCGGCTTGTACACGTTGAGCCACAGGACCACGAGCAGGACGATCAGTCCGCCAACAGAGTGGACCAGCGTACTGGGGAGCGCGCGGAGCGCGGTATCGGACGTCGTCGGATCCGCTGCAATTCTCGCGAGGGCGCTGATAGTGCGCATCTCCGACAGCAGAACGGGGAGGGCGACCGCCGTGAGCACAAGGGAGATCAGGACCCAATAGTGGCGGAATAGGCCCCACGGCGTGCCAAGCGAGATGATGAGCCCAGTGACGAGCGCGGCCCACGCCAGGGGGACGATGGCCCACACTGCGATCAGCTCCATGGCGAGGTAGGCCGCGCGCAGCGTCTCAGCATCTTGACTGCTACGTGTTGTGAGGTCGAGGGGGATGTACGCGATGATCGCGCCGATCCATCCGACGGACGTCGTGATGTGCACGCTGAGCACGAACTTGCGCAGGCCGGGTGGCATGATCATAGGTAGCCACCAAGTTCAGCGCCGGGCGGTGTGTAGTTTTCTCTGACGCTGGAGAGCGATATCTGGCGACCAGCATCACCGGACGGCATATGGCGACCAGGGCCGTGCTGACCACCGATGCCGGTGAACATGATGATGCCGACCAACAAGGCCAGGATGATGACGATGATCCCAAACACCTTCACCCAGCGTGGTGTGCCGGGCCTTACGCCGGTGTCGTCGCTGGCGTCGCGGGTGGGGGGCAAGTCGGCCATGGGCGTGTCCTCTTTCATTTTAGGAAATTCTCGTCGAACCCGTTTGCGATAATCAGCGTTCTATTGGATGCTTTCACCGCGGCAAATGCACGATCAAAGAACGATGCTGCAACGGTTCGTAGGATAAGCGAAAAGCGCACTGTTTTGTAGTGTCTGGGGTAAGGGACCGCTATGACCTGGGTAATCTTTTTGTTGTGACCTTGGTCACGGAACCAAATTGCCGTCGTCACTAACAAGAAGCACTCGTGCATGGTATGATCAAGGCATGAAACCGAGTAGAGAATTAGAACCCGGCGTCTTGCCAACCTTTCGCCTGTTCGTCAGCATGCACTTCGCTATCGCCACGCTCGCGATAGCGCACTGGCTGGTTGCCCCTTTTCCACCACCTTCCGCAGTCGTTCCGCTCGCTGTCTTTAGCCTGCTTTCGCCTGGGCTGTTGTTCGTGTATTTGTCGATCCCTACTCTGCGGCGCACTCTCAAATCCTTTTATCTCCCGATTGGCATTGCCTGGGCAGCCGCAGGCGCACTGGCAGGACCGATCCTCGATCCATACATAAACCTCAGTAACCTTCATGCCACCAGCAACACCGCTCCAGAACTACTTGCGCAGGTGGTGCTGTGGCGGCAGATCATCTTGCTGTTGATTCCACTGGTCGTGCTGAGCTGGCAGTATGCGATGCGCCAGGTGGTCGTGTTCTGTGCGCTGACGAGTGTGCTGAACATTGCCCTGTTGTCCCGAAGCATGGTGTTGGAGCAGATGATCTCCAGCTCACTTTTGGGTATCGTTGTTGTCCAGACGATTATCTTCTTGCTCGTCGGGCTTATGATCGTGAAGCTGATGAACGTCCAGAGAGAGCAGCGGCAGCGTCTGAGCGAGGCCAATGCGCGCCTGACGCTCTACGCCTCCACGCTGGAGCAGCTGACGATCAGCCGCGAACGCAATCGGATGGCGCGCGAGCTGCACGACGTTCTGGCCCACACGCTGAGCGGGGTTGCCGTTGAGTTGGAGGGCTTGCGAGCCATGCTGCGCCTGGACGTGGAACGGGCCAACGTGCTGCTCAACCACTCGCTGCAAGCCATCCGTGAAGGGCTGAGTGAAACCCGCCGCGCTCTCAAAGAGCTGCGCGCCAGGCCGCTCGAAGATCTGGGGCTGGCCCTGGCACTGCGAGCTTTAGCCGAATCCTACGCCACGCGGTTTGACTTTGGCATTGAGCTGACCATCGATGCCGATCTGGGCGATTATGGGGCTGAGGTTGAGCAGTGTGTGTACCGGATTGCTCAGGAAGCGCTCACCAACATCGCCGAGCATGCCCAGGCGCATACTGTCCAACTCGTCTTGAAACGCGATCGCGATCACTTACGACTGCTCATCGGCGATGACGGATGCGGGTTTGATCCCAATCTTGGCGCAGAGGGAAACCATTATGGCTTGCTTGGGATGCGCGAGCGCAGCGAACTGATCGGTGGGCGTCTCGCAGTTACGAGCCAGGTCGGCAAGGGCACACAGATTTGCTTCTCCTTTGGAGGCAACCAATGAACGAGGAGTCGAGGAGAACCATTCGCCTGCTGATTTGTGACGACCAGGCGATCGTCTGCGAGGGGTTGCGCGCCATTCTCGAAGGCGTCCGAGACATCGAGGTGGTTGGTGTGGTGACCAATGGAGTCGATGCAATCGAACTGACACGAACAACGCAACCGGATCTGGTGCTGATGGATCTCAAAATGCCGCGGATGAACGGCATCCAGGCAACCAGGGCGATTTGTGAGCAATTCCCAGATGTCCGCATCCTGGTTTTGACCACCTATGCTGACGATGAATGGGTCATCGATGCGATTCGCGCTGGAGCGGCCGGCTATGTCTTGAAGGATACGCCCCAGGAAGACTTACTCAAAGCGATCAGGGAGACGATGAAGGGGTGGAGCCATATTGATCCGCAAGTGGCGCCGAAACTACTCAAACACGTCGCCGAACAAGGTGATCGGGCGTTGCCGGACCGAAAAGTGATCAGTGGGCTGAGCGAGCGCGAACGCGAAGTGCTTGGGCTGCTTGCGAGTGGTATGAGCAACGCCGAGATAGCACAAAGGCTGTTTCTCTCGGATGGTACCGTGAAGAACTACGTGAGCATCATTTTCTCAAAGCTCGGTGTGGCCGAGCGAACGCAGGCAGCACTTGTGGCAATACGCGCAGGATTGGTAAAGCTCTGAGTTACAGGTCAGCGTATCAAATAGGTGGTTTGTACGCTAACGAATCAGGATGGCGAAAGCCTGCGATAAAGCCAGCGGATCATCTGCACAGTCGGAGGTCCCACGCCTGGCCTGATGAGAAAAGCATAGCTTTCTGAAGCGATGTTCTTCTTAGCCCACGATTCTCGCGGTTTTATGTCGTCACCCTTCAAGGGGGCAGCAACGATTCGTGCATCCAACAGCCATAGTACATGAGCAAAAATGTCGCCGCTGACACGCCTGCTTCTGTCTTTTGGCTGTTTCATCACGAATCGGTGCCACACCCCTCATGCGCCGAACTGCTCTGTCTCTCTCTTCCTTCGCGATCATCCAGCGGCGAAGAGGCGTATGCTGATGGTACTGATAGCCCGAATCGAGTCGAGCTAGCGTGACGGCCGTATGCCGCCGTAGTAGTGCTGCGCCCAGTAGCCGCCGTTCAGGTTCGCTACTCCCACGCCTTGTTTCGGGCTCAGGGCCTGTACGACGTTGCCGCCGCCGACGTAGATGCCCACGTGGCTGATGCCGCGCTTATAGGTGTTGACGAAGAACACGATATCGCCGGAGCGCAGATCGTCAGGGTTCGAGATCGTCGTGCCGTACGCGGTACTGTACTGGCCCGCCGAGCTGTGCGGCAGGTTCAGGCCGTACTGCTTGTACACGTACTGCGTGAACCCGCTGCAGTCGAACCCCTTCGGGCTGGCGCCGCCCCAGACGTAGCGCGATCCCACAAACTGCATCGCGAACTCGACCACACTCCCTGCGGTGGCGGCTGGCGCTGGCGCCAGCCGGCTCTGCGTCTGAGGGCGGCTCGCCGGCTTCGGCCGTGCCAGCGCGGGGATCTCGCGCACCGCCGGCACGCGCCGCATCACGTAGTCGTTGACGTTGAGCAGCTCGTTTGACACCCAGCCAACCGTGCCGCGCGGCGTGCGAACCTTGAACCAATCCTGGTAGCGGCCCAGCAGGTCGAGCTGCGTGTTGTGGCCGAGCGCGCCGAGCTTGTCATACGCCACACCCGGACCGCCGCGCAGATTGACGTTCGCCTCGCTCACCAATCCAACCAGAGCTGGATTGAGATCGGGGACGGTTGTGACGGTCTCCACCCGATCCACGACGCCTGGTCCGATCGAGAGATACTGCGCGAGTACCCAGCCAGCTTTGCCATCCTCCGTCTGCACCTGGAACCAGTCGTTGTAGCGCGCCAGCAGGTCGAGTTGAGCGCCGGACGGGAGCTTGGTCATGCCGATGTACCCTGTGCCGGGACCGTCGCGAAGGTTCAGTCCCTCCTCGGCGACCAGGCCGATCTTCGGTGGAGGCGGCGCGGGAATGTTCGTCGCGTCCGGCAGGAAGTCAGCGACAGCCGCATCCAGGTCGAGCAACTCGGCGGCGACCCAGATGGTGCTACCGTCATCGCGCCGCGCCTGATACCAGCCGTTATACTGTGCCAGGAGCAGGAGTGGTGTTCCCGCTGGCAACGTGCCAACCTTGTCATAGTCCGTGCCGGGGCCGCCGCGTACGTTCGCCAGATCAGCCACCACCGTTGCGTCGATTGGCTGATCCTTTAGTAGCTCAGGGCGCAGCGATGCTATCGGTAGCGCGTCGATTTCAGCAAATGCGCTATCTGGGGCAGGCGCATCACTATCAGTGTTTGCGTCAAGTGACAACGGTGCGATGGGCGCGACGAAATCGCCTGTGCTGCCGTCTGACGCGTTTGCCTGCGGCTGCGCCAAAGGAATCGCAAGCGGAATCTGGCTGGCAAGTATCGCCAGCGGGACAAAGAGCGCAACCAGGGCATGCATGACGTAGCGGGCGGGCAGTGCGCCTGGGAACGCGTGTGCGTATTTGGCGATGGTTGTGGTGAGGGTCTGCGAACGCTGAACCGATCGAGTATAACGCTGTCGCTGACGAAGCGCGCGGGCGGTGAGCGCGTGCGTATCGTGGTCGGCGGCCGAACCGGAGAAGTCGGTCATGGAGCATTCCTCGCTGCGGCCTCACGCGTGAGGCACCTACACAAGCTACAGCGTGCAACGACAGGTATCACAAAGCGGAGATGGCGGCGGACGTAATACACGTTGCCCCGCGGATACAAGGTGATACCGAAAAAATCTGTAGCTTACGGCGGTTACTGGTGATGGGCGTCTGGTACGGGCAAGCACCTCCTTCACACGTAGCTTAACCGTTCATTTACCGGCGAAGGTAACCTGAACGAGAAGAACTGTCAAGCATTGCGTCTGAACGTGGGCTGATAGATGCCTGAGAGGGTGAAAAATGGAGGTTATGCTACAGCTGCGTGTGTTTTGCCACAGGAGCAATTGCAGACGAGAGCGATCATATGGTGGAGTGCTCAACAACCCGGTAGCGGGGCGGCGTGTCACCAGCCGCCCCGCCACGACGAGCGAGCGGAGCCAACCTACCGCTGCGCGAGCGGCCCGTCGTACTCAAAGAGGTTCTTGTACTGGCCGCTGCCTTTGCCCTTATCCGTCCCGTTCACCGCCGACGTCGTCATTGCAAACGATAACACGGCGTGCGCGGTCCCATCCGAGAGCTGGTCGAGCACGGTCTGATTACTCGGCTGGGTAACGTGTGCAAAGTTATCACACGGCTGGTGGTAGCACTCGTCATACGGCAGGCCAGCGGTGCCGCCGTACACGGCCGCCTGCTCAGGCGTTTTGCTGTCACCCGCGCCGGCGAATACGCCACCGATCGGAATACCAACATCCATGAATGGGGCGTAGTCCGAGCTTCCCGTCAGGCCGCTTGGATCAGTGGCGAGATTCTGGCCGCCGAAGTAATCACGGAAGACATCCTCGACAACCTTGGAGCCGTTCGGCCCAGCCACCGCCGTATTGGAGCCGTTGCCGTCGTATACGAACCGCACGTAGTTCGACGAGGCGATCATGTCGATGTTCAGGTTGACGGCGATGTTCTTGATGTCGCGGGTGCTTAACGTGCTGACATAGTACTCAGAGCCGAGCAGGCCGTTCTCCTCGGCCGCGAACCAGATGAAGCGCGCTTTGTTGACCGGCTGGATGCCGAGCCTCTTCATCTGCAGCGCAATCTCCAGGATCGTCGCCGAGCCGCTTCCGTTGTCGTTGAGCGCCGCGGTGCCGGTTTCGGAATCGAGATGCGCACCCACCACGACCACACGGTCACCGCGGCCACTCGTCTCAGCAATCACGTTGTTCGTCGTCGCGATCGTCGAAATGGTATCGGTCTTGAGGCGCAGCCGCAGGCCGCTGCCGAGCAGGCTATTGAGCTCCGTACCGAGGGCGAAGCTGGCGCTGACGACCGGAATGGTGATGCCAGGCCCACCAAGCGTTCCGCCGAAGAGCGGCTTGCGCGCATCGGTGTTGCCCTCGTTGAAGATAATCACGCCAGTAGCGCCGGCGGTCTGCGCGTTCTGCGCTTTCACGGAGAAGTTGCAGGTGCCGCGCTGGATCAGCGCGATGTTACCCGCCGTGAAGCCGGCGAAGTCGGACGCCTCGCACCCGCTGGTCGAGCCGCCAGTTGGCGGCAGCAGCAAATCGACCGCCTGCACGTCCGCGGTCACGTCGCCGCTGCCCGAGTAGTCCATGGTGAAGAAGTCCTCGCCGTAGACGTAGGACGTCGCATTGGGCGCGGTCTGCTGGAGCACAGCCGGCGTCAACTCGCGGAAGAACGGAAACTGGAACGGCTGGAGCGTCACTGTGTAGCCCGCGCCCTGCAGCTTACTCTTTACATAGGCGACCGACGCGTCGTATCCAGGGGTGCCGGAGGCGCGCTCGCCGCCGTTGGTGTCGGCGATTGTCTGGAATGCTTGTAGGTGGTCAGTAATCGCGCCCACGGTGACGGCGTTGCGCAGCGCTGACGAGTCGACTGAAATTGCTGCCGAAGCGGACGGAACGGCGGTGAGGGCCAGCACAATCAGCAACAGCACAGCCAGAATAGAGCGGTGTTTCACAAGAAGTCCTCCTTCAGAATAGCGATTCGCTCGCACCGAATAGCGGAAATGGACAATGGGATACCTCGCGCAGCTGCACCTCCTTGTGCCGTCGGCGGCTCGACGCCGACACGGTATCCAGGCAGCATTGGGGCTTGCCTAATACATGGACCTTCAACAGACGATTGGGATCCGCGAAGTCTACAACTTTCTTAACAAATTTTGCAAGTGACGCCTGGACCGCAACTGCTACTACGCATCAGTATGGGATGTTGGAGGGGGTGGCTAATTGATGATATGTGGGATATCATACGGCTCTGTAGGATATGGCGCATAGGTGGCTAGAATCTTCCGTGAGGCGCGTGAGGGCATTACTCGTAAAATGTCGGTGGGGTCTGATGTTTAGGCTCGTTTGAAAACGCTATGGAAGCCGCGGGGTCACGTGCTCGCAGCGCTGGCAGCCAGGGAGGTACATATAGGGCGGGACTTCCCTTCATCGCACTGCCAGTTGTCTGGCATGCCCGGCCGACCGATGGTGCAGTGGAAATCGAGGCGACGAATCGCACGTTGCCGCTGTTGCTGATGGCCCAGGCGTTTGAACCCACCATCAGCCATCATCATACAATCACACGGCGCAATCCCATCGGCGATCTCGGAGAGATGCGAGCTATAGCAGGGCACGCCATAGCACGGTTGGCGTTGAACTATCTGAAGCAGCTGGTGCGAGCTGCTGAGTAGGACGTACACGCGTCGATGGAGAAGGTTAATCGCGCCCTGGTGACACTGCGTCCCCTGCATGTCCGGTGCACTGCTGACTCATGAGCCGCTTCTGCGCACCGCTAGAGCGGCTGTCAGGTGGAGCGTCAAGACGATTCGTCCGAACATTATTATCTCAGGCGCTTGCGCACTGGTTACGCGCGCACCTCAACTGGGGTGCCGATGTCTGCCCAACGATAAAGCCACTCGGCATCGTCCATACTCAGATTGATGCAGCCGTGCGAAAGCCGGTAGCCGGTGCCGAACTGGTTGTGCCAGTAGGTGCCATGCAGCGCGACTCCGCCGACGACATACTGCACCCAGGGAACATCAGGCACGAACCAGCTCTCGCCGCTAGCTGAACCGGTCATCGTCTGCACCGGCAGCTTGTCGTAGATCGCGAAGCTGCCGGTTGGTGTATTGAAACCGTCGCGTCCAGTCGCTACGGGCGCGCGGTACACGACAAGATCGTCCTCGTAGGCCGTCAGCCACTGCTCCGACAGGCTCACCTCAATCCGGCGATTCCACAGCGCTGGCGACCACTCCCGCGCTCCTACAAGTGGGGCCACCGGCGCGGTCTTGATGCCGCGCAGCCGAGCTACCTGCCGCCCGAGATCGCTGACCACAACCTCGTGCAGCGTATTGAGCGAGATGCCATTCGCCTGTTCCATAACGCGGTAGAAGGGCGCCATATCGTCGGGGTGGTATTCGAGGCGCGCGCGCTCGAAGTATTGGATGATTCTTCCATCCTCCTCGATCTCTTCGCTGATTGGGTAGCCGAAGATGTTCACGCTATCGCGCCGCTCCCAGTAGCCGCGAAACTCGCCTGACAGGGTGTGCTGGGTTTCAGGAAAATAGCGCGCGCCGTTCTGCGGGTCGGGCACGCCAGCCACTTCACGGTCGGCCAGGATCTCGCGCCCAAGCAGGCCGAGTTGAACCTGATTCACAGTACCCATCAGTTCGGGATGGAACTCGAAGCGCGCGCGCTCGAAGTATTGGACGACGCGCCCATTTTCGATGATCTCTTCCGTGACCGGGTAGCCAAAGATTACCACCTGGCCGTTCGCGCGCCAGAAGTCGAGGAAGCCGGCGCGATTGCTGAGGTGGTGGCCGGTCTGCGGGAAAAAGACCGTGGGGACGAGCGGGAGCTGGCTTGGATCGGTTGCCGCTGGATCTGTAGAGCGGCGATACTGTGCCTGTGCCGCTTGTGCCGTGGCCACGCGGGTGGCGGCTTCGCGTGGTGCATACGTGGGTGCGAAATCGGCGACGGTCGGCTGGCCTGCGACCGCCCGGCGCGCCCAGGGAATGCTCGCAACCAGCGCCAGAGATACCACCGCGGCACCGACCAAGAAACGTAGATGGACACGCACCATGTGCGCTCCTTTCCGTCCGTCTTATCCCACACCCTCCCAGGCACAATAGTCGCGTCCGACGCTGACGAGTCAGCGCCGCCACGGCAACCGCCAGCGGCGCTGCGCGCTCTGGCTGCGATTCGCTGGCGTTGCGCTCCGCCGTCGTGGATATTGCCAGCGATACCAGAGGAACGTCCCTCCATACGCGAGTGCGGCGATCACCACAGCAGCCACCCAATGCAGGGGATGCACGTATCGTCCCATCAACGCTTCAGCGGCTATATACCCGAAGAGAAACCCCAGCAGCGCACCAATGACCTCTTCGCCACGCGCGCCAGGCCGTAGGGTACGTCGTTTCGGCATACACTTGCTCCTTGCCTGACCGAACCCGCGCCGGACTCACGCCGACCAGCGCATGTGAGCTCCATTGTTACGATCCGGCTCCCGCCACTGCCGCGGCTTCCCGCTTGAGCCGGTTGAAGATCGCCTCGACGTCCGCCTCGGTGATTTTGCTCACCGCGATGTAGCGAATCGTGCCGGACTGATCGACGAAATAGCTCGTCGGGATGGGCAGGATCTGGTACGCGCGCGCGACATCGCCGGTGGTATCAAGCGCGATCGGGTAGGTGACGCCGTAGCCCTCGATGAACTTCCGCACGTCGGCATCGCCGTCTGCGCCCGAGCGCTCCTGGTTGCGCAGATCCACGCCAATAATCACCAGTCCCTGGTCGCGTAGTTTCTGGTACGCCCGCTGGAGCGCTGGGGTTTCTTCCTTGCACGGCTGGCACCAGGTGCCCCAGAAGTTGAGGAGCACGACCTTTCCGCGGTAGTCGCTGAGCCGCACCGTCCCGCCCTCAAGTGAGGGTAGGGCAAGCTCGGGCGCCGGCCGACGCACCTCGCCGACCGGTGTGATGTTCTGACGGACACGCTGCCCGCTCAGTACCCATACGACTGCGATGACCAGCAGTCCCATCAGCGCGCCGCCAATTGCAAGCCCCACCTCGCGTCGACTCAGCCCCGCCCGCCGCGCAACCACGTCCAGCTGTGTGCGCGGCGCCAGGCCAATGCTTACGTCATAGTCATGGCGCCGCCGCGGGTCAGAAAGGACGGTATACGCGCGATCGAGATCGGCGGTGCGCACCGTAGCGATACTCTGGAAATCCTCGCCAAGCGCGGTGACGCGCTCAGGATTGTATTGCTCGCGCTGGCGGCGGTAGGCCGCCTCAATATCCGCCTGGGGCGCATCGATCGGCACGTCAAGCAGGGTGTAGTACGTCTCCATTGCCATAATCCTACTTCTGGTGCTACCGCTGGCAAACCGCCTCAGGCCCGCGCCCGATGTGGGCCTGGAAGAATTTCGTCAGCGTATCGGCGTCAAAGCGCTGGAGCTCGAGCAGGTAGTTCCAGGCGGTCACGGCGATCGGTGCATCGAGCTTGTCCGCCGCGCGCGGCTGGAGCAGGATGCACGGGTTTTGGCGCTGAAGATCGCGCGCCAGGGTGGTCAGCTGGTCGACAGTCGCCTGGTCGAGCCCTTGCCGGTAGTGGATGACGACTCCCCCATGCTCCAGGTTGTGTACAGTCTGCTCGTCGGGGAGTTGCTGGCCCGTAACGCCCCACGGGGCGGTGCCGCCGCCGATATGGATACCAGAGGTCGGAGGGTTGGAGTTGTAGGGTGTATGCGGATCCGTCACGTTCGCGATGTGTCCGGCCCCCTGGTTAGCTATGCGCTGCTCGCCGGGTACCGCGGATGTTATCTGGCGCGCGATCAGCAGGCCAGCAAGACTGACGACGATGAGGCCTGCCACCACAATGCCGATAATCGTCCGCGTGTTGCGCCTTGTGCGCCGACGTCCGGCTTGCCTGCCGCTTCGGTGCTGAGCCGCCGTTCGACTTCGAGACATACCTTTCGCTCCTGAATACGATTATCACATCGCCAGTCCAGCATCTCCGTCAGGTCCAAATGTTTCCTCACGCGCCTCAGATGCCTGTAACGGACCAGCGAATCGCTGCAGTGAGCCCAAGCACGGTGAACGCGATGAGCAGCGCCAGCGCGCCGGGCACCAAGATCTGGCGCATTCGTGTCACGCGTCCATCCAGGCCGCTCATCCCCAACACAACGAGCAGCGCCACCATCGCCAGCACAACGACGACTCCGCCGACGCTGAGGAGCGCAATCGGGTAATAGAATGCCGCCTGCTCGCTCATGACCAGGATCGCAAAGCCCCCGCACGCCGCGATGGGCAGCAGCAATTCCCATGGCGAGCGCACAACCGCTTGCGCAGGCCCACTCGCACGTGGCGTCGCCATCACCCCGAGGAGCCAGACGAGAAACGGCGCGATGGCGATGCCCGAGAGCAGGCCTGTCACGAGCCTGGTGACGTTGGTCGACTGATAGAGGTGCGGCAGGCCCAGCTCCGTCAGCGTCGAATTGATCCCATCAAAGGCCATACTGGCGAAGAACAGCGCGAGGAGGACGATCGTGGGCCGGTTTCCAAGACGCCGTGCGCCGGCCCGCCCGAAGACCAGGAGCGCGATCAGCGTCAGTGAAAAGCCAGCGTAGATTCCCACCATCCGCGACTCCATCGGCAGTTGCACCGCGCCTGCAAAGTACGAGTGCGCCGGCCGCAGCCCGCACACCCCGCCCATCGCGAGCAGAAGTTTGCGCGGCAGCGGGAGTGGTGCTGCGAGAAACGCGAGCAGGATAGCCACTGCGAGCCCCGGCAGGAGCCTGCCCCAGGGGTTGTTCCAGCGTCCCTCACGCTCCGCCGCACGGCGCGCGGCCAGTTCCTGCTGTGCTCGCGCGATGATCTGTTCAGCCGTCTGTTTGTTGTGCATACTTCAACCTGTGGACCAAACTGAAATGTTATGCTATGGCGCGAATCATGCAACGCCAGGCACCTGCGTGCAAATCTTTAACTGCCCGAGTGCGAATCGGGTGCATGCGCGGCTTGGACGTGTGTGAAATGCCGCAGCAAGGATGCAAATACCACACTGCTCAACCCAATCGATAGCGGAGTGCAAAGCGATCAGGCTACGATGGTACGCCACCGCTCGTCTTGAGTGTGCTGCAAAGGCGTCGGCCACCAATGGACGTATTCAACCAGCAGCACCACCCATATCAGCGCCAGCATTGGCAGCGCGAACGGAAGAATCTCGTCGAGCGCGACGTGGAACAGGAAGACGTCCATCCAGTCGCGGTGGAACGGACCGGCCATGTAGACGAAGTCAGGTGTTAGCGCGTAGAGCGCCAGCAGGAATGGAAGGATGCCATCCCATCGAGCTGGACGCCGCCCATAGTGCATCGCCGCGAGTAGCACGATGAGCCCGACATCCCAGCCCATCAGTGTGTGGAGGAAAAAATGCGGCGTGCCGTCGAAGCGCTGGTAGAGGATGAAGACAAGCATCAGCGGTAGTGATGGGCCGAAGAGCCAGGCCAGAATACGCCAGTATGTCATTGCGGGGCCGCAGCTCATTTGGCGCCCCCTTCGCTGCCGATCGCTTCGTCTACGATGTCCAGCACGTTAGCCGCGCTCATCTGCTGACCAGGCCGCACTCGTACTGCGCGGACGATGCCGTTCGCGTCGATAACCACAATCGCGTTCGCATCTACCGGGCCTGGATGGCGCTGCCGCAAGTGGTAGACGCCGTAGGCTGAGCCGACCGGGTGCTGGTTGACCGTTGGCCCCTCGGAAAGAAGCGGGTAGGCCAGGCCGAGCTCGGCGGCGGCTGCACGCTGCACGGCCGGAGTGTCTGCTGATACCGCGAAGACCGCAGCTCCATACGTATGCAGGTCCGGCAGCGCAGCTTGGAGGGCGCGAAGCTGCGCGCGACAGAAGTCGCACTGGACCGACGGCACAAAGGCTAGTATGAGGGGCCGTCCTCGCGCCGCTGCGAGCGACTGGATACCGCCGTTCGTCGATGGCAACGAAAAACCAGGTGCTACCTGTCCAACCTGGACGAGCGGTGTCCGTGCTGAACGTTCCACAATGACGCCGGCGACAACCAGCAGGGACAGAGTAAGGGTTGCCACTACCAGAATCAGGCCACGTCGGCGTTGTGCACGCGTATCGATGTGCACCTCAGTATTTCCTCAGCCCGGCAGCGCTAACAGATGAGATGTCACAGGTCCGAGCATGCCCACTCGCACCATGTTTCATGTGTCTCAGGCCGGTTGCTGTAGAAAGCGTACCAGCTCGCGTGCGACAGTGTCACTGTGCGTGAAAATCAACCGATGGCCGGCATCAACAGTTTTCAGCCAGACATTTGGAAGCCGGTCAACGGCGCCGATAACGTTGCCGATTGGAGCAATCGTATCTTGCCTTCCCTGTACGATGAGCACTGGCTTGCGAGTGTCACGGAGTAACGCATCCGCACGCAACTGGAAGATGACGTGATTCAGTGTCTTCGAGTACGAGGTCCAGGTGTGGCGCAGCGCGTCGCGCGAGACGACCGCCGGCACATCGGGGGACAACGCGGGCGCGACGGCCATCAGGAGGGGTCGAAGGTGGCACATGACCGCGCAACCGATCCGCGCGAGCGGGGTGTCCAACGCCAGCCAGCGGTTGAAGAGCGAACTTTTCCCGATGATCTGGCGCGCCTCTTGCTCGCTGTGATACCAGGGGAGCGCAAACAGCGCGATTTTCCCGGCCTCCGCTCGGTAGCGGTTCGCGTAGGCAAGCGCAAGCAGGCAGCCCATGGAATGGCCGGCCAGGTGCGCCGTACCCACCCCCAATGAGTGGAGCGTACGGTGGATCGCGCCGAGGTGATCATCGAGCGTATAGTCGATAGCGGGCTTTGGCGAATGGCCGAAGCCGAGCATGTCCAGCAAGACCAGCCGGTAGCACTGGCTGAGCGCCTGAAAATCATGGTTCCAGACCTCGTGGGAGCCGGTGAAGCCTGGCAGAAATACGATTGTCTCTGAATGGCCAGCTCCTAAAACCTTTGTATACAGTTTCGAGGATGCCATATCGTGTGCCCACTTCTTGGCCAGCGTCGCCACCACCATGTTTAGGAATGTGGCTGCCCCAGCACGCGCTGCCCGGTATTAACAACGATAGTGTCGTTGACAACTGTCACGCGAAACTGATCCAGGTTGCGCGGCGCCGGCCCGCGGACATACTGAGAGTCGCGCTCATAGGTCGAGCCGTGGCACGGGCAGATAAACCGATGTTCGGACGCGATATACGGAACCAGGCAGCCGAGGTGCGGGCAGACCTGGTAGATCGCCATGATGTTGGCGGCATTGACGCGGCCGTCCTCATCGGGCACCGGCTTCAGGCTCGCGTTGGGCGGCACTTTGGCGATGTAGAACTTGCCGTCCGCAACCAGGAGCGGCGGGTCGCCCTCCGTGAATATGCTGGCCTTCTGCTCCAGCGTGAAGATGCCGCCGAACGTGCCGGCCTTGATGCGCGGGTAGGCGAAGCCGCCCGCTACCGGATAGATCTTCTCGCCGGTGTTCTCGTCGACATCCGCCGCGAATCTGAGTACCGACCCAAGGAGCGGGTCGGCCGACGGATCGGGCGCGGTCAGGAAAACGATCCCGGCGACCGCCAAGAGCGCCGCCGAGCCAGCCATCGCGACGGCCAGGAACTCGCGCCGGTTGGTGCCTGCGGCCTGCTGCCGGGCCGCGAGGAGCGGCTTGTGCATCCCGGCTTTGGCAGCGATAGCGTCTGCATCAGCCTGAGAAATCACCCGGCGCCCCGCATTGCGCAATTCTGCCATAGCGATCCTCCTCATCGCCGCATTCGCTCCCACGCCGGCCTCACTGCGACGCGCCCCAGCTCTGGCCGCCATCCTCGCTGCGGTAAACCAGCCCCTGCTGGCCCTGCACACTGATCGCCAGGATGACATTCGGCTGCGATGGGCTGACCGTGAGGGCAATGGCGTTGTCTCCGGGGAAGGCCAGCTTGCTCCAGGAGGCGCCCGCGTCAACGCTCTTGTAGAGGCCGCCATCAACACCAGCATAGATTGTCTGTCGCGCCGATGGATCGATCGCGAGCGCATACACGCCGCGCGCCGCAAGCCCGTTTGTCGCGGGCACCCAACCGCGACCGCCATCGGCGCTCCGCAGGACACCAGCGCTCATACTACCAGCATAGATCGTCTCTGGGCTGCCGCCGGCCGCGGCGAGCGCCATCACATCACCTGGCAGACCACCGAGTGGCTGCCACGTCCGTCCACCATCGCCGCTCTGAAAGCCTCCCTGACCGGCAACGAGGGCGTAGAGGCGGTTCGAATCGTCCGGACTCATCGCAAAGCCATGAATATCGGTGCCTGGGAGGTTATGCTTGACCGGCTGCCAGGTCTTGCCGCCGTCTGCGCTCATCTGGAACACGTCGTGGCCGGCAAGGTAGATCGGTCCCCCGTTGGCGCCGCTCACGGCCAGGCTCATGGCGTCGAAGTTCGGGCGATCGACCAGTGATGTCCACGTACGGCCGCCGTCGTCGCTGCGCATGATGCCGTTGTGGTGGCCGAAAAACACGGTGTTCGGATTACTGTGGCTGAAGGCAAGGGCGTGAAAGTCACCAGTTCGGAGTGTCGCGATAGCGCCGCCGGTTTCACTGCCTCCCCGCCGTAGTGAGATTCCGACCGCGACAATCGCCACGAGAACCAACAGGAATCCGATAATCAGGACAAGCCTCGATATCCCAATACGACCACTCCCAGTCGTGCGACCACGCGTGCGGGCACGACGCGCCCGCGACTTGGTGGTTTGATCTGCCATCACATTACTCCTACGCGATAGGAAAGCGTTTCGTTGAACCGGCACAACGCAGCCGTTCATTGCAGGAGCTCGCCCACGAACTGGTCGATCTGCTCGCCGCGCATGGCCCCGATGTGACGGCGGACGATGATACCCTTCCGGTTAACGAAGAAACTCATTGGGAGCCCGCGCAAGCAATACTGGTCGTGCGCGACCGCCCCGGTCTCGTCGAGAAGCACTGGGAAAGTCATGTTGAATTCCTTCACGAACGCCTGCACATCCGAAACCGAGTCTTGAAAGGTCATGTTGATTGCCAGCACAACCAGGCCATCCGCTTTGTGCGCCTCATTAGACGCGCACGAGGTCGGGCATCTCGACGCGGCATGGCGCGCACCAGCTTGCCCAGAAGTTCATCAGCACCGGTTTGCCCTGGAGACTGGACAGCGTGACCTCGCCCCCGTCGAGGGTTTTGAGGGTGAAGTCTGGCGCCTGCTGGTCTACCGCCGGAGCAACCCCACCACCAGTGCTGCTGGCGGGCTGTTGAGCGACGAACGCCGCCGGATCGAGAACCGCCGGCCCAGAATCGGAGCGTGCGAGCCGACTCGCCAGCAACACGCCGGCACCGGTCATCAGTGCGACGAGCATGGTCACCAGGACAGCCAGCCGCAAAGCTCTGGGAATTCCCTGCCGTTCATGGCGGTGTTCAGCCGGACTCTGTTGGTCCATACGGTTACTCGTTTTGTCACACCGTGCGCTTCCGCTGATCGGCGGCGCTGAATCTTCGCAGGGAGGCCTGGCTCCTCACGATGGCAGCACGGCTAGCAGCAGATACAGGAACGTATCGTTCAGCCCTGCCAGCAGGAACACCAGGCCAGCAGTGTGTTGAGGATGCTGAACCAATCCTGTGCAACCCTGCCCATAGGCTCCTCCGGTGCCCTCGTACCGCGATCATCAGCCTACCAGCCCGCGGATGTCGCGCACAACGCGTTCCAGATCAACCTCCTGCCCGTCATAATAGGCTCGGATGCGCCCCTGCTTGTCGATCAGGACGAACCGGCCGCTGTGCATGACCTCATATTCCGTGTTCGTGGCGGCACCATTGTCATCCAGGCTGCGCGTAGCTGTAGCTGGCGGCAGCGCCTGCACGCCGAGGCGGAAGCCCTCCACGATCAACGGCTTGACCGTGTCCTCTGGTCCGGTGAGAAAGCGCCAGGTATCCGGGTCGGCGTTATGCCGTTGGGCATAGTTCCGCAGCACCAAAGGCGTGTCGCGTACCGGGTCAACGGTGAAGGAGAGCAGTTGCACATGGCTGCCAAGGAGCTGCTCCTGGCGCAGGCGATTCTGGAGTCTCTGCATCTGGACTGAGAGCAACGGGCAAATATCGTTACAACTCGTGTAGATGAAGTTGGCGATGAGGACCTTGCCGCGGAACATATCCGAACTGACTGGCCGCTCAAGCTGATCGGTCAGCGCGAACGCCGGGGCAGCCCCGAAGTCACCGACCGCATCGGGGAGCTGGCCCTGGCTTGGGACACCTGACCTGATAGCAGCCAGGGCCAGCAAGAGCAAACCCGCCACAAGGGTGGCGCTCCAGCTCATCACCATGAGCGGAGTTCGTCGTTTCGGTAGCCAGTTCATGCGTCTATCGCTCGGCTTCCAGTTCAGCGATCTCGCGGGTAACGGCCGAGGGTTGCGCCCGCAGTTCCGCCAGGCGCTCATCGGACATGCTGGCGTGCGCCGTGCGCTGCTCCTGCCCAGGCAGGGTCGCGCACTGCCCACCACCCATGCCACGCATCATCAACAGCATCGAGAGCGGGCAGGCCAGCACGACCAGGATCGGCACTGCCGCCCACACAAGACCCGGCGTGATGGCCCAGATCCCCAACCCCACCGCCGCCAGCCCGGTGACGACCTTCCAATTCAGACAGATGTGGAAGCCGCTCATCGAGCTCTGCGGTACACCGTTCGAGGGGTGATCGGTGTCAGTGGGGGTGATGTGTGTCTGGCGCACCTGGTCGGCCGACTGATCCTTGTTCCCCCGCATCATCAACCACATCATCGCGCCCATCATGACCGGACAGGCCAGCAGCGGCAGCAGTGACAGAATATACGCCATGGTTTGGTCCTCCTCGTTTACGATATGTCGGTTTAATAGCCAGTGTCAACCGGGCAGCCCCGGTGTCGGGAGCTGATGCGCTGATAAGGTGTCTGTCAGATCTGGCGTCAGCCGTACACCCAGCGCACTTCCTTCCACTGATATAGGTACGATGAAAGCTGGTACACCAGGCGCAGAAAACCAGCCGTTGTTGGATGATTCCGCCCAGGCTGACGATATAGACGCCAGGTGGCGAGCAAGCCACTTTCTTCACTGGCCGAAAGACAAGGCGGCATGCGTCCTCCCAAATCCGATCCAGGTGCGCAGCGGCCCGAAACCGAGCGCGATGACCGCAAGCAGGAGCAGGGCAAGCACAGCACACGCAATGCCGATCGTGGTTCCCATCTCGGGCGCGAGCAGGCGGCATCCTGGCATCAATCACTCATTCATACGAACACCCTCCAGAGCGGCGCAGCCGGGCCACAGCCCATGGGTGCCAGCAGTACGGCCACGTTCACGGCCTGAAGGGCCACAAGCCCAGCCAGTCCGGCGACGCCGGCACCCAGCGCAAACAGGCGGGTTCGCGGCGCACCTGGGCTGGCTGGGGGCGCATCAAGCAATCGCGTGATACGGCCTTCGATCGCCTCGCCCGCCCCCAGGAGCGACAGCGCCGTACCGATGCGCGGCCCTTCGAGGGCCTGTTGCCAGACCTTGGTGAGCGCACTCGCCAACGCCAGTGGCCGACGCGTCACCCCGACCGCCAGTTCATCGCAGGCCAGCTCTTTCTCGTGCTGGAGCTGGCGGTAGGCTGCCCAGCTCGTCGGCAGGTAGCAAAAGGCGTCGCGCAGCACCGTCGCCAGCCAGATCACGAAATAGTCGCGCCGCGCCACATGCCCGATCTCATGAGCCAGGACCGCCTCCAGCTCGCGCCTATCCAGCTGCCGGACCATCCAGGTCGAGAGGAGCACGGTCGGCCGCCACAGCCCATAGGTGAGCGCCAGTGGCCGGTCATAGGAGCATAGCCGCACCTGCGGCCGTGCCGCCCCCAGCCGCTCCGCGAGGGCATCAGCGACCGCCTGGAGCTGCGGCTCCGCTGGCACACTCCGGCGCGCCATTACCCACGCCAGGAGCACAAGCCGGATCATGCCCAGGGCAAGCCCGCCGAGCGCAATACCTCCCATAGTGAGTGGTAGCGCCACACCAAGCGTATAATCCCACGTCGGGGCGCTCATGAAGCATGCGCGACCGACGAAATGGTGCAGGCCGCCCAGTCCCAGCGTAAGACTCACAATCGGCGCAACCAGGATTACGAGTTGCATGTCGCGCCGCAATGCCCACCCGCCCAGGCGCCGCAGCAGGCCGAGCGCCAGCGCGCTGCCGAGCAGCACCAGCAGCAGGCTGGAGAGACCAAGCAGCGTATGCACTATGTGCCCTCCTCTGTCGCTCGCCGGCGCGCGATCTTGTCGAGCAGTTGCCGGGCCTTTGCGGCGACTTGCGGGTCCGCGATCGTGCTCAGACCATTGAGCGTGGCGCCGGCGAAGTTGACCAGCAGGTTCTCGAGCATGTGCTCGACAAAGCGAGAGACGAACTCCTCCTGGCTGAAGTTCGGGTAATAGATGTAGGCTTGATCCTGCTTCTCGGTGCGGAGCAGCTGTTTCTTGGCTAGGCGAGTCATGGTGTTCATGACCGTGGTGTAGGCGATGCGCCGGCGCTCGTCCGTAGACGCGAGGAGCCGCCGTTCGTATAAGACCTCGAAGATATCGCGGACGGTCGTGCCCTGATCGAGCGGCCGCGCCCAGATCAGTTCCATAATTTCGGCCTCCAGGTCGCCCAGCACCTTGCGGATGCCGGGGCGATCGGGATGCACCACGCTGAAGTCAAGCTCAACCGTCATCACTGTCTCCGTCAGCAGCATATCCTGAGCCGTCAGGAGGCCCATTCCTACAGTGTAATCGCGTCGTATCCTGCGAGGACGCTGCCCCAATATCCAATGTAGAACGACTGCCATCCTCCTGGCTCGGACGCACCAGTACCAACGACGCCACCACTCTAGCGCACATCTCGCTCAATTATACATACGAGGGTACGCTTGTCAAAGGTACCATTGTTAATGGTATAATGATAGAGGAATTGCTGTCAATAAGTGGAACTGGCGCTCATATCACGCTCGTCGGGCTGCTCTGGGTGCGCCGGCGCTCTAACGCTGCACGTGGCGTAAGCGAGGCCCTGGGCTGCGGGAAAACAGCCTCTCGAACAGAGCGGATCATGGACGAAAGGATAGATGATTTGGAGCGTCCAGCAGATATCTCTAAGGCCGCTCGCAATGATCCGCTCATTAACGGCGCGCTCATTGCGCTTGGGACGCTGGCTATAGTAGACAACATACTGGCGCACTGGCTCTTGGGGCTCCATCGTGCGGTGCCGGGCGCCTGGGCTGTCTACGTGGAAGTAGGCCTGGTGGCACTTGGCGCCGTGCTGCTCAGCCTGGGACTGTGGCGGGAAGTCCGGGCGCGGCGCCGCTGAGTCAATTTGTACACCGAACCTTTGGAAAGTAGACTGAGAAGGCGGTGATCATCGGCGGCTTCATAATCGGCTTCTGCGTGCTGCATGGAAAGATTCGCGAGCGCTACGAGAACTGGAATCGGCACATCGTCTAAGTCAACGGGAGGCAAGTGATTTTGGCAGTGCACGTGATGTCATGGGCTGTGGATTGACGTGCTGGCGCAAATCCCACACATATGAAGCAAAAGCCACACTCTTGACGCGATCAGAAGGGCGCAAATCGATGATATCAGGATTCTTTTGCACCCCCGCCCGCTTGCAGTACACTATAGGCCGCTGAGGAACAAATTCGCAGTTGGCGTCGCGCAATGCCTGCGTGGACGGCAAGTTCCTGATAGAATCGATGACCGATCGACAGTATTGGACATACAATCGAGATGGGAGCACAACGATACGCCTCGGGCTAACGATGGCGATTGCGCTCTTGGCGCTGCTAGCGTGCAGCACGACCTCGACATCCGTATCGGACAGTGGCGCGCCAACAGCTGGCGTTTCGGCATCGTCCGGACTCCCGACAGCAGTCGGGAGCCTGCCAACGTCGATTGCGACGTCCTCTACCGTTGCGCCAACGGAAAACCGTGCTCCTTCGCCCACGTTGCCCGCTCCGAGCGCGTTACCGTCCACGCCAGCGCCGGCGGCTACCCAGGCCATCTACCCAACCCCCCTGTACCGCTACCCAATCGGTGCACCTGGCCGCCCGCTCGGCGATGGATTCGTTATTCGACACAGCTACGCCGCGGAGAACACCTGGTTCAATCCAGGCTGGTGGCACACCGCCGAGGACTGGTACGCGATCGAAGGCACCACGGTGGGCGCGCGCGTCTACGCGGTCGCTGATGGTGACGTGGTCTACGCGGGAGCGAACTACCCTGGACGAGTCGTGATCGTCCAACACACGGATGGCCTGTTTTCGATGTACGGGCACCTCGATCCGGCGCTGGCTGTCAAAGCTGGTCAGTGGGTTTCACGCGGCAGTCTGATTGGGACGGTCGGGCCGGATGCCCCCAGGGCGCCAGGGCACCTGCACTTTGAGATTCGTACCTTTCTGACCCAGCGCGAGGTCAACGGCGCGGCGCCGCGCTACGGCTACCGCTGTGGCGTGAACTGCCCGCCCGGCCCCGGTTACTGGCCGATTGATGCGCCCGACCACCCCAGCGACCTCGGCTGGCGTAACCCGACCCACGTCATCGCCGGGCGCGCGCTCGCCTCCGACGCAAGCGGCGCGCTTGGCGAGGTCGTGGTGGCCTCCAGGCCGGCCTCATCCAGCGTCACGCTCTGGTCGGCACCGCCCGGCAGTGACGAGGCGCGGCAGTCGTTGGGCGATCTGGAGCTGCGGCCGGACGAGCAGTTCCAGCTGCTTGGTGTTCGGGCGGGGCCAGAAGACTCGCGGGGAACCAGCGCCGAAGCATACGGGCTCTGGTACCGCATCCGGCTCCCTGATGGCCGCGATGGATGGGTGGAGGCCGTTGCGCCATCTTCGGCTGAGACAGGCTCCGATGGACGGCCGTCGAGCATCGCGTTCAACTTCTTTCCATTTACCACGGCGGCGCCGTAGTGGGCGGCGGTCGGATTAGAACGCTGACAGGACAGATACAAAGGATACGCTGATGATCGTCTTAACCCGCCGCCAGTGGAACCTGCTGTTCGCGGGCGTGCTGCTGGCGGGCAGCCTCTTCATCGCCGCGACGCGCGTGGGGCCATCAGGCGGAGCCGCCGCGCCGGCCCGGTCGGTCAGCGCCGACACCACACCGGCGCCACTGCCCGACCGGCCGGCGCCGGATTTCACGCTGCCGGCCCTGGATGGCACAAGCGTCATGCTTAGCAAGATCAAGGGCCAGGTGGCGCTGATCAATATCTGGGCGACCTGGTGCCCGCCCTGCCGCGCCGAGATGCCGACGATCCAGGCCACCTACGAGCAGTACCGCGACCAGGGCTTCACCGTGCTGGCCGTAGACGTACAGGAAGACCCGCGCACGATCGCCGCGTTTATGCGCGAGTACAAGCTGACGTTCCCCGCGCTGCTCGACCTGGATGGAACTGTAAGCCAGACCTACCAGGCCTACGCGCTGCCGTCGAGCTTCTTCGTGGATCGCAAGGGGATCATTCGCGCGGTCTACCGCGGGCCGATGCCGCGCACCGTGATCGCTGGCACAGTCGAACAACTGCTGCAGGAAGGCGCGTAGATGTATCCACTGGTGCAAATCGGGCCATTTCGCCTCAGCAGCGGCGGTCTGGTGCTGCTGCTCTCGATCCTCGTGGGCAGCTCGCTGCTGTCACGCGTCGCGCGCGCCCGCGGCGGCGAGCAGCTGGCGAAGCAGGCTGATACCTGCTTCTATCCCGTGATGATCGGCGCAGTGCTCGGCGCGCGGCTGTGGTACGGGCTGTTCAATCTGGACCTCTATGGCCGCAACCCGGCCCTGTTCGTCGCGCTGCGCGTGAGCGACTTCACCTGGCCGGGAGCGCTGCTGGGAGGGCTGTTGGCCGGCTATGTGTGGTGCCGCTGGAACGGGTTTGATGAGCTGAAAGTGGCCGATGCCGCCGCGCTGACGCTGCCTATCGTGCAGGCGATTGCGAGCGTCGGGCTGCTGCTCAGCGGCGAGGCATTTGGCATGCCAACCACGCTCCCCTGGGGCGTCTCGCTGTTTGGAGCTACTCGCCACCCGACACAGATTTACTTTGCGCTTGCGGCGCTGCTCAGCCTGTTTGCGCTGCGACAGCTGGCGCGACGGTCGCTGCAGGTGGGAGCACTCGCAGCGATGTACCTGGGCCTGCAAGGGCTTACGCTGCTGCTGGTCGAGGCGCTACGCGCCGATTCGCTGGTGCTGCCTGGAGGAGTACGTGTGGCGCAGGTCTTTGGCCTGGGGCTGCTGCTCTATGCGCTCTACTGGGTACGGCAGCATCCCCTGACCGCTCCGCAGCCGCTGCCGGCGGGGTCGTCGGCGGAGCTTTAGAGGCAGCTAGACCACAGCCTATCCATCCCAGTGCTCGGCGCTACCTGATGCTGTCCGATCGGGCATCGCAGGGGTACGTCAGCCTCGCCGGTTCGGACTGCGGCATGTGTTTCTCGTACGTTGTTCAGCGGGGGTGGAGGTGCGAAGGTGACGGAGTCTCATGAGATGCCGCGCGGCAGGGGCATGCGAATCTTCGTCGCCAGCCTCATCGCGGCGCTGGTGGTTGGTTTCGTCGCGCTGAGTCTGCGCGGCGCGGCCCGAACCGGCCGCGCCAATCCAAACGACGTCCGGCAGGTCGCGCTTGGTCAGCAGGTGTATGCCGCGCGGTGTGCCAGTTGTCACGGCGTGAACCTGGAGGGTCAGCCGAATTGGAAAGAAGGGCCGCTGAACGGACCGCGCCCCGCGCCGCCACACGATGTGAACGGCCACACCTGGCACCACGCCGACGTGCTGTTGTTCGACATCGTCAAGCGTGGCGGGCAGGCGGCCGTGCCGTCGGATTACCAGAGCGGCATGCCGCCTTTTGGTGGCGCCCTAAGCGACGATGAGATCTGGGCGGTGCTAGCCTACATTAAGAGCCGCTGGCCGGCGGACATCCGGGCCGCACAGGAGCAGGTCAACCAGCAGACACCGTAATGCCATCGCCGCACGAGGCGGCCAGCCCTAAGGCCGCGAGATCGTGAGCCGCGGCGGCGTGTTGTACAACCCTGGAAGGACGAGACACCATTGGAACGTGAATCAGCAACACAATCCATCCCGGCACAGCGCGATGTGGTCGTACGCTCAAGTCGTTTTCTGCTGCTGGTGGTCTTCTTCGCGGGCATCGGCACCCTGGGGATCGAGATGGTCGCCTCCCGGCTGCTGGCCCCCTACTTCGGCACCTCCCAGCCGATCTGGGCCGCCGTGATCGGCTTGACGCTGGTCTATTTGGCGATCGGCTATCGCCTCGGCGGTTCGCTCGCCGATCGCCGACCCGACGAGCGGACGCTCTACCAGGTGATCGTCTGGGCTGGCCTGTTGACCGGATTCATCCCGCTCCTCTCAGCCCCGATCCTGCGCTTCGCCCAGCAGGCGCTGGCGCAGTTCCTGGTCGGCGGCTTCCTGGGCGCGCTGTTCGGCGTGCTCGTTCTGTTTTCCCTGCCGGTCATCCTGATGGCGATGGTCAGTCCGTTCGCCGTCCGGCTCCAACTCAAACGGGTCGAGGCCGGTGTGGCGGTAGCTGGCAGTGTGGCCGGCGCACTGTCGGCACTATCGACCGTCGGCTCGATCGTTGGCACGTTTCTGGCCGCACTGTACCTCATTCCAGCGATCGGCACCACCCGCACGATCTACCTGATCGCCGTGTTCCTGATCATCACGGGCCTGCTCGGCCTGCGCGACTGGCGCTACCTGCTGCCGCTGCTGATAGTCGCCGGCCTGTTCTACTATACGACGGCGACGCGCGACAGCATCAAGTCGGCCGATTGCTTAGGCTGCGTGCTGGTCGCTGAAGAAGAATCGGCGTACAACTACCTCCAGGTCGCCACGCGGGAGACGCCGCGTGGCATGACGGTCAACCTGATCATGAACGAGGGCCAGGCGATCCAGTCCATCCGTAACACGCGCTTCGAGGAAACCGGCGATCCGCTGGATCTACTGACAGGCGGCGGGCCGTGGGATTACTTTGCCGTGGCGCCGTACTTCGTGCCGGATCGAGATCCTTCGGCGGTGGCGAGCCTGGCAATGCTCGGCTCGGCCACCGGCACGGTACCGGCGCAGTTTCTCGCGACGTACGGCCCGCGAACGCGGATCGACGCGGTGGAGATCGACCCGCGTATCATCGCGCTCGGCCGCGAGTACTTTGGTATGCGCGACAGCGCGGTCGCGACTGACTATCCGAACTACCGTGTCCACGCGCAGGACGCGCGTTACTGGCTGACGACCAATCAAGGGGCGTACGATGTCATTGGTCTGGACGCCTACCGGCAGCCGTATGTGCCGTTTCACCTGACGACCGTCGAGTTTTTCGAACTCGTCCGCTCGCGACTGACCCCCGACGGCGTGGCCGTGGTGAACGCCGGCAAGGGGGTCGGCGGCGACGACCGGCTGGGGCAGGCCCTTGCCAGCACCATGCGCGAGGTCTTTCCACAGGTATTCATCATCGACACCGCCGGCTTCGCCAATCAGATTGTCGTTGGGGTCAACCGGCCGGTGGGTGATGGCGTGGCGAATTTTCAGGCCAACTACGCGCGGATGCAAAACCCCACGCTGCGCGCAGTGATGGATTGGTCGCTCCGTCTAGGCTCCGCGCCGATCCGTGAGTTCCGCATTGAGACGGCGCGCTACGCCCCCTTCACCGACGACCGCGCGCCGGTCGAGCAGCTAATCGACACGCTGATCTTCGATGCGGCGCTCGGTAAGCAGTGAACGGCTAAGGAAACTGTATGAACAGCATGATGGGAAAGCATTGGCGGCTCCTGCCGATCGCACTCGCCGCGCTTGTGCTGCTGTCCGGCTGCGGCGGCGAGGTGCCAGCCGCTGCGCCGGCAGGCGTACCACTGCGGGTCGCGGGCGGCGCGTACAGCAACGTCGCGCCGCAGCAGTTCGCCGAGATGTTGAAGAACAAGGACTTCTTCTTCGTCAACACGCACATCCCCTATGAGGGTGAGATCGGGCCTACTGACGCTTTCATCCCATTCGACCAGACCACGCGAAAGCTTAACGAGTACCCCACTGACAAGAACGCGAAGATTGTGGTGTACTGCCGCAGTGGGCGTATGTCCGACATCGCCGCGCGCGAGCTGGTCAAAGCCGGCTACACCAACGTGTGGAATCTGGACGGAGGCATGATCGCGTGGGAACGGGCGGGATATGCGATTGTAACGAAGTAGCGTTCGTACCAGGAGAACGGAGCAGTACCCGTGGCTCAACTCAATGGCAACCCTGCATGTAGTTGGAGGTATTATGTCGAGCTATGATGTCCGTCCAGCGCCAGCGAGCGCTACCGAGACCGCGCCGCCAGATCGCTCCTGGGCGCGCCCGCTGCTCGTCGGCTTTGGCGCGGTGCTAGCCGTCGCGCTGATCGCACTGCTGGGCTTGCGTAGTGGCGGGCAGGAGATCGTTTCGCCAACCGGCGGCGCGAGCGCACTGGTACTGGCGCCTGCGGCGTTCCTTGCCGGCATGCTCAGCTTCCTCTCGCCCTGCTGTCTGCCTGTACTATCGGCCTACTTTGCCTACACTGTTCAGTCCGGGCGCGAGCGGATGATTTTGACTACGATGGCATTCTTCTTCGGCGTGGCAACGACGATAGTCGTGCTCGGCGCCAGCGCGACCGCATTAAGCCAGCTGCTGTTCCGCAACCTCTCAACGCTCACGCTCATCGGCGGCATGGTTGTGATCGGCTTCGGCGTCATGAGTATCCTCGGTAAGGGGTTTTCTGGCATCCAGATTGCCGGCCGGCCTGGCGTGGGTGTGGCGGGCGCCTACGTCTACGGTGCGACCTTCGCGCTCGGCTGGACCGCGTGCGTCGGCCCCATCCTGGGCGCGCTGCTCACGATGCTGGCGACAACACAGGGCCTGGCGGTGGCGCAGGGCGCCGTACTGGCGTTTATCTACGCACTCGGCCTTGGCATGCCGCTGATCGCCCTCGCGACTTACCTCAGCCGGTGTGACCGCAACTCGCGTGTCTGGCGGATCTTGCGCGGGCGGGGCTTCTCGCTCAATCTGGGCTTCACCACGCTCTACCTCCACACCACTAGCATCGCCAGCGGCCTGCTGCTGATCGCCATGGGCGTACTGCTGGCGACCGGCCAGCTCACGACGCTGAGCCGCTGGGCGGTGCAGACATCGCTCACGCAGTGGGTGCTCAGCCTGGAAGAGTGGATCAGGGAGCTCTTCGTCGGTCGCTAGTGGCCACGTACCTGGCTTGATCAGGTAACAGAGCCCTCTTGCGGCTTTGAGGATACATAGCGCGCTCGCAGGCGCACGGGTAGAGTTGGATGGTAGCGCTTGGACTATCCGCCTGGGCTGTAACCATGGTGATTATTTCACGCGCGCCAGCCAGAAGAATCACGGAAGAGATGTCTTATGCATGACCAAAGCGCACCCGAATCTTCGCCAACGCTCACCGGAGGCGGCGCACGCTGGTTCCTCACCGCCACTGCAATTGCAGGGTACGGGTTGACAGTGTTTGGTGGGTTTGTACCCGCGATGACGGGTGCGGTAGTGAGCGCCATAGCGATGATAGCGCTTGGGGCTGCGCTGTATATCTACACGAATACTCAACTCGGCCCCGTTACTGCGCAGCCACGACTCGCTGGCCGCGCACAGGCAGTCCAGCGACGCTACCGCACTCTGGCGATCACAAGCGCTGGCGCGCTTTACCTCGCGCTGGTTGTCGGCGCGCTCGTCACTGATCGCCGTGCCGTCTGGGACTGCCTCGCACTGCCGTTCTGCCCTGCGCCCAGCGATCTGGCACTAATCGCGATGACGCACCGAGTCCTCGCAGCGCTAGCGACCCTGCTGATGGCAGTCCTGGCATTCCAAACATGGCGCGTGCGGCCTGAGCGCGCCCTGCGACGGGCGGCAGGTTGGTCATTTGGCTTGATGCTGCTCCAAAACGCTGTCGGTATCGCGCACCTGCTCCTTGTACGCAATAGAAATGACATAGCCTTCACCCAGGGCGCACACCTCGCGCTCGGGGCGATAATATGGGCGCTGCTGGTCGTGCTGGCAACCCGAGCGCTTCGTCCTCCACTGGTAAGGCGGGACGCGGGCGAGCAGAGCGGCAAAGTATCGAACACTCCTTCCACCGCTTCGGGCGTTCAGCTCTTCCATGGTTCAGCTGCCCGCATAAAAGACTACATGAGCCTGACCAAGCCGGGGGTGATCACGCTGCTCATGCTTACGACTGTGGCAGCGATGTGTATCACGCCCGCGGGGCTACCCAGCCCTGAACTCGTGTTCTGGACAATGATCGGCGGCTGGCTTATGCCTTCGGGCGCACACGCGCTCAACTGCTACTTCGATTGCGATATCGACATCAAGATGGGCCGTACCGGGCGACGACCACTGCCAGGCAATCGGATCCCGGCTTGGCATGCACTGGTCCTCGGGATTGTGTTAGCGGCACTGGCGTTCGTCATCCTGGCGATGTTCGTCAACCTGCTGACGGCGGTATTGGCGTTGGCTGGGTTCGTCTACTACGTCGGTATCTACACCTTGTGGCTCAAGCGTCGCTCGCCTAGCAACATTGTGATTGGCGGCGGTGCCGGCGCGTTTCCGCCACTGGTGGGCTGGGCCGCGGTAACTGGCGGTTTAACGCTCTCATCGCTTTTCCTGTTCGCTATCATCTTCTACTGGACGCCGCCACACTTCTGGGCGCTGGCGCTCATTCGCCAGAAAGATTACGCAAACGCGGGCGTGCCAATGTTACCAGTCGTGGCTGGCGAGGACGAGACCAGGCGGCAGATTGTGCTGTACACGATACAGATGGTGTCGCTGTCGTTGCTGCTGACGCCGCTTCACATCATGGGGCTGCCGTACCTGCTGATGGCGCTTGCACTTGGCGCCATCTTTACTCGTTACGCCCTGCGACTACGACGTGAAGGGACAACCGGCGCTGCCTGGAGACTCTACAAATTCTCATTACTCTACCTGGCGCTGTTGTTTGGAGCGATGGTCGCAGATCGGATATGGTTGGCGTAAGTACGGCCGGGCGGTCGTCTTAAAGCAACAACTTTCAGGTCCATTGGGCGCACCGTTCGGCCCGGTTCATGGCCCTTTCTACTCCTCTCCGTGGCGTGCTGTGTGTTGTTCAATAATCCCACAGACACAGGCATCCGTGTGCCGCGTTTGACGTGCTTCTTCACGGAGCGTCAGCAGCTCCGTGCGGAAGTCCGAGAGCGTGCGGAGTTGCTCCTCCACGGCCCGTAGTTTGTGATCAAGGAGTCCTACGACGTGCTCACACGGCGGGGCGCCGGTGCGCCGCAACGCCAGAATTTGGCCAATCTCCTCAAGCGTCAGTCCGACCGCCTTTGCCTTACTGATAAAATGCAACCGCTCACGGTCAGCATCACCGTAGAGCCGATAACCGTTGTCAGTCCGCTTTGCACGTGGCAGCAGACCGATTTCCTCATAATAGCGTATTGTCTTTGGGTTAATCCCTAGTTCAGTGGCCAGTTCGCCTATACGCACCTGATGTGCAGTTGCTATGTATTCCATCTTGATACCTCTTCATCTCATTTTGAGATAATGCTAACACATTTTCCCTTGACATTCCAGTTAGCTGGAAGGTGTATAGTACACTCGTGTAGCAGGCGCAGGGCAATTCTTCACCTGCTACAACAGATACAATGGAGATGTACTGTGGCACAGACTATCAATTTTAGAATCACGGGTGAGCAAAAGCTCAATTGCGCCGGGTGTGAGCAGCGCCTCGGTACTGCACTGTGGCACATGCCAGGTATTGAGGACGTGCAGGCCAGCGCCAAAACGCAGCAGGTTACGGTTACTGTTGATCCGACCAAAGTTGTACCTGAACAGGTCCGGGCGCGTCTTGAACAGATGGGCTATGAGGTGACGACAACCGATGGCGCAGCGTCTCAGTCGGAGACGGTAGAAGAGGATGCACCTCCCCACGAAGAGGTCGTTCCCGGAAATGGTGCCGCAAAGCTGCAAATGAAGCTTGGCGGTATGCATTGCTCGCTATGCACGAAGTCAATCCATACCACACTTGGTCTGCTTGGCGGGGTTCAAGACGTGCAGGTCAGTATTGCCCATCAAGAGGCCCTGGTGCATTATGACCCGACACGAGTGAGCGCCGCCGCTATTGAGCAGGCTTTGGAGGACATTGGTTTTACGGTTCACGCACCAGATGAGGCAGAAATCTTTGCCCAAGAGGAGCGTGAACTACGCATCGCGCTGCGCAAGGCTATTATCGCGGGTGTGTTGCTTATCGCCGCATCGGCGCTCATGCTCATAACCGTGTTTGATGGTCCAAGCCTCTGGCGGACACTGACAATGGCGGCACTGGCGCTGTTTGCCTCCCTTGGCCCAGCGCGCTTTATCATCGTGCGCAACGGCTACCAGTCAATCCGGCGCGGTATTCTCAATCAAGATGTACTGGTCTCGGCTTCGGCTCTTGGTGGCGTGATTGGCGGTGGTGTGGGCTTGCTCATTCCTGCAGTGCCGGCCGGTGGCTTCTTTGGCGCAACCGTCTTTGTGCTGGCTTTCCACCTTATCGGTGGCTACGTCTCGGTTCTTGTGCACGTGCGCGCCTCACAATCGGTGCGCCGGCTCCTGTCGCTAGAGCCGCCGACAGCGCGCCAGATTGAGGCAGATGGGGAAGAGGTTGAGGTGGCGCTTGACCGCCTGGCCGTGGGCGATTTGGTTCGTGTGCGACCCGGTGAGCGCATTCCAGTGGACGGGGTGACCGTCGATGGCGCCTCAGCCGTTGATGAGAGCCTGGTCACCGGTGAGCCTATCCCACATGACAAACTGCCAGGGGATACCGTCATTGGCGGCGCGCTCAACCAGACCGGTAGCCTCGTTATTCGGGTGAGTGCCGTCGGCAAAGATACATTCCTGCGAAACGTCGCGCGCCAGGTCGCGGAAGCCCGTGCAATGAAGCCAGGAATTTTGCGGCTGGTTGACCGGGTGTTACTCGTCTACGTGCCAGCAGTGTTTGCGGCAAGTGCGGTGGGCTTGCTTGTCTGGACACTCCTTCCCTCGGTATGGGTGGGACAGCCTGATTGGTTGCGAGCAGGCTTTGCCGCCTTAAGCGTACTGATTATGGGCTACCCATGCGCACTCGGCATGGCGACACCGCTCGCGATTGTCCGGGCGAGCGGCGAGGCAGCAGAGCGAGGCATCCTGATGCGCTCTGGTGAGGCATTCCACGTCTTCAAAAACGTCAGAACTATTGTCTTCGACAAGACCGGAACGCTGACGGTGGGGAAGCCCACGCTGGCGGATTGCCAGGCAGCGGATGGCGGTGGCCAGGAGGTGCTGCGTCTGGCAGCGAGTGCTGAGAGCCTCTCGGAGCACCCGCTTGCGCACGCCATTGTCACCGCGGCGAAGGAGCAGGGATTGACGCTCTCAACTCCCAGGACCTTTGATGCGCGCCCCGGCCGTGGTGTTCTTGCAACCGTGGAGGGACACACTGTGCTGGTCGGCACCCCACGTTTTTTGAGCGAGCAGGGTATCGATACATCGACACTTCAACCGCTTTTGGAGCGTTCGCGAGCGCAGGGGCAAACAGCGGTGCTTGTCGCGGTTGATGGAAAGGCAACCGGCTTGCTTGCCGTTTCAGACCAGCTCAAAGATGGAGCAAAAGAGATGGTCACACAGCTCAAGCGCCTGGGGCTTGATGTTGTGCTACTCACCGGTGATAACCGCCAGACAGCTGAGACGGTTGCCGATGCGCTGGGCATTACTCGGGTGCTTGCCGAGGTACTGCCCGGAGACAAGGCAGACGAAATCCGCCGTCTTCAGGCGCAGGGAGCAAAGGTCGCAATGGTCGGCGATGGCATCAACGACGCTCCGGCCTTAATGCAAGCTGATGTCGGCATTGCGATTGGTGCCGGAACCGACATCGCCATTGATGCGGCTGATGTGGTGCTTGTCAGCGAGCGGCTTGAAACACTTGGGCAAGCCCGCGAACTTGCGCGGCGCAGTTACAACCTGACCGCCACCAATGTCGCGCTTGCGCTTGCCTTCAATGGCATCGGCGTTCTCGCGGCAGTGAGTGGAGTTGTTCAGCCGGTGTGGGCCATGCTGGCGATGGCGGTGAGTGTGAGTGTGGTGCTTATCAACTCATTTGCTGGCCGGCTCCTTCCCACAAAGATGCAGCGTGCGTGAGGCAGAGATAGAGGCAACAACCAACAAGAGATCAGACACAATGGCCTGGAAAAAAGGAACCTCTACCAGTGCCATGACCCAAAGTGCGGGTGCGAGGTAACGGTGACCAGGGAACCGCAGTCAGGCCCGGGCGGCAATCAGCAGGCACCCTTCTATGGCAAGACCATGCAGCAGAAGAACTAAACGAGCGCACAAGCGTGCGCAGTCCTCGAACGAGGCTGCGCACGCTCGTTCATGCTTGTTCCTGGTCTTGGAAGGCTGGTACCATTCTATGTCAGAACAACGCTACTCCGCCGGCTGCTGCCTGGTCGTGCCGAACCCAAAGCTCTTCGCCAGCTCGCCCAGTCCGCGCGGGAGCCGCACCCGCTGCCCACCCAGGCGCGCCCGGCCCTCAAGTGTGCGCCGCAGCAGTGCGATTAGCCCGCCCAGCACGCCGATGACGATGCCGAGCCAGACCAAGACTATCCCCGGCTTGAGGCTGACGCTCACCACTGCCTTGGCCGGATCGACCGGCAAATTCAGTCCGTTCACCCGGACGAACGCCCAGCGCTGGACCGGATCGAAGTCCTCGAACACCACATCCTTGCCGCCGGGCAGCACTGCCGCGATCCGCTGGAACGCCTTTGCTGGATCGCTCTCGTTCGCGATGAGCCGGATGATGGGCTTGACGATCGTGTCTTGCCCCTGATACGTCACACGGAGCCGCGCGCCGATATCGCCGCTGTCGCCCTCATGCATCGCGGCGGCGTCAAACCCCAGGAACGTGATCGTATAGGGGCCAATCTCCTTCTTGTCGTTGACCAGGAGCTGCGCGGTGTTGCGGTCGATCGGCGGCTGGTATTCGACGGGCGAGATGTACAGATCCTGCACGAATTCGCTCTTGATCGAGGGCGTCGCCATTGTCGCGCCCATCCGCTTATTATAGTACAGCAGCGGGGTCGCGCTGAAGGTGTCGTTGTCCCGCCGCACCGTCATGTCGAGCATGCCCTTCCCCTGCGGCGTGGTACGCCAGCCGTTGAAGGTGAAGTCATAGCCATAGGCGCGGATAGCGTCACCCGCTGATACAACGATCTTCTGGTCTGGCGTCGCATAGGATGTCGAGCCGACCACGCCGGCGATCAGCACGGCCATCCCAACATGCGCCAGGTAGCCGCCGATGCGCAGCCAGCCGCTGCGCAAGGTGCGGACGATCATTACCACATTTGTTCCGGCGGCGAACGTGCCCAGGCCGATATAGGCCAGCGGCAGCGGGTCCCGCACGCCGATCAGCAGCACGCCGCAGGTGAGCGCCACCGCGGCCAGCGCCGGCCAGCGCAGCGCTTTGAGCAGGTGACGCATGTTCGTGTCGCGCCAGCCCAGCAACGGTCCGATAGTCAGCAGCAGCGCCAGGATAACTCCGAGCGGCGGAACCGTGGCGGTGTAGAAGCTGCCTACGAGGCCGAACCGCCCGTCGGTGAATGGCGATGCGTTCGGGTTGTAGCGCGTGCCGTCATCCAGCTCGAATGCCGCTCCGAGGAAACGCTGGAGCGTGTGGCCGACGCCGGGGATGGCCGAGATCACTGGCATTGAGGTGCCAATCCCAATCACAGTGGCGATCACCAGTAATCCCAGGATCAGCAGGACAAAGAAGCTCTCGCGCGAGAGCAGCTTCTCGGAGAGCGGCCGGCTCGGGATATCGCGCCAGCGCCACACCAGCACTGCGACGCCGCTGACGGTAATGACACCGAGCGCTGTGGTCATAATGACCTTCAGCCCCTCCTGGGCGAACGAGTGGACTGAGAAGTTGGACAGGACTCCGCTGCGGGTCAGGAACGTCGCGTAGAAGACCAGCATATAGGTCAGAATCGCCAGCGCGAATGTCGATCTGCGCAGCCCGCCGTTCGTGCGCTGGACCAGCATGGCGTGAATCAACGCGGTGGCGGTGAGCCAGGGTACCAGCGAGGAGTTCTCGACCGGGTCCCAGCCCCAGTAGCCGCCCCAGCCGAGCGTCTCGTAGGCCCAATAGCCGCCCAGCAGGAGTGCCAGTCCGAGGAATGTCCAGCCCGCCAGCGTCCAGGGCAATGCGCGCTGCACCCAGCCATCGTAGTCGCGCCGCCACAGGCCGGCGACGGCGAAGGCGAACGGCAGCGCCAGCAGCGCGTAGCCGACGAACAGGATCGGCGGGTGGATCACCATCCAGGGGTTGTGCAGCAGCTCGTTCAGCCCTTTGCCATCAGACGGCGCGAGTGCGGCGCCGGTGGTTGGGTCAGTGTACGGCGCGAACGGGTTGATGATCAACATAAAGAAAAGCAGGGCCGCCTGGATCAGCATGAAGATGCTCAGGACATATGGCTCGGCGTGGCGTGTGCGGCGGATGAGGAACTGGGCGGCGATCAGTCCCCATAGCGCCCAGATAACGAACGAGCCCGGCTGGCCGGCCCAGAGCGAGGCCACACGGAAACGAAACTCCAAATCGGCCGAACTGTAGTCGTAGACATACTTGATGTCGTAGCGCCGCGCCACGAACACAGCGACCAGCAGCGCCACCATCAGCAGCACCGCGCCCAGGGCTGCATTGGTTCCCAGCCGCCCATAAGCCAGCGCAGCAGTGTTGCCGCGTATTACCAGTGCATAGCTCACTGTCGCGAGGAGCGCCGCGGCGATGCCGCTCACAATGAAGATCGTGCCGAGCAAATACATAGTTGCCTCTTCTCGCTGTTAATATCAGTCGCCGTGCTGCTATTCGGTCTCGCCGCGACCGACGGACAACTGACAACTGACGATTACCTACCGCCGCCTTGATCGAACTGCTCCTGATACTTCGAGGGACATTTCACCAGCATATCATCAGCCAGGAACACGCCCTTCGTCATATCGTGGCGGCCGATCGCCACAAGACTAACCGCCTGTTCGAAGTTCGCCGGCTTGGGCCTGGTGTAGACGACCTTCACCACCTTGCCGCTGCTATCTTGCAGGCTAAATGCGAAGTTGCCGTCGGCGTCGTAGCTGCCGGGTCGGCCGGGTTCAGGAACCCGGCGAGCTGGACGCTGCGCCCGCTCCTGATTGCCTCGCTCACGCTCGTCGTGTAGGGTCGAAAGGCGGTTCGCAGGCCAGAATACCCCATCGCGATCGCCATCACGATTATGGCGACGCCGATTAGATGCAGCGGTTTCAAGGCGAAGCCACGAGGCCCGAAGTCATTGCTGGCTGTTGTCATCTGCGCTCCTTCGCGACCGAGTCAACGCGCCGTCCAGTTGCTCTGGCTCAGCGGTTGTACCGCCGCGTTTGCGCCGAATGGCACCGCGCGAACCACCACCCGCTGCCTGAACTTGTCCGGCCCCGTGGGCGGCCAGCAGGTGAGTAGCGTAACAACCTCGCTGTTAGTCGGCGCGATGTAGCGCGCGTTGGCCGCGCGCTGTTCCGGCGAGACGCCTTCCTCGTCCAGCAGCAGCCGCTCCTGGACGACGTACAGGTACTGCTGCCCGGCGCTGTAGAGCGTGATCTGATCACCGGGCCTGACGTAGAACAGGTTTTTGAACACTTTCCCGTAGCCACCAACATGACCTGCCAGCACGATATTGTCACCTTCGCCGGGGTTGGCCGAGCCGCGGTGTTGCCCCACCGCGTACTCGGCCACCTGCCAGGCCGCGACCTGCTGGCCGTTCTGCTCCTTGACCTCCCAGCCGACCTCCACAGCCTTCGAGTCCACGCCAATGCTCGGGATGACCACTCGCGTGACCGTCGATTCATGCGCCGCCCGTGCGGCGTCGGGGATCGCGCCGGCAATCTGCCCATCAATGGAGGCGGTGCTGAGGATCGGCGCCGTGAATGGCACCGGCGCCTCGCGCGCCACTACGCCGACCGCTCGCGGTGCGGGCGCATCCGTATCCCCGCGTGCGGCATAGCGGCTGTACTCTGCCTGCGCATACACGCCGCCGACGTAGAGCAGTAGCACAACGCCCAGCAGCAGCAGCGCATTACCAAGCGTCCAGAATAGCCTGGTGCATGTGCCCAGCTCCTCAGGTAGTTGAACTGACATCTCGCTAATACCCAGATGCTTCAGCCTGGCAAAAGGAATCATGCATCGGTCAATCCCAGTTGCTCATAGCACCATTCCTGAGCTTCACTGAACGTCTGGGCCATGTTATTGCTGCGGTACAGTCCAGCCTCTCGGCATAGCATCGTCACTGTGAGTTGCATTCGCTGTCCCTCACTTCTGCTGATGCTCACTGCCCAAGTCCTGCCATGTGCGTCTCGGATCATTGCCAGCCAGCCAGTCGGAGTGCTGCTCCAGGTGATATATCCCGGCTCCATGCTCATGCCTCCACAAGTGCAACCTGAGTTGATCAGGATGTTTTGCGCCTGGCATCTTGTCAAGCACCAGCACAGCTCCGCCTTCTTGATACTGATTGTCTGTATCTTGCGTTCACGGTCCAGTGCCGCGCACAAAAACATCTGGCCAGGGCTGGAAGCGGCTGAAGAACGTATCCTGTAACAGCACCTTCCCGTTCTGCTTCACAATTCGGCCCACTCGCACGTCCATCCCTCCTCGCGCGGTGTCGGTCTGCTTAACTATGCCGGCCGAAACGCCTGGATCATCCACGTAGCGCGGCTTGGTCGGCGCTGGTACCTCGTTCGTAATCGCCGGCGGCGTCTGAATCACCTCGCGGCTGGGTCTGGTGCCGTAGAGGTTCACGGTCAGCACCTCGCCAGCGGTATCGACGACGGTTTCCATCAGCAACCAGTGAGCGGTGTCGTTGACAAACCGCAGATCGTAGCCGTCTGGCCCCGTAAAGATCGCCGCGTCCATACCGATCGGCTCGAACTTTTCATACCAGCGGATGCGGAACGAGTGCTGGTTGCGCTCGGTAATCGGCACGCCGGCCCAGAAGGCGGCCCGGAAGACCGTTGTGGACACCTGGCAGACACCCCCGCCCCACTCAAGCTGCGTTCGCCCGTCGATGATCGCGTAGCCCTGCGTGAAGCCGTTTGACTCGTCGACCGCGCCGATGGTCCGGTTGAAGGAAAACTCCTCACCAGGCGCGATCAGCACGCCGTTCATCTGGCGCGCGCCGGCCTGGATGTTGGTCACGCGGTAGGGCGCCGAGTTTTCGAAGCTGCTCTTGCCCTGCGCGACCAATTCGACAATGCCGAGGTGCGCCAGTGTCTCCGGCCGCGCCTGCGGTTGGAGTACTGTCACTGGCAGCGCGATCGTACGCTGGTCTTCCCAGAGCGCCGCCATGAGCTGGTCGAGTGCCTGGCCCACCTCCAGCCTCGCACCGTCACGTCCCGCTTTTGTGATCCGCAGCCCCGTCGTGCTGAACTGCAGACGCGGCTCGACGGGAGCGGCGTCGATCTCCTGCGCCAGTTGATTCAATCGCCGCGCCAGCAGATCGCGGTTGAGGGTCGCGACGATGCGCGACCCTGGCGCCTCATCGTTCGGAACACGCGCGAGTTCGACTATATTCCCCAGTTCCTCCGGCGTCCAGGTCCAACGTTGCTCACCGGCGGTCAGTGCGATCGGCGACTGTAAGAGCCCGCTCAGTTGTCGGCGCGCCTCCGCCACGCCGGCGTCATCGACCAGCGGGCGCAGCATCCGGGTGCGGAGCGTGACGGTCTGCGGCTGCAGCGCCGCGAGTCCCGCCAGCACATCGCCCACGGTCTGGTCAACAAACGTCTGGCGTCCGATCTGGTGCGCCATGCTGACGATCCGCCCCTTGAGGACAGTCACGTGCGCATTCTGCGGTGGCGCCTCTACCTCGCGCGCCAGGCTCGTGATGTACGCCTGCAGGCGGCGCTGGTCGACGATCAGGCGCAGGGGGAGATCGATACCGTTCTGCCAGATTGCCAGCGCTTCTGAAAGGCCATTAACCAGATTGGGCCCGCGCCCGGCGGCATAGGCGCGATCGACCGCCACGTCGATCTCCAGCGATATACCGATCTGCGCTGCGGTTGGTCGCCAGGTATATCCCTCGAACTGGAACGTCACGGGCGCCGCCAGGAACGCCGCGTAGCGCTGGTGCAGCGCGGCGCGTGCCTGGTCCGGCCGCATCTGGCTCAGGTTCAGGCCGCGGACGGCGACGTTGGAGATGATCCGCCCGCTGTAGGCGCGGTCCAGGGCGGTGAGGCCGGCGATCGCGACGAGGAGTAGCAACAAGACGAGCGTGCCAAACAGGCCTGCAACAACGCGGAGCATGGTAGCGGGGCGTCGTCGCGCATGGTGAGGCGGGACTCGGCGGCGCGAGCGACGATTGGTCGCCCGGCGTCGCGCTATCGGACCATAGTCGGGCAACGGATCACCAGACATTGTGCTCCTCAATGCACCTTCTGCTCAACCATATCGGTGTATCGCTCCTGTGTGCCAGGCGAAGTCACATGCGGTCATGGTGCGTTGGCACTGTTCTGGAGCCTGGCGACATCATGGAGCTACTGCGGCGTGTGCGTAGCAGCGCTCGGCAGTTCGCGCGACGTTCCACAGCGTGGACAGTGACTCCAGCTACTATCGAGACTCCGCCCGCACTGCGCACAGTGAGCTGCCGGCCCGGGTGGCGCACTGAAGCCATGTGGCACTTCCGCAAGGCGATGGAGCGCGTAGCCAAGCGCACTCAGCGCCGCGATCATAAAGGCCAGCAGCGCGGGAAAGATCGGTATTGCATCCATACACGGCCTCCTTTTACCGCATGTCACTGCCAGTATAGGGAGCACAGCGCAACGCGGCAAATCATGACCAGTTGCCAGCACTGAATCGCTAGGACAGCGCCAGTAACTGTACGATTTGCTCCACTGTTGAAGCAAATCGTACAATTACTGGCGCCGGAACCGGCCCTGAGAATCTCCCACGGGCTACGGCGGAACTAAGACAGCGACGTGGATCGTCGCTCGCGGCGAACCATCGCGAGGACAAACACTCCCAGAATCAAGATCGTGGCGATCCCAACGACCCGTACGATGCTCATGATGGCGACAGTGTACCGTCCCGTGACCGGATCATAGCGGTAACAGCGCAGCAGCAATTGGTCAACCGGCGAGCCGATCTTGCCGGCGGAGGCGTCCACGAGACCCAGGCGCAGGTCGGTGGGCGAGTACTCGATGCCATAGAAATACCGCGAGATCTTCCCCTGGGGAGTAAGCACCGTGATGCCGCTCGGATGGGCGTACTGATCCTGCCGGGCATCGTACGCATACCGGACGCCGATCGCCTGGGCCAGCTGCTCGATCGCGGCCTGCTCGCCGGTGAGAAAGTGCCAGCCGTCAGCCGCGCTCCTGCGCCCATAGCGCTCGATATAGGTCGCCTTCTTCGCGCTGGCGATCGCGGGCGTCTCGCGTGGATCGATGCTCACCGTGATCACCTCGAACTGGTCCCCGACGTCGAACGGCAGCTTGCGCATCGTTTCGACGAGTTGCGTGAGCACCAGTGTGCAGAGGTTTGGACACTCATAGTAGTTGAGCGTCAGGATCACCGGTTTTGTAGCGAAGTAGCCGCCGAGCCGAACCAACTCTCCGGTCTCATCACGAAACACGAGATCGAGCGGGACCTGCTCGTTCAGCCGCTGATCAAAGCCGACCTGGTTGAGCGGGTCATCAGGCGGCGGCGGCTGCGCCCGTGCCGAGACAGCCCCAAGGAGCGCAACCAGGCACAGACACACTAACAGAGAGCGGTGGATTACTGTTGTCCTGGACATTCGGCACCCCGTTCTCCAGCGCTGGGGAACTGGTCTATGGTGCTACTTCGATCACCATCGTCAGGCCGCCGCCGCCCGCAACCTCAGCCCCATTGTTGGTGATATGGTGGTTGATGTGGCAGTGGAGCAGCCATTTGCCTGGCTCCCGTGCGGTCCAGACGACATCGTAGCGTTCTCCCGGTCCGACCAGCACGGTATCTTTCGTCAGGCGTGCACCCTCCGGCACCGGGTTGCCGTCGGTCGCGACGATCTCAAACGGTCCGCCGTGGATGTGCATGGGGTGGATGAACTGCCCGCTGCCGATGAAGCGAAAGCGTATACGCTCGCCCACTTTCGCCTTGACTGTCTCTGTGGCCGGGTAGCTCTTGCCGTTGATCGTAAAGAAGTTCGGCAGCATGCCATCGAACTCCATTGCTAGGAAGGTCTGCCCGTCCGCGACGCGCCACTCGCCCAGCTCCACAATGTATTCCTGGCTGGCGTCGGGCTGCGCGTTTGGGTCGTCGATGATCAGCGCGCCGTATAGGCCCAGCGGCTGCTGACGATCGCCCTGGACATGGGTGTGGTAGAAGAAGGTACCCGGTGTATTTGGCACGGTGTACTCGTAGGTGAAGGTCTCCCCTGGCTTGATCGGCGGCTGCGTCACGTCGGCAGCGCCGTCCTGCGCGTTGGGAATGCTCAATCCATGCCAGTGGACCGAGGTCGGCTCGGGCAGGTTGTTCTTGACCCGCACGCGCACCTGGTCGCCGACGTTGACACGGATGAGCGGGCCGGGAACCTGGCCGTTGTAGGCGTAGGCGCCGACCTGCACGTCCGGTAAGATGTTCCACTTGATGACGCTCGTGGCCAGCTCGAACTCTTTCACGCCGTCGACGAGCTTCGGCTCCAGGGGTTGATTGCCGCGCGCGTCAGGCGCTGCCGCAGGCGCGCCGCTTACATCGACGGGCGCCATGGTGTGGCCACCTTCCGTCTGTGAGCCGCCGTCGTGATCCATCCCCGGCATCGCCGCGACGGTTGCTTCGGGCTGCGCGGTCGGGCCATGCTGCATCCCTGGCGTGCTCGCGGGCGACGTCGGCTGCGCCTGTGGGCTGGGCTGGGACATCGCACCATGATCCATTCCAGGCATGGACGCGTCCGTGGTCGGCTGAGACTGGGCGGCGGGCTGGCTTGCCGCACAGGCGGACAGCGCCGCCAGAACGAGCACGAGCACGAACACTTTGTACAATCGTTGAAACCGCATCCGCTTGTCCTCCACATGGGTAATCGCATAGAGCATCATGCTACAAACTATCGACTCACAGGAGCGCCGAATCATTGCACTCCTGTCTGGTGGAGTGTACTGTTCGCGCTCAACTGCCGCAACAGCGTACATTTACCAGATGGAAAATCGCTCAGTTTATGGGCAGAACGTGCGTTTTGCTACATCACTGTGTCTTTTCCCACGTGATCGACGAACCGAAGGAGCGACCAAGTGACACGAACATGGACAGCGTGAGGCGACGATACCCGTATTCCGTTGTTCGCAAGCCGCGTCAATTGTATGAGTGTGTTGCCGGTAGAGAGCGCGCAGGCGAAATGGCGAGTCGGTTGCCGCCTATGACAGTCAGGCGCACTGTGAGCGCGACTCAGCTCTGATGTATAATCGGTCACGCGGCGGTTCAGCACGCTCAGGAGTGCATTTACGACGGGTGTTCCATGGTACGCAACTTCACCTCACTGCTTCTAGCCCTTGTGATACTGCCCTGGTTCCCCGAACCACCTGGTATCGCATCCAATGTCGCCGAGCTGACGCTCGGTCGCTCTGGCGCCGGCCGGCCGATCACCGCCGTCAAGATCGGCGATGGGCCGCGCAAGTTTGTACTCGTCGGTGACGCCCACGGTGGTCCGGAGGCCAACACGTTCCAGCTTGCGAGCGAGCTTGCCGACCATTTCCGCAACAACCCGGACGAGGTGCCGCCCTCGGTGCGGCTGTACATCATCCCGACGCTCAACCCGGATGGGTTGGCACTCGGCTCGCGTTTTAACGCAAATGGCGTAGACCTGAACCGTAACATGAACACGAACCTGGATGCTTGCCGGGAGAACGACTGGAACATCCGCGTCCAGGGCGCTTACGGAATCGAGTCCGACACCGGTGGGCCATACGTCGAGTCCGAGTTGGAGAGTCGACTGATTCGCGATTTCTTGCTCGATGCGGCGGGCGTGATCTTCTACCACACATCCGGCGGCGACGTGTTTCCAGCGTTTTGCGAGCACGCGCCTTCGATCGCGCTGGCGAAGGTCTACGCAACCGCTACCGGCTATCGCTATGACCGCTTCTGGCCGAACTACATGATCACCGGTGGCATGCACGATTGGGCTGGCAGCCTGGGGATCGCGGCGATCACGCCGGAGTTGTTTGACGGGATCAATCCTGACTTTGCGCAGAATCTGGCCGGCGTGCGGGCGGTATTGGCTCAAGCCGCGGAGTTGCTGTTCTTGCCTGAGGATCGCGAGGAGCACGGTTTCTTGATGCCCGCGTTGATCTGGCGCTTCTGGAAGGCCCACGGGGGAGCTGAGCGATTCGGCCTGCCGCTGGCGCCATCGAAGCGCATCGGCGAGATCACCCATCAGGTGTTCGAGCGGGCGATCCTGGAAATCCACCCCGGTCAGGCTGACACGCCCTACCTGGTCCAATTGGCGCCGCTTGGTCATGCTGCCCTTGTGGGACGCAACCTGCCGCCCACGGTTGAGCCGCCCGGTGGGCCTTCCGTCCCTGACGCCGATCACGTTGTCCGCGAGGCGTTCCTGACCTACTGGGAGCGGAACGATGGGATGCTCCTGCTCGGCCGCCCGCTCTCGGAGGAGTTCGAGGGGTTAGCGGCCGACGGCCGGTGGCGCACGATGCAATATTTTGAGCGAGCGGTGCTGGTCTACTATCCCGACGATAACAGCGTACGACTGGACTCGTTAGGCTGGGCGTCGCTGGTCCAGGACCGACTCAAGAACTCAGCTTCGCCTCACAGCATCCGGTGAAGTTAAGGGCGCGATGCAGATCAGCATAGGAAGCGTGGAGATGGTTACACCTGCTTCAACTCGCGACTCGCTGCCGGCAGCGCCGGCAGGATACGGATCGGGATATCTCGTGTATCATCCCGGGGCTGTACTCAACGTCGTCGCAGCAGTGGTCTTCGTCATCATGCTACCATTGCTGAGCGTCATGACGCTCGGGCTACATGGGGGCCTGTCGCTACCGATCGAGGTGCCGCTGGATATTGTTGCGATCGCAGCGATGCTCGCTGCCTCTGTTGCGACCCTCTTCTTCCATGAGCTTATCCACGGGCTTGTCCTTCGTCATTACAAGCACCGCGTGTCCTATGGGATGGACATGGGGCGGCTCCTTGCGTATGCGGCCGCGTTCGGGCAGTTTCAAGCGCGCGATCATGCGCTCACAGTTGCACTGGCGCCGCTTGTGTTGATCACCCTCACGATGCTGCCACTGCTCGCCGTGCCCAACCACTATGTCGCAAGCGTCGCATTCAGCGTGCTGCTCACGAACACGCCTGGCGCAGTCGGCGATTTGCACCTGGCCTGGCAGTTGCTGCGTTTGCCCCGGCAGACGCTGCTGTATGATATCGATCCGACGCGAATGCTGGTGTTTCTTCCTGCTCGCTGGTAGCAGACACCCCCGCCAGCACGCCTCAATTGCAGGATGACAGGACGAGCGCAAGAAGAGCGAGCAGCGACAGCGCGTGGTAGGGCAGCAAACCGCCGGCCTCGCCACAGCCCAGCCGGCCCAATCGGATCGCGCTTAGCGACACGACCAGCGTCGCCGGGCAAGGCAGCAGGCGCCGCAGGGGCCAATCACCAGCTCGCTCCGGCACTCCTGGCAGATGGCCGTCATTCCGGCAGCGTCGGACGAGCCATTTCATGACCGAATGGCTGAACTCCAGCACGCGAGCGCATCTCCTTTTGCCTATATCGGCCCCACGATACTATCCGCGCCCGGAAGAACATCCAGGAACATGCTATCAGAATCAGGCCTCGCGCAAGGTTGATCCACTGCATCGTCTGGCCACCCGCCAGCACCCGCTCGGCTTCCAGAAGGACAGCGGGTAGGATTATACCGGCAACCAGTAATCCACCACGCAGACGTGGACTAACTACAGATGGCAGGTATCTCATCACGAGTGCCAGGAGCAACCCGAGCGGGAGAAACAGCAAACTTTCATAGAGCAGCTTATAGAGCAAGGCGTAGCGCTCGTCAGGATTCAACAATTTGTGCTGCATCCAGGAGGCGATCTGCGGTGGCAGCAAGTAGCCGAAAAATGTATACTCTGGTGTGATGATCTGTGCGTGTGGCTGGCGTACGCCATCAATGTAGAACTGAAACGTTCCGCGATTGTAGGTCACAATTACTTGATGCGGGCGCGTGTCCGCGAAAACCTCTGGTACGAATAGTTCGGGGATTTCCGACGCGCTTTCGCCAGATATGGGCGTCCGCAGAAAAAAAGTGAGATGGTCCTGCTCCTGGCCGAGCGTAAAATTCTGGTGAGCCAGATCTCCTACCAGCGCAACAATTGGTCCCTCCTGCTTCGAATCACCAGTCGCGACTGTCGTAATCAACGTGAATTGTGACGTTTGGGCGACCCGCTGTGTGAGCGAAGCTGCGGGAGCTAGTAGACCTTATTCAGAATAACGGGGCAAAATCGCCTCTCACTGCATCAGGAAGCGAAATAACGCCGTCAAGTTGCGAATCATGTTTTAGAGCGTCAGGAAGCCAAAACCCGTCTATTCTGAATGTTAACTAGTGGACATACAGATCAGCGCGGGTGAGCGGCAGGCTGCTCTTGCCACCGTCCGCCTTCGACAGCAACGTCTGATTGACGCTGATAATGCCGCGCTCGAAGCCGTGGGCGGATGCCGCCAGATACAGCCGCCATGTGCGGTACGTTGCTTCATCGGACATCGCGATGACCTCATGTCGGCGCGCCTCCAATCGGCTGACCCAGTGGCGCAGGGTCAGGGCATAATGCTCGCGCAGATTCTCCACGTCACGCACCTCAAAGCCCACCCGCTCGGCGGCCAGGTTCACAGCGCTGACTGGAGCCAGCTCGCCGTCGGGAAAGACATAGCGCTGAGCAAACTGCCCCTCGCCAAGGAGCCACCGGCGGAGCGAGCGCTGCCAGCCTGCCTCACGGCTCGCACGTCGCGGGGCGCAGCAGGCCGCTGTGCCGGCGAGCGCTGCGGGCAGCGATGCACGGCGGGCGATGCCGTGGTTGAGGAACAGCCCGCCGGGTTTGAGCAGCCGGTACGCGTGGGCAAAGTAGTGTGGCAGGCGGCATACCCCGACGTGCTCGAACATGCCGACGCTGACGATCTTGTCGAACCAACCGGCACCGATGCTACGATAGTCACACAGTTTGACGCAGGCCCGCGCGCCCAGGCCGGCGCGGGCGATCTGCGCGTTCGCGTAGTAGGCCTGTTGTTCGCTCAGGGTGATGCCCAGGACAGAAACGCCGTAGCGCTCGGCGGCGTACATCGCCAGGCCACCCCAGCCACAGCCGATGTCGAGCAGCCGCTCGCCGCGCTTGAGATGTAGCTTTCGGCAGATGTAGTCCAGCTTGCGCTCTTGCGCCGTGTCCAAGTCTTCCGTGCCGGTCGCAAAGTAAGCGCAGGAGTATTGCATGCGCGCGTCGAGCCAAGCTGCGTAGAAGTCGTTGCCGACGTCGTAGTGGTACTGGATGGCGGCGCGGTCGCGCTCGCGCGAGTGTAACGCGCCGTGCAGCCGCGCCGGCCCACGACCGGCGGACTTTGCCACGGGCATTGGAAGCGCCAGGAGGTCGCGCGCCACGGTGGCGAGGTCGCGGAGCGAGAGTTGCCGCGCCGCGAGGTCGTCGAACAGCGCGACGGCGGCGAAGATATCGCCGTCGATCTCGAAATCGCCACAAATGAATGCCTCGCCGAGTGACAGCTCGATGGGCGGCGCGAACATCCGCCGTAGCGCGCCAGGGTGGTTGAGGACGAGCGTGAACGCTGGCGCCAGAGCAGGCAGCCTGGTTCCATCCCACAGGCGCACGGCAAAGGACCGCGGCGGTGGGAACAGCCGATCGATCAGCGCGACGGTATGCTGCCACACCACGCTCACAGGCGCGGGTATCGAGTCGCGAGCCATACCGACCTCCCTCTATCATTCCAGCCCTGGCGTCGCGAACGCGAGCACCATGTCAGCTCCTGGCGCCTCAGCGCGGCCATCCCCCGATCAGGAGCAGCGCTCCAATCATCGCAAGACAGCAGAGGATCATCGGCAGCCACATCTTCCAGCCACCATCGCTGTTGTGATTCATGGGTCGCTCCTTTCAGCTTGAACGAACTGGGGGTAGTGAACAGCCCTTGCACCCCCTGGGGGCGCGCCGCGTGCGGCCACAAGCCAACAGCGCGCTCCAAGGGGAGAAACAAAACGCTCAACCTGATTATCATATGTGTGGTTGAGGATGGGCTGAGGAACGGCTGAGGGGTAGCTGAGCAGATCGGGAGCCGGATGTGTTCCGCGCGCGTGCGGCAGCAATGATTCGCTCTGGTGAAGTGCGAGCGCGAATCTGTGGCGCCAAGAGCGATGCGCTGAAGAGCTGTGAGCAGCCCCCGGCGCCAGCAAGCGCGCCGGAGGGCCACTCGACCAGCTCGCTTACCTGCTCAGGGCCGCGATCACACGCTGGAGGCGGGTCCGCGCCTCGGTGGCGACGCTTTCCAGCGACGGATTGTCTGCCAGCTGCAACATGGCGATTGGATCGGCGATCGAGATCACGCTTCCACCGTCGTCTTCGTACACGATCACATTGCAGGGCAGCAGCAGCCCGATCTCCAGTTCGGTGGTCAGCGCCTGGTGTGCGAGCGGCGGGTTACAGGCGCCCAGAATGGTATACTTGCGGAAATCGGCGCCGAGTTTCTGCTTGAGGGTCGCCTGGACATCAATCTCGGTCAGAACGCCGAAACCCTGTTCTTTCAACGCTGCGGTCACGCGCTCGATGGCCTGCGCATAGGACAGATCAAGCCGGGCGCGCAATGTGTCGTCGCTCATGGTTCCAGTCATAGCATCCTCCTGTGAAACCGATTTGGTCGGTAGCGGGATCTGGTGGGACGATAGGCGGCGACACGGCCGGACAAGCCGTGCCGGTCCACATCGCCGCCTGTTCGCCATCTTATCCAGCACCCTCACTGTCCTTGCACGCCGTACCAGTCGCGCAGATAACTCTGCATTTCGCTAATCTCCGCCTGCTGTGTCGTGACGATGCTCTGCGCCAGCGTCTTGAGCTCCGGGTGTTCCGCCTGATTGAGCGCCTGCTGGGCCATGCTGATCGCGGCCTGGTGATGCGGGATCATCATCTGCAGGAACATGCGATCGAAATCAGCGTTCGCCCCCATCATCTGGCGCATCTGGTCGCGGTTCATCATACCGGCGCCGATCATCCCGCCGTTCATCATGCTGGGCATCGTGCCCGTACTGCTGGCGCCGTACCAGTCGTTGCGCCACTGCTGCATCTGCGCAATCTCACGCTGCTGCGCGGTGATGATCCGCTGGGCCAGGTCGCGCAGCTCCAGCCGCGCCGAGTCTGCGATCATCATCTGCGCCGACATGACCGCGCCCTGGTGATGCACAATCATCTGGTCGAGGAAGCGCTGGTCGAAGGGTGTGCTAGGATCCCCAATCACGTTGCCGCCCATCATGGCATTGCCCATCATGCCAGACATCATCCCACCGTTCATCATGCCTGGTCCGTTCAAGCTCACCGGGGCATTGCTCCAGAATGCGGTTGGGAGCAGGCGCGGCCCAAGCGTGCCCAGCACCAGCGCGGTCAGGACCAACACGGCGCCAGTGACACCGATCCAACGTGCTTTCATCGTTATCTCCTTGTCGCCCGTGAGCGACATCGTCTTTCCAGGATCGGGGACGAACTGATGCACCGCCCCCCTAGATCGCTACGTTTGCGGTCACTGCAGCGCGTCGCGCGCCTGCACGAACTCTTCGTGGCTGATCTCGCCCCGCGCGTAGCGGCGCTTCAAGATCTCCAGCGCGTCCGGGTCGACGGTGGCCTGTCGCGCCGGAAACAGGTTGCCGAGTGCCCAAACCACCAGCGCGATCACTCCGATCCAGAACAGTAGCATGGTCAGCATGCCCAGCCAACCGAAACCGCTCATCATGCCATATCCGCCCATCATGCCAGGCCCCATCATCCCACCATACGCGCTTCCGCCGAAGGCCGCCCCAAGCAGCAACGGCCCAATTGCGCCCAGCACCACTGCGGCGAGGAGCACACTCCCGCCGATGATGACGATCGATCGAGTCTTCATGATACTCTCCTCATTATTAGCCGGAACGCGGGGCGGCTCTCAGTGCCCCTACGTCGGCCGAAACTACGCTCACCGTAGCGCCTCGCGCGCCTGCACGAACTCTGTATGGCTAATCTCACCGCGCGCGTAGCGCTGCTTCAGGATCTCCTCCGCGTCGAGTTCGGCTCCGGGCTGCTGCGTGGAGAAGACATGGGTCAGCCCCCAGACGATGAGCACGATCACACCGATCCAGAACAGTGCCATCACCAGCATTCCCAGCCAGCCGAAGCCGGCCATCAGTCCATACCCGCCCATCATCGTTGGTGCCTCCTTGCTATTTCAGATGCGCTTGCGCGCGTCGTTTCGTTTGATGGTTTGGAGTATAGCAGGGTCAGATCAAGACCTGATGCGCGCGATCATCAAGGTTTGGTCAAGAAATCGAGCCATTTGTAAGGATAGGGAATACAAGGATATCGTGCAGCGGGGAGCCCAAACAGGGGAAAAGCAGCGGGAGACACTCTGATTTTTAGCCCGGAGCGATTGGGAGCGTGAAGGAGAACGTGGCGCCCTGGTCCAGGCCGGGGCTACTCGCCCAGATGTGTCCATCGTGCGCCTCGACGAGCGCCTTCGCGATCGTCAGCCCGATACCGCTCCCACCGAGCGCGCGTGAGCGAGCCTTATCGACGCGGTAGAAGCGCTCGAACAGCTGCGGTAGATGCTCCGGCGCGATGCCGATGCCGCTGTCAGCAACATGGAATGCGACCGAATCCCCCTGCCGCTCGGCACTCACCCGTACGTTACCTTCTGACGGCGTGTAGCGCAGCGCGTTCCCGAGCAGGTTGATCAGCACCTGGGTGATCCGGTCGGCATCGGCCTGAACGGGAGGGAGATCAGAGGGGATGTCCGTGGTCAGCGTAACTCCCTTCTCCGTAAATTGTGGCGCGATACGGCGTATTGCCTGATCGACCAGCTCGGCCACCTGGCAGGGACGCAGCTGCAGCGGCAGCTGGCGTGCCTCGGCCCGCGACAGCTCTTGCAGATCCTGCACCAAGCGCCGCAACCGCCCAACCTCGTCGTGGAGCAGCGCCCAGGTCGCATCCCCTGGCTCGACCACGCCGTCAAGCAATCCTTCGGTGTAGCCCTCGATCGTCGCGAGTGGCGTGCGCAGCTCGTGGGCCACATCGCCGATCAGCGCGATGCGCCGCCGTTCAGCCGCCTCCAGTTCGGCTGCCATCGTGTTGAACTGCCTCGCCAGTGCGCCCAGCTCGTCGTCCGCGTCCGCACTCGCCCGCTCGGCGTAGTGGCCGCTTGCAATGCGGCGGCTAGCCGCCAGCAGTTGCTGGATCGGCGTGACAATCCGCGCCGAGACAAACAGGCTGACGGCGACGGCGGCCAGCGTTGCTGCGCCTGCGCTGAGGAGCAGCGCCTGGAGCATGGCGGATCGGAACGCCTGCGCGGTTGTTTCAGCCATCCCGGCCATCATGTCGCCCATCGACGACGCATCCGGCCCCATCATCGCGATCATAAGGCGATCGAACAGCGTCGGCGCAATACTGAGGGTCGCGGCGAACAGGGTGAGGACACCGACGATGATGACCAGCAGGTGCGCCAGGAAGATCTTGCCACGCAGTCCACTGCCGATGCGTCGCTCCATGTTCAGCTTGCCTTCCCTGTGAAGCGGTAGCCCGCGCCGCGCACAGTCTCGATGTATGTCGGAACTGCCGGGTCGTCGCCAAGTTTCTTACGCAGGTTCGCGATATGCACGTCGACCACGTGGTCGTCGCCGAAGTAGTCGGCACCCCAGACGCGCTCGAGGAGCTGGTCGCGGGTGAAAACGCGGCCAGGATGGGCGGCAAGCGTGGTTAAGAGGGCGTATTCGAGTGTCGTCAGCGGGACGACCGCAGCCTCCAGCGTGACCTCGTGGCGCGCGTGGTCGATCAGCAGTGATCCAAAGCGCTGCGGCGGTAGGACATCGGGAGGCGCTTCCGCTGTACCACGCCGCGGCCGACGGAGCATCGCGCGCACGCGCGCGATCAGCTCACGTGGCGAGAATGGCTTGGTCAGGTAGTCGTCGGCGCCGACCTCCAGACCGACGATCCGGTCGATTTCCTCGGCTTTGGCGGTGAGCATAATCACATAGGCGTCAGAGAAGGTGCGCAGCCGGCGGCAGACCTCCAGGCCGTCTAATCCGGGCAGCATGAGGTCCAACACGACGAGGTCGGGCGTGTGCTGGCGCGCCAGATCAAGTGCGGTCCGGCCGTCGGCGGCTGTGCGCACCGCAAAGCCCTCATGTTCCAGGTACCCGCGCAGGAGGTCACGCAGGCGCTGCTCGTCGTCAACGACCAGGATGGTGATCGGTGAAGATGTCATGCACGTGCTCCCGCGCTTTTCGCTGTCCGCGCTGCTATCGTAACACCTGGAGCAAACGGCTGCAAAAGGAGACGGCGTTCGTGCACAGAGAAGATGCACGATTGAACGAATGGGCGTTTTACCACACCCATGGAGCAAAAGCCACACTCGTCGCACCACGATAGACCTCGTGGGTCAAGGCAGCAGCGCTGGTTTGAAAAGACATTGATACATCCTGAACTGTTGACAACCTTTATTGTCAAGCGGCGAGGCTATCGGAACAAAAATCCGTCGGTTCGGAAGTGATATGTTGACATGTGGGGTACGCCTTATGCTTCTACAGATGCCGCCTATATGAACTGGACATGACATACAGTGTCCGTATCGCTGCTCTATGCTGCCCGTGTGTACGGAAAGCGTAGAGCACACAGGAGGAAGCCTTGAAGCGGTTACTCAGCAAGGTGATGATGGCGGTCATCCTGACAATCGTGGTGCTTGTGCATCCAGCCTTGAGCACCAACGTGGCAGCACAGCACGGCCCCGACTTCCAGAAGATGCAGGCGGCGATGGATGAGCTGGCCCAAAAGAGCGGCCAGGATTTCGAGATCGCGTACATCAACAGCATCATCCCGCACCACCAGGACGCGATCGCGATGGCGCGCATGGTCCAGAACGACGCACCGCATAAAGAAGTGCGGGATGCAGCCACAACGATCATCAACGCACAGCAAAAAGAGATCGAGGATCTCACCAGCTGGATGAGCGATTGGTATGGGCAACAACCCAACCCGGACCCGCGGATGAAGATGTCGCAGTCCATGATGGATATGCTGATGCAGGCTGACCCCGCCATGCGCGAGAAACTCTTCCTGGCGATGATGCGTGAGCATCACGAGACGGCCATTAAAATTGGACAGCTCGTGCTGCAAAAAGCAACGCACAATGAGCTAAAGGATCAGGCACAGGAGATGATCAGAAGCCAGCAGGAGGAGCAGGCCATGTTCGGCGGCTGGCTGCAAGGTGTGTTTAGCATTAATCCGCCGGTGCCAACTGGCGATATGCAGCACGGTATGGATGCGGTCATGAGTATGGGTGCGCCAGCTATGGCTCCAACAACAGCGCCGGCAGGTGGAGCGCCAGCGGCGCCCGGCACATCAACCGCGCCGCGCGCGTTGCCGAACACGGGCGACGAAGGCAACCAGTACCGGTGGGCTGTGCTGGCCGTGATCACGGGCGTCCTGCTGGTCAGCGGGTATATCCTCCGCCGCAGGGCGTCTCAGCGAGCGCGTGGATAGCCCACCACACAGGCGAGGCGCAGCCTCCATGCGCCTCGCCTGACTCTATCTCCATCCACGGCGTGGTTCACGGCCGCAGACGGGTGTATCAATCTCGAACGGGTTTGTAGCCCATGCCAAAGAGCGCCGCGGTTGTGATTCCTAACAGACCGTACTGATCGCGTTTGACTTGCGCCTTGCGCAGATAATCGCGCTTGAAGACCACCACGCTGGCGGGGTTGAGAGCGGATTGCGCCATGCGATAGGCGCTTGTGCGCACGCTTTCCCACTCAAAGGCTTCCTCAGCGCTCTCGAACGGCGCCGTGTAGGCATACGACCAGAGGCAAATCTCACCGAATCCCGCCTGTTCAAGCTCATTTCTCAGGGCAACGTGCGGATCATCCCGGACTACTGGGGCATTTCCAGCTGGTTGTGCGATCAGGTGCGGAAAATGCTCGGAAAGACACAACCAGAATAATCCATCAATGACTCCACCCGCAGCTATCTCAGCCTGAAGCGGCGCCTGAGCGAGTGGCCAGGCTGCCGCCCCACCGCCACCATTGCAGATCGCGAAGGTGCCGCCCGGCTTGAGCACCCGGAACATTTCTGCCAGGCAGCGCTCCCGATCGGGCAAGTGTGGAAACTGGGCGACAACGACATCGAACGAATCGTTCGCAAATCCGAGTCGCAGCGCATCCATGAGACTGAACTCGTTCCAGTGATACCCCTGCTGGCGCGACCGAGACGTTGCGACACGAATCTGGCCTGGTGAAAGATCGATGCCAATCGCCCGGCCGCTTGCCCCAACCACGGCCGCCGCCGCGCGCGTGAGCATGCCCGAACCACAGGCGACATCCAGCACCCATTGCCCGATGCTCAACCCGGTCATTTCCAGAAGACAGGCGGTGATTGGAAAAACGGCCCGCTCCGAATAGCGAGCGAACACTTCGGCAACGTCGTCATACTGATCGGGATCGCGCATGGCACTACTGTGGGGGCGCTACGGCAAGACCGTCGAATTCCTGTGCGCCCCAGGCGGCCAGGAATGTGGGCCACTCGACCTCGTACTCATAGGGCCGCTGCCAGTTGCTGCTGGTCGGGCCCAGCACGTCGCGGATGACCACGCTTTGATTGTTGAAGCCCATCACGACAACGGCGTGATCATTTCCCAGCACGGTCTGACGGGTGCGCCCGTCCGGCATGACCCAGGTCGCCGGACGCCAGGGCTTGAAGTCGACCGTGGTCTTGATCCAGACGAGCTGACCCGCGCGCAGCGCCGCCTCGACGCCAGCGCGGTCGTTGACCGATGTTACTGTCAGGTCGTACTGCTCGAACGCCTTGCGGATGGCGCTGCCTGTGCCGCGCGCCAGGAAGTTCTCTTTGATGTTACCCGAGAAGTGCCGGGTAATGTCGCCGCCGTAGATGAAAAAGCCATCTCTGGTCTCTTCGATGTACGGCTCGATGCTCGTGTCCACGCCGACGACCGCGATCATATCATCGACGTTCACATCGAAGCCATAGCTCTGCAAGATCACCCAGGCGGCGTCGAACTCGCACGAATACTTGTAGGCTTGCTGCTCCTTGCTCGCTGCAGGTATGTAAGCGTCGTAGGTGCGGCCATTCACAACGACTGGACCTGGCGTCGGTGTTGGCAGGGCTGTAGGGCTTGGCGTCCGAGTCGGTACAGCGGTAGCCGTCTGTCCAGATCGTGCCGTGGCGCGGGCGGGGGCAGCGGCAGCACGCGCTACGGCAGTCGGATGTGCCGTCGCGGTCGCAGCAAGTTGCGGCAAGGTTACCGCCAATGGCGTGATCCGCGGCGGTGGCTCCGGGCGGACGATCGCTCGCACTTGACTCCGCACACCAGGGATGAACAGGCTTGCGCCCGCGATCACAAGCGCGATCAGGGCAGCAATCACCAATCGAGGCATTCGGCGCTCCTCCTCCTCGAGCTGAATCCATGCGACGATGTTGGCACGCCGGGCAAGCGTGGCGCATGATACCACGTTCTCCATGGCAGCCACTGTACAGACTTGGCGGGACGAGAAGCGTCAAACAATAGCATGCAGCCAGTATCGTTGTGCAGAGCGCATATGCTCACACCTCGTGGGACGATCGGCGAGGTTCGCAACCTCGCGCAGGTCGACCCACACTATAGCGGTTTGCAAACGGATTGAGCATATGTCATACTGCGCGCATGAAAGCCTATTCTCTCGATTTACGCCAACGCGTGGTTGCGGCAGTGACGGAAGGGCTGTCGCGAGCCGACGTGCTGCGCATCTTCCAGATTTCGCAATCCACCTTGACGCGCTACCTCAAACAGCAGCGTACCTCAGACAGTTTGGCCGCGCGTCCACACGCTGGTGGCCCGCAGCCTGCCATTCCCAGCACACAGCATCCAGCCCTGGCAGATCTTGTTGCTGCCGGCCCCGATGCCACACTCGCCCACCTGTGCGACGCGTGGGCCGAGCAAACCGGTGTGCGCGTCAGCCAAGCGACCATGTGCCGCACGCTTGCCACCATCGGCTTGCCACGAAAAAAAAGAGCCTGAGTGCGCTTGAGCGTGACGAAGGTCTGCGCTGTACCTATCGCCTGCGCATACTACAACACGCTGCTGAAGCATTCGTTGTCGTTGACGAAACGGGCTATAACCTTGATATGACGCCACGCTATGGACGTGCCCCTGCCGGCGTGCGTGTGTCGGAGCAAACACCACGGAATACACCACCCAATACGACCTTGATCGCCGCCCTGTCGACTGCGGGCATGCAAGCGCCAATGCTCTTCGAGGGCGGTGCCGACCATTTGACGATTGAAGCATATGTCGAACACGTTCTTGCCCCAACGCTGCAACAGGGCCAAATCGTGGTGTTTGACAATCTCAGTGCCCACAAACGTGCGCGATTGGAGCCGTTGCTTGCGCACAAGCAGTGTGACGTCTGGTTTTTGCCGGCCTATTCACCTGACCTCACACCGATTGAACTGGCATTCGCCAAGATCAAACAGGCGGTACGGCGTGCAGCGGCTCGTACCAAAGAAGCGCTTGAAGCGGCGATTGCGGAAGCACTTGCCACGATCACATCGGCTGACGCCCGTGCATTCTTCGACCATTGTGGCTATCTCGTTTCATCGCCCATGCTCAAGTGATCTGCAAACCGCTATAGTGCCCCTCTACGGCGCGATCGTAGCAAAAGCCACACAATCGGATGAAATCACACAGTGGGCACGATCATCTATCAAAAACCCTCGATACCATACAGATGTGTAGAGAATCGGCAGAATGAACACCAGGACGCTGCAAGACCTACAAGTTGGGCACATACCTTTGAGGCCGGGAGAAGCCACACTGTTCGCTAGACTGCTCACACAGGCGTTGGCCCAGATCTTGACGCACGCTTACAGAGCGGGGCTTCCTGTAAGGTTCTGCTTTGAGAACGTGTGAAAGGAAACGCCATGCGCCGAGCAGTGATTGGCACAGCGCTCGTGCTTGGATTGGTGATTCTGCTCGTGCCGCTCTACATCCTGTGGCTCGTTTGGAGCGGTTCGGGCGGCTCGCCACCGGATGGGCTGCTGACGCTCAATATGAAGGATAGCACCCGGCTCGCCGAGCGTACTCCCGCGGCGATCGCCGCAGCGACATCCCGCGCGCTCTTCCCGGACGGCACAGATGGCGCGCCGAATGGCGTTGTGCTTGCCTCTGCCGATACGTGGCAGGCCGCTGTTGTCGCCGCGCCGCTCCTTCGCTGGGTGAATGGCCCACTGCTGCTGCCCGACGGAACGACTGATGTGGGTGCCGAAGTCGCGCGCTTGCGCCCGCGCGGCGTTGCCGCGCTGGGCGGCGCGACGACCATTCAGATAGGAAGCAATCAACCGGCCAGCGCTGGCACGAGCACGCAGATCCCGGGCAACAATCCAGCCGAGCTGGCCGCCAGCGTGGACGATATCGTCGCGCGGATCGCCGGGGCGGCACAGCCAAACATCTGGCTCGTGCCGGAAGATCCCAGCTACGCCGTGCCGGCCGCCTACTGGGCGGCTCAGTCGGGCGACAGTGTGCTCTTCGGCGGCAGCCCGCTGCCGGATGCGACACGTCGAGCGCTGGAGCGCCGCGGCGGACAGGCGCGGATCTATCTCGTCGGTGCGAACGCCACAAATGAGGATTTGAGCCGCTATGGCACTGTGCAGCGCGTCGTCGCCTGGGATGGAATCTCAGCGGCGGTCGCTATGGCCGAGTATCGCGACGAAGCCGCCGACGCTGGCTGGGGCCTCGACGCCAGCCGCCCGATCGCAACCCACAACTTCGTGCTCGCCAATCGCGACGATCCGCTGGCGGCGGTTGCCGGCCTCTCACTTGCCCGCTTCGGGAAGTTTGGCCCACTGCTGTGGGTCGAGCGCGACCGCATCCCGCCCGCGACCGAGCAGTACCTCTGGAAGATGCGCCCGGAGTTTTTCGTGACCCCCGCCGAAGGCCCCTTCAACCATTTGTGGATCCTCGGCGATGTCGAGCGCATCAGTATCACCACCCAGGGGTGGGCCGACAACTCGCAGGAGATCGGCGCGTACCGCTTCCAGGAGGATGGGCTATCCGGATTGGAAATGCTCCTGGTTGTCTGGGTCGCTGCCGGGTTCGCATGTGGCTTGTGGATCTTCCTGCACAGCTTACGGCGCATCCCGCAGATGAGTGCGATGATGCGGGCCACCTGGACGCTGCTCGGCCTGGTGCTGGGGCCGCTCGCCGTGTGGCTCTATCGCCGCAGCTACCACAAGGTTCCCTGGATGCGGCACGGCCAGATGGCGATGTGGCAGCGGCAGGGGTTTGGCCCGGCGCTGGCCGCGTCGGCGATGAATCGCGGCTTCGATGGACCGCTCATGCTGGTCATCTCCTGGATCGTGACGGCGCTCGGGCTGCCGCTACTCATCTTCCGCGGGCCAGTCTTCTGGCTGGGCAACTCGATGATGCTCTCGATCTTCATCGCCTACTTCGGCGCACTGCTGTTGCACTGGCTCCTCATGCACGCGGCGATGTTCATGGAGCACGAACAACTCTCCTACGGCCAGGCGGTGCGACGCGCCTTCCAGCCGGCGTTCCTCTCGATGACCGCGATGGCCATTGGGATGATGGGCTTCATGTGGTGGATTCAGATGATGGAGTTGATGATGGAAGAGATGCCCACCGACGATGAAATCATGTGGTGGGGCACCGTCGTCGTGTCCATCCTGGCCGGCTGGCTCATCGCGCTGCCGATCGACGCCTGGCTGGTCCGTCGGAAGTTACAGCCCGGCACGATGTGAGAGGTGCATGATGCGAAAAATAGTGTTGCTGACGTGGTTGCCACTTGCGCTACTGGTCGCTGGCGGACTCTGGTGGAGCGCTGCCGCGTCCAGCCGTGCCCAGGCGCCGCTCGTGCCGCTGCCAGACAATGCGCTCTCAACCGGCTTCACGACCCGCTATGCCGGGCGGAATGTCTACGAAACCGCCGTAACACTGGCGCAAACGACCTTCCCGGCGACGAGCGAGCTGAACCAGCCGCAGACGATCATCCTGGCGCGGCCGGATCAAAAAGCCGAGCTGATGGCGACGGTCTCGATCATCCATCATCCGATCGACGCGCCGATCCTGTTCGTCGAGCGCGACCGCATCCCGCCGGAGACGCGGGCGGCGCTAGAGCGTTTCGAGCCGGAAGGACAGGCCTTCGATGGCAACGTCAAAGCGATCGTGGTCGGCGACATCGCCGAGGGCGTGGTGCGCGAGGTTGAGGGCATGGGCCTGAAGGTGCGGCGCATTCAGGGCGCGCCGGGCGATCCGGTCAGTCTGGCGGCGGCGGTGGACGACTACCGCGCCGCTATCCACGCCGATCACCCCGATACGGTGGTCGTAGCCTCACTCGATCAGCCGGACTTCGCCATCCCGGCGCTATCGTTCGTCGCGCATATGCCCAGTGGCTTCGTGTTCGTTAATCGTGACAGCATTCCCGAGGCGACCCGCGGCGTGCTCAGTCGCCGCTACGGGCCGACTTTTATGTATCTGATGGGGCCGGAGTCGGCGATCTCGGAGGGGGTCGCCCGCGAGCTGGCCCGCTACGGCCACGTCCAGCGGCTCTCCGCGCCGGACCCCTACGCGCTGTCGGCCTACTTTGCCGGCTACCGCGACAGCGGCCAGGACTTCGGCTTCTGGATCGGGCGCAGTCCACGCGACTTCGGCTGGGGCATCGCCGAGGGAGGGCACAACTTCACCTTCGTCAACCCGGATGCCTGGGCCGAAGGGATCGCGGCTGCGCTGCTCTCGCACCGCGGCAAGCACGGGCCGATCTTACTTGTTCAACAGGATGCCGTGCCCGAGCCAGTGCGGCGCTACCTGGATGAGACGGTGCGCCCGCGCCCCGCGGCGGCGCGCGACCAGCTCTTCAACCACGGCTCGATTGTCGGCAACACGACGGCGATCAGCGCCCGGCTGCAGGGCGAAATCGATGGGCTGCTGCGGCCCAAGGCAGCGCAAACGGAAGGAACCTGACCATGACCGAACGCGAAAAAATGCACCATGCCGATCATCACCACGATGCCGCCCACGAGCAAAGGAACACCCAGGCACAGCATAATGACCACAGCGCGAACGGCGGCGCAGCGCACCAGCGTCAGGAGCATGGAACGCGCGGTGAGGCCACGGCGACCCAGGAGATCGTTGCGCATTTCCCGACGGCTGCGCAGGCCCGGCAGGCGGCGCAGGCTGTCGATGACCAGGTGGTGTCGACGCACATCGAGGAAGTGTCGCATAATCAGGTCCACCAGGAGGCCATAAGCGCACAAATGGGCGTCACAACAGTCGAGATCGGCTTGGAGACATGGGTGGGCCTCGCGCTTGGCGCGCTCGCCGGTGTCGTGGTAGGCATCCTGATTTACTCCGGCCGTATCGCCCTGCCGGCCGTTGCGCCGGCGCTCGCCTCCGGCGCGGTGGCGTCGGTGGTCTTCAGCGCCAGCCTCTTGGCGATCGCCGGCGCACTCATCGGCGCGTTGTTGCACCTGTTCCGCGCCCCTGCCCCCGCGCCTGGGCATGAGCTTCATGCTGTTGTGTCCGAAGACGCCCGGCCCGATGTTGAACAGATGCTGGTCAATGTCGGCGCGCTGGATGTGCTGGTGCTCGGTGATGGAGCAGCGAAAGGTGGCAATGGTCGCCATCAGCAGGCCAGCGCGATGACGGAAAAGGGCGGCGGGCACCATTGATGGCGCCTTCAGTGATTGGTTTTCTCACAATTGTCGTATCAGGAAGGAGCACATCTTCATGGCAGGCGACCATACCACGGGTGTCCCAAGCAGGGCCGCCATCGCTGGTCATCCGATCCACCCGGCGCTCATCCCATTCCCGATTGCGTTCCTGATCGGAGCACTCGCGACCGACCTCGGCTACTGGTGGACTGCCGATCCGTTCTGGGCACGCGTCTCGCTCTGGCTGGTCGGCGCCGGCCTGGTGACGGGCGCGCTGGCCGCCGTCTTCGGCCTGATCGACTTTGTGACCATCGGCCGGGCGCGCGAGCACACCGCCGGCTGGATCCACGCGCTCGGCAACGGCGCGGCCCTCGCGCTGGCGCTTGTGAGCCTGCTGCTGCGGCTGGGCGACGAGGCGGCGGCGGTCCTGCCGTGGGGTCTCATACTCTCAGCCCTCACAACCGTCACCCTCGCCGTGACAGGCTATACCGGCGGCGAGCTGGCGTACCGCCATATGATTGGCGTGACCGGGCACGGTGGCGAGGAAAGCGACACAGACCATGCCCATCAGCCAGCAGGCCACAAGCATCACCATGCCGCATGATCACAATTTAAAGAACCGCCTCCGATGAACAACGCCACGATGGTATGATGATGCGTTCGGACGCGATCACGAATGTCTCAATCGAGTTGCACCGAAGCGGTAGAAACACCTCAGACGGTCGCTGCTCCCCGGCGCGCATGCCCTGCTGGGCGAAGCCTGCCCAACCGCGGATAACCCCGCCGGGCATGCATTGGTGCGAGCAGGCTCTGGGAGACAACACATGAACCGGAAAGTCATCATTGTCGGCGGCGGTATCGGCGGGCTCGCGACTGCTCGCGGATTGCTGCACATGGGCTGGGACGTCACACTCTACGAGCAGGCGCAGGCATTCGGCCCGGTTGGGGCAGGCATCACGCTGGCACCAAATGCCGTGCGGGCGCTGGACTGGCTGGGCCTCGGAGCGGAGTTGCGCTCGCGAGGCATGGCCCACGGCGCGGCTGGCATCCGCCACACCTCGGGGCGCTGGCTCATGCGCACTCGCGTCGAAGCACTCGAGGCGCGCTTCGGTGTCCCTTCCTTCGCGCTTCATCGAGCCGATCTGCACGAGATGCTCGTCGCGGGCGCCGCTGGCGCGACGATACGAACCGGGCACTTCGTGACCGGTGTCAGGAACACCGCTGAACCCGTCGTGACGTATGATGGACGGGACGGCCCCGGCGAAGACGCCGCCGACCTGGTCGTTGGCGCAGATGGCATCGACAGCCGCGTCCGGACCGCGCTCTTCCCCCGCCACCCCGGGCCAGCCTACGCTGGCTACATCACCTGGCGCGGACTGGTGCCTGCCGACGCAGCCCCAACGGCGAGCCGCACGGTTGGGGTAACCGAGACGTGGGGCCGCGGCCAGCGCTTCGGGATCGTGCCACTTGCCGACGGGCAGGTCTACTGGTTCGCAACCGCGTCGTTGCCCGCGCGATCCCACACACAAGATAGCATCCGCGACCTCGCCGCCCGGTACCGCGACTGGCACGACCCGATCCCGGCACTGCTCGAGGCAACACCCACACAGGCCCTGCTGCGGCACGACATCTACCACCTCGCGACTCCTCTGCCGCAGTATCACGCCGGCTGCATTGTGCTGCTGGGCGACGCAGCCCACGCGCTCACCCCGGATATTGGGCAGGGAGGATGCCTGGCGCTTGAAGACGCTGTGACCCTCATCAATCTGCTGCCAGGCGACGTCAACATCCCGGAGGCGTTGGCAGCCTACGAGCGCGCGCGTAAAGCGCGGGCCCAACGCCTGGTCCGCATCTCCGCAGGCTGGGGACGGATTGCCGAGTGGCGGAACCCGATCGCCGTCAGGCTGCGCAACGCGCTCGCACGCCTCATCCCTGCCAGTGCCTTGTTGCGCATGAGCGACGAGACGCTCGGCTGGAGGCCGCCCCCGGCGCGTCTGACTCTGCAGGCTGAAGCCACGGCCAGCTGATAATCGCCGGAATGCCCGCGCCCCATACGCGATCTCGTCCCGGCCACCCAAGACGGCGGTCGCAGACGTCACTGCCCTGGCATGCTCAAGGGCAGAGGGCAGCAGCTCCTCTAACGCCCAGACCGCACCGCGCCGTGCCAGGGCCACTGGCCGGCGCGGTAGCGCTCGCTTCAGTGAACTAAGATTGCGCTTGCGTGTGGGTCTGGAGAGAACCGCGGGCAAGCACCTGGCTCGCCCAGCGCTTCATTGACACAGACGTTGGCCCGACCCCTGCAAGGCACACCAGGCGTGCTCACGCTTCGCGCTGCATGGTGTGGCCCCGCGCCGGCTCTGGAAGCGCAGGCGGCAGGATGAGATAACTCATCAGCCAGCCCGTCACACCCGCTAAGGCGATCCCGCCCGCCCAGAGATGAATCGGCCACCAGATCCCCCCCACCATCTGCAACGCCAGGAAGTAGAGGCTGTAGAACACGAGCGGCACAAGCGCACTCCACAGCCGCAGCTGTTGCGGCTGCTGCACATCGGGCTGGAGCCAGCGATACAAGATGTCGGCGACAATTCCGGCGAGACCGGCGACTAGGCCAGCCCAGGGGGTGGCATGGAAGATCCCCAGGCCCACACCATTGAGCGCGAAGACAAACGTCAGCCAACCGAGCGGAAGCTGCGCACCCCACCGGCGGATCATCATCAGCAGCAAGGCCATCAGTACGCCAGTCTGGAGCAGGATACTGCTCATGCCCAACGTCTGGGCCAGCTCCTGGCTGCCGACGCCGCCCGCCTGCAAGGCGGGGAGCCCGAGGGTGCTGGCATCCAGGGCCAGCGGGCGCAAGCGGAGGTAGGCCCAGGGATGGACCAGGGGGTGGGCCTCACTGGTGAAGAAGCTGAAGATCGCCAGCAGTAGGGTGAGCGAGAGGATGGCGCGCCAGAGAGTCATCGAATTGGCCTGGCGCTGATACCAGGCTGCTCGCAGCGGACCGCTGGCGATCAACGCGCCGGCTGCGGCCAGCACCAGGTGGGGCGGACTATAGAGCGCTTCCAGGTCGGCCTCGATGCCAAAGACCAGGTGCCAGACGAAGTCCGCAATGCCGGTGATCAGAAACAGGCCAACCCCCAGCAGGGAAAGCCGATACCCCGCTGGGAGCGCCTGGCGCCATGGCGCACCATGGCGCCAGGCCAGGAAGCCACTGCCCCCGAGCACGAGCGCTGCGCCCAGCACCCCGCTGTAGATCATGGCATGCCAGGGTGTAAAGAAGGTCTCTGGGAGTTCATAAATATGGGCCCAGCCGTCCAGGTAGAGGCCCACGACAAACCAGGTCGCGAAGAGAGCCACGCCCCACTCGAACCAGGGATGCGCGGCAGCGCGCTGCCGTTGGGCGCGGGAGGCAGTTGAGGATGTGAGACTGGTCTTCAATTGCTATCGCTCCTTTCCTTGCGCAACAGGTCTGATCAGGGATGTGTCAGAGACGCGTTCGGCGGTTAGGATGCGATCGCCTAACCTTATGTGCTTGATATAGCCGTCACGACACAGGATGACATGACCCTCGCGCGACGCGGCGGATGCCGACCATCCGTGCTAAGGGGTCACATTGATGATCACGGTCAGGCCACCAGCGCCCTGCTCCTCGACGTTATCGTTGGTCGTATGGTGTGGGATGTGGCAATGCAGCAGCCACCTGCCCGGCTCGCGCGCCGTCCAGATCACGTCGTAGCGCTCGCCAGGACCGACGTTGACCGTGTCCTTCGCGATCTGAGCTGCCTGCGGCACCGGGTTGCCATCCGTCCCTACGATCGTGAACGGCCCGCCATGCACATGCATTGGATGCACGAAGTTGTTGTTCGAGCCGATGAAGCGCAACAGCACCTTCTGGCCGACCTTCATCTGGATGGTATCAGTCGCCGGGTATGCCTTGCCATTGATCGTGAAGAAGTTCGGCAGCGCCCCCTCCATCAGCATCGCCGGGTAGGTGTAGCCCTCCTTTTCCAGCCACTCCTGTAGCTGGATGGTGTATTCCAGATCGTAGGCCGGCTGGCCAGCCGCATCCTTGGGATCGATGATCAGCGCACCATACATCCCCAGCGCCTGTTGCCGATCCGGCTCCCTATGGGTGTGGTAGAAAAAAGTGCCAGCCTGCTGGGTGGTGAACTCGTAGGTGTAGGTCTCTCCCGGCTCGATCGGCGCCTGGGTGATCTCGGCGGGGCCGTCCATCACGTTTGGCAGGATCAGGCCGTGCCAGTGGACGCTGGTTTCTTCGGGCAAATTGTTGGTGACGTTGATTCGCACACGATCGCCTTCGGTCACGCGGATGCGCGGCCCCGGCACCTGGCGGTTGAAGGCGTAGGCCATCACCTGCTCGTAGGGCAGGATGTTCCACTTGATCACTGAGACGTCGAGGTCGAACACCTTCACGCCGTTCTCGACCCGCGGCTCGAGCATCTGATCGCCGCGCGCGTCCGCTGGAGCGGTGTAGCTGACGGTGCGTGGGTCGACTGCCGCCATGTCGCGCATGGACTGGCCGGGCGTGTCGTAGGTCATGATCATCCCCGGCGGCATGATCGCGCCACCGACATCACGCGCGCTGAGGCGCAGATTGGCGTAGGAGGCGGAGAAGATCAGCGCGGCGGTGAGCGCCAGCACCGACAGGAAGCTGACCGCTGCGATCTGTGCGCGCGTCGGGCGATAGGCCAGCGGGATTGTTGTGCTCATCCCCATGTGATCCATGCCGCCGTGCCCCGTTACCTCGTGATTGCTCTGGCCATCGCGCGGTTCGGTCTGGCCACCGTCAGCCGGAGCGGTCGCCGGCTGCCTGGCAGCGGGCTCCTCGGCTACGGCGTGGTCGCGGTGCCCTGCGCCATCGCTCGTCGCCGGCGCCTGCCGATCGGCAGGCGCTGGCTGCGTGTGCTGATCATGTGTGCTCTCGTGATCTGCTGCGATCCTATCCTTGTTCTGCGGATCACCTGCGCCCCTCGGCTGCTGGTCGGACATGTGCTCATGATCGTGCTGGTTCATCGTTATGCTCCTCCCATGCTGTGGCCGGCGTGAGGGGTGGCACCGGGCGTGGGGGCCAGGCCGAGTCGGACACGCTCGGCGTCCAGGCTATGTCCGCCCTTCCCCAGCGCGCGAACGGTGCCCATGCCGTGCTTGAGGCCCTTGTTCACCAGCCAGAGATTGACCGGATAGCAGGTCAACAGACCGACGCCAACCGCTGCGGACATCGCGCCCCAGAAGACCAGCTCGCTCGGCTCCATCGCGCGCATGTCGCGGCCCATCATCAACACCACCATGGTCGGGAACATGCCAGCCATCATACAGTTCATCGAGACCCACTCGGGCAGCAGCGAGTGCCTGAGCGCCGCCAGGTACGAGCCACCCATCATATCCTTCATGAACAGCGCCTGGAAGATCAGCAGGCCGAAGGCGAAGCCGGCGACGTACTCGACGATCAGGTCGATCCACATCGGCAGGCCCAGCGCCGCCGTAATCGTCGCGGCGACGATAATCCCGGTCGCATCACCGGCGACGCAGTGAATAGCCGAGCCGAGCCCCTGCTTCCAGAGCGGCTTGATGAATTCCTCGTGCGTGCCTGGCGCCGGCTCCTTACACGACAGGACATAGAGCACGAGGCTGATCGGGCCGAGGTAGAGCGTTACGAGCACCCAGCCCCATTTCATCACCGTCATCTCGGGATTGTTGGTGAAGGCATCCCAGGCCACGTAGACCACTGACCCGGCAGTCAGTGCAAACCAACCGAGCAGGATGACGTCGATCCATGCAAGTGGTCCCAGCAGAGGTAGGGTTATATTTGTCACAGGCACGTCCTTTCGTCGTTCAGCGACAGCTCGCTCTCATGCCGAGAGCGATACACCTCATCCCCGCATATCCTATTCCCACAAGTCTGCATTTGGCGCCATACTGGCACACGTGCCGGAAGCCGCAGGGCCTGGAGGTTGGTGACTGCGGCGGGATCGATGAGATGGAGCGCCTGGCAAGCTATGGCTTGCCTTGAGCGAGGGAGGATGAAGACCGGCGCGACGGGTCACGCGGCTGGGCGCGCTTTCCGGATAAGGAGGGAGTGTTGTGACGGCTGTTGGGCAACGAGGTCTATGGGCAGAAATGGTCGCCGAACCTTTTACATCAGCAGTTTGTGCATCCGCCACAAGCCTGCTCACACTCACGCGGTGTTATGCACGAAGCCCGCCGCTCGTAGCGCTGCCCGCGAGGAGCAGAATCCCGCAACCTCCTCCTCTCGCGGTCTGATGATGGCTGTATAAGATAGCAGAACTACCCGGCTTTCAGATCTATACCGCAGGCCTCGCCCAGGCCAACCTCTTCAAGATACTCCTGCGGGTTGCGCTCGAACGATTTCTTACAGCCAGGCGAGCAGAAGTAAAATGTGCGCCCGCCATATTCCGATGTCCACCGTGCGGTCGCCGGATCGACATCCATCAGGCAGACCGGGTCGAGCCGCTCCAGCCCATCGTCATCCTCCTCCACAGCCGCACCGATCGTTAGCGTGTCGCCGCTTGGGGCTGGCAGGTAGCGGGCATAGACGTGATCTGCCAGATTCTCAGGCGGTGGAAGGGCATGCCCGGCCTCCAGCATCGATTCGATGTAGTCATAGATCAGAGGGACATACTGGTCGCCGTTCAGATCCTTGAACCAGATTGACTGGCCGAAGATCTGCAGCAAGGCATTGTTCCCAACCGCACACGGGCCGAGGCAGCCGGTAAAGCTGAGGTGTACTTTGTTGCGAATCTTGCGCCGCTCCCACTCCTCGCTGTAGAGCGCGGTGTTGACTGGCGCCCGCCCCTTCTCGGTCCAGCCACAGCAGCAGTTGCCGTGCGCCTTCGAACAGACGAGCAGCGTGCCGTGCACCTGAACAATGCGGAAGTCTTCGTCGCGGGCGCGCACCTTGATTGTCTTGATCGGCGTCCTGGCCACGCGCGTCTTTGTATCAGCAGATGTCACACGATCCTCACTTCTAATGGTACCAAACATCAATGCGTCAGCAATCGCTCCAGCGCCGGCGTAGAATCATCCTGATTCACCATGGAGAGAACCTGACAGCAACCGGTGGAGGCTCCGCACGATCGCTGCCTGGTCTCTTGCAGTTAAGGAACATAAGCCATTCAGGAGAACACCATCGTTCTACGCCTCAATCTGCACGCCGCGCAGTCGCAGCGAATTTGTCACCACGAAGACGGACGAGAACGCCATAGCGGCCGCCGCGATGATTGGGCTGAGCTGGAGGCCAAAGAATGGGTAGAGCACGCCAGCGGCGAGAGGGATGCCGATCACGTTGTAGATGAAGGCCCAGAACAGGTTCCACTTGATCGTCGTGAGTGTCCGCTTGCTGAGCGTGATTGCCTGTGGAACGCTGCGCAGGTCGCCGCGCATCAGGGTGACATCGGCGGCCTCCATGGCGACGTCGGTGCCGGTGCCGATGGCAATGCCAACATCGGCCTGGGCCAGCGCTGGGGCGTCGTTGATGCCGTCGCCGACCATCGCCACCACGCGGCCCTCCTGCTGGAGCCGCTTGACCTCGTTGACCTTCTGTTCTGGCAGCACCTCGGCCAGCACCCGGTCGATGCCGACCTGCCGCGCAATCGCCTCGGCCGTGCGCGCATTGTCGCCGGTCAGCATCGCGACCTGGATGCCCAGGCGGTGCAGCTCAGCCACCGCCGCACCTGAGGTCGACTTGACCGTATCGGCCACGGCGATGATGCCCAGCGCTGCGCCGTCTGCGGCCACGATCATTGCCGTCTTGCCCTCACGCTGCAGCCGCTCGATGTCCGCATCGACGCTGCTGAGGTCAATGCTCCACTCGCGCATCAGCACTCTGTTGCCCAGCAGCACCGCGTGGCCGTCCACCACTGCCGTGATGCCCTGCCCAGCAATAGCCTGGAACTGCTCCGGCTTCGCCAGATTGAGGCCACGAGAGTGCGCCGCGCCCACGATCGCCTCGCCCAGCGGGTGCTCGCTCCCGCGCTCGGCACTGGCCGCCAGCCGCAGCAACTGATCAGAATCTGCAGCACCGTGTGCGCCGGTGGCATTGCCATGGTCCGGGCCATCGCCATTCACGCCAGCTGCCACCGGCGCCATCGCCGCATGTGCAACGACGAGATCCGTGACTACCGGCTTGCCCGCAGTGATGGTGCCAGTCTTGTCCAGCACCACCGTCTGGATAGCATTCGCCCGCTCCAGGCTCTCGGCGTTCTTGATCAGAATCCCATGCTCGGCGCCAGTGCCTGTGCCGACCATGATCGCGGTCGGCGTGGCCAGGCCCAGCGCGCACGGGCAGGCGATCACCAGCACCGCCACCGCGAAGATCATGGCCTGCGTGAAGCCGACCCCCCCGAGGACGTACCAGGCTATGAATGTCAGCAGCGCGATGGCGATCACGATCGGCACGAACACCGCCGCGACCTGATCGACCAGGCGCTGCACCGGCGCGCGGCTGCCCTGCGCCTGCTGCACCAGCCGGATGATCTGCGCCAGCGCGGTCTCTTTGCCCACTCGCGTGGCGCGGAACTGGAAGCTGCCACTCTTATTCACAGTCGCACCGATCACCGTGTCGCCCTCACCCTTTTCGACCGGCAGGCTCTCACCAGTGACCATACTCTCGTCGAGGCTTGAGCGGCCGCTGACGATCACACCGTCGACCGGCACCTTCTCACCTGGCCGCACGATCACAATCTCGCCCTTGCGCACCTCCGCGACGGGCACATCCTGCTCGACGCCACCACGCAGCACGCGCGCGGTCTTCGCCTGCAGGCCCATCAACGCCCGAATCGCCGTACTGGTCTGGCTCTTGGCGCGGGCCTCCAGGAACTTGCCAACAAGGATCAGCGTGATGATCAAGGCCGCCGTCTCGAAGTAGACGTGCCCAGACAACCCGAGGAATAACACCGCGACGCTGTAGACATACGCCGCCGACGAGCCGAGAGCGATCAGGGTGTCCATGTTGGCGGTCTTATTCTTGAGCGCTTTCCAGGCATGGACATAGAAGTCCCAGCCGCTGTAGAACTGCACCGGCGTGGCCAGGAGTAGGAACAGCCAGTTCAGCAGGTCGGCGCGGGCCGGGTAGTGCATCAGCATTGGGCCACCTTCGTGGCCCATCAGCGCTTCGTTAGCCGCCCAGAACGGCGTGAGCCACGGTTGGATCAGGCCGAAGTCGCGCGCCATCGAGAGCAGGAAAAGCGGCAGGCCGAGCGCCACGCCGACGAGCAGCTTGCGGCGCTTATCAGCCAGCTCACGCGCCCGCGCGGTCGCTTCGGCATCCTCCATCACCCCCGCATCCGTGGCAGTTGTCTCGATCACACCGTAGCCGGCGCGCTCTACGGCAGCCTTCAGCTCGCCCCAGCCAGTCGCGGACGGTATATAGGTCACTGCGGCCTGCTCACTCGCCAGGTTGACGCTGGCGTCGAGCACGCCCGGCACCCGTCGGAGTGCCTTCTCAACCCGGTTGACGCACGACGCGCAGGTCATGCCGGTGATCGGAATTTCAAGCTGATCGGTGACGATACCGTAGCCGGCGTTTTCAACCGCGGCCTGTAATTGGGCCGGCGCGACCTGGGCCGGGTCGTAGCTGACCGCGGCCTGCTCGGTCGCCAGATTGACGCTGGCATCCTGCACCCCGGGGACCTTTTTCAAGGCCTTCGCGACCCGGTTGACGCAGGAGGCGCAGGTCATGCCGGTGATCGGAAGTTCAATCTGTTGCTCTGCCATAGGACACCTTCGTATCTTTTACCCTTCCCTTGTGAGGGGATGAGCATAATCATATCAGCCCGGTCCGTCAAAGTCGCCAAAATCATCGAGCATGGAAGGCAAGATGTGCGTGAAGGCGAACGCAGGTGTGCCATTTGACACACAGACCAGGTGCTGGTGTATATCGATGGACGACACATGGAGCGTGTACGAGACGGATGTCCGCCGTCCATCGGTTGTGCCTCGCGCTAATTAAGGGGCTCGACCTCGTCGTACCCGGCCTCGTTGATCGCGGCGATAATGGCGTCGGTCGTGACCTGCTCGCCGTGCTCGACCGTGACCGTCTTGGTGTCCAGCGCAACCTGGACGCGCGCCACGCCGGGCAGCGCCGAGACTTCCTGCGTGATGGCGTTGACGCAGTGCTGGCACGATACGTCTGGTACCTGGAAACGTTCGGTTGTCACAGTGATCTCCTTTTGTGCTGATGCCAATTACAATGGATGCATGTGCGGTGTCTATAAATTGCTGGTGGTCTCAAAGACCTGGAGCAATTCTGACACCACGCGCTCGCGCTCCTGCGGATCCTCACCGCGGATGGCCGTCGTCACACAACCGTTGAGATGTCCGGCCAGGATCAGGCTGTTGAACTTGTCCAGCGCGCGCTGGATCGCCTGGGTCTGCTTGATTATGTCAACACAGTAGGCATCATCTTCGACCATCCGCTGGACCCCACGCACATGGCCTTCGATGGTCTTGAGCCGGTTCAACAGCTGGTGTTTGTCAGTGTTCATCTGCGCGTGTCCTTATATCTAGATGTATTATCCCCTCCCAGGGGGGATGGGTATATTGTAGTCATGAGCAGCGCACGTGTCAAGTGCTACTTGCTTATCCGACGCTTTTGAGATATTCGCGGATCATCAGTGCTGCCGTGGCGCCTTCGCCGGCGGCTGAGGCGGCCTGTTTGGTCGCGCCGGCGCGCACATCTCCGGCCGCGAATAAGCCGGGCAACGACGTCATCAGTGTCTTATCGGTGACGACGAAACCACCTTCGTCGATCTCTACCAGACCCTTCACCAGATCGCTCTTCGGCGCCAGACCGATGAAGACGAACACGCCATCGTAGCGCCACTCCTTCACCTCGCCACTGGCGCGATCCTGCACAAGCACGGCTTCGAGCTTATGCTTGCCTTTGAACGCCTTGATCGCATGATTGACCGTTACCGACATATTCGGCATTTCGGTCACTTTGTCCTGGACAATCCGGCTGGCCTTCAGGTGCGGCTGGAACTCTACGATGTCCACCTGGTTCGCGAACTTCGTCAGAAACAATCCTTCTTCGAGCCCGCTGTTGCCCCCACCGACGACGAGCACTTTCTTACCTTTGTAGAATGCACCGTCACAGGTCGCGCAGAAGTGGATGTTGATGCCGATCAGCTCTTCTTCGCCTGGCACACCCAGTGTGCGATAGCGTGCGCCGGTCGCCAGCAGCCCGGCTTTGGTGCCATAGCTCGAGCCATCACCAGTCGTGATGCTCAGGTACGGCCCCTCGCGCCCAATGTTTGTCACGGTCTGCGCCTGCAGGATCTCGACGCCGAAGCGTCGCGCCTGGCGTCCTAGCCGTTCGGCGAACTCCGTGCCGGAGATGCCCTCGTCAAAGCCAGGGAAGTTGTCGAGCGTCTGGGTGATGCCGGCCTGCCCACCGAGCCCGGCCTTCTCGATCACAAGCGTGTCCAACCCTTCGCGGGCCATGTACAAGGCCGCCGTCAGTCCGGCCGGGCCGCCGCCAATCACAATGGCATCGTAGAAGCTGCGCTGCGCCTTTGTCTGCAACCCCAGCTTCGCAGCCAGCTCGGCATTGGACGGCTCGACCAGGATGGAGCCGTCTGGGAAGACGATGGTGGGGATGATGCGTTTGCCGTGGTTGATCTGCTGGACAAATGCCATGGCTGCGGGGTCCTGCTCGATATCAATGTTGACGTAGGGCACGCGCTGCTCGCCGAAGAAGCGCTTGGCGCGCTTGCAGTCCGGGCACCAGACGGTGCTGTACACAACGATCGAGTCAGTTAGCGTGCGGTCGATCATAGTAGCTCCTTAGCTACCCCCTCCCATAGGGGGTGGGATCATTATAATCAGACGCAGTCTCGTTGTCAAGCAAGTCTTGCAACTACTCAAGTGGGTGCAGCCTTGAACGTCTGCTGTTCGGCGTAGAACGAGGGTGCCAGGTGTGGATATCACCTCCTATTGACAGTGAGAGGCGTTCCTTCTACGATATAGCCATCTGTACTCCTGACCCATGTGGAGATAACGCTACAGAAGAGCCAGCTGGAAGGAACATATCATGGAACACCTTGAAGAAGCGACGCTGCTACGCCAGCAGGGGCATCGCCTGACTCCCCAGCGCCTGCAGGTCCTCCAGGTGGTCAAATCAAACGCCCGGCACCTGACCGCTGAAGAAATTCACGCGGCGATTGTGCCGGAGCAGCCCTACATCGACATCGCGACTGTCTACCGGAGCCTGCAGTGGCTTCAGGCGGTCGGGCTGGTCGCGCCGATCAACATCGGTGATGGCCGGCTGCGCTACGAGTACCGCCACCGAGGGGATCATCACCATCACCTGATCTGCCAGGAATGCGAACAGGAGACCGAGATCCCTGATGACGTGTTTGCGATGCTAAAGACCACTATCGAGGAGCGCTACGGCTTCACCATCCAGCTCGAACACCTGGCGATACCCGGCCATTGCGCCGCTTGCCGCGTAGTGATGGTCCAGAGATCATAAGCGACGGTAAACGACGAACGCCACTGTGCGTGCGTTCGTGCATGCACAATGGCGTTGGTCATCTACCAGAGCGGATTGGTGCGGGTTGTATGCGCAACCTCTAGTTTACCTGGGTCGATACGTCGTGGTCGTCAGCGAATTGCACCAAACACGGGATCGAGGAGCGCCTGGAGGTCAGGAAGTTCGGCGCCCTGGCCGGTGAGAAAGAGGAGGCCAACCACCAGGCTAAAGATCCCCGCCAGCACGCCAATCACAACATAGACGTTCCGCTTGGTACTCGAAGACACAAACCCAACCAGCGAGAAGACAGCGATCAGCGAATTCGAGATCACCAGCCCGACGACGAAGGCCAGCAGCATCAGCGAGCCGCTGACGGCTGATGTGGCCCCAGCCGCACCCGCCAGCAAGAGCGCTTGCGAGCCGGTCTCCGCGCCGATGCCGTGGATCATGCCGATGCCAAGGGCAGCTTTGGGGCCATATTGTGCGATCTCCTGGGAGTGATCGTGAACGTGTGGCTGGCCGGCGATCTTACTTTTCAGCATGGCCCAGCCGCGGCCCAGCAGCGCAAACACCACCATCCAGCGGCTCTTCAGTTGAAAGGAGCGCCCATAGCGCCAGAGCGAGTAGAAGATCCAGGCGCCGAGCACCACAAGCGTTACTCCGACGACGCGCTCCATCAGCGGGTCGACCCAGGTCGGGAGAATTGCACCCAGCCAGATCGCCAGCAGCCCCAGGAGGGTCACGACGCTGGCGTGGCCAAGCGCATACAACGTTGCCAGAAAAAGGCCCTGTCGCGACTCGCTCCACTTTGAGCCGAGAGCGCTCACGGGCACTCCGATACTCACATTCGACCCGCCGATGCCAGCGGCCAGCATCCGCCCGTCGGTCTCCGCTTCTGTATTTGCTACCGTCGAACTGGTGATATCGGTGATCGCAGCGATGTGGTCCCAATCGATACCATGACGCAATCCGAGCGCGAAGCCGAGCCCGATCAAGGCTAAAAGACCTGCGAACACGTAAGCCTCCTTTGTGCCTTATTTGCATAGCGACGGGCGCCAGCAGTCACCTGGCGCTATCGGTGTGTGGCCTCCACAGAATAATGCGAAACGCACCTGCGATATGGATGAGCCTAGGTGCATCTTATTGCAGATACGACTCATTGTCAATGCAGCGGCACAGCGCGCTGAGGAGCCAACGATCCCCACTCAGAGCCTTCCCAGAGCCACGAGCGCCAGCACAACCGCCCCCACGACAATACGATAGACGCCGAACGCGACGAAACCATTGTGCGCGACATAGCGGAGCAGCCAGCCGATGCTCATCCAGGCGACGACCAGCGAAACCAGCGCGCCCAGCACCAGCCGACCCAAGTCGCCGGGCACAAGCTGATCGAGGCTACTCACCAGATCAAGCAGGGTCGCGGCGCCGAGCGTGGGGATGGCGAGATAGAATGAGAAGCGCGTCGCGGTCGCGCGATCCAGCCCAGCCAATAATCCTCCGACGATCGACGCGCCGGAGCGCGATATTCCAGGGACGAGCGCGAACACCTGCGCCACACCGATACCAAATGCCTGACGTAACGAGACATGGGTCAGATTGGAAGTCGTGGCCAGGCGACGGGGAAGTAGCTCAATGATGATCAGGATGACCCCGCCAACGATCAGTGCACCGGCAATCACCATGGGCGATCCAAACAGGACCGCTTTAATCCATGTGCGCATTACCATCCCGACCAGCGCAGCCGGGAGGAATGCCACCAGCGCACCAGTCCAGAAGCGTCGCGTCATTGCGTCGTGCGGGAGCGTGCGCGCCTGCGCAAGCAGATCGCGGGCGTAGAAGCCGAGCACAGCGAGGATTGCACCAGACTGAATGAAGATCTCGAAGGTACCACCAGCATCATTCCGAAAGCCCAGCATCTTTGCGACAATCAAGAGATGCGCGGTCGAAGAAATCGGCAAGAACTCGGTCAGTCCCTCGACAATGCCGAGCAGGACGACGTTGAACCAGTCACCCACCGGCGCCTCTTCATAAGAAGCCGGCGAACGAACACGCTGTTCGTTCGCCAGCAGGCGGTTGTGCAACGGGAGGATACAAGGACAGCAATATGGATCAAGCGGCGGGCGCAGGCTGGAGCGGCGCAGCAGGGCGGCCTGCGCTCGGCTCGCCGAGATCACCTTCGACCCGCTTGAGCAGGACGGCATTCACCGCCACGATGATCGACGACAGCGACATCAACAGGGCAGACCATTCGGGCCGCAGCGCGACCCCTAGCGACGGGTAGAGCACGCCGGCGGCCACCGGGATCGCCAACACGTTGTAGATCGCCGCCCAGAACAGGTTCTGCTTCATCTTGCGCACCGTCGCCTTCGAGAGGATGATCGCGCGGATGATGTCGAGCGGGTCGCTTTTCATCAATACCACATTGGCCGTCTCGATCGCCACGTCGGTACCGGCGCCGATCGCAATGCCGATGTCGGCCTGCGCCAGCGCCGGCGCGTCATTGACGCCGTCGCCCACCATCGCCACGCGCTTACCTTCGGCCTGGAGCTCCTTAACGTGGCGGGCCTTGTCGGCCGGCAGCACCTCGGCGAAGAATCGCTCGATGCCCAGCTCGCGGGCGACTGCGGCAGCAGTACGGGCATTGTCGCCGGTGATCATCACCGCCTCGATCGCCTGCTCCTTGAGCCGCCGAATGGTCTCGCGTGCGCTCGGCTTAATCGTGTCCGCCACTGCCACCAGCCCGGCTGCTCGCCCATCAATTGCCACGTACATTGGGGTTTTGCCCTGCTCGGCCAGTGTGGCCGCCTGCGCCTCCAGTGCCGCCGCGTCAACGCCCTGGTCACGCATCAGCTTGGCGTTGCCCGCCAGCACCGTGCGGCCGTCCACCGTCGCACGAATGCCGTGGCCGGCGATAGACTCGAACTGTGTGGCGTCGACCACCCTAACCCCACGTTGGCGCGCGCCCGCGACAATCGCTTCGGCCAGCGGGTGCTCCGAGCCCTGCTCGGCCGACGCGACCAGGTGCAGCAGTTCCTGTTCGGACGTGCCTCCCACCGTCACTACGTCGGTCAGCGCGGGCTTGCCCTCAGTCAGCGTGCCGGTCTTGTCCAGCACGATCGCAGTAACTCCCGAGACGTTCTCGAGTGTCGCAGCATCCTTGATCAGAATGTTGTACTTGGCGCCGACGCCCGTCCCGACGGCAACTGCCGTCGGCGTCGCCAGGCCAAGCGCGTCGGGGCAAGCGATCACGACGGCGGAAATTGCGAAGGTCAGCGCAGTGATGAGCGCCGCGCCGCCGAAGAAGTACCAGGCGAGAAAGGTAATGACACCCGACCCGACCGCCAGGATGACCAGATACTGCGCGGCACGGTCGGCCAGTCGCTGCCCTGGCGCTTTCGAGTTCTGCGCGCGCTGCACCAGGTCGACAATCTGCGCCAGCGTGGTATCGGCGCCAACCTTGGTCGCACGGAAGCGCACGCTGCCGCTGCGGTTGATCGAACCAGCGATCACCCCATCGCCGGGTCGCTTGGTGACCGGCACGCTCTCGCCCGTGACCAGCGCCTCGTCGATGCTGGTCTCGCCCTCAGTCACCTCGCCATCGACCGGCACCTTATCGCCGGGCTTGAGTACTACGATCTCGTCAACCTGCACCTCGCTGCTGGGGATGGTGAGCTCCTGCCCGTCGCGCAACACGGTTGCCTGCGGCGGCACGAGATCAAAGAGCGCGCGCAGTGCCTCATTCGTTCCACGTCGCGAGCGCATCTCCATCCAGTGACCGAACAGCACGAACGTGATCAGCATCGCCGCGGCCTCGAAGAACGACTCGCCGCCGATGAAGGTGATCAGCACGCTGAAGACGTAGGCCGCCAGCACACCGGTCGCGATTAACACGCTCATGTTGAGCATGCCGCGCCGCAGCGACTGGTAGGCGCCAGCGATGAACATCCAGCCGCAGTAGAATACGATCGGCGTGGTCAATATGAGCATGATCAGGTTCATATCCAGGCCAAAGGTGGGCAGGCGCACGCCGAACAGGTTCATGCCAAGCGGGGCGTAGAGCACGGTCGGGATGGTCAGCAGCAGCGCGATGAAGAACTTGTTTCGCATGTCGCGCTCCATCGCCGCGGCCATACCGGGGTCGGACATATCGTGCCCCATTGCGGCGTGGTCCATCCCAACCATCTCGTGGCCCATTGCAGCATGATCCATCGCCCGCATATCGTGGCCCATCGCCGCGTGATCGACCGTTTGAGCAGCTTCCTTGCCAGCCATCGGATGTTCCTTCGGCATCGGGTGATCCATGTCCGTGTGCGCGCGATGGTCCATCGCCGGCGCAGTCGGAGCAGCGCGTGTTGCCCAGCGCGAGGGATCTGCGTCAGTCGCAGGCTGCTCGTACTGCATGCGATCGTGCTTTGTGCCCATAGTGATGGGCTGGACGTCGACGGCATGCTGCAATCGCTGGAGCCGGCGCGCCTCCGAAGGCTGTGCGTGGCCGGCGTGATCGTGCGCGCCATCGGCTGGTGCGCACACGCAGCCGGTGCTGGCGATCACGCGCTCGATCTCCTCGGCGCTGATCATCCCAGCGTGGTAGCCGACGTGGACCACGTTGTTGGCCCAGTCGAGGTGAACGCTGGTAACGTGCGGCTGGCTGCGCAGCGCCTGCTCGACCGCCTCAGCGCACTCGGTGCAGTAGATATCATCCAGTTTAAAGGTTCCATGGTGTTCCGCGTGTGATGTCGGATGTGCCATCTTCTTTCCCCCCTATCTTAAACAACCGCCACTCGCAAGCGAGTGGTGAAGAACGGTGTTTTGAACCCAGCTCGTATCGTTCGTGGTTGAGTAAGCGCTGTCATTCGTTCGGCTCCTATCTCTGCTACATAATCAAGCGCTCAGCGCTGCAGGGAGACTCATGGCTGCGCATACGCCCTGTCAAGTTCCTGCAAGCTGGATGGGTGTTTGACGCCGTGCGCGAGATACGCGCTGCCCCATAGCCATTCCTGCACTACGAGCGGCCCGAGCAGCTGTTCCAGATACGTCCAGGGGCGTGTCGTGTCCGCAAGGTTTGTAATATAGGGCAGCGAGTAGAGGAGCGTGATCAGATTCAGCACAACCCCACGCAGTCCGCGTGCGCATTTCCCGCCACCTGCCACGAACCGTCCGTCGGGCCGCAATGCTCGGACTGCCTGCGCGACTGCGCGCGGCGAGGTCATGATATCGTGCGTATAGAAACCGTTTCTTGAACTTCTAGCGTTGTATCGTGTTTTCTGGCGTTCTGTTGCACAAATCTACCCCTTCTGCTATACTTCCAAGTGAGAACACCCGTTCTATGATTGATACGAGTCTCGCGATGCGTCTTGTCGAACACCATCGTATTGATCGGCACGATCCGCGCTTTGCCGCGATCGACGCCGCCGCGTTCGCCTCGAAGAATCTCTACAATGCGGCCAACTACGTGGTGCGTCAAGCCTATATCTTTCGCGCTGAACGCATCCACTACCCAGCACTGGCCCACCAGATGCGCCAAACCGAGCCGTATCGCGCTTTGCCCGCGAAGGTCGCCCAATGGGTACTCAAACAAGTCCGCGTGGCCTGGGAGAGCTACTTCGCGGCAGTGTCCGCCTGGAAGGCTGACCCATCGCGCTTTCTGGGACGCCCCCGGCTCCCCAAATACCTCGGTAAGCAAGGCCGCAACGTGCTGACCTATACCATCCAGGCCATCAGCCGTCCACTGCTGCGGCAGGGCATCATTCAACCGTCCGGCCTCCCCATCCAGGTGCAAACACGGCAGACCGCCGTGCAGCAAGTGCGGATTGTCCCGCACGGCACTCACTACACTATCGAGGTCGTCTATCAGCAACCGATCACCCCCGCTCCGCTCGATCCCGCGCTGGTGGCAGCCATCGATATTGGGGTCAACAACCTCGCGGCGCTAACTGCAAGTCTGCCCGGCTTTGTGCCGCGGTTGATTAACGGGCGACCGCTCAAGGCGTTGAACCAGTTCTACAACAAGCGCCGCGCGCAGCTTCAGGCCCGCCTTCAACAGAATCGCCATACCAGCCGCCGGCTGGATGCCATCACCGACAAGCGCAACCGCCGAATTACTGACTACCTCCACAATGCCAGCCGTGCCATCATCAATTTGCTGGTGCAACACCGCATTGGCACGCTTGTCATCGGCCACAACCCAAACTGGAAGCAGCGAGTCAGATTGGGGCGGCGCACCAACCAGACCTTCGTGTTTATCCCGCACGCCCGCTTCATCGCGATGCTCACCTACAAGGCAGAGATCGTCGGTATCTGCGTACTCGTGCATGAAGAGGCTCACACCTCCAAGGTCAGCTTCCTGGATAATGAGCCGGTCCAGCATCACGCGCACTACGCCGGCAAGCGGATTGCGCGCGGCTTGTTTCGGGCCAGCGATGGCCGGCTCATCAATGCCGACGTAAACGGTTCGTACAACATTGGTCGCAAAGCAGCCCCCGACGCCTTTGGGCCAGGGGGTCGAGGCTGGGTAGTACAGCCTGTGCCGCTGGTCTTGCCCAATCGGCAGCGCCAGCGCACGAATCCTGCCCTGGTGTCATAAAACGCTAGACGCAGGGATACTATAGAAGCAGAGCACCCGATCGACTGAGTCTGCCTGCAAGCCCATCGTTTCGGCATCCGCCTCGATCAGGCTGATGTTGGTCCACCTGTGACGAATACATTTCTCCAATGCCCGCGCCAACATGTCCGGGCTCACATCCACCGCGACGATCTGCCCGCTGGGGCCAACCGCGTCCTCAAGTAAGGCGAAACTCAGCCCGGTACCACAACCGAGGTCCAGGACGACATGACCTGGACGAAGCTGTAACTCGTCGATCGCCGCAGCACGCAGGATGCGAAACGGCCACTCGACGAGATCGTAGAAGCGCGCGTTGCGCTGATATTTCTTTTTGATTCGCTCGATATGCACAGATTGTCTCTCCAGGCCATCGCTTCAGGGCCGCAAGCGCGGCAGAAACCGCCCGGTACGCCGCATGTACACACGGTACGCCTCGCCGAAGGTATCGATCAGCGCCACCTCTTCGACATGGACCACGGCCGAGGCTACCAGGCCGAGACCAAACCATGCCCCGCCAACCAGCCAGTTCGCCGACATCAGCAGGAAGGCTACCGCCCAGAGGAAGATCGTGGTGTACATCGGGTGGCGCACCCAGCGGTACGGGCCGCGAGTGATCAGCGTTTGTCGCTCCTTGATCTCGGCCGGCATCGACCAGTTGGCGCCGAGCGTATGATGCACCCAGCCAAACAGGTGCACGGTGACGCCACCAAGCCCAATGCCAAGCCACCGCGCCCAGGCCGGCAGCCGCAGCGCGGCCCAGCCGAGGCGTTTTGGCGCGACGATGTACATGATCGATGCGAGCGCCGCCGCTCCGCCCAGCAAATAGAGTACCGCTGTCCTGCCCCAGCTTGCTCGCCGCGCGATCACCTTGCCGCCTCTCTGGCGCGCCCGCCAGCCATAGAACAACCGGATGACGGTCAGAAGGCCCGAGACCAGCGCCAGGCTCCCTCGGAAGATTGCGTCGTTCATCGCCTCGCTCCTAGAGTTCCGCATAGTGTACGACCCGCACGTCCGGATGTCTGCGCAAAGCGCGGCGGATGCGGTGGCAGTAGCGCACGTTCACCGCGACCAGCACGCGACAGTTTGGATCACGTCTTACTGTCTCCAGCACACGTTGCACGAGAACATCGGCGTGGGCGCGCTGCGCGTCCCACATCCCACGGCCCGCGAGCGTGTCGATGGCCGCGTAGAGCAGGTCGGCGAGGAAGTGGCGCGGCCCGGCGTTCACCGCATCGGGGCCGGGCGCGGTGCGCTGAAGCAAGGCGAGCCAGCGCCGAAGCAGCGCAATGGCCCGCCCGCGCCACCCTCGCGGAGCAGCCTCCTTCGGTGGCCGGTCGCCCGCGATCGGCACGACCACAATGTCGGTCTGATCGGCCAGCGGCAGCAGCGCATCGCGGTACTCCGGCGGGAGATCATCAAAGGTGCGCTGCAGCCACTGCTCGGTCGTCATGTCCAGGCAGAGCAGGTCTGGCCGCAGTGTGACCGCAAGCCGCACAAGCGCGGCCAGATCGTAGGGTATCGGCTCGCGGTGAAACTCAGCCAGCGTGCCAAGCACAGCTACTGGCGTAGGTGGCACGGATACATTCACGCTGGTCGTCATCGGCGCGCTCCTCCAGTGAACATTTCACCGTGCGGCCGGACAATCCGATCCACCCGAAACGTCCGACCGCCAGTCTGTACCGTTACCACCGTGGCGCCGCGAACTGTGTGGTCGGATAGCGCGGCGGCGCTGCAAGGTAGCTGAGCAGCAGTCCGACAACCCCCGCCAGCGCGATCGCCCCCGTCCAGAGATGTGTCGACCATGCGATGCCGGCGGTGAGCAGCACTGTCACGAAGTAGAACGTGTACAGCATCGCAGGCACGGCGAACGCGAACACGCGCAGCGCCGCCAAGCGCTCCATGGAAGGTCGGAGGACCCGAATCAGCCCGTCGGCCAGCAGGCCTACCAGCGCGGCGACCGGAATAAAGATGTACAGGTCATGCATTACGCTCAGGAGCGCCGTGTTAAGCGTGAGCAGCAGCGTCAGGCTGCCGAACGGCAGCATCCAACGCCGCAGGGCCAGCAACACCACGCCCATGAGTAGCGCCGGCTGGATCAGAAACGCCGTGACGCCCAGCGCCTTGACGAATTCGCCCTCCTCCGGCTGGGTCCCCGCCGACAACACGTGCGTGAACGGGTTGGCGTAGACCGTGAAGAACGTAAATGTGGACAGGATGAACGTCAGCGCGAACACCGTGGGGAATGCTGCCAGCTCAGATGGCGCGTCATCGGCACGCTGCCAGGCCGCGCGCAGCGGCCCACTGGCGATCAGCACCCAGCCGAGCGCCAGCAGCAGGTGCGTTGGGCTGAGCAGCGCCTCGAGATCGTTCTCTACTCCAAACAGGACGTGCCAGATCATGTCACCGATGCCGCCGGCGCCGAACACCAGTACTCCCACCAGGGAGAGTCCGTAGCCCACTGGCAGCGCGCGCCGCCAGTCGTAGCCGCGCGCAACGTTCCTCAGAAAGGCAATGATCAGAAATGCGCCGACAAGCAGCAACGCGGAATACAGCACGCCGTGCCACGGCGTAAAGAAGCTGGTGTCCACGCGGCCGTGCTCGTGCGCCCAGGCGTCCAGGTGCGCTCCGCCCACCAGCGCGCCGCTGAGGACGACCATCGTCCAGTCGAACCGTACCCCGCCGATTGGCTGGGCTTGCACCGCCGGGGGCAAGCTCCGCCGTTCGAGCGATTGAATCAGGTTTATCATTGTCATGTCCTTTCTGACATACCACTCGTATGCCAGCAGTGTATTCCGCTTCGGCCGATGCCGCTACGGTGGAACAACCGAACCACCGCTAGGTGATTTCACCTACTGGCCGGCTCCATACCCCTGTCTCACCGCCCACAGCGCGGCCTCCGTGCGAGAACGAACGTCGATCTTGACAAAGATGCTTCGCAGGTGGGCCTCCACGGTGCGCACGCTCAGTATGAGGGTCTGCGCGATATCTTTGTTGGTCAGTCCCCGCGCGAGCAAGGCCAGTACCATCACCTCGCGCTCGGACAGTGACTCGGCCGGCACTGGCTGACTGATCTCGCCGCGCGCCAGCGCAGCGAGGGCGCGAGCGGCGATCGCTGGCGGCAACACGAGCTCGCCGCGTCCCACGGCGATGAGCGCGCGGACCAGCGCACTCACTGAATCGTCGCGGGAAAGACAGCCGGTCACGCCTGCTTGCAGGAGCGGCAGCAGCGTCGCCAAATCGAACGAGCTGACGAGCGCCAGTGTGCCCACACTGGGCATTGTATCGCGGCACCGTCGAATCAGATCGGGATGCGGGGCGGGGACGTCGAGGAGCAGAGTCACGGGCTGAGCCGGCGCTGGCAGTGAGGCGAGGTGCTGCGTGTCCGCCACCGCGCCAACGACGACGATATCCGGCTGGTTGGAAAGCAGCGCCCGCCACGCCTCACGAGCGAGTGTGGTCGGAGCAATAACGATGATACGTGTCGCCGTCGCGGCAGACATACGGCCCCTTATCGGGCAGGCACCGGTGCTGGCCACGGGTCGCGCGGCTAGCGCGACACCACGGCAGACACGAAAGCACGTCGGAAGACGCTCCAGATGCGCGTTCGTTATGTACACCTGGAGCGAACGCATCTCAAGCGATCAGGTCAGCACAGTGCCGATTGCCTGCTCCAGTTCCTCGCGCTTTGGTACGCCGAAGACCGTGGTGCGCGCGACACCGGTGCGGTCGATAACGACGATCGTCGGGTGGGCGCGCACACGGTAGCGCTGGGCAAGCGCCTGGCCGTCGGAGGAGTTGAAGTCCACACGGACGAAGCGCAGGCGATCGCCGTAGGTCTGCTCCAGCCCATCCACGATGGGCGCGGTTTGCGCTCACGGCGCTCAGTTATCGGTGTAGAAGAAGATCAGCGCTGGCCCATCGACTGTCTCAAGCGATGCGGCCGGCTGGCTGCCGCCGCACGCGCTCAGCAGGGTGAGCATGACGGTCAGGAGCGGCGCCAGCAGGCCAATGGATATGAGTGACACCCGCATACTCTACCTCCTCAGCAGTCGGGCAGCCTACTGGCCGAACCATTCCTTCTGCCACTGCTGCATCTGCGTGATTTCGGACTCCTGGGCGGTGATGATAGCCTGGGCCAGAGTCTTGATCTCGCTATGCTCGGCCTTCTGCCCGGCGTCCTTCGCCATGGCGATCGCACCCTCGTGATGGGCGATCATCGCTGTGATGAAGCGCTGGTCGAACGGCACGGTCGTGTCGCCGCTCACTTCCATATCGCCCATATCCATATCCATGCCGCCAGTCGCTGCCAGATCAGGATACCAGGCCTTGCGCCAGTCCTGCATCTGCTTGATCTCTGCCTCCTGGGCAGTGATGATATTCTGTGCCAGCGTCTTCAGTTCTGGCCTGCTCGCTTCCTTGAGCGCCTGATTCGCCATATCGATCGCGCCCTGGTGGTGCTCAATCATGCTGTCGATAAACTGTGCGTCATAGGGCGCGTTGCTCTCGCCCGTTGGCATCGCACCGTGATCCATCCCACCCGTCGCGCTCGCCGCTGGTGCGGCAGTCGCCATCATCCCACCGTGATCCATCGTGGTACCTGCGGCGGTCGGTGCAGCCTGGGCTGTGGTTGCAGCTGGGGCGGATGCACCTGCCGTTGCCCCTGGTGCCGCAGCCTGCTGCGCGGCACCGCACGCGCTGAGCAGCAGCGTGCCCACAAGCATAGCCCATAGAGTAAATCGTCGAATCCTCATCCTTCAGCTCCTCATAGTCCCTATCCATCGTTCTGATGAACCCTCAGAACGAGTGAGAAGCGTAACGTTCGAGCTATAGGCTCGTCAAACAAGAGCCGGAAGAACGAGCATTGCGGGCAGGAACGGCGGGGAATCTGTGTGTTTTGACGCAGCAATGCAGGATATGCTACATGTGAGGATGAAGGAGGCTCAGGCGACATTCAGTTCAGCGGCTGGACTCGTGAAGACCGTGTACGGTAAGTCAGCTGCGCAGGGCCGTCACTCCCTCCTGAAGCACCGCATAGTGCCCATCCATCGAGTATCGTAAGCTGGCTGTGCGGCAGCGCCGCATGAAGTCGCTCTCCGTGGACGAGCGGCACTGTGCGATCGTCGCGACCATAGAGCAGCGGGTTGAGATCCACTCGGAACAGGCACTCCTCGGCCGCGCTTACCGTAGCCGGAGATGGTGTGATCTATGTAGCCGGCCCAGGCGCCCCGGAAGTAGGCCGGCACGGGGACGCGCCGCAGTTGCTGATGCACTTGGAGCGGTGGGCGCGTACTACCAGTTTGTGCAACCGCAGGAGTCGCTACGACAGGCCCTGGCGCAGCCGATTGACCGGGGTGGGAACGGCAGAGGCAGCGCTAGTGCCAAGGGACCCAGCGATGGCGGCCGGGCAGACCAGCCGACGCTAGACCGTTGGAGATCTGCTGGCCGTGCCACTTCCCGCGATGCCTGTCGAGCTGACGGAGGATAGGAAACAGGAGGCAGACGGCCCGAAGGTGTCGGGTCAGGGGTGCATAGGCCACAACGGTGAAGGCGGTGACACTCATACGGGAGGCGCGTAACGCACCACAATGGACAAGAGGAATGAGGTCACTGCCTACGCGCATGTGGCTGGAACACTGTGTCGCAGAGAACAAATCTCACTTCACTTGTCCCAAGCCTGTATTGGCGCGAAACTCCGTCAGCGCCCCATCGTCGCTAAAGCAGCAGAGCGGTGAGAAGAGCGGGACGCTGCAAACAGCGTCCATCCGCCGCGGCCGAGGGGAGACTTTGTGCCGGCGCGCCGCGCAGCAACGCTCTGCACGGATCGCGGCTGGTCGTCCATCCGACATCGGGCACTCTTGCTCCCCACCTATCAACCTGCCAGGCCGATCCGACCGCAGCACCGGATTGCCGTTCCGCACCGTCATCAATCGACGTTGAGGTCGGGCGGGAGGGTAAACTCGACCTGGTCGCCGGGCTTGACGCCGTGGCGGGCGAACCAGCCCGCATTCAGCTCCAGGACGTAGCGGCAGGGCGCCGCGGTAGTGTAGTGCGTCTTGTCGTCCATCGGCTGCATATCAGCCATATTGATGATCCGCTTGTTGCTGCCGATAAACGCGATGGAGAGCGGCGTGGGCGTATCTTTCATCCAGTACCAGAGCCCCGGCTGATCCACTTTATACACAAACAGCATGCCCTCATTGTCCGGGATGCTGGTCCTGCCCATGAGCCCGCGCTGGCGCTGCGAGTTGGTCGCCGCGACCTCGACGCTTACAGTCTGGCCGCCGACCATGAGCGGAATCACCGGTCCTGGCGGTGGCGGGCTGGCCGGCCCGCCGCAGGCTGCCAAGATGAGCAGCAAACAAAGCCCGAGGGACCAGGTCCACCAGTGTTGACGGGCCATCACGCTCCTTTTCTTTAGCGCGATCATCAGAATCACCAGGCCGTCGCGCGTATCCGCGACTGCCTCGAGTTGCTGGAGACTCCATGCCTCCAGGTCCCGCAGCCGCACGTTGAGCAGGGCCTGTCGCCCCCGGCTCAGCGCTAATGCATCGGCCTGGTGCTCCAGGCGCCGCACGAACGTGACCAGGTCTGGATCCTCGACGACGATCCGTGTACGGGCCAGGCTGCAGCACGTGACGATGCGCCTCCTCAGCCTGCCGCCAGCTCCAGCCCCGGCTCAGGCGTCTGCTCGACGTTGCCATAGCCGCGTTCACGCAGCTTGTCTTTGATCTCTTCGACCGATTTCGCACCGAAGTTGCGAATGCTGGCCAAGGCCTTGTCGTCCTTTCCCAGGATCTGGCCGATCTTAGTGATGTCGGCGCGCTTCAAGGCGTTGTAGGTGCGCGTCGTCAAATCCAGGATGTCGATCGGCAAATCGTAAATCTCCGCAGGTATAGCCGCGCCTGGAGCGTGCGGCTCCTTGACCGCGACCGCCGACTGGTCGAAGCTGGCGATCGCCTGCGCGTACTGGGCTAGGAGCTGCGCCGCGTAGGAGAGGGCGTCGCCTGGCTTGAGCGAGCCGTCGGTCCAGATTTCGAGCAGCACCGCCGCATGTGCGGCCAGCTCGCCGGCGGATGCCAGGCGCTCAACGACCATATTCACCTTGGGGATCGGCGTGAAGATCGCGTCGACCGCGATCTCGCCGATCGGCAGCGGCGCGTCGCGCATGTCGGCGAGCAGCGCGCCCCGCCCGCGCTCAATGGTCAGCTCGATCGACAGCTCGGCATCATCCGAGTCGAGCGAGCAGAGGTAGTGGTTGGGGTTGACCACCTCGATATTCGATGGCGTGTCGATGTCGCTGGCGCGGACCGGGCCGGCCCCGTGGCGCACCAGCGCGACCCGCACCGGCCGCTCGGCATAGCACCGAAACCGCAATCCTTTGACGTTCAGCACCAGCTCGGGCACGTCCTCGCGGACCCCAGGGATCGTCGAAAACTCGTGGTACACGCCCTCGATGTTGATTTTGGTGACCGCGGCGCCCGGGATCGACGAGAGCAGCACCCGCCGGAGAGCGTTCCCGAGCGCGGCGGCGTGGCCTTCCTCCAGCGGCGCGATCTGAAAGCGGCCGTATTGTTCGCCGGCGCTCACCACCGTGATCGTCGGCACTATGTCAAGCATCGTCATAGGCTCCTTCTCCCGTCCAGAGTGCTGCAGGAATGGTGGAACTTGCATGATACCATGCAGCACGCCGCGTGCCCGGTCCAGGATCTGGATGACGCTTGAAAGCTGCCCGAATGCTCGAGGCTGCAGTGGATGATATGACTCCCGAAATCTAGCAGTTTGATGCGGTAGAGTCAGCCCAGGAACGGGAGGACAGCCATGAAAAACCTCCAGTTTTCGGCCGAGCAGATCATCAAGATCTTGGAGCAAGCCGAGCGTGACGAGCAGTCGATCAGCGCGAGCTGTTGGGCACACAGCACCAGTGAGACGACCTTCTACCATTGGTAGAAGCAGTTCGGAGGCATGACCATGGCCGAGGCACAGCGTCTCAAGGCTCTCGCAAAGGAGAGTGGCCGCCTCAAGCGGCTCCTGGCAGAGTGCAACTCGAGGCAGACGCGCTCAAGGAGTTGCTGGCGAAAAGCCTAACGCTCGTCGAGCGGCGCGATACGGTCCGATTCCTGGTCGAGTGTGGGTTGTCACCCGCGCGTGGGAGCTGGTACAGATCCCGTGGTCGACCTTTCAGTATCCCTTCCCGATCTGTGACGTGCGCAGTCCAGCGGCCGGGTTGCTATGTGCACACTGCATACCCCCGTGCCATCCCCGATGGCGTAGCTCGGGCTGACCGCAGATCTGATCGCATTACTCATCCTGATTCCAACCCCACTGATCGCCCATTCGTTATGCCGACTAACCGATGCTACCTGATCCAGTCGTGGTGCTTGGGGACAGGTATCTGCTGCGCCTCATCGGAGGCGGAGCGCCGTTACACACAGCGCTCCGCAGCCGGGTACCATTGGCTACTCCAGGAAAACCTCCAATGCTGCCGGCTCAGCGCATCGATGATCGCGTAAATGCCGGCGGCGCAGGCGCTGGACTAGCTCCCGCACCGGCCGAAGCTTCAGGAGATCCGTAGGCCGCTCCTCCACCGGCTCCTCGCCGATCGGTGGATCGGCGATCCTGGTCTGGCCGGCGTGGCCGCACTACGTGCCGGCTAGATACCGGCGCTCCTCGATGCGATCGCACCGCCGGCACTGATAGGCGCCGTTGTTCGTGGGCCGGCCACAATCACAGCAGACAGTGGGCGGCGTCGGTCGCTCCTGCGCGCTCATCTCGGCCAAGACTGCCCGCGCCGCTTGTCCCCATGGCACGGGATCCAGGCTGTGGCGCCGCAGGCGCTGCTCCGCGACCACCGCATCCCGTAGCGCCTCGCTGATCGATTCGACCGTCCGCTCACAGACCGCCACCAAATCGGCGCGGATCAGGTCGTGCAGCGCACGGATGCGCACCGGGCGGGCTGCGGCGCTGACGGCATCCGAGAAGAGCGAATCGCCCTCGATCTCATTCCAGACCCACCAGGTGCGGGCCTGCCAGCGTGGACGCAACTCCTCCAGCGTGGGTCGCTCGCCAGCCTCCCGCAGATCGGCGAGCTGGCGAAGCACCGCCTCGCGCAGCAGCACCCAGCGGCGCGCGTCGAGGGCTTCTCGGACCAACACCAGGCACGTCTCGCCGTCCTGGATGCGCAGCACGCGCCCCCACAGACCCTGCGCGAAGGTGACGAGCCTCCGCCGGTATGCCTGAGCCCGCTGATCGTCGTCGCGCCACGGCGGCTCCGGGCGAGGATCGGCGGCGGCGCCATGGGTGAGCGAGGCAAGCGCCGCGTCCGCCTCGCGCTCGGCGCGGAGCTGGTTATCGGCGCATGCCCGTCCCTGGTGATCAATATCGGCCAGTGCCTCCTCTAGCGCGGCCAGAAGACGCCGAAGACCCGCGGCCACGCGCTGTGTGTGCCGGCGCTGCTGGCTGGCGGGAACGGTGGCCATGAGTTGCGCGACGAGCGCCTTCCGCGTCTGCTCCAGGGTCGGGAGTGGACTGCCGGCAATCGCCCACGGCGCAATCGTCACCAGCGGGACCGGGGTGATGGACGGAAGCGCATACCGTGCGCGGTGGATGAGGAATCCGAGCACGCCGGAGACGACCCGCGCCCGGCGGATGGCATCGAGCGAGCGGTCGATCGGCGACACGAGCTGCTGCGCATACGCCGGAGCACTGGCCGGTTCCTGCCGCACCCGCCGCAGCGCGCGATCGAGATCACACGCGGCCTGCCGTCCGACTGCGATAATCGTCGCGGTCGCGGCAGGGCCATCGGGCGCGATCCGCCACATCGTCTCGGGCCATGGCGGCAGGGGCGGGATCGGTACGGGCTGGGGCTGGTCGGCCTGCTCCAGTCCTTCCAGCTCAGTCAGGAGCCGTTCCACGGCCCAGGCCGTGTTCGCGCGCTGTGGCCCGGCCACACGCGCCTCGATGGCCTGCCCTACTTGCTCCAGCTGGCGCGCGAGCTCCCCCGCGAGCTCTAGCAGCGCTGTGCGGTTATCGCCCTGCAGCGCCTGGTTCGCTACGAGGCGACCGGCCAGCAGTTCAACCTGACTCTGCCAACGATCGGGGTGGAGCAGCGCGCCGGCCTGCGCACGCGCATCCAGCAACGACGGAAACGCGGCCGCGTCCCCGTGACCATCACCGGGAGCGTCAAGCCACAGCGCCACGGTGGTCGCGCGCACCAGCAATGCGATACCATCGCGCAGATCGGTGATGAGGATGCTCCCGGTGTGCCCATCGACCGTGCGTCGGTCCTGGTGCTCCGCGATCGTTGAGGCGAGGAGATGGGCGATCGCCTCGGCCTCGTCTAGGAGGCCGGCGAGCCGGTCCTGCGGCCACGCCGCACCCAGTGATGCGGATGCAGCTGGTTGCTGAGGATGGTTCACCCCACCGTCGCTCATGACTCGTCACGCCCTTTCCGTCGACCGGCTCGGCGCGGTGTAGCCGGTGTCTCGGCCGCCAGCCAGTCGAGCGCGCCGGGGGTGTTCCTCCAGCTCTGGAAGCCGATCAGCGCATAGGACAGCGCCTCCTCGGGGCTGCCGTGGCTAGAGGCTGGCGGCAGGCGCGTGGGCAGGGCGCGGTGGCCAAGCAGGTAGGGTGGAACGTGTCGGTTCTGCCGCAGCGCACGCGCGAGGGCCGTCTGTGCGTCGGGTCCTGGGCCGTGGCGGCGAAACGCGAAGAGCGCCCGGGGGTACAGCCAGGCGGCGCCTTCACCGTCATCGGCCCCGTCGCGCGCTGCTGTGCCTCGTCCTGGCGCGAGGGTCCGCAGCCACTGCTTGATGAGCGCCGCGAAGCTGGCATCATCCCCGACCTCCAACAGGGCCGACGCCAGGAGGTAACGGATGCCCTGGTTGTCGTTGGGATTGAGGCGCAGCAGCTCCTGATAGTGCCGGATCGCCTGCTGATGCTCGCCGAGCTTCCAGAGACAGTCGGCCAGACCACAACGGGCACGCATGTACGGCCGGGTTTCTACGATGCCCCAAAATGAGCCTTTCCACTCCGCGAAGCGGTCGGGACCAATCGCTCGCTCGCCGGCCCGCATGGCCTGCTCGTAGAGGAGGAGTTCGTCATGCAGATTGTGCGTGGTGGTTTCCGCGAGGATGGTGAAGGCATCGGCACAGTTGGGATCGAGCCGCAGCGCGAGTTCGGCGAGCGCGACCTGCTCCGCCGTCGTGGGCGCTTCCCAGGCGTCGTAGCAGAGCTGTTGGGCGATATCGGTGAGCTGGATATCGGGAAACGGCCCCACCTCCCGCCCATCGGCATGCAGGCGCTGACGCCAACCGCTGCGTATGGTCGCGTCGTAGTGCGCGATCGCCAGCGCCCGTGCGTAGGCCTGCGCGATCTCAAGCGCTGCAAAGCGTGGATACGGATCGAGGGCGCCATGGATGGCAAGCACGGCCCGGCCGAGCGCCTGGCAGACCTCTGGATCGGCCAGGGCGGCCTGGATCTCCGCACGCCATGTCTCACGTCCGTTGGCCATCGCGAAACCTTTCGCTCACATCGGCCACACGATAATACCACGACGCCGGCGATCTGCCAGCTCGCCGGCGTTTTATTTGCGCCGAAAGCGGTCCGGTCCTAGCACCGCGTACCCGCGCGCCTGGTACGGCGGGGCCTGTGCCATGCGCTCGAACTGTACGGCGAGCGCCGCCCTGGCCGCCAGCTCCAGATGCGGATGATGACGATCACCGGACTCGGTCGTGTCGCAGCCAAAGCACCAGCCGGTGGAGGATTCGCTCACGACGAGCCCCGGACTGTTACAGTGGCGGCAGATCGTCCAGAACGCCGCGCGCCTCCTGATCGTAATCACCCGATCGCCGTGCTCGAACGCGCAATCACGCTCCGGGTCAATCAGCGTCTCCCGCGGCGGATAGCCAAGAAACACTGTTGTGTTGCGCACCAGGATGTAGAGGCCGCTGCTCAGCCAATCGTCACCGGATCAGAACATCAGCACGCGCCCAAACCCCAGCACGACCAGCGCCGCTTTCCGCCAGGCGTCGACTGGGGGCGCATATGCGCCCTTGACGTCGACCCACAGCCGGCGTGGCAGCTCGAAGTCTGGGAGATAGCCAATGCCGTCAACCGCGTACGCCGCGGCTGGGGAACGAACGGGATGCGCAGGGTCGTGAGGAAGACCGCGAGTCGCGCCTCGCAAGCGCTGCGCTAGACGACGCCATTGTAGCAAACTGGCGTTGATACGACGTGCTGGCTCATACTTGGTCCCTGCAGCAGGTGCTGCACGATTATACCACTGCGACACAATGCCGGACATGCAGACCTCTACAAACGGCTGGAAAGGTGCGCGTTAGGAGGACGACGCGTCCGGCTGGAGGATATTCATCCGCTCCTGGACACCCCGGATCAGCGCCGGCCAGGAGGGATGCTCCTCGTTCAGCGGAACCGGGAGCGAGGCGACTGGCAGCCGGCCTTCGCGGGGTGCGAGGGCCCGCGCTACCGCCCAGCGCAGCGGCTTGCCGGGCGCCGCGACGGCGACCAGTAGCGCCAGCGCGCCGCTGACCTGGAGCGTCAGCGCAACGCACCAGCCGTTTGGCAGACGCTCGATAGCGCCCTGGGGATCGACCAACTCCCACACTCCGCTGGCTGGCGCCGCGCGGATCTGCACTTCACGACGAGACATGGCCCCGGCGATGCCGGGGAGCGCCGCGCGCAGCACGTCAGCGAGCGCTGCGGGGGCCTCATGCACCGCGGCCCGCGTCCGGGGATCGAGCGGGCGGCTGTGCGGCGAGAGGTCGCGCCAGAAGCGCTCGCGCAGCTCGGTGATCGGCGGCAAATCGAGCCGCGTGAGGAGATCGGCAAGCGCGACGGCGTGGCGCTGCCGGTGGCGCGCGAAGTACCAGCCGAGCGCGGTGATGCCGGCCTCGCCATAGGGGTCCAGCAGCGCCGCAGCCAGCCCGGTCAGCAGATCCTCGCGGCCGAACGGCCGCGCCGCGGCGCTCGCGCTCACATCCCACAGCGTTCCGCGGACGATCCAGTCGACGTCGGCGCCGCCCACGAGGGCGGCCCCAGGCAGTATGGGCGCGACGGCAACATCGGCGTCTAGCTCGGCCCCCCACACCGTGCGCACGGTCGAGAGGATCTGCACCATGTCGGCGACCGCCCCCATCGGCGTCGCGTTCACGATCGCGCGGACCGTCTCCGCTGCGGGGCGCGCTACTATGGCGTGGGCCAGCAGTGGCGGAAGCGTGTCGTCGCGCGCAACCCGAACAAACGCCGCCAGCGCGAGGTAGGCCCGCGACCGCAGGGCGTTGTCGCGCGAGGTGAGCGCCATGGCCAGCAGGCCGGCGGCAACCCCGACGGCTGCCTCCCAGCGATGCCGCGCCTGCGCAGCCTCGGCGCCGGCGCGAACCGCACCAAAGGCGGGCTGGGCCAGCGCGGCGTGCGCCTGCTCGCTGCTCATCGGCGCGGGTCGCGGAGTGGGCGGCACCATCGCCCAGCCGCGCATGGCCAATCGCAGCGCGGCGGCCACCGCGGCGTGGTCGCTCGACGCGACCCGTAGCGGCGGGATCGGAGCCAGGAGATCGTTGACGCCGCGCGCCGCCTCCGCGGCGCGGGCGCGATCCACGATCGTCTCCATCCAGCGGCGCAGCGGGCTGGATAAATCGCGGATCTGGCCTGTCAGGCTCATGTCGGTCGTCTTTCCAGGTCGATGCGGACGGGAGGCGGTGTATCCGGCCAGGCTAGCGGCGCGCCAGGGCGCGCGACAACACTCAGTGGCAACTCCACAATGACCGTGTCATTAGGTCGCGCCAGCACGCGGTCGCGACGTCGCTCACTAAGAAATGATGTCTGATCATCCCCGTCGAGGTACGCGCGCGGGACCGGCCAGAACAGATCGGCCGGCGCACCGGCCCGGTCGCGCCAGCTCGCGGCCTCCAGGCCGGCGTCGGCCAGCGCGCAGGCGATCTGGTGTGGTGTCTCGCCCAGGCGGGCGATGTCGATAAGCCCCGGCGCCGCGCTCGCGCGCGCTCCCTGCGCCTGCTCCCCACCCGCGCGGCCAATCGTCGGGAAGCGGGCCGGCGGGTCGATGCGGATACCGAGCGGCGCGAGCAGGATGATACCGGCTGCCTCGTACCGATCGCCGTAGCTGCGCACGTAGGCGAGCACGGCCTGCACGGCAGCCTGGATATGGATCGCCGCCGCAGCCTCGTCGCACTCCGCAACTCGCCGATCCAGCACCGTCAGGCAATGAACCTGGTCGACCACAGTCGCTGACCAATATTCCGGCATCGGCGGGGGCTCCTTCATTGCCACGTGCAGCGCATCCCGATGCTGTGCATGGTACCAGAAAAGATCAGCTTGTGCCGGGTAGCGCGTGCGACTCAGCTTCGGATCGACTCACCTCTCGGATGGTACAAGCTACCGCCATGACGAACGCGCCCCACGTGGCGGCCAGCGCGACGATCAGCACGCTTGTGGCATCGTACCCTACGAACACCGCGATCGTTGCAGGGAGGCCGACCGCCGCCTCCAGGAGCAGCACGAGCCCCACGAGTTCGTAGCGCGCACGCCAGAGCGTCCCGAGCAGCCAGCGCAGCCGCGCAAGATGGGGCGTGACCGCGCTCTCCCGTGCGCCTGCGATGATCGGGGCATGTGTCGTCGTCTCGTACATTATCTGCCTCCTGGCTGGAGTGGCCTCATGCCGCGGGATATTGCAAGGACCTCGCCACGGCATGTCCGCGGGAACGATCAGCCCCCATCCCGCGCCGAGCGCCGCTGGGCGATGGCGTATTCCAGCAGATCCAGCGCATCCTCAACGCTGAGTCCGCTCAGCTTGAGCGTTACCGCGCCTATCTCGGGCGACTCAGCGGTTACCTCCAGCCCGTCCGGCCGCTCGATGCTGTAGTAGATGCTGACGCGGTTGCGGACGCGAGGCACGCGTGCGGATGGCGGAAGGTCGGGCAGATCCGCGGTCAGAACCTGTCCCACAAGCGCGAGGTCGTTGTAGCGCCGATCGGCGATCGCGCAGCCGACCTCCTTCCGCCGAGCGACCACGGCAAAATACGCTAAATAGTCCGGCAGCAGCCTCTGCGCCATCTCCCTGGCAATGGCAGCGTCATCGCGCCAAGCCCCAAATGAGCGCTCGAAGCGCGGGTCATGGTACGTGTAGTAGTCGCCCGCATCCGGGAATTGCGCCTGCATGTGAATGCGCGGCGGCTTGCCCGGCCCGAGGACGAGGCGGTACAGCCACAGCCGGACCCCGCCCGGGCCGAGAAGCTCGGCCTCGTCCTGGGACGTCGCGCCGCCGCGCTCTTTCGGCAGAGCCTGTCCGATCCACGCTCCGCTGACCTCACGCTCGCCGATACGCAGCGTGCGAGGCAGCAGCGCCGCCAGCGCCTGGGCGCGGTCGACCAGGGATCGCGCGCTATTGGCGTCTCCAGCACTCATCAGGCCGCCTTCGCCCTCTCCGCCGCGCCGGACGCGTAGACGGCGGCCGGCAGATGGCCGGCATCCAGCTCGCGCAGCAGCGCCGCCCGCCAGGCCGTGAGCAGCGACGCCCCGCTCGCCGCGTCGCCGTCCCAGGCCAGGACTGCCGCCGCGAGCGGCCGGAGCAGCCGCGCCTCGTCCACCAGAGTGGCCAGGGCCGCGCAGTCGTCCGCCATTCCCGGGACGCAGTCGAGCACGCCACCGATCCGCTCGATTAGCTCGCCGACCAGCGCCGGCGTGGCAGGCGGCGCCGCATGCAGCGGTCTCCCGCCCCGCACGCGGTGCAGGATGCGCACGGCCTGGCCAATCGTGGCCATGAGCGTAGCCTCGACCAGGTCCGGCCGGTCGTCCGCGTATGGCTCTACCAACAACACAATCGCGCGGCGCACCGCGTCGTCCGGCAGCGGCCCCTCAACTTCCGGCAGCAGCGCCAGGCGCGCGCGCGTGAGCGTGACGGCCTGCTCCAGGTAGGCCAGCAGCTCCTCGCGTCCAAGCGTTAGCTCGACAGGCCCCTCGCGCGCGCAGCGGTCGTCTAGGAGCTGCGTGAACGGGCCGACCCAGGCCAGCTCGGGCCAGGCGGGCGCGCACCGCGGGCGCTGCTGCTCGGACGCCAACAGGTAGCTGGTCAGCAGATCGCGCGCCGGCGAGTCGCAGGCTTCGAGGTGAACGCGCGGCGCGAGCCATGCGGCGAACGCGTCGCGGTTGGCGATCGCCGCGCGCAGCGCAAGCGGCCAGCTATCGAGCGTTCGCCGCGTGAGCGGGTGGGGGAAGGTCTCCGCAAGCACGCAGAGCAGCGCATCAGCGCGCGCCGCGCGCCGGATGCGAACCTGATCCTCGTTCAACGTTGGAGTTGTCATGATGTCCTCGACTAGCGCTGAGATGTCAGCGGCCTTCCTGGCGCGTCGCTCAGCATTATTGCAGGTGATGGTTTGCGGCGTCAGAACGCTCCAAGCTATTGCGTCGTCAGCGCCAATGATCCACGGCAGGCAACTCTTATACCATCTGCCCACCGTCGCGCCGCTCCTGGCGGCGCTGGGCGCGCGCTAGATCCCTTCTCGCGTGGCATGCTCCAAACCGGTCGCCTCACCACCACTCGGAGACTCGCCGATCCGTTCGAGCATAGCCTGCGCGATCGCGATGAACTCGCGCAGAATGGCCGGCACGTGGTCCGGCTCGCCGTCGAAGAAGCTCTCGCAGACGTCGTAGATCGCGCGGTACTCGCTCTGGCCGACCATGTCGGGATCGTCGAACTCCAGGCGAAGGTGCGCGGCGAAGGCGGCATACTCAGCCATCGCGAGAAGCTCGCCGCGGCTGGCCGCCAGCACACCGTCCTCGACCAGGTCGTCGTCGACAGCCCGGATGAACGGGACCACCCAGGCCAGCGCCGGCCAGGCCGGCCGCGCAGCCGGCGAAGCCACGATATGGGACTCGTGGCTTGCTATGGCGGCCTGAGTCTCCGGCGCCACGCGCGCGCGGCGGTACGCCTGGACCAGCACCGCGACCAGGTCGCGCCCGCCCCGCAGTGTATCGGGCGCGCCGCCATCTCGCTGGTCGCGCCCGAGCAGCGCCGCGATAGTCTGCGCATTGACCTGCTCGGGCAGCAGCGCCAGCAGCCCCGCGCGGTCGGCGATCGCGGCGAGCACATCGGCGCTCACGCGGCCCAGCGCGTCGCTCGGGTCGCTGGGGTAGCGGTCGAGAAGGATGTCCAATGTGCCGGCGACCCCGTCGAGGAGCTTGCCGAGCGTGTTAGTTGCGGAATGCTGTTTCATACTGCCTCCTGCTGAAATGCCGTAAAACATCGCCGGCAGCACGCCAGGCCATCCGCCGCGTCGCCAGGAAGCTGCACGGAGAGCGTTGTGGTGGCCTGGCACACGACGCACGGGCCGGCACGGAGGGGAGCGGCGCCCGCGCGAGGGCGATGTAGCCGGGCGCCCCGCGCCGCAGCTGCGCGCACCAACTCTGCCGCTCGCGCCTCACGGCGCCGCTGCGCGACCCACCAGTCGACGACCGTCATATCCTCCACGCGCCCAGGCCCCGCCGCCAGCACATGCACGCCGCACGCGTCGAACACCTGGAGGTGCTCGTCCTGCGCAAGTGATGTGTTTGCCACTGCCTCACGAGCCTCCTCCCAGGCCAGCACTGTGGTCGAGCCGACCCGCTGCGGCGGGTTTGGCCACCCGCCGTTCCCGGAACGGAACCGGTCGATCCGGTAGGGGGCCTGGAGCAGCGCGTCGCGCTCATCGTCGCTGAGCGGTATGAACGGAAGCCGCGCCTGGTGGCAGCGGGCCGCCTCGTCCACTGTCGCGAGCAGCACCGCCCGGGCGCGGCCCGTCGCCGCGGCGGCGGCCAGTTGCGCGGACACGAGCAGGTCGAGCACGCGCTGGAAGAACGGCATGGGCGGCCGGACGTCGCACAGCGCGAGCAGGCGCCGCACCTGCTGCCCGGGCGTGGAGGCAGCCGCCGCCGCGGCGCGTGCCCAGGCCGCCGCCACATCATCCTCCTGCGTCAGGGACCGCAGCACGCCAACCACCAGCTCATCCACCGCCGCGGCCGGCAGGCCCACAGCCACAACCTGCGCGGCCCACAGCTCGGCGGCCAGCGCGTCGAGATCGACCGCCCGGCCTTGGGCCAGCATCTCGCGCAGGGCCGCCTCAAGCGCATGCTCCAGCGCCGCGCGCTCCGCGCCTCGGTGCTCCCAGAAGGTCATGCGCGCCTCCTCCACGCAGCGCGCGCCGCCAGCGTGAGGCGCAGCGCTTCAGCGCGAACGGCGAGGACCTCGGGATCGTCCGGTTCCGCCCGGCCGTGATACATCAGCGGGAACCTGGCGCGTCGCTGGTGCGCGCTCAGCACATCCTCCAGCGGATAGCGGCGCACGGCCAGGTAGGACGGCTCGGGACGGCCGCGCAGCGCCGCGCGGATCGCCGCCTGGTGCGGGTCGAGAATCGTCCCGTCAGCAAGCTCGGCCCAGCCGTGCGCGATCGGCAGCGCATCGTCCGGCAGGTCGGTGTCGGGCGGGATGAGGAAGCCCTCGACATAGCGCGCGCCTGTGGGGCGGCCCAGCAACAGCAGCGCCACGATCGCCGCCTCCCAACATACATCGGCGCCGTAGCCGGCGGCGATGGCCTGGGCAAGCTGGCTGGAGCGCGCCCAGTCGACCCGCGGCGGTGCCGTCCTGCTCGCTTCGGCGGCGCTCTGCGCCGCCGGCACGCGACGTCCGGCCATCACGCGCCGCCTTTCTGCGGGAAGGGCAGTAGGGTGCGCAGGAAGACGCTCACCCCGGCCATCGCCCGGACAATCCGCTCCTCGTTCGCAAACATCAATACCTCGGTCATACCAACTCGCCCTGTTCGCTCACAAACCCATGCTCCCGCGTTACGGTCGGGCCGTAGATCCGCTGCCCGCCCAGCTCGACCGAGGTCTGCCACAACATGACGCGCTCGGCCAGCAGGGTCGCGCCCCGGTGGACACTGACGTAGAAGTGGTCGAGCGCGGCGCCGGGCCTCTCAACGCGAAACCAGGCGATGTCGGCGGGTACTGCCCGACGATCTCGTCCGGCACGCCGCCGTGGCGCGTAACGATCGGCACGATGTGGCGCTCCCGCTCGGCCAGCAGCCGCGCCAGCCAGCCGCGCGCCTGGAGATAGCGCCGCGCCAGCCGCCACTGATCGGCGATGCCCTGGTCAGCCATGCGCTGCAACGCCTCGTCCGCCGCCGGCGCATCCGGCAGGCCATACGCGATGCCATACTCCAGCAGGGCCAGCACGGCGTTGCCGTGCGCCCAGCCGCTGACCTCGTGGGCGATCCGCGCCGCCTCGCGCTCCTTCCCGGCGTAGAGCAGCGCGATCGCGGCATTCAGCGCCCGCGCCGCAGCCTGCTCCCACTGCTGCCGGTGTACTTTGCGCAGCGCGCTCAGATACAGGATGTCCGCGACGTCGCGCAGCGAATGCAGCGCGACGTCCGGCACGGTCGGCTCGACGCGGTCCAGTGCCCCGTCCAGCTCAGAGAGCGCCCGCTCGGCCAGGCCCTCCCACTGCTGCCAGTCGGCTGTCGCGGCCGGCGCTGTCGCGGCCGCGCGTGCCTGCGCGGCATACTGCGCGAGCGTGTCCAGGCGCAGGCCCGCCTGCAATAGATGCAGCATCGTCGTCATCACGCCTCCTCGCACAAATTGCCGAACAGGCCGCAGGCCACCGTCATCACCGCGCGCAGCACAACGTGCTCCAGGTCCAGCGCATGCTGCCGCCAGAGCGAAAGAAGCGCCTGCGCGGCGGCGTCGGCCTCGTGGGGCGCCCAGCCCGACCGCCGGGCCAGCGCGTCATCGACCATGCCGATCGCGGCCTGGGCGGTAGCCGTTTCCAGGGTATCAGGCGCGAGTTGCGCGGCGCTGCGCGCGAAGACGCGCGCGGCGGCGGCGGGAGCAAGCCGGTCCAGCAGGCTCAGCTCGATCGGGAGCGCGTCCGGCCGCGGCGGCTGTGCCTGCGCCAGCGCCCGCGCCTGCTGGGCCGCTTGCAGCGCGGCAACCATGCCGGAGGCCCGCGACGCGGTAGTTGCCTGGCGCGGGTAGATCGGGCGCAGCCAGGGCCCGAGCGCGCCGGCGTCGGGAACCTCATCGCCCGCCAGCTCCAGGCCGTCGCGCAGCCCGACGATCGCCTCGCGGTAGACCGGCATGACGCCCGGGCTAAAGCTGGCCTGCCCGCGCGTCAGCCACTCTGCGGTGGCCTGAAGCTGCTCCTCCATCCAGCGCAGCAGGCCGATTGTCGCAGGGTACGGCTGGCCAACCTCGGAGATACCGAGCTTCGCCGCTTTGTTCATAATCGCCTGTACGGCCCTTTCCGCGCCGTACAGCATAAAATCGTGGGAATCCACATCCGGCGCCGCCGGCAGCAGAAATACCCCATCCTCACGCGTTGCCATCAGTTCCTCCAGCTAGCGAGCGCGGATCGCCGTTTCCCAAACCTCTCTCACGCGGCCAGCGTGAGCCCCGCAGGCGGCTGGCCCGCGAGTGTTTGCGCGGCCACCTGCGACGACAGATCCGTATGAACGACCAGGGCCAGATCGAGCAGCACCGCCCAGGCGTCGATCGCATCGTCATCTGCGCCGGCAACAACCGCCGGCTTGGGCGCAAGCTCGGCGTAACGCGCCTGCCACGCGCGGACATGCGCCGGCTCGGGCGGCAGCGCCGCGGTGTACTCGAATAACCAGCACAGGATCTCCGCGCACGCCAGCGCGCGCGCCGGGCGACCCTCGGCGAGCGCCGCCTCCAGCCGCGCGGTCGCCTGCTCGGCGATCTCGTGCGCGACATCCAGCGCATCTGCATACGCATCATCGTGCTCGGGCAGCGGCGGCATCAGGCGGCCTCCCGCAGCGGCGCGGCAAGCCCGTAGCCCTCCAGCGCAGTCCGCTGGACGCCCTTTTGTCTAGCCAGAAAGACCGCCATCCACGGCCCCACCGGCGCCTCAACGCGGAAGCGCCGCGGCACCGCCGAGATGAGCGTCGCGACCGTCGCCATGCGCTGAAACACCGCCTCGTCGAAGGCCGGCCCGACCTCGATCGTGAACGCCGCCGGGCCATTGGCCAGCGGGGCGCAGTCGTCAAGCCGGATCTCGTCGTTACACTGCGGGCAGCGCGCTATCGGCGTGAACTTCGTCGAGAAGGTCAGGCCGCCAGCCGGGTCGCGCCAGATCGGCAGACCGCACGGATGCACGAAGAAGTAGCTGCGCGGCGCGTCGAGACGTGTGAGCAGCCGCTCGTAGACCTTATGCTCCACCAGCACCCGGTCGCCGGGCGTGCCGTCCGGCGTGTCGGCGACACACAGCAGCATGCCCAGCTCCGCCTGACCGGTCACCCGGTACAGCCGGGGGCCGCTCCACTCGATCGACAGCGCCGACGGCAGAACCAGCGTGATGCGGGTCTTGCGCGGCTCGGTCCAGCCCTCCGCGACGACCGGAGCGACGATCCGCCGCCACTCCTGCGACATACCAAACCCCCAAACCGACATGGTTTACTCCCCTGCGGGTGCGGGTTTCGCCCACACCTGCCGTATCTCAGCGACCACGCGCAGCGTGCCCAGCGCCTCGACGAGCGCCGCGGCGGCATCGGTCGAAATCTCGAAACGTGAGTGCTGGAGCGCGACCGCGACAATAGAAACCTGGGTGATCTGGAGCGCGTCGCGCCGCTCCAGGCACGCGACCGGCACATGCAGCGTCCCGACCACCTCAACCACGGCCGGGCCCGCCGGCAGCGGCGCCAGCTCGGCGGACGCCACCGCCTTGCTGCACCGGGGACACGCCGTATGCGGCTCCAGGGTGGCCGTAAACACCATCCCGGTCTCGCTCCGCCAGAGCGGTGTGCCGCAGGTGTGCAGCATGAACGGCCCGCGCGGGGCCAGGCGGCGGGAGAGCCGGTGGTAGAGCAGCGGGGCAAGCCGCACCTGGCGCGCGCCGCATACCCCAACAGGGGCTGTGCTGTCCATGCCCGTGATCCTGAAGACGCTTGCTGAGTCGCGCCCGAGAAAGAAGCGGTCCGGGGCCAGCAGAGTGACGCGCGCGCGGTGTAGCTCGGACCATAGGTCGTCGCCCTCCCGCGTCGCGATATGTCCGTAACCATAGGTCATGCGCGGGCCTCCTGGCGCAGAGGAGTGTTTACGCGTCGTCGCCCGCCGCCATCTGACTGCCCGACCGTCTGGCCCAGGCCGTCCAGAAAAGTCAGCGCCGCCTCGAACGTGTCCAGCCGCGCGCCGAACGCGTGCTTCCAGTAGACGTTGAATCGCAGCACATCGCGGCCAAGATCCCGCTCGGTGTCCGGCGCGATCGCCGCCGCCGGCGCGATGTCCGGCGCGAGCGCGCTGTCGGGGAAGCAGCAGCACGCCGGGCCGAAGGCCAAATGAAGCGCATGGCAGAGCATCCGCGCAAAAAGCGCGAGCCCGAGCGCGTCGCTGCGGCCCTCGCGCCGGAGCTGGTACCAACTCCGCGCGGCCAGCTTGAGGATCGCGTCGCCCGAGCGCTCGTCTGTCTCCCCGGCGAGCCAGGCCAGATAGCGCAGAGCCAGCGCCGCGGGCACTCGCGCCCGCGGCGGTGTGCCAAGCGCCACCTCAACCGACGCGGCGGCCGTGATCAGCGCGACGTCGCCGTCGCTCGACGGAGGCGCGGCGACCGCGCCGTTGGCGATCCTCACGAGGTTACTGTGCTGCGCGCAGGCCAGTATCGCGATCTGGCGCGCGCGGTCAGAGAAGATATGAGCGGAATGGATGATCGGCATAGGTCGTTGTCATTTCAGTCATTCAGCAACGTTCTGCGGGATCAGCGCCACGGCGATGCGGCGCACTGCGCCAGAAGTGTGCTTGGACAGGCTGGTGCGGTTGTCGAGGCGACCGGCAGGATTGATTTTTTGACATTGCTGTTAAATTGTGAGTTGACATCTTCACACGAATGTGATAACATCGTATCATATTATGATACGTTTGTCAATGGAAAGACGTGACCGACGCTTCATCGACAAGTGGCCGTCCGCACTGGCGTGAGACTGCGACTATCGACTGGTACGGCGGCGCCGTGCTGCTTGGTACGGGGCGAGTTCTGCTTGCGGGCGCCACCAGTATGGGCGCGCGCCGTTATAGGAATGTCGCTTGACACACCCACGCTGTTTACAGCTAGGATGAAGCGCGTTCCAGCGCATTGCAGCGCGACAAACAGCTTCTTCGGCGATAAACTTTTGCTATCCGAACACCCGAGCGAATAATGCTATGACGATGCACCAGAAAGCCTATCGTTACCGCTTGCGGCCCACTCCTGTGCAGGAGGGGCTGTTTCGGCAGTTCGCCGGGGCCAGGCGCTGGGTGTACAACTGGGCGCTTGAAAGGCGGCAGGCGCACTACAAGGCGACGGGCAAACGCTTGTCGGTCACGGCGCTGTGCGCGGAACTGGCGGCCCTCAAGCAGCAGCCCCACACGGCATGGCTGCGCGAGATGGACAGCCAGGCGCTTCAGCAGGCCATCCGCGACCTCGATCTGGCCTTTCGAGCCTTCTTCGAGAAGCGGGCGCGCTTCCCGCGCTTCAAGGCCAAGAAACGGGAGCGGCCCTCATTCCGCATCCCACAGCGCGTGACGGTCGAGGGCGAAATGCTCATGGTGCCGAAGATCGGCCCAGTCAAGTTGGTGTTGCATCGCCCCCTGGAAGGAACACCCAGGAGCGCGACGTTCAAGCAAGATGCGATCGGCGCGTGGTACGTGACCCTCATCGTTCACGTCGACCTGCCGGACACGCCGCGGCCGCCACCTGATCCCGCCCGAACTGTGGGTGTAGACCTGGGCTTGAAAGACCTGGCCGTCGTGAGTGACGGCAGACGTGTTCCCGCTCCGAAACACTACCGCCGCGCTGAACGCAAGCTCCGCCGTCTCCAGCGGCACCTATCTCGCTGCCAGAAGGGCAGCAAGAACCGGGAGAAGGCTCGCGCGAAGGTCGCCCGCCAGCATCAGCGGGTCGCAAGTAGGCGGCGCGATCACCTGCACAAGCTGACCACCGCGCTCGTTCGCCAGTGCGACGCCATCTGCATCGAGGATTTAGCCGTGTCGGGCCTGGGGAAAACCAACCTTGGCAAGAGCGTCTACGATGCAGCATGGGGGATGCTCCGTTCCATGCTCGCCTACAAAACTCGCTGGCAAGGGAAGCGCCTGGCGGTCATCGGGCGGTTCTACCCGTCGTCGCGGCTCTGCCGGGCGTGCGGGACGGTCAACGCCGACCTCACGCTGGCGGATCGGGTCTGGACGTGTGCCTGCGGCGCGGCCCACGACCGAGATGTGAACGCGGCTGAGAATATTCGTCACGAGGGGCTGCGGCTCCTGCTCGCCGAGGGATACCCGGAGAGCCAAAACGCCTCCTGAGTGTCTATAAGTCCCGCCATGTGCGGGCGCGACACGGCGACGGAGGAAGCCCCGCTCGAGCGGCGGGGAGGTATCACGCCTGTAACAGCGTGATGCTCAGAGACATCGAGAACGGCAGCGAGTGCGGCAGTGTGCTGGCGCTTGTCTCAGAGCTGGAGATGGTCCAAACAGCCATCGCGACCGAGGTGTTTGCGACCGAGCGCGCAGCCGTACTGGAGCACGGCGATCGGGTTGGGGAGCGCGACGGCCTCCTGGTCATCAGCCTGGGCGATGACACCGTGCGCATAACCTGCGCCGAACTGGAGCGCGCGATCGAGATCGGGCGCCTGGGCGAGGAGATCGGGTTCACGTACCCCCTGGTGCTCAGCGACGGCGAGCTGATCACGGTCTCGTTCGCAGACCTCTTCGCCGAGCAGGGTGAGCAAGGTCTGGCCTTTGTGCGCGCCATCACGGGCGGGCGCCTGACCGGGTCGCTGCCGGCGACGCTCCAGGAGTGGCGCGCGCTCGCCGCCGGCGAGGAGCCGGCGGGTATCACGACACAGGACGACGGCCAGCGCCGTCGCTACACGAGCACATGGGGCGCTATCGCGCTCAGCGCCGGCGAGCTTGCGGCAGCGCTCGCCGTAATGGCCGGCGGACGGATCGCGCGCGGGCCTGGCAAGCAGTAAGGAATTTCATTGAAATTCGGGTCAAGTCGTCCAACATCGCCGCTGGTCGGCGGTATTTTGATCGCAATCGCCGTCATCGTCTTGGGTCTGCATCTGGCCGGGCTGTTTTAAGCACGCCACTCAGTTCCACCCGACACATTTGGAACGAGCAGCATAACCGAACGTTTCCGAACAACATCGACATGCTCGACCTGCTGGTTATCCTCTTCTGGCAATTCATCCGCGAGCAGCGCGGTCAGGTGCCGCGGGACAAAGAAATCATGCTGGAGCTGGAGCCCAGCGGTGGCGGTGCGGTCATCGCGCGCCGCACGGTCTACAGCAACCGCGGCCGGCAGATGCTGCTCGACTAGCCCGGTGTCGATGCCAGCGTGGCGGCCCTCCGGGCGGCGCTGCACGGCCCGGGCGCCGCGCCCTACGAACTGGAGATCGACGACGTCCTGATACTTGGCCAGGAGCTGGAACTGATCACCGAACCGCTGTACATCGAGCTGCGCAGCAACGGCGCGGGGTGCGCCGTGCCGCGTACGGCGCGGCAGGACAGCGCCGAGCGGCGCGATCTCGCCAGTTGGGGGCTGCTCCCAGGGGCCGCGCAGGAGCTGGTCTGGAGCATCGATCACGCCCGCCAGCGCGGCATAGCAACCAGACAGGGGACATGATGGGTAAGGCTAGCCGAACCAAACGCGAGCGCCGCGAGGGCAAAGAAACAGGCAAGGGCATGCGCCGTGTGGCGCCGGGATCGCCGGTCGACCCAGGCACTGACGGCGTGATCATCGACCCCGATCTGATCTGGCACCCGCCGAGCGAGCCGATCGACGCCATACTGGAGACGCTGGACGGAATCACGCGCCGGACCGGCCACGGCCACAACACGGTCATTCGCGACTTCGTCGCGTTCTGCGATGGCGTGCTGCGCACGCTGCCGCTGCATCTCCGGCAGGCGGCGCTCAAGGAATCGATCGTCCAGATGCCGCCGGACACGCCTGACGACGTCCGCCAAGTCTGGCGGGACCTCGACCAGCGCTACAGCCAGCACGGCGATCTGGCGCCCCGCCTATTCTCGCAGGCGCTCTGGCAGCTCATGCAAGCGGCGAGTACGTGTGTCGCCGACTGGCTCGGCGTGATGTTTATGCGCTGGAAGCTCGGCAACGGGGCCGATCAATTCTTCACGCCCTGGAATGCGGCAAAGCTCATGGCTGAAATGTCGCTTCTGGAGCAGGAAGTCCATAAGGCGGTCATGGCCGCGCTCGAAGACGAGCGTAACGAGGCCGGGAAGATTCTGCGCTTCATGCTCCCAATCGCCGCGGCGATGTCCGAGGCCGGCCAGCAGGAGTTCTGGCGCACGAAGCTGCTGCCGGCCGCGCTGCCGTACATCACGCCGGTCAACTTCATTGACCCGAGCTGCGGTAGTGGCGTCATGCTGCTTGCGGCGGCATCGAGCCTGCCTCCGTGGGCGGTTCGCCTGGGTGTTGTGAGCTTTTTTGGCATCGACCTGGACCCTCTCTGTGTGCAGATGACCCGTGTCCAGTGCATGCTCTACGGGCTGAACGGCTATCAAGCAAACCTTGAGCTATCGCTGCTGGAAGCACTGGAGGCGCGCGGCATCACACTCCCCTCGCCCGAGCAGCGCCAAGCATGGAACGACACAGCGGCTGCGGAGGCGGACGAAAACGCACCGGCCGGCCTGCCCTCGCCCCAGCGATCGCGCCGGCGCGGCCTACGGCGCGTCCCTGAGGGCATCGTCGTCGTCGACACGCCGATTGAAGAGGATATGACCCTATGAGCAAGCGCATTGGAAAGGCTGCCCGGCGAAAAACGACCGCAAAGAACCTCCAGCTCGGCGCCACGCTGCGCGCGATGGTCGGCGAGCCCGGCGACAATCGCACGCTGATGCAGTGGAACCCGCCGACAGAACCAGTAGAGCGCATCGCCAAGCTGCTGCTGACGCTCGCTGATCAGGGCTATCAGCCATACCAGGTTTTTCATGACTGGTGCGACTACGGTTGCGGTATGATGCGCATGGTTCCACTCGACCTGAAGCGGATTGCAGCGACAGGGACGATCACCAGCCGGATTGAGGATCTGCCGGAGGATCTGCGCGATCTGGAACTGCGCATGCGCCACCGGTACGAACGGCACCTGGAGCGTGCGACAAGCATCTTCTCGCAGGCACTCGACGTCATGCTGGAGGCCGCCGATCAGGTCGTGTTTGACTGGGCCGGCACGGTCTTCGAGCACATGGATCTCAGCGGCGACGGCGGCCAATTTTTCACGCCGTGGCCGCTCGCGATGAGCATGGCCAACCTCCAGCGATTTTCGGAACAGGTGACCAGAATGCTGCTGGAAGCGCTGAACCACCCCGACAACCTCTACGGCGCCGTCGCACTGATCGCGTGGCGGGTTGCCGAGATGCTGCCGGCAGACGCGCAGCAGACATACTTCCTCAAGCACGTGGTGCCTGCCGCGCAGCCGTTCATCAAGCCCCTGGCGATCTGCGACTGTGCCTGTGGTAGCGGCCGTCTACTCCTTGCCGCGGCAGCTCATATCCCCCATTGGGCGGTGCTTGGCGGGGTAGTGAACTTTACTGGTATGGACATCAGCGCCGTATGCGTGTCGATGGCGCGCTTCATGGCCAACGTGTACGGCCTGAACAGTATCGGCGCGGAGACCATCGTAGCGTTCGACGCCGCGCGACGGGCCCGGGCCGGCGAGGAAATCGTCACGCCAATGGCCGGGTTTACGCTGGGCGGCTCTGGTGACCGCAACGCCGCGCGGCGTTGGGAGCGAACCGAGACGGGCTGGGAAGTTGTGGCCGACGAGACAGCCGCCGCCGCGCAGCCCGGCGCCACGCGCACGGTGCGTGGGCGCAAACAGGCGCGCGCGACTGTTTGATGATAGGAGCGGTGGCTTGGCGAGAGGAGATGCTATGCGGGCGATAGGCTTGAAGCGCTGGAACGCTCCCCTTAGCGCGGGTGGGCTGATCGCCGTTAGCGCCGGCGCGAGCTGGGCCGCCATGGCGATCCTTGCGGCGGCGGCCGGGGCCTGTGTGGTTATCGAGATTACGGGGCTCCTCGGTACCGGACTGCTGGCGCTGCTGGCCAGCCGGCCGGGGCTACCGCCAAGCGGCGCGGCGACCTGGCGTGCCCAGGCGCTGATCGGCGCCCTCACAGCGGCGGCGCTTGCCGGCATCCCGGCCATCCCGGCGCCCTGGCGTGGGAGCGCCGCGGTGCTCAGCGTGATCGTGCCGGCGCTGGCCGCCCGGTGCCTCGGCGCGCTGCTGGCCTGGCGCATCGGCATCCCGCTCGTCGAGCTGGCCCCGCCAAGCTGGCGCGGTAGCGCGGCTACGTGCGTCATCGCGGTCGCGCTGATGCTCGGCACATTCCCTGCACCGGGGCCTGGCGCGATCGCGCTGGGCTGGGCCGCTGGCGTGGCGTACGGCGCGGCGATCGATCGCTGGCACCTGCCGACGCGCTGTGAAGACATCCCGCTTATCGCCCTGGGCATCATCAGCCTGGTGCTGATAGCTGCCGGCACGCACCTGCGCGCCATCGCTGAAATTGTGACTGACTGGCCGCTCACTGCGCTCCGCCTGGCAGGCGCCGCACTGGCAGTCTTGCTGCTCGGCCGCGTGTGGCGGGCCAGCCGGCTGGAGCGGCTGGTGGGGGCGATGGCACTCGACGACGACGGGCGTCAACGCCAGGCGCCCGGCAGCGGGCAATAGACCAGGTGACAGGCGTGATGACCTGTCCCTGGTGTCAGCAAGCCGGCCGCCGATTTATGAGCCCGAGCTATCAGGCGCCGCCTGTGCTAGCGCTTTACGAGTCTGCGCCATGGCGCGCTGCCAGGCCGCCTCGGCCTGCTCCGGGGTAAAGCCGCCTTCGAGGATGCCCTCAATGACGCGCTCCAGATCGAGCGCCGTCTGGCGGATCATGTAGTCCATATCGACCGGCAAAACGGACCCCTCGGGAACCACCCGTATGCCGTCCATCGTCTGGAGCGCGATGAGATCGCGCTGCTCCCCCTCGAACTCACCACGAAAGCGACCAACGACAAACCCGGCGATACGGTGGTTGCGCACCCACTCACGCTGCTCTACCATGAACCCGACTCCTTTCGTAGCTCCACCAGGCGCCGCGGCTCTATGGCGGCGTTCGCTCCAGTAATTATTGATTAAGATAGCGCTTTGCGAACTCTTCCACGTCGAGTGGTGACGACCGATCCAGGCCGAGATAGCCGAGGATCTGGTCATGCGTCACCTGACGCTGCGAGTCTAGATATTGTAACGTCTCTCGATCATGGCGGCCACTTTTCATCTGCTTGATCAAGTCCAGGTAGTCGGAGCAGACACCGTCGAGACCCGGCATCTTGAGCATCCACTCCTCAACGCCATAGTCTTGTCGAAAGCGATCCCACAGGCTCCACGCCGCGCCAAGCAAGATGATCAAAGCAACTCCGATAGCGATGTACTGCCCCATTGTTTGCTGCCTTTCGTGGTAGATGTGGGAACGACAATCTGCATTGAGGGCACGCGGCGCTTTCACAACGCCAGCGCAATCCGATGGATAATATCATATTATGATACTTTTGTCAAGTTAGACTATTTTGTTATGACAACCCGGCGCGCGCCCGAGCCGCAAGGATCGTATTCCATGAGCACTAGAACCCCTGCAAACTGTGCTCTGGAGCGAGACAACCGGTGATGACACCGGCTGCTGGGCTCCGCCTCACCAGCGACCAGTCTCATACGGCATGGGAGCGCCAGACAGCGCCAGAGGCGGTAAACAAGGCACGGCCGAAGCCTCGCTATGCGGCATCCCAGAGCCAAATATTCAATAAGCACCACCGGGACCAACGCGTGATCGGTGTCGGCCAGGTCGCCGGCGCGTCCCCAGTGATTTTTGACGGTGCCCTATCGTTCGGGAGGCGATCCGTACCGCGCCGAGGCCACAATCACAACCGATTCCTCCCCAACAGGAGCGCCCGGAACGTGTTTTCTTTTTGTCGCAATCCCTTCTACTTCGACCTGGCCGCGCGTATGTTTTCGGTGATCGTGTAGACCACACCGCTGGCCTCAGGGTACTGCCGCGCCGTCCAGGTCGCCAGCAGGGCCACGCCGGCGAAAACCGTTCCGACGAGCCACCGTGGCGGCGCGGCCATGCCGTAGAGCACGAAGAGGCCGATGAGTCCAAGCACGCCCATGAAAAGGCCCATCAGCGGGTCAGCGAGGTACAGCAGCGCCCGCAAGATCGCCGCGAGCGAGCGGAAGATGGGCCGGCGCGCCTCAGCCGCGTCACGTGTGCGCTCAGCAAGGCGGGTGAAGACAATCGCGAAAAGGCCGAACGAGCCGAACATCACAACCATCATCAGCATGACGCCGGCCATCTCGGCCGGATTAGTGCGGGGGGCGCCTGGCTCAGCGGATGGCGCAGGTGACGGCGCAAACAGCTTGCTCAGCGGCCAGCCGGTGAGCTGCTCCAGCGCCGAAACGAGCAGCATGAGCAGCGTCAGTGGAATGATGGCGACCATGAACAGCAGCACAAAGTCCCGCAGACTCGGGCGGAGCTGGCTGTCGGATCGCTCGCGCCGCGAGAGGGCGGCGACTTCGTGCGGCTTCGGCCGAGTAAGCCGGACGAGCGGCCGTCCGATAAAGCGATCCAGCGGGTCAAACAGCCACGCGCCCGCGCCGCGCTGCCGGCTCGGCTCGACGAAGCTCCGCCAGGCGGGCAGGCCCCAATCAGTTTCGACCTGGCCGGTTTTCACGAATACGCTGAACATCCACAGCCCGGCGATGACGACGACCACCGCCCCGATCCACCATGGCACCTCCTCGATGTTCGGTCCTGGCAGCACCTCGGAGAAACCGATCAGTGCCATGAGGATCATTCCGGCGAACACCGCCATCATGCCCAGTGAGAAGACTAATACCACAATACCGTACAGATAGGGTATAGCGCGCGCCAGCCAGACCGCCACGCGGCGCCCTCGGGCATTCAACTCGCCTGGTTCGTGCAAACTCAGATGCTCGATAAGCGGCATCCAGATACTGAGGAAGCAGATGCCGAGCGCCGTCAGCAGCACGCCCAGGATGTTCTCGACGACGCCGGCCACCGGCAGAGGCAGCAGCCAGCGGGCCAACCCCGACAACAGCGCGTGAGCTGCAAAGAATGGGACAATCACCCAGAACCCGCCGATGACATCGGTCATGCGGTAAAACTCCTCGGAATCGCGGTGGCGAAAGCCGAGAACGCGGGCCAAAAAATGCACAAGTAACACGAGCGGCATAGGGGCTCCTGTGCTTTGTGAACGACGTGATCGTAACACCGGGCTAGCGATGATTTTCGCTAATCCGTTTCTGCCTCTTCCCCTCTAAGGTGTAGCCACGATCGTTATTCCAATCGCGCGTTTTGCCCGTCGCGTACGACAGTGGCTGATCGAGCGAGTGTGGGAACGAGCCAAAATCAATATCGCCGTCCTGCTTCACATACTGTCGAGCAAACGTGGCGAGGTCCTCCACCTCCCTCTTGGTCGCTGTATTGACGCAGTAGGCATCCAGATCATCGACGACATTCCAGCCTTCGTCAAGGCGCTCGACGTAAAAGCGTCCTCGGGTTTGATACGGTTTGTAGCGTGCCATGAGCAGATGCAACCTACATCGTCGGAAAGACCTGGGCCAGCATCGCTGCCAGCCGTGCCTCGTCGACACTTGTCTCTTCAGGAGGCAGACCCAGGATCGCGCGCAGCACCGCGACAATGTAGCTCTGCATATCATCGCGCGCAGCTCCCGGCGGCGTGTAGACCACCGCCCAGCCAGCCGCCGCGCCGGCAGCGTCGATCACCGGGTCGTCGATCACCGCGACCCGGCGCCCGCTGCGCCGGACGGCGATGGTCAGATAGCTCGGCCCGCCGTCGACGAGCGGTTGAACCCGGATCTGCGGGCCGTCCGGCAGGCCGAGCGCGTCCTCCAGCACCGCGCCATCACCAATCCAGGCGGTCAGCCCGTAGAAAATGGCGCGCGAGGTGTCGGTTGGGCACGCGTCGAAGGTCTCGCGCCAGCGCCTGGCCGTCGTCAACGCAAGCACCGCCGTCTTTCTCGCGAGATCTTCGGGTGAGCCCGGCGCGACGTCGTCCCAATGCGGGCTTGGCAGCGACGGCTGCCTGCGCACCGCATGCACAATCCGGTCGACATACGCCAGCCAGGCCCGCGCGAACGCGTCGATCGTCTCCTCGGTCAGGCCCGGGAGGCCGGCCGCGTATGGCCTTGCTACCTCAGCCACCAGCGCGGCGGCCGGCTGCTCGACCCAGATGGCGTCTATGACGATCTCCGGCGCACCGAGCAGCGCGGCCACCCGTGCGCGCGCGAGCCCGTCAGCCCAGGATCGCAGATCCTCCATCACGCCTCCTGAAGCACGGCGAGCGGGCGCAGCACCTCGGTCTGGCCGTACGCGTTGACACAGGCCACGATGCGGCGCGCGAGGCGGCCGGCCGGGTGGTTGGGTGATGGTCCACGGTCGGTGGTCGACGCGACCTGGCCCGTGCTCGGCGCGTCAGTACCAAAAATCGTCTCAAAGTGGCCCCGGCCGGTGCCAACCCGCCAGGGCGTAAACTGTGGCCCGGGCCGCTCACGCCAGGGAAGCGGCGCGCGGCCCTCCAACACGGGCGTCGGGATATGCGCCTGCCCGTTGACCGCCGCGACAATCATCTCGGCGACCGCTGGAGCTGCCTCTCCACCATACACATCGCAGACGAGCAACCCCTCCCGATCGAAAACTCGCACCGACGGCGGCTGCTGGACGACGCGCCAGGGCTCGCCAAACGGCCCATCGTGCGCGTTCTCCGAGAGTGGCACGCCCTGCGCAGCGCACGCCTCGCGCAGCGCCTCGTCCTCCTCAGCGCACGAGACGCCGGCCTCGAACAGTGCCGCCATGGCGGCGATCGCCTGGGCGTCATGCAGCGTCCGCGGCGCAACTGGCGTGTCGGCGCGGCTGAGCAGCCACCCGCGACGGCGCGCTAGCCAGACCGCGACGAGCTGCGGCGCAGGAGATTGGTTATCCCTGGTCACGCTTATAACTCCTCTTCAACTTGCGCTGTATCGCCTGCGACAAAGCCGGCAAAGCAGCCGTGCGCATACGCCTGTTGATTAGCCTGGAGCCACGCCTCTATTTGCGGATAGCCTAGCAGGAACGCGATCTCGGCCACGCCCTTCACGTTGCCCATATTCACCCGCGCGTCGCGGCGGACGGCCTCCAATCCCGCCAGGATGTCCGGCGGGACGCGCACCGGCGCGCGCTGTACCGCGTCCGGCCCAAACGCCTGATTGTCCAAAGCACTTGACACCCGACACCCCCCAGCTTATGATTGCGGTACAACCACCGGCCCAGTATCCGGTGCGGGCGATTACCTCCCGCCCTGCGCGGACGCATCGGCAACCGTTGCGCCCGGCGCGAACCGTTGCGAAGCCCCAGGGCCTGCGGTCGGGGCAGGTTCCTTCCGTTGGCTGGAACCCAGCGACAAAGGAGGAAGCCTTCCGGCTTGGCGGGCCGCGCATATGCGCGGCCCGCCGTCATGCGCCTACATCCATCTCGTGGCCCAGCTCGCGCATCCGGCTCCTGGCCGCGAGGAAGGCCCGTGTGAGCGGTGTATCCTCCGCAGCGACTTCGGCCTCAGTCAGCCCGCCGATACTGAAAAAGATACCGGTGCGGGCGTCCGCAATGCGCGGGTCCTCACCCGAAAACGGGAACTGCATCTGGCCGCCGATCACCCGCCACGGAAGATCGAGCGGCAGCAGCGGCGCGCGCGCGGGCTGTCCAACTCGCACAGCCTGCTCCAGCGCGGCGGCGATCGCCTGGGGCGACTCGCCGTACACCAGCCAGAGGCGGCCGCTGCCGGGAGCCACGCCGAACGCCGTCTCACGGTGAACGAGCGGTGCCGCCGTCGCCGGCGCGCGCGCGGCAGGATTGTCCGCGGGAAGGATTGGCGTCACATGATAGCGTCCCGGCCATGGCTCGCCGGCGATCAGGAGCGCACTGCGCACCTGGTACTGCACATAGCCTCCCGCCAGCCGCACCCACTCAAGCTGCCAGCGCTGCGCTTCTTTTTGCGACGTTTTAGGCGCCAGGCGCGGCCGAACGTCGATTACCTTCTCCCAGTCCGGCGCCCAGAACGCCGGCGCAAACGTCAGTTTGGCCTTGCCGCCGCGCCACTCCAGCCCGCGCTCCAGACGAACGCCGAGCGTCGCAAAAAAGGTCTCCCACCCCGCCTGAAGCACCGCGCTGGTCGCATCGGGGCGCGGCTCGGGGCCCTCACTCGCCTGTTGGCGGGCTTGCCACCTCGCGCGCGCACGCTTTCCTTGCGGCCCGCTCATTGCTTTGGCTCCTCGCGCACGTAATTGGCATGCACCTTGTAGTCGCGCTGATAGAATGTGAAGTGCCAGTATCCATCGCCGCCGACCCACGCATCCAGGTTGACACCGGTACCTCGTGGATCATAGGGGCGAAAGCCTTGCACCTGAGCGCCAGTTACCGCATCGATAACCGGCGCTCCCTCGTTAATCGTAATTTGCGCTTGACGCGCCTCAACCGGGATGCCGGCGCTGAAGTCAAGCCGTCGAAGTTGTTGGTCACCGCTCATACATTCGATCCTTTAGGCCAGGTACATCTGCTGCCATCACCACACCGGCTTTCCTCAGCGGCCTTCCTGGCGCGTCAGCCGCCGACCTCCGAAAACCTTGTTATCGCATACCGGCGCGGCAAATCGCGCACCGTCCGTCTGGTACAATAACGCCACGCTTCCCCAGAACACGTCTCATGCATCCGAGACCCTCCAGCGGCCGTCCTGTGCAGCCTGCCGCCTGCTGGCGAGCCTGCTCAAAAAAGCGCGACGTTCGTCGCGGAGTCGCAGCTCGCATGCGGATGATGTTACTCAGCGACTGCTCGGACATGCTCACTACCTCGCGGTGATTGCGGGAGATAGGCCCGTCAGGCGCCGTACTTTGCTGACGATGCGCGTGGTCAACGCCAGCGGATGCGGGCGCGTCCAGTGCGGATGCGCGGTGTACGTCGTCACGGCGGGCCGCGCGCGGTAGCGGACCGTCGCGGTCCCGACATCGCCCGCCAGTTCCAGTTCGCCAGCTACCCAGCCCGGCGGAACGGGGATGATGACCGACGTCAGTGCAATCCCGGCGGCGGGCGCGTTGGCCATCTCGATCGCGATGTCCAGCACCAGCCGCTCGTCCACGAGCGCGACGAGGTGGCCTGGCCAGCCGCTGTCACCTGCCTCCGCCTGATCGTCCGGGTGTCCGATGTCGATACGGAACGCGCCGGCGGCACGCCACGCGCGGGGCAACCCCAACTCCTGCACCGACCGCTGCTCAGACGGGCTCAGCAAACGCTCGTAGGCAGCATTGGTCACCGTAGCCCAGACCGTCAGCGGCCTTGCCGGGACGGCGAAGAGATCCAGCGTATCGAGAATCGCGCGCGTGCAAGTCATACAGCTCGCATCCGCATGCCCGAACACGCGATCGATCTCCGCGTGCGCCTCGCGGTCGAGGGCGTCGACAATCGCGTCGACCTCGGCAGGCGTGCGCGCCGGCGCAATACTCGGGTCAGTCATGACTATACCTCGCGTAGCGGACGTGTCCGCGTCCAGCACCATCGAGATCATTTCCCCTGGATGTCCCAGCGCTCCTTCAACTGCGCGCGACTGCCGGTCGCGGCGTACCAGGTGTCAGTCGTGCCGAGATACCAGACCTGCCGCCGGCTATCATAGGCGATCTGGACCAGGAACGGAAAGACATCGAACAGCACGCGCGCAAACGCGGCCTTGCCCGGCGGGCTGGCGTCGTCCCAGAGCTGCGCGTCGCGCGGCGGCGGGGTGCTGTCATGCGTCTGGCAGCTCTGGCACTCCCATTGCAATGGCAAAGCCCAATCGGTGGTATGGGATGCCCAACTCAGCGTCGAGTAGTCACCACCCAGACTCGCGAAGCCGCCAAACTCGATCAGCACCGTCAGGTCGCGCATCGTGCCGCCACAGAAAGGGCATGTGCGCGTCTCAGCGGCCTCCAGCCGTCGCTGTAGCTCCGGCAGCTCCCCTAGCTCGGTCTGAAGATGGCCGATCGTCTCACGCAGCGCGGCTGTGTAGACCTCGATGTCGGCCAGCCCCGCGCCGTACAAGGGCCGGGAATGACGCTCGTCTGCCATAACGCTCCTCGTGCTATGCGAGATTCGGCGCCTGTTTGGCGTCGATGGGCAGCTCGATCACCTGAAGATCCTGCCAGCACGCGGTGGGATCGCCCGAACCAGCCGCGACAGTCCGCCGCATACGCTCGGCGACCTCGGCCCGGCCTGCGTCGCCTGCCGGCAGATCCGCGGCATGGGCACCGGTTAAAATCGGAATCGTCCGGCCATCGGCCAGAAGCTGGCCGGAGACGAGGAACCACCGGTATGCCTGCGGGTCTCCCACAGTCAGCATCTGCTCCGCCGCCTGATCCCAGGCGAGGCGCTGCCGCAGGGCCTCCGGGATGATCACCCAGGCCGCCAGCGCATCCTGAAGCTCATCCACGGTCTCGATCGCGCCTGGCTCGGCGCCGAGCCAGAGCTGGATGTGCGGGTTGTCCTCGTCCGGGTTCGCGCCCTCCGTCGCCACGATGGCGAAGAAGGTGTTGAGCGGCGGGTCCCAGCCCAGGCGGACGCCGGTCGTGTTGGCGGGAATATCTTTGCTGTCGTGGATTTTCGGAGCCGCATCCGGGCGATCGGCCGCAAGCAGCAGAACGTAGTGCGACATACGCAAGATCCTCTCATCGGTTGGCCGGCGCTGTCAGCGCCGCCTGGTACGGTTTTTGATCTACCGAGCAGTCGGCGGCGGGGCCTCCGGCAGCACAGGAAGCACGGCTGCGGCGAACACCACCGCCGGGCCGCAGAAGCGACCTGAACCCCACCCGGTCACGCTTCCGGTCTGAAACACCAGGCGAATGCGCGACCCACATGTTGGGCACGCCGCCGAGTAGGCGGCCACGTTTCCGGCGCGCGGCATACGCACCCAGTACGTGCGGAGCTGGTAGGGCTCCGCCTGCTCGGCGGTGGTAATGCGCGTGACGCTCTCTCCCACAGGCTCCTCAACGCGCGCGGCGGACGCAGCGGCTTCGGCCGCGAGCGCCGCACCCGCCGCTCGCGCACCCACGACTTCGCCTCACTGACCGTGCGGACGCGCCGCTCGGGAAAGTGCTCGCCGTGATTGCGCCAGAAACCCCCGAAGCCATTCTCGAACAGGATCGCGAGCTTCTGCCACTGCGTGCGGTTGGTCCGGCGCGGCGCGGCGAACGCGTTGCTGGCACAGTGCATCTCACGGCCGCAGCCGCAGCGCGGCCGCTCGACCTCAGGAGACCACCGCAGATTGCGCACGGCCCGGCAGGTCGGGCAAATGTATGGGAACCGCCACTCGGTCTGTTTTCGCCAGGTTATTTCCATACCACCCTCGCTCACGCTAACACCGGCTCGGCCAGATGGTTTGGCACCACGACTTGGCGCGCCCAATTATGGATTGTCTGCACATGCCCTTCGCGAACGAACTTGGCCACCGAGCGGCGAAAGGCGCTATAGGGGATCGCGCCGGCCAGGCGCACCACATACCCTTCGCAGTCATCGCCGTTCAGCGTCGGACGATACAGGTCACGAACCGTCCGCTCATCCCACTGCCCGTCATACAGCACCGGAGCTGTCCGGAGGCCGAGCAGCGCGCACCACTCCACCGTCGCGTCCCAGGGGAGCGCGATATTGCGCTCGTCCCAGATCGAGAAGACCATGAAGTAGCTGGCCAGGCGCCGGTAATGGATGCTGTGGCGCGCAAACAGGTTCTCGCCGCAGAGGCGCCAGCCGTCCGGGATCTCGTGCGCGATCCTTGCGTGCAGGCCGCGCACCCAGCTCTGCGACGGGTGCGACTCGGACGACACCGAGCGGGCATGCAGGCCGTCGCGGTACATCGTCAGATTCTGGCCGTCCATCTTGGCCGTAACGACGACGCGCTGTCCCTCGAAGGCGCGCAGGTCCTCGACGATATCCTCGTCGCCGCGGTTGCCGGGCGACCACGGCAGGTGATAGGTTCTGGGGTATTTGACGCGGTCGCTGAAGAGATCAAGGAGACCAGCCTCGCGCAGCAGCCGCTGGACCGACTCATCGTCGAACAGCTCACCGCGCAGGCGCTGGCCGTTAGGCAATAGACGGTTGCCCCACTTATCGATCGGCTCGCCATCGTAAAACGCCGGCGGCAGGAGCACCACCCGAATGCCTGCGACCGAGCGGATCTCCTCGCAGCTCAGGGTCGTCGCTTCGGCGGCGCGATGGTGCTCCCCGCAGAGCGATGCGCCGTTCGATACAAAATACCCGCCATTGGGCCACAGGCGCCGCTCGACGATGTGGTGCGCGTCCCGAGTTGGCTGTTTGCAAATCACACAGCAGCACCCATCACGCTGGAAAACAGCCTCGCGGAAAGCATCTCTTGTGAGTAAGGGCTCGTGATTGTTCATAACCAACACCAGGCTATGCTGTTCTCATATAGGTAGCCAGCGCTAAAGCACGTTCAGGATCATCAAGCACCAGACCTGCTGCCAGATTGCAGTCCATACAAAGCAAACCACGAATAACATTGTCTGAATGGCGATGATCTACGTGTATCTCCTCGCCAAAGAAATCTCCGCAACAGCGACAAGCATTGCTTTGTTCTCGAAGAAGGTCGCGATACTGCTCTGGAGTAAGGCCACGCCCCATTACTACATTTGCTCGCTTCTGGCATGTTTCCGAACAATAGCGTGCTTTTGCTGAGATTCGCTCGACCGGTTTATCACACAACCGGCAAATCCGATTCCCTCGCCCGAACCGTGACACTTGGGTAGGAACAGACAGAACAGGCGATGGTAGTCGTAAGTAACGTGCTAACGCCTCCGCTCGCAATGGACTCTCCCGTAATTTACCCAGAGCAGGGTTACATCGATCGCACAAAATGCCTCGAACACGCCCACTATCATGGAGGTGATCGATATGAAAGAAAGAAGCTGGAAGCTGCTGGCAGACTTTACACACACCACCTTGCTGCTCCAGTATATGCTGATAATCCTCAGGAGTTAAGCCATATTGCGCAGCCGTTCGAGCTACCCGTTTGCAACGATCGGAACAAAATTGTAAATCTACGCGACCTTTAATCAACTGCCCGCATAGTCGACACGACCTGGGTTCTTCATTGACCCCACGATGAAAACGATTGGTACACCGGCTGTCACAATAAAGACGGTTAGGGTCGAATGGTGGAGCGAAGACTGTTCCACATTGTTTACATTGTCCCGTTCCCTGCGGTCGTACCCGTTCAAGTGAGCCGTTGGTTCGCAGGCGCCCATAGTGCATCTCACAATATGGTGATTTCCGTGTTCGAGTATGGTTAGGGCAACCAGCAATTGTGCAGAACGGGAAATCACTTCGATCTACAGGCATACAACGTTTACCTAACCCCGCCATCCGGCCACAGGCGCCGCTCCACGATGTGATGCGCATCGAGCGGGCCGGCGCTCTGACAGATGACACAGCAACGCCCATCTCGCGCGAACACGCCGTCGCGGAACGCATTGCGCGTGAGCAAGGTTGTATCGCTTACGAGTCGCATTGCTGGATCTTCTACCCTACACAACCACGACGAGGCCAAATGACGTGTTCAGCTCCTGCACCACGCGCGCCAGGCGCTCGACATCCGCCCCCCAACTGCGCCAACTCCGCATCGCTGCCCCGCACCCGCTGGTATCCTGCATAGGTCAGCATGCGGTTGAGCCGAACGACCAGGTTGTCCCGGCTAGCGCCAAGCGGGAGGCTCAGCCGGCACCCCGATCCCTCCGCGTCCAGCAGTGTCTCGTAGATCGCCGGAGATACGCAGTCCATCCAGGTAGCATCGCCGCTCGAAAACATGAACAGCGCATACGCCAGGTCATCCGGGCCGATCTCACCGCGGTCCCACAGCCGCTGAAGCGGCTCGCTATTCAAAAACAGGTGCCGCATTCTAACCCCACGCCGCCGGCGCCACACTGCAAATCGCCGTGATACAGGCGATGTCGTTCGTCGGCGTTGCTCAGACTAATGCCCAAACGCCACTCTGCTGAGCGAGGGCCGCGCGCTTCGGGCTGGATGATCTAACTTTCTCGACCGAAGAGACCACCATGCGCTGGCTCTGATCAATTGGTGCGCGAGCACGAGCGCGCGCACCCGACTAGTACGAGGATAATATCATATTATGATACAAATGTCAAGTTAGTGTGATGGAGTTCGGCGAACTGCGCCTCCGGCTTGCAACAGGGACACTTGGCGACAAATAGCGGAGCGCGAACACGGGCGGTGCGCCGGCTCGCTGAACGACCACAGCTTGAGATCCCCAACGGCTGTCCGAACTCCTTGAGGTAAAGCCACCGCACACCGGCGAGCCTCCAACATGTCCTCGCGCCATCAACCCGAACAAGCGGCAAGGCGATTAGGAGCGCCCGCACCGCCACTTTGCACATTATTTGCTGCAATAACGCAATACGCTATAGATACTTCCCGCATTATACAATGGTGGGATTGTATTGGTGTGTACGCTTCTCGGAGACGGCGCGCCACCAATAGGAGCTATCAAAGACTGCAAAGATGAGTATGTGGTGCCCCCGATAAACTAGGCAGGATGATGTGTTAGAGTCCTCCAGTAGGAGGACGAAGATGAAAGCCAGTCAGCACACCGCCGAACAAATTATCAAGATCCTGGAGCAGGCCGAGAAGGGTGACCAAACCATTGGAGCGGTCTGCCGCACCAACGGCATTGCAGAGAACACCTTTTATCGCTGGCGGAAAACCTACGGTGGGATGTCGGTTAGCGAGGCGCAACGCCTGAAGGAACTGGAGAAGGAAAACGCCCGGCTCAAGCGGCTGCTGGCCGACCGCATGCTCGAAGTCGATGCGCTCAAAGAGTTGCTGGAAAAAAAGGGATGAGCATCGCAGAACGCCGGGAAGCGGTGCGCTTCCTCGGCACGCAGGGCGTGTCGGTGCAGCGCGCCTGCGTGCTGGTGCAACTCCAACGGGCGAGCTTCCACTATCAGCCGCGTTCCGTCGTGGATGACGGAGTATCCACCGAGATCGCGGCGCTCGCCCAGGCGCATCCACGCTACGGCTATCGACGGGTCTGGGCGCTGCTGCGGCGCAAACGCACCATCAATCGCAAGCGCGTGCATCGACTGTGGACGCGGGCGCGCTTGCAGGTTCAGCGACCCAAACGCCGACGGCAGCGCCGTGAGCGCCCAGTACCACTGGCAGCGGCCTATCCGAACCACGTCTGGGCCTACGACTTTGTTGAAGATCAGGATGTGCATGGTCACATTTTCCGCCTGCTGACGGTGATGGATGAGTATACCCGTGAAGGGCTCGCCATTGATGTGGAGAGCAACACGTCGGCCGAGCGCGTGATCGGTGTGCTACTCCAGCTGGTGGCCGCGCACGGCGCGCCGGCGTACCTACGCAGCGACAACGGCTCGGAATTCGTTGCTGTGGTTGTGCAAGCCTGGCTCGCACAGCGACAGATACAGACGCTGTATATCGACCCAGGCTGTCCCTGGCAGAACGGAAAGGACGAGCGCTTCAATGGGACAGTGCGTGACGAATGCCTGAACATGCAGCTGTTCGCCTCGGTCGCCGAGGCGCGCGTGCGCCTTGAGGCATTTCGCCGTCACTACAATGATGATCGTCCGCACAGTCGGTTAGGCTATCAAACGCCGTCGGAATTTAAACGTGCCTGGCTCGAAGCCCAGGCGAATCAGCAGGACTCTCACATTTCCACTTGACTAGATCGTGGGGAGCATGACAAGTATGCCACGGCCAGACCCGATAACAGCGCCCCCACGGGCTGGTGGCCTTCCCTGGATCGGCGTTCTCCCGCACCTGGCGCGGGCCCCGCTCGACTGTCTCTCTGCCGCGGCCACACATGGCGATCTTGTGCAACCTGTCCTGGCACCTATCTTGCTGCCGGCCCGGATATAATCCGGCATATTCTTGTCGTCAATCACCAGAATTATCAGCGACCGGGGATTTTCCGCCGCCTGGAATCACTCATCGGCAACGGCTTATTTCTCTCGACCGGGCAGAGCTGGCTGCACCAGCGGCGCCTGATGCAGCCAGCGTTCCACCGCAAGCGCCTGAGCGGGATGGCTGGCGCCATTGTCGGTACGGTCGATGCCGCGTTGGACACCTGGATAACACAAAAGCAGATCAACATCGACGAAGCGCTGATGTGTATGACTCTATCGATTGCGTTTCGGCTGCTCCTCAACCGTGATGAGCACGATCAGGATGTCGTGCTGATCAGCGCGTGCTTTCGTGAAGCCGTAAACTACCTGGTACGCCGGCTCAAGCAGTTTGTCGAATGGCCCGTGCCGAGCCGCGCCAGGCGCCGCTACCACGACGCGCTCCAGGGCCTGGATGCGCGCGTGTATGCCTTGATTGCCGAGCGACGTACCGATTCGCATGAGCACGATGACCTGCTCGGGATACTGCTTGCCGCGCGCGACGAGGAAACCGGCCAGGGCATGAGCGACCGCGAGCTACGCGACGAAGTGCTCACAATGCTGCTCGCCGGCCAGGAAACCACGGCCACATCGGCAAGCTAGGCCCTGGCGCTTCTCGCGGCGCACCCGGACGTCATGCAGCGGCTGCATTGCGAAGTTGACAGCGTGTTGCACGGCGAGCCGCCGCGGGCCGAGGATCTGCCCCGTCTGCCCTACGCGCGCGAGGTCGTGGATGAAACACTGCGGCTCTATCCGTCGAGCTGGGTCATCTCACGCCAGGCGCACGAGTCCGACCAGCTTGGTCCGTACTCGATTCCCGCCGGCGCAACTGTGATGGCCAGCCCCTATGCCAGTCATCGGCTGCCGCATCTATGGACACAGCCGGATCGCTTCTTGCCTGAACGCTGGCTTGACGCGCCGAAGCCCGCGCCGTTCACCTACTTCCCATTTGGCGCCGGTTCGCGGATGTGTATCGGCCAGCACCTGGCGATGCTGGAGCTGAACCTCTTGCTTGTTCGTTTCGCGCAGCGCTGCACGTTGAACATAGATGGGCCACTTCCCAAACCACTCGCAGGTTTGAGCATCCATCCAAATCGTCGTTTGACAGCACAGGTGGGCACGCGATGTCCTGAGGCCGTGAAAGCGGGGGCATAGTGACATTCCAACTCTTCGCTGAATCTACCAGGCCCAGCCGCCACGCTGCTCGAATACTTGCAGACGGCACCACGTTGGCCGTAGAGCACTCATCTGACGGCGTGGTGATAAGTATCAGGAATAACGGCACCGGGTTCGGTAGCCCGATCAACATAGATGTCGCCGCTATGCGCGGCGCTATCAGCTTCGCGCCGGACGGTCACTACAAGCTAGGGAGCCGGCGGTGCCGGTCAAGGAGGACATGATGATGCAGAACACTCCCTCGCACTCTACTATTTCCAAGCCGGTAGCTGCTCGTCCTACGCTCGGCGCGCACTTGAGGCGCTTCTGGCGCTGGTGGTTGATGGTCACAACCGACGATCCGGTGCGGCTCGTGCTCAACCAGGGCCTGCTGACCACCCTCAGCGTCCTCTTGCTTATCAATATCGCGGCGATCGTCGCGTTCGCGCAAGACCCGGCGTACCTCCTCATCGTCCTCTGCGATCTGTCCGCGCTACTGCTGGCTGTATGGCTGACGCGACGCGGCACAACCTACGGGGCCATATTATTTACGCTTGTCGCGATCGGCAGCAGCGCCGCCGCTCTCGAACCGCAGAGCTTTCTGGTGGATTCTGCACCTGTTCCGATGATATTGTTGTTTCCGGTCATCGTCGCAACCCTGTTTATTACTCCACGTACCGGCATCTGGGCCGCGGTGCTCCAGCTCATCAGCGCCGCTATCGCACTTTACCTCAAGGGCGCCCCAACCAGCGCTCTGCTCACCATCCTGCCAAGGATGGCGATCGATCTCGGCGCCTTCACAGCATTCCTCGTGGTCGGCGCGTCCATTTTCGTGCGCAAGATCCGCTCGGAAATCGCGGCCAACGCCGCGCTCCAGGAATTGAACGCCACATTAGAGCAGCAAGTTGCCGCGCGCACGCAAGAACTCGCGGCCAGTAACGCACAACTGGCCGAGGCCAATACACAGCTCGCGGCCATTATGCAGCGGCGCTCGCACGAGCTGCGCGCCACCGCGCACGATCTCAACAGCGGGCTGACCGTGGTGCGCTCTGCCGTCGACATGCTGGTGCTCGATACCGAAGAGGCCGGCCTGGACTGCGAACGAATCGCCGAGGCGCGCGAGGGTGTCGAGCGGGGGTTCAACAGCGCAACTGCGCTGGTCAACAACCTGTTTACCGCCGCGCTGCTGGAGAGCGACAAGCTCGAACTCAAGCGCCAGGACACCGACCTGGCGGCTCTGGCGGAGGGCGTCGTCCAACAATACGCCGCGCTGGCCCAGTTGAACGAGTGCCGCCTGCATTTCCACCGCCCCGCCGGGCCGATTCAGCTCACGATCGACGCGCAGCGGATGGAGCGCGTGCTGGCCAATCTACTCGGCAACGCCATCAAATACACCCATAAGACCGTCGATGACACCGGCCGCGAGGGCGTCATCGCCCTGGCCGTGGAGCGCGCATCGGATGGCGTGGCGATCAGCATCACGGATAACGGCATCGGGATGACCGCACACGATCTTGAACGTATCGGCCAGTCGTTTACACGCCTCAGCACCGCGCAGGGAACCGACGGCACCGGGCTCGGTATCTACACCAGCAAAGGTGTCGTCGCCGCGCACGGCGGCACCATCATCTTCGCGTCGGACGGTCCGGGCTGTGGCTCAACAGTGACCGTCTGGCTACCGCAGAATATGGCAGGAGCTTAATAATGTTACAAATCTAGCCCGTAAAGCCCACACGCTTCAGCGATGGGATAGAAGGGCTTCACTCACTTTAGCCGCTTTAGTCCATTGGGACGCCATAAACGTTTGATTGCGAACGTATTTTCTGGTATACTATCGGCATGCACACGATCCAGACAACCTATCGGTACCGGCTGGAGCCGACCGACGCCCAGGCCGCTTACATGCGACGGTTTGCTGGCTCACGTCGATATGTGTGGAATTGGGCGCTCAATCGGAAGAAGCAGCACTACGCCCAGACAAAGAAGAGTTTGGCCCTCGCGATGCTGTACGCGGAGCTGCGCGACTTGAAGCAGCGGCCTGAAACGGCCTGGCTGCGCGAAATGGATAGCCAGGCGCTCCAGCAAACGCTGCGCGATCTCGACAAAGCATTCCAGTCCTTCTTTGCTCGGCGCGCTGGTTTCCCCAAGTTCAAGTCCAAGAAAACCGACCCGCTGCGCTTCCGTATTCCCCAGCGGGTGACGGTTGAGGGTTCGTTTGTCCGTGTGCCGAAGATCGGGCTGATCAAAGCGCGGATTCACCGGCCAATAGCAGGCGTCAGCAAAGGCGCCACCTTCAAGCAGGAGCCGGATGGCCATTGGTACGTCGCGTTTGTGGTCGAGCAGGCAGCGCCCGAACGCACCGACCGACCTGTCCAAACCCATGTCGGCGTCGATCTGGGGCTGAAGACGTTCGCGACGTTGAGTAATGGACGGGAGGTCGAGAACCCGCGCTTCTACCGCACGCAGACACGCAAGCTGCGGCGGGCGCAGCGCGTCCTGTCGCGACGGGTGAAGGGCAGTCGGAATCGCGCCAAAGCACGACAGGCGCTGGGCCGGTTGCACCAGAAAATCCGCCAGCAGCGAAACGACTTTCTGCATAAACTAGGCGCCGATCTGGTTGGCGGCTACGACCTGATCAGCATTGAGGACCTGTCGGTACGCGGCCTTGCGAGAACCAAGCTGGCGAAAAGCGTACTGGACGCGGGATGGGGCGCGTTTCGCGCGTTTCTGACCTATAAGGCTGACCGGGCGAACGCGCATCTGCTGGTGATCGGGCAGTTCTATCCATCGAGCCGCTTGTGTTCATCGTGTGGCGCGATCAATCCTGACCTGACGTTGGCCGACCGCATCTGGACATGCTCTTGCGGTCAGGTGCATGATCGCGACCTCACTGCTGCCCGCAACATCGACACCGAGGGCCTGCGCCTGTTCAGCCACATCGTCGCCGCAGGGCATGCGGAGACGCAAAATGCTTGTGGAGTCCTGGTAAGACCCGCGACAGCGGGCGCGGGGCGATGAAGCAAGAAGCCCACGCGCCTCGGCCGTGGGTGTGTCACAAGGGCAGCTTGTGCTGGTAGACGACGAGCGCGATATTGGATTGCCCCTCACCAGCATCATTCGTCGCAAAGCCGGCGCCGCCAACGCGGAAGTCGTCGCCGGCTACCGCGGCGCGGTAATGAGGCTGGAACGCCAGCCAACACCAGGGATTGTCATCCTGGACTTTGACTACAGCAACAACGATCGTACGCGTACCGGCGTCCACCTCGCGCTCTGGATGCGCGAACAGCCGCACCTTGCCAACACCAAGCGCGTGCTGTACTCCAGCATGGACCGCGCGGTGATCGAAGCGACCCTGCGCGAGCAGATCGCCGTAAATCCGGCGCTGGAGGGTATAACGCTCGATACGCTGTTTACGCGCGTCGTTCCGAAAGATTCCTCACACGGCCCACTGGTTCTCATCGAGATGCTGAGGCTGGACCAAAACGGCAACCGATCGTAACTTCAAAACGCCGTGAAGACATCGTTCTGATGTCCTCACGGCGTTTCTCACCAGCCATCTCACCGGCCTGGCACGGCCGATCCACCCAGCGTGGCCACGCGCGCCTCCTCGGTCTCCAGCAGATCCAATACCTGGCGTGCCCGCCGGTCGCGGTCGAGGTCAATGGGCGTGAAGTCGGGCCCCTGTGTGCCGTCCGCCGCGCTGCCGGCGTAGACGGTCTCCCAATTTTGAGCGTTGGCGTAAAACTCCAGCACCGCCAACATGGGGCTTCCTCCAGGGCGCCCCGATTGTATGCATTGAACGCATATGCACTACGGCAGGCGCACACTCGTGGGGATCTCACAAGCACCGTTTGTTGCTTTGGAACACCATGCCCGAACAATAGGTTGCAACGGAATGTGCGCGCTGGTACCGGATCGAGAACCCCACGACGGCGTGCCGCTCTCGCCCAGGCGCACGGTTCTCCAAGTTCCTATGGGTCGAGCCGATCCCACAAAACACGATCACAAAGCGTTGACCGTAGTTCGCTACATAGTTTCGGGGCGGCCTGGATGAGACCCCAACATATCCTCGCCTGAATAGCGGCCGCCGAGCGCTTCCTGGATACGCCGCTTGAGCGCGGCGACCTCGGCGACGTGCGCCAGATCGCTTCCGGCCCAGGGTGTGTCAAAGGCTTCGCGGAGCAACAGCAGCAGACTGCACACCTCGGCTTCTGTGCGCTTGCGCTCCTGCCGCGCGATGTCGGCGCGCCGGGCCTCCAGCGCGGAATGCTCCTCAGCGGCGCAGCGATCGCACAGCCCCGCCTGCGACAGATCCGCGGGCTCGACGCTCGCCCCGCACGCTATTAGCCGCTGCACATGCGCAGTGCATAGCCGCTCGACGCGCGCGCAGCCATCCTGGGTCACGGTGTACGCCGCGGGACACCCCTCACTCGCCATCGGCGAGCTGCTGGAGCTGCCGGCGGGCAGGCTGAAGTAGCGCCGCAGCCTCGCTCGCGCGCGCAGTTCATCGATAATCGGCGCAATGTCTGGCGGTATTGTGGCCAGTTTGCCCTCGCCCGCGGCAAAAACGACCATAAGCAGATCCATCGGGATGGTAGATGTCACGCTGCTCTCCCTAATTCATGCATCAGCCAGCGATCCGTAAAACGCGGCCAGGTCGACCTGGTCGTCGGCCCACGCCACCTGTCCATCGCCAAGCTCGACTATACGCCACGCGCCGTCGATGCGCTCTGCGACGTCCATCGTAAAGAAGCGCGAGCGTACGGTGCGCGCGACACCGTCAAACTGAGCAACTGGCGGACCGCCATGATACACCAAATGAATCGGCGCGGTAGCCCCCGCATTGATTCGTGGGGAAAAGCGTCAGTTGCAGCTTGCCAATGCGGTAAATCCGTGATATACTCGCTGTGCCCGAACATGTGAGCGACTTCCATATGTCTCGCACAACGACGCCAACCTTCATTTGCGAACTCCCGCTCGTGCTCGTCGGCGACGACGAACGCAGGCTGCGCATCCGGCTGGACTGCGCGCGGCAAATCTATAACGCCGTGCTAGGCGAGAGTCTGAAGCGGCTGAGTTTGCTGCGCCAGTCGCGCGCGTTCCGGGCGGCGCGGCGGCTGCACGGGAAGGAGCGCCAACAAGCCCTCCGCGACCTGGACGCGCAGTTTCGGCTGCGCGAGTATGACCTGCATGGCTATGCCGCCCGCTTCAGCCGCTCCTGGCTGGGCGAGCATCTCGACGCCAATACCATCCAGACCATCGCTTCGCGCGCCTGGAACGCTGTACGCCAGTATCAATTCGGCGCGCGTGGTCGCCCGCGATTCAAGGGCAAGGGCCAGTTCCACAGCGTCGAAGGCAAGTCGAACCGGCAGGGTATCCGCTGGCGCGATGGGGCGGTGGTGTGGGGCGCGCTCACGCTGCGAGCGCGTATCGGTGCAGACGACCCAGTCATCGCGCACGCGCTGGCGTGTCCGATCAAGTACGTGCGGATCGTGCGGCGCTCGCTGAATGGCCACCAGCGCTTCTTCGTGCAATTGGTCTGCGCGGGACGGCCCTACCAGAAACCACATTCTGTGGTCGGAGACGGCGTGATCGGTATCGACCCTGGCCCGCGTACCTTCGGCATCGCTGGAGCCACTTGGGGCGCACAAGTCGATCTGGCGACCCCACTCAAGCAGTCCCGCAAGCAGCAGCGCCTCCTCCAGCGCCGGATCGACCGTCAACAGCGAGCGAACAATCCAGAGAACTTCCTGCCCGATGGTCGGGTACGCCCAGGCAAAAAGACCTGGCGCATCAGCCGCAACCAGCGCGACAACGAGCGGCGGCTGGCAGAGGCCAAACGCAAAGAAGCGGCGCACCGCAAAAGTCTGCACGGCCAGCTTGTAGGCACGCTGCTGCGGCTTGGGAACGACATCCGTATCGAACGGAACAGCTACAAGAGTTTTCAACGAACTTTCGGCAGAGCTGTCGGACAGGCGGCCCCGGCGACGTTTGTGGCGACGCTCTCGCGCAAGGCTGAAAGCGCCGGCGCGAGCGTGAGTGTCATCCCCACGTCGCTCCGGCTCTCTCAGACCTGTCTGTGCGGCAGTGTCGCGCGCAAGAGGCTGTCCGAGCGTGTTCACCGCTGCGATTGTGGCATCACCGTGCAGCGGGACGTGTTCTCGGCCTATCTTGCGCGCTTTTCCATCGCCGTGGAGGGGTCGAATGGCCCGTCCTGGCGGCTCGACGCGGCAAACGCGCAAGTGGCGTTTGCGGGTGTGGAATCGCGCTTCCCGGCGGCGTCGAGCCCGATCGGCGTCCAGACCTTTGTGGCCTGGGCGCGCGAGCAATCCGCGAGCGGCGCTCCCAATTGGGACGCCCACCTGCTGCCCACTGTCGGCAGCAAGTCAGAGCGGATCGCCGGGGCAGTCGGCACGATGGCGCGCGAGAGCCAGGATGCTGTAGCGCATGACGTTCCTTGTGAGCGTGGTGCGCGAGAGCCTGCGCAGAGCGCATCGGGTTGCGGCCAGAACCTCTCGGACTTATCCGTGGGGTAGATTCAGGACCTCGTTCCAGTGCGGGACGACCGCGATTGGGCGGCCGTCGAGCCACCAGATCCGGTACTCCTTCGTCAGCGGTGTGCCACTCTGGGGGTGCGTCCCGACCGAGACAAACGGCTCGAAGGCGCGGAACACCAGGCCGCCAACCAGATCTAGGCCCTGGCGGCCACAGAAGGTCTGAATCACCTTTGCCGCCGCCTCAACATCGGCGGCGTTTGGAATGAAGCATGCCTCTCGCCACTCGTGTTTGCGCGATTTCACGTAGTCCTTGACGATGATTGGCCCACTGCCAAACGGCTGGAGCAGCTCGGCCAGGCGATCCTCCGACAGCGTTGCGCCCTCGGAGAGCGGGTGAACCACCGTCCGCGGCGTCATATCGGCGATCAGATCCAGGCTGGCGGGCAGGTGGTGCGTGTGCTCGTAGGCGGCCGGATCGGCAATCAGCCGCACGCCGCGGACCAGCAGGGCCGCGTAGATCAGCGTGTAGGTTTCGAGCCTGAGCATTGGGCCGCGCAGTATCGCCAGCGCGGGATCGGTGCGCTCGGGCACGCGGCGAACCGCGCGGCCGACATCGCCAGCGACCAGCGCACCCCAGTCCAGCAGATGGACGTCCATGCCCGCCGCGCGGGCGGCCGCAGCCTCCGTGGCGTAATCCTCGTCGACCTGGCGCGGCCGGAGCATGCTCTCGTGATACCTCCCGCCCGTTTCATGGGTGGGCTTCCTCCGTCGTCGTGTCGTGCCCGCATCGCGGGTCTTACCGGCACTCAGGAGGCGTTTATGCTCTCCGGGTATCCCGCGGCGAGCAGTCGGAGTCCCTCCCGCCGGATGTTGCGGGCTGCCGTCAGGTCGCGGTCATGGATTGCGCCACAGGTGCAGACCCACACCCGATCGGAGAGCGTGAGGGCGTCATTGAGCGTCCTACACGCATCGCACAGCCGGCTGGAGGGGTAGAACCGGCCAATGACAACCAGATGCTTGCGCTGCCACGCAGCCTTGTACGTGAGCATCTGGCGCATCTGGCCCAGGCCCGCGTCGTAGACGCTCTTGGACAGGTTGGTTCTCCCTAAGCCCTTGAGCGATAGGTCTTCGATGCAGATCGCGTCGTGCTGACGCACCACCGAAATGGTGAGCTTGTGCAAGAAATCGGCCCGTTGGTGCGCGACTTTCTGGTGTTGGCGGGCAACGATCCGACGGGCTTTCGCCCGATTACGTCCGCCCTGCTTCGTGCGCGAGAGGTGCCGTTGCAGCCGCCGCAGCTTGCGCTCGGCGCGGCGATAACAACGCGGGGCCACATAGCGGGTGCCATCGCTGAGAACCGCGACATCCTTCAACCCAGCATCCAGGCCGACCGTCCGATCGGAATCAGGCGGCGGGAGAGGCGCATCAGGAAGATCGAAATGGACGACCAGTGTCACGTACCAGTGGCCGCTTGCATCCCGCTTGAAGGTCGCCGATTTGGGTGTCCCGTCAAGCGGGCGGTGCTCGACGAACTTGAGCGCGCCGATCTTCGGCACGATGACGTACCCGTCCCGCACCGTCACCCGTTGCGGGATGCGAAAGGTGGGTGTGTTGCGCTTTTTGCTCCTGAAGCGTGGGTAGCGCGATCGACGCTCGAAGAAGGCGCGAAACGCCATATCGAGGTCGCGGATGGCCTGCTGGAGCGCCTGGCTGTCCATTGCCGCAAGCCAGGCCGTGTCCGGCTGCTGCTTGAGCGCGGCCAACTCTGCACAGAGCACCCTGACCGTGAGCATCTGGCCTGTGGCGCGATAATGCGCCTGACGGCGGGCGAGCGCCCAGTTATATGCCCACCGCCGCGCACCGGCGAGTTGCATCAGGAAGGATTCCTGGGCAGGCGTCGGCACAAGCCGGTAGCGGTAGGCTTTCTGGTGTGTCGGCATGGGATGCGCTCATCTGTGCGAATAAGGCCATTATAACACGTCGTTTATGGCGTGGCAATGCACTGTGCGCCATTCATCCCGCGGCAAAGCCCGCGTGCTTTCTAGCGCTTTTCTGCAAAACAGGATGTGCGGCATTGACGAGCCTCTTTCGCTGCAATGGGGCTTGACACGTGCCCTTTATGCTACTATATTAGAAGGTTTATAATTATGTCAAGCTAAGAACGATCAGGGATTTCCTCCAGGGCCCAATTGTATGCATTGAACGCATGTGCAATTCGGCAGGCGCATACTCGTGGGGATCTCACAAGCACCAGTTGTTGCTTTGGAAAGCCATGCCCGAACAATAGCCTGCAACGGAATGTGCGCCCTGGTATCGGATCGAGAACCCCACGGCGTCGTGCCGCCGTCGCCCGGGCGCACGATCCTCCAAGATCCTGTGGGTCAAGCGGATTCCGCAAAAACACGATCACAAAGCGTTGACTGTAGTTCGCTACATAGTTTCGGGGCGGCCTGGATGAAACCCCAGGATGCGCTCAACGACCCCGACCCGCTGTTTCCAGTCTCGTGACGCACAATTGCATCTATTTGTGCTTTTATTGCAACGTTCGCATCATTGAGGCTACTTGTCGCAGCAGTGTGTCATAGATGCTTTGACTACCACGTAGCGCCGCCGACTGCCTCGAATGCTTGAAAGCAAGGTTATGTGTATCAATCCAAGTGGCTTGCTCGTTCGCTAGTCGCTCTACAGCCTTTAGGCGCTGGAGATCACCAAGGTCGTTTGCCCAATAAAGCGCGGCCATAAGGACGTGATAGGCCGCTTCATAATGCCCACTCGCAAACGACATCTCACTAATTGAGATAAGCTGCTCATACATATCGCCAGTCGCGCTGTATGCTGCCAAGTAATACGCTCCTTCTAGAGGGTGTGGAGGGGTGAATTGATTATAGCACAAGGCGACCCCTTCGGCAGATTTAAGCCTCAAACCTCCACCGAGGCGCCGAGCCAGAGGCCGACAGGCTGTTTCCTTCGTGACGGACCAGCGCCGATGTCTATATTTGAGATGCGGTATCTAGGAGGGCTACACGAAAGGAATAACCTATGCGGGACACATTCTTGGCGGATGTCCAGTCCGCGCTGCTGGCCCTCCTCTTTGGCGATGCGGCGAAGGCCGACAGCTACCTGGACAACCTCACGCGCGACGAGTACAGAGTGCTGGCCCACGCTGTACAGCGCCTCTCCAAGCTGGCGGTCGCACGGTATCGCTCGTATGCAGACTTCCCTGACGAGTTCTACTATGATGACTTGTCAGGCGGCGCAAGCAACCCCGACTGAAGCAACTGGGTAGTAATTCGCAGCGGGGGTGACGGTATGGCGCGGCTAGGTGGCTCTTGGATATATAATGGGTGTCCCTACGATTTGTTTCGACGCAGGCTTGTTACTGCCGCCACAAGTAAGATAGAGGTGGTATATGAAACGGTCAGAGGTTGTATGGTCGGAGGCCACCACGCGGGAAGGCCAGTCCACCTTGAGTGCGAAACTCACGGATAAGGACGGCCTTGAATGGGCGGTGACGATCAAACCGGAACCGTATGGTGTTGCTGTTAACCGGCTCACCGTGACCCTGATGTGCCGCTCCGCAGGAAGGATGCACTCTAACAGCGCACTAAAGAGTATTAGCGAGGCGCAAGAATGGTGTTACGAGACACTAGACATCGAATAGTCGGCTATTCTAGAGGTGATCGTATGCCTCCATATAACCGCCCGCCAAAAGAAGGAGTGTACAAGTACGTTCGTCTCTGTGAGCAGCTTTTCTATGACGATTTTGACACCAATCACAACTACATAGCAAAACAAGAGGATATATTAAAGCAAATGACGCACAACCGATTATCTAACCCTCAAGATGTCGGTGCGGGTGTATTTATTGTCCATAGGGGAGAGGTACTAGTTTCGACAAACGGCTCATCTACCCTCGACATCCCCCGTGATGGGCTAGGAGCTGACAACGACTTACAAATCTTCACAGAAAAAAGTACACCATATGGTTTTACGGTGCGCAAACTGTGATGTCCCTACAAGCTAATTTCCTCCAGCATTAGCTTTCCCAGTAGGTTTTCCGATTAGGCGTCAGATCGGCCTAAGATTTCTTGTGGCACTTATCGAGTTGGTTTATTAGGGGCTTTGTGGCTTGTTTGGGACTGCGGATGTAGTGAAATCGCCTTGTGAACCAGTAGCAGTAAATCATCCAAGTCAAACGGTTTTACTAGTGTTGCACAACCGAAGCAACGTATCTGTTCTTCATAATGCTGTAACAAGCGACTATTCGCGGAGTATATAATAACTGGTATTTGTCTTGTCGTAGGGTCAAGCGGATTGCGCAAAAACACGATCACAAAGCGTTGACCGTAGTTCGCTACATACTTTCGGGGCGGTCTGGATAAAACCCCATCAAACGCGCTCCGACCAAGGTGCGTTGCGTAGCTGGTCTACGACGCCACGATCGATCCTACTACCGCTGATCGTATAGGCGCATGCTATAATCGAGCACTTTTCCATTTTCTTATTTCCGACAACCCAACTTGGTGAGCCATGTCGCTCTCATATCACGTGATTATCGCCGACGATGACGCCAGTGTGCGGGCTATTATTGCCCGTGTGGTCGTGGGCATGTATCCTGGGGCGACGATCTCAGCGGTACCTAATGGGCTGGATGCCCTGCTTGTGTACGACCAACGCGGTGCCGACCTCCTAATCACCAACCATAATATGCCGGGGATGAGCGGGTTAAGTATCATTGAGGCGCTGCGCGTGCTGCGTCAGGCGAGCACACCGATTATCATGGTGTCGGCCAATGCCGCGCTGGAGCAGCAAGCAATGGCGCTTGGGGTGAACGTGTTTCTGGCCAAGCCGTTTACCCTCGCGCAACTGACCCAGGCACTGACCCAACTGCTACCGCCTTAGCTGGGTGGCCGGCGCAGACCGCCAGCGGGCGACGGTTGAGCCGGTGCCGGCACCTGCTATCGCACCGCAGCCGCATCCCTCGGTCATTGCCACTCCCGGTGCGCGGGCAGTATGCATCCGGAGCCGAGGCATACGATGCGATGACAACAATTGCCGCTCGGCATGCCGCGTTATTCTCTCGGAGCCTCCAAGGTCATTTCATGCTGGCGTCTCAACAAACTGGGAGCCTGGGAGTGGCGTGAGTAACACGGTGACGATGCAGGTGATGACCTACACACTGGACGGGAGCGCTGGTCCAGCCGCATCTTGCGTCAAGATGCCCAAGGGCAGATTCTGTTTCGTTGGGTGAAGCTGACGCGGCTGCGCCACAAACAACCCGATGAACCGGCACGCCTGTATCCCGCCCAACACGGCGGCACGCACTGGCTCGGCGCAGGCGGGCGCGTCATGCGCCGGACCTCCTCCTGGATGCCGCGCAGGCGCTCGATCAGCGCCGGCAGATCCTGGCTCGATTGGCGCAGCACGGGAATGGCCGACTGAAAGTCCTGGCCGTGCAGCAGGCTGTCGGCGGCTTGGCCCCAGGTGGTTACGTGCTGATAGAGCGCGGTCACAAACTCCTGAGACTGCTCGGGGCAGGCCAGCGTCAGCGGGCCGCAGCGGCCGGCATAGCCGCCGATGTGGCGGCGGCCGGCCCACACGCTGCCAGCGCGAAAAGTGCGATCAGCGCGAAAGTGAACGGAAGTAGCGATCGAGTGAGATTCACAGAAGCTCCTTGTGCGTTGTTGTAGTGCATTGTTCTCGGTGCCAGGGGCGCGTGTGCGCCCCCGGCGCTTTTGACTAATCCTCGCCTTTTTCGCCGGCCATGATGACCGCGACCGGGCGCATCCGGGCGATCGGCGTGATCAGGCCGGCCGCGACCTCAAGCTCGATCACGCGCTCCACATCCTTGTAGGCTTGCGGCGCCTCATCGACCGCAACGCCCTCGGCCAGCACGTCGCGCTCGGCGAGGAAGCGCCGGACGTCGGCCATGCTGATGCTGTTCCGCGCCTGGGTCCGGCTGAATCGGCGCCCGGCGCCGTGCGAGGCGCTCTGGAGCGACTCCGGGTTGCCGTTGCCGGCCACGATATACGAGTTGGTCGCCATCGAGCCTGGGATGATGCCGAGCACGCCTTTACCGGCTGGCGTAGCGCCTTTGCGGTGGACCACCAGGCCGTCCTCGATCCAGGCGAAGTTATGGAAATTCTCGATATGCCGCAGGGGCGTCAGGCCGCTGCGCCGCGCGAAGGCGGCGTGGATAGGCTGGACATGGACGCACATCGCTGAGCAGCAGCCACCAACTCTCGGAAACCCACGGCACATCCACCAGGGGTGTTCGTTCGATCGTACCGCGCCGGACAACCTGTGTTTCAACGGTAGTGAGCCATTCGCCGATGCGCTCCCCGTTCGCCAGCAGTAAGCGGATCGCGCTTTCCAGTCCCGAATCCCGGTGGTCGCCTGGAGCTCGAGGGCGTGCAGCAGCCGGAACAAGGTCGCGCGATAGCTTTTGAAGCACGGCCACAGAAACGGCAGATAGGTGTTGGTCGTGTTAGCAATGTGCGCCTCACACTGCTCCAGCAGCGTGTCACTGCGCGAGCCGATCAGCACATCGATCACGGCGAAGCGCTGCTCGGCGGTTCCCTCGCTGCGGTAGGCCGCGACCACATCACGGAACGTGGTGATCAGCGCATCCGTCTGCTGGGCATGGCGTTCGCGGTAGGCGGCCAGCGCCTCACGGGCCTGCTGGTGAATGCTGAGCATGCACTTGATGAACATCTCGCCCAGATCGTCGCGGGTGCGAGCCGTTTGGATAGCAAGGAGGGCCGCCGTTAAGGTGGCACGTTTGGCTGGCTCCAGATCGCGCTTCCGCGCCACGTCGAGTGTTCTGGCCTCAGCCGCGAAGTGCTCGATCTTCACGTCGGGGAACGAGGCAAGGGACGCTGAGCCAACATTGCGTGCCTCCAGCCAGGCCAGATGGTCGAGTCGCTCGCGGAGATGGCGCAAGGTCGGGCTGCCGATATCCTGTTTGATCTGCTCCCACGGTGAGCGCCCAGTGATTGGGTCAACGATCAGGGGCGCATCCAGCGCCTGCCAGGTCGGATTATCGAGGGCGCGCACGCGACGGGCAGTGCGTGCCAGCGTGGGAAACCCTGGCAACTCGAACCGCTCCCTGACCAGTTCTTCGATGGCGACGTTGACGAGGTCGGCCAGCGCATCTTTGGTCTAGGCAGCGTCGGCCATCGCCCGCACCAGGACATGCCACGCCGTGGCACCGTAGGGCTGGATGTGCAGATGGGCACGGATCGCAACCAGGTGGCGACCGCGCGTCCCGGCAGCAGCGTAGCGAACCAGATCATCGCGGCTGACCGTCCCGCCGACCGTGTCGGCAATGTGCTGGACGATAGGAGGCGGCACATCAGTCAGGGTGTAAAGTAGCCGAGCCGCTGGAAGCTCTTGAGCAACACCAGGAAACAAATGCACGAGACCATGCCGCAGGTGGTGCGTCGGGCGAGCGCTAACTCGTCGGTGGTGGGGTGTAGATGCGGGCCAGTTCGTGGATGGCCAAGCTGCTGCGGATATGCAGGTAAGCGGTGTCCTGGATCGCGGTCATGGCGACCCTGCTCAGTCATCAGCTTCCCCCAGCATACGCGCCAGATCGGACGGTAAGGCTTTGGTATAGATGGCGGTCGTCGCCGGGTCGGCATGACCAAGCAGGTCTTGGACGGCGGTCAGCGGCAGCGGCGGCCGCGAGACACCATACGCCCAAGGGTCGAGCAGCGCGGTCGCGAAGGTGTGGCGCAGATCATGCGGGCTGAGCGGCGCATCGAGCTTGGCCGCCTGCCCGATTTTGGCGACAATATCGCGGATGCGGCGCTCAGTGAGTGGCCCGTGCTGGCCCAGGAAGACTTGTCCCTCGGGCCAGCAGAACCAGACGGGCGGTGCTTGACGGCGCAGCAGTGCCCGCGCCGCCCAGCGTTCGGCGAGCAGCCGGCGGTAGTCCTGATAGCGGAGGAGCGGATCGCGGGGGGCGACGACGAGCGGAATCTCGCGGTATTTCAGCCCTTTGCCGCGCCTCACGATCGCGGTTCCCCGGCGCGGCGACAGCACGAGGTCCGGTTCCTGGAGAGCAGCGACTTCGCTAACTCGCAACCCGGCATAGCGCATCAGACAGATCAGCGCGAGCGCCAACCCGCGGTCGCGCCTCACAGCCTGCTCAGCCGCCGCACGGCATTCCACGCGCTATGCATGAGCGCCTGGGGCGCGTGTTCGACCAGATCCACCCGGTCGAACTGCCGAAAGGGGGTGTCGGCGGCGCGGCCTGAGTCATCAAAGAAGAGCGCCAGGCTGGTGAGTGCCAGGTTGATCGTCGCAGGCGAGAGGCCACGGGCGAGCAAGGCATCGCGGTAGTCTTTCGCATCGCCGATGATCAGATCGCTGATGAGGCCATTCGTTCCTGGTTCCGCAACCAGGCGGCAAAGCGCCTGACATCCTGAATATATTCGGTGATGGTGCTGGCCGCGAGCTTAGAGGATCGGAGGAGGTGCTGCTCCCAGGCGACGATCGTGGTCTCCATAGCGCCCCCATACAGCTAGGTTAGCGGCGCAGTTAGATTAGTGGCGGAGTTGACGGTCGTATCCGGCCGAAAACTCCGCCGCTAATAAACCACATGTGGGGAGGAACTCTGCCGCTAAGGCATGCTTCCGGCAGAATCTGCCTCCGTTACATGCTATGGCGAGTTGAGACACGCATCGTTGCCAGATTCCAATACCACTATGCGCGCTGTGTGGGCGTGTCCTCCACAGTAATCGCTCACCACCGCAGTTCAAGGCCGAAGAGCGGAGTGGGCCTTGACAGGCTGGTGCATTTTTCAACACAACATCGAGAGAGATTGGTCTGTCATTTCTTCAGACTCGGTTCATGTCCACTTCATCTATCACTTCTATAGTAGTGATACAGTCGCTCGTTGGGAGCGGCCGAACGCAGCAAAAGGAGTACACAGTATGGTGAAGTGGATCCGGGTTATTGCGCCGCTCGCCGCGCTCATGGTCGTGATGGCGGCCGGCTTTGCCGCGCTTGGCAATGGCCAGGCGAGCGCGCGGCAGGCATCGGCCCCGTTGGGCGCGCCGGCGGCACAGCCTCCCGCGCCCCCCGCGCCGACCGAGGAGCCAAAGAGCGGTCCGGACACCGATACGGTCGATCAGCAGGACGGGCCGCAAAGTGGCGCGCAAGACGGGGAAACCAAGGACGGTACGGCTGACACGGAGACTAAGGATGGCGCCGAGCAGCCGGATAACGAGGCAGCCGACGCTGCCGCGCTGGCTGGCAAGGCAACCGTGACCGCTGAGCAAGCCAAGGCGACCGCGCTGGCCGCTAACCCTGGCGCCACGGTGGTCAAGGCCGAGCTCGGCGACGAGAACGGCGCGATCGTTTACAGCGTCGAACTGAGCACCGGCGCGGATGTCAAGGTCGATGCCAATAGCGGCAAGATCTTGAGCACCGACCAGGCTGGCAGCGACGCCAATGAGAGCACGGGCGATACAGAGTCGCCCGACGCGTCCACGAAGTAGGCGCGGAGACAGAAACTGATGCGGTCGAAGAAGCGGGGTTACCGCTTCTTCGACCGCATCATGTTGTCAAATCGCCGTTGGCATCCTATCGACGGCGATTAGAAAAACCCCTCGTCGCAGAAGTCGTCAACAACGGAACTTCACGTATGCAACCAGCGCAACATCCGACCGTGCGCGATCAATCGCCGCATCAACTCTTGCTGTATCGGCGCTTGCTGCCTTTCCTGCGACCCTATCGTGGCTGGCTTGCCGTGATGTTCGCCGCGACGCTGGCCCGCCCCGCACTAAACACCGCCAAAGTCTGGTTGCTGAAGGTGCTGATTGACGATGTTCTGCGGGTTCGCCAACCTGGGCTCGTTTTGCTCGTCTGCGGCGGCTATCTGGGCATTACGTGCGCCAAAGGGCTGGCATCCTATGTGGACGACTACCTGGGCGGATGGATCGGCGCATGCATTCTGCGCGATCTGCGGATGCACCTTTATGACCAATTGCATCGTCTCTCGCTTCGTTTCTACCACCGACAGCGCTTGGGAGATCTCCTGACGCGGCTCACCGGGGACATCAACGCGATTGAAGATCTGCTCGTTTCTGGCATCGCTGATTTGCTTGCCAACAGCCTGACGATCCTCTTCTTCCTGGGCATGCTGATCTATCTCGACCGCTGGCTGGCCCTAACGGCGCTGCTGGTGCTTCCGATACTTGCCATCGCAAGTACGACCTATGCCCGGCGATCACGAACACTTCAAGGAAATCTCCGTGAGCACATCAGCGCCATGACCTCGACCGCCGAAGAAGGGCTGTCGGCGATCGCGCTCGTCAAGGCCTTCGCGCGCGAGACCTACGAGCGCCAACGGTTTGGATGGGCGGTGGAGGGCAGTTTCACTACCCGGCTGCGCGCCGTCCGGCTTCAGGCGCTGTTCACGCCGCTGGTTGATGGCCTGGCGACGGTTGGAACCGTCCTGGTGATCTGGTTTGGCGTCCAGGCGGTGCAATCTGGTCGCCTGAGCATTGGCGGACTGGTGGTCTTTCTGGGCTACCTTGGTGCGCTCTACACACCTATTCAGGGGCTGAGCCGTCTGGGTGGCCTTGTCCAGCGCGCGCTGGTCGGCGCTGGCCGGGTGATCGAGGTACTCGACGCCCCACCAGAATGCAGCGAGCGGCGTACCACGCAGACACTTGGCTCGGTGCAGGGACAGGTCGAGTTTTGCGATGTCACCTTTGGCTATATCCCTGGCCGACCGGTGCTGCGCGGCTTTAGCCTCACCATTCGGCCAGGCGAAACCGTCGCGCTGGTGGGCGCGAGTGGTGCGGGGAAGACAACTGTCGTGAGCCTGCTGCTGGCCTATTACGACCCCGATCACGGCACGGTGCGCTTCGACGGCCGCGATGGGCGGGTGTATGACCCACGCTCGGTGCGTCGCCGCATCGCGTCGGTACTCCAGGAGCCAATGCTGTTTCAGGCCAGCGTACGCGAGAACCTGCGCTATGGCCGGCTGGATGCTACCGACGTGGACATCGAAGCAGCCGCGCGCGCGGCGGGCGCCGATGCATTCATCCGGCAATTGCCCGAGGGCTACGAGACGATGGTTGGGCCACGCGGCGCGCGGATCTCGGGCGGCCAGCGGCAGCGGCTGGCCTTGGCGCGCGCGCTGCTTAAGGATGCGCCGATCGTTGTACTTGACGAGGCCACCGCCGCGCTCGATGCAACGACGGAAGCCGCCGTGCTCCAGACAGTGCGCGAGTGCCTCGCCGATCGCGCGGTGCTGATCGTTGCTCACCGGCTCGCGAGCGTGCGCCACGCCGATCGAATCGCGGTATTGGACGAGGGACAGGTTGTGGAGCTAGGCACACATGACGAGCTGCTGGCGCGCGGCGGTCAGTACCGCAGGTTCTATGACTTCCAGATGGGAATGGAAGCGCCAGCAAGCGCGATGGCGCAGCAGATGACGCCGGCAGTACAGGCCTGAATCCTTCAGAGACACTTCACGCTCACTTCATGCGTGAATGGGATACTTGTATCAGCGGTTCGGGAGTGGCCCAACCCCTCCAACAGGCGAAAGGAGGTGAACACAATGGATGAAGTGATTGGTCTCGAGACCGAAGTGGGCTCGAGCGAGCCGGATACCGGCCCGGATGTCCAACAGGAAGGTGACTTCCAGGGTGAGTACTAACGGTCCTGACGGGTGGTCGGTTCAGCAACCGGCCACCTTGTTTTCTATCATATCGCATCACCCAAGTGTCGCGAATGAACGCACGAGGAACCCTTATGGATATTGTGCTCTACAGCGACGACCGCGCCCTCCCAAGCGTGCTCCAACGAGCGCTGGGTGCTGAGTATATCATCCGATCGGTCTCAAGGGAGCAGGAGTTGCCGCCCGCGAGCGCGGGCGGCGAGGTCGCCGCAATCGTGCTTGACCTCAGCCGTGTTGAGCAGGGGCCTGCGTTCTGCATGTGGTTGCGCGCCCAGACCGACCTGCCAATCCTTGCGATCGCCCAGCCACGCGATGTCCACGAGCGCGTGCGCCTGTTGCGCGCGGGGGCCGACGATGTCGTGTCTTGGCCGTTCGAGATCATGGAACTGACCGCGCGTTTGCGCGCGAAGCTGCGCTGGTTCAGCACTCGCCAACTCGCGGCGCACCTACCGCCTGGCACGACCAAAGGCTGATCACCAATAGTACATTGTCGGATGAACCGCAATCAGGTACTGATATTGCTGGCCAAGCGTGCCTCGCAGATAGCGTCGATGTAAGCTAGGAGCACGGTAATCTCGAATGGCTTCAGGATGACATCGACGACGTTCGGCATGCGGCGCCACCGGGCGAGCTCCTCAGGCGTGAAAGCTGCGGAGAGAACCAGCACTGGGATATTTCTGGTCTGGGGATTGCGTTGGAGGTCAAGATATACGGCCTGCTCGTTGCAGTGCGCCGCGTCGAGGTCTAAGAGAATAATATCCGGCTGCTCGATCGGCGCCAGTGCCACATTAGAATCACTGTCCGGCATCACCAGCAGTTGATGACCCTGCTGATCAAGCGCCAGCTTCAGCAACGTGCGCACGTTGCCATCGGAATCGAGTACGAGCACCCAATATGACATGGCATGCATATGGTTCCCCTTCTAAACGCGGCGATGGCTGGCTGTGGCCGACCGGTGTACATCCACTCAGTGCATCACACGTTACCAGATGTCTGTAAGGCTGGCCTGAACGCCAGGTAAACGGAAGATGAACATGGGTATCGCTGTGCATCACCGCAGTATTACAAGTCCGATCTGTGCTACTGGCAATCAATGCTCGGCTGTGATCTCCGGCCGATTGGAGGTCGCGCCAAGCGTAGGCGCAGCAGAGGAATGGTTCAGCGCGGCTATACGCCTTACGATATGCGAACGTGTGTTTGTTTCCTCAGCGCCCGGGCGATACGTCCCTGCCTTGTTGGAGCGCGGCACGATAGAATTGCAGGTATTCGGATGTATGGGCGCGCCAGTAGCTGCGATCGTGCGCGCCGGGCCTGCTGCTGAACGCGACTGATATTGCCCGCTCCTGGAGTACGCGCGCCAATCGTGCGACACTGGTACCGAGGGCATCGGCAGCGCCAACATCGAGTGTCACCGCAAGGCGCTGAAGGCCCTTCCCTGTGCGCGCCAGCGCCAGGGGATCGTCACTCTGTCCACGGTCGACCACTGGACTGTGGCCGCCGGCCGCTGCGAAGAGTTCAGGGTGGCTGAACGCAATCTTCAGTGCCCAGTAGCCGCCCAGTGAAATGCCGCCGATCGCGCGCGCTGCGCCGGCGCTGCTGACACGAAACTGCCGCTCGACTTCGGGGAGCAGGTCGCCGAGGACAAACGCCGCGTAGTCGATAGTGGTATGGTACTCGCCGCCCGGCATCACCACCACGAATGGCGCAATCCCACGGGCAATCAGCGCATCAGCAGCTTGTTCCACCTGCAGATCCGGCCATTGGGTTTCGTCGGCATTGCCGCCGTGCAAAAGGTAGATCACTGGCAACGGAGCAGAGCCACGCGCGTAGCACGGTGGCACATACACGTTGACGGCTACGCGGGCTCCATAGATCGTGCTGTTGATCGCCGCGTGAAGCAGCTGCCCGGCGCGCTCAGGGCATACTGGCGTACCGGGCGCACCGGGATCGGGCGCCGGCAGCGCGGCTCGCGCGGGCGCGGCACAACCGGTCATGATCAGCGCAATCCCGACGATCATAGAGCTACAGAACCGGCGATGCATCTGGAGCATGTCCATCCCTATAAGCCGTTACGGCTTGTGATATAGAAGAAATCGCGCATATTGCTGTTGAGAAAGCGGCTGTCACGTTGTGTCTTCATGCTCGCGAACAGCGGCGATGGCACAAGGCCCGCAGGCGTCGATTGAATTGCATCAAAGTGTACCATCCCGAGATTGATATCGAGCTGAAGCGCGGCGCTCGCGCCGGTCGCCGCCAGCGTGCGCACGAGCATGGGCAACGTCAGACTATTCCCGGCCACATAGTACAGCGTGCGTCCATCTGCGCTGATGCCCAAGCCAGAGCGCCAGACGGCCGTCACCCCGTTGAGGATAATTCCCCAGTCGTGCGAGGTCACGTCGGCAGTGTGCGGATTGATCTGGCCGTTCTCGATCACCGGTGGCCCATTCTGCCGCCAGGCCAGCACATCAGGGCCGGCATTGACATCAGCGCCCCAGGCGCCAACACGCACATGGCCATCGCGGTAGATTGCCACCGTGCCAAAACCATCAATTGGTGGCAGCACCGTTGTGCCGTCGACCATCGCCCCAAAATGACCGTGACGCGCCTTGAAGCCGCCATTGAACGCCGCCAATACGCTCCCTGATGTGCGATCCGCTGCCGGAATGGTTCCGCTGCGGCGAATGACGACGGGCGAGCGCGGCTCGTCGGAGCCAAGCACAAAATGCAAGCGCGTGGCCTGCAGATCGAAGGCGACGATCGCGGCCACGGCATACGGCCGATCAGGATCAGGTTGGAGAAACGCGCGCTCGGCGACAACCTGCCCGGCGCGATCGCGGAGGTAGGCCGACCATTGGCCGGCTCCGGTGAGCGTTCCAAAGATCGGCAGTGCGGGGAGCTGCCATGCCGGCGACATTGCCGGCATGGTGCTGGTGGGGTGAGGCATCGATCGAGGAGCGGTTGGGGCCGGAACAGGGGACGGTAGTGTGCTTGGCATGCCCGGATTCGGTGGCTGGTCGCGCGGGATTGCAGGTATCGCTGCGTTTGCCAGCGGCGCCTGCGCGCCGGTCGTCGCAGTTGGTGCAGCATCCCATGGGGCAGCTGGCTGCGCCGCGCCGAGCCGATAGCTCAAGCTGTTCACCCGATCCTGCGCTTGGAAGACGGTTGTTTCCAGGAATGCGACCACCTGATCGCCGACGACCCCGCGTAGGAGATCGGCGCCTTGCCCGCCGAGATCCGGCCAGAGCTGGATTGCACCGTACCCCGCACTGATGATCCCGAGACAGGTGATCGCGATGATCACCAACGTATATCGTTGTCGGCTGTTCCGAAATCGAAAAGACATAGATACATCCTGTCGTGATTGTCAGAGGTCTGCCTGATCGGGCCATTCCGCAGCATTCGGTTTCCAGCCAAGCTGCAGGAGCTCGGTGTAGAGCTGCATCGCCTGACCGGCCGAGAGTGGAAAGCCAATGAACGTCTGGAGCGCCTCGATCGCCGCTGTGACGCGCTGGAACAGCGCGTCGTCGGCATAAAGTGCCGTATGTACCGCAAACTCCACAAGTGGCACGAGCGCGTTGCGGGCCAGTGTCTCATCAACCGCGCGGGCGATGTCGTTCGTTTGAGAGATAGTATTTATCTGCATAGGTTCTTCGCATATCCTGCGCGACCGTGCATGGAGCGCGCTATAGCTCTATCCAGTGCAATACCGCACCACTTCCACCATATGAATGGGTAGTACCGGTATCGTCTGCTCTCAAGCATACGTCCGCGACATGAAACGTTGATGAAAGCGGTGTGAACATTCTTGATGAATAGGCTCTGCCGACGAAGGTACATATCCTCGTTTCATGTGAGCTTCATCTTGCATACCTATACTGCAACACAGCACGCGCCGCTCGAGATGAAGCGCGCGCGGAGCGGCCGGTTGTAATGATTAAGGATGCGTATGGAAACCATCATTCTCATTGGCGCAGTTAGCTATGCTGTCCTCAGCGGCCTCTTCCTGATCGCGCTGCTACAATCCGCCGCGCGCACGACCGACGATTGGACGATGAGCACATTGCCCACTAACCAAACGCTGGCCGAGACAGACCCCGTCTCAGGTCGAGCGTGTGGTGACCAGGTCGCTGTCGACACGCCGCTTATGTTGGTTCTTCGCCGGCGGTCGTAGATCACGCACGTCGCTCAAGTGCGGCCGGGCTGATTTAATTCACTCCTAATCGAGCGTTGGTATGCTAGGGCTGGTTGTGCAGTTGGTCGATGCCGATCGCGCGAATTGGGTGACTCTGGCACCACACTGGTCCGTTGCACTCATGCATTGACATCCATCCAGAAAGGAACCCATATTCATGGCAAATGCTCCATCAACATCGACGCGCGAGGATATGATTGAGCCGACCACCACACGCGCCGAGGCCTACGCACCTCTCATCACCATCCTGGTGCTGCTCATCGTTGGTGTGGCGATTGTCTTGGTACCATTTGACTATCGCGTTGCCATCACCTTGGGTCTGCTCCAGGGATTAAGTGAGTTTCTCCCGATCTCCTCCTCAGCCCACTTAATCCTGGCGCCGTGGTTCTTTGGTTGGCCTGACCCCGGGCTGACCTTCGACGTTGCGCTGCATGTCGGCACGCTGGTCGCCGTGGCGGTCTACTTCTGGCGTGATTGGGTCACATTGCTGCGTGCCGCGCCGCGGCCGCGCTCCGCCGAGGGCCGCCTGTTCTGGCTGCTAATGCTGGGGGCGATTCCCGGTGGCATCGCTGGCGTCCTGCTAGACAAGTTCGCCGAACAGACGCTGCGCAGCCCGCTGCTGATCGCCGGCACGCTGTCGGCGATGGGGTTGGTGCTGCTTGCCGCCGATAGCTGGGGCCGGCGCGATCGGAAGCTAGGCGACATCCGCCCGATCGACGCTATCTGGGTGGGGGTTGCTCAAGCACTGGCGATCGTACCGGGCGTCTCGCGCTCAGGGATCACGATTGCCACGGCGCGCGGGCGCGGCATTGCGCGTGCAGATGCCGCGCGCTTCTCGTTCTTGCTTGGCAGCCCGATTATTCTCGGTGCCGCACTCTATAAGATACGCGACGTGGCAGCAACGCCAAGCATCATCACTGGACCATTTCTAGCCGGCATCGTCACATCGGCGGTCGTTGGGTTGCTGAGCATTAGCTTCATGCTGCGCTATCTCCGCGAGGCCGGGCTGGGCGTGTTCGTGTTGTACCGGCTGCTACTGGCCGGGTTGGTAATTCTGACCCTAGTCTTGGGACTCCGGTAGCCGTCCAATTATTCGTGCATGTTGTCACATATATGTTGTGAAGAAAGAACCATCCATGTCATCGTCTTCTCGTCTTACCGGCGGGCTCAGTATTCTGCTTGCCGGCATTCTAGCCGCCTTCGCGTTCGGCGCGCTCCGTGTCACAGCTAGTCAATCCACCCATCTCCCGGCGACGGCCGCCTCCGCACGGCCGGTGCCGGCCTTCAAGCATATCTTTGTGATCGTGATGGAAAACAAGGATTATGCGCGCGTGATTGGCAGCGATCAGGCGCCGTATATGAGCGCGCTCGCACAACGTTATGGGGTCGCAACGAATTACTATGGCATTCGCCATCCCAGCTTGCCGAATTATCTCGCCATGACCGGCGGTGATACCTTTGGCATCACGAGCGACTGTACCGACTGCTTCGTGAATCAGCTCAATCTGGTCGATCAGCTGGAGGCGGGCGGCAAGTCCTGGAAAGCCTATATGGAGGACATGCCCAGCCCATGTTTTGTCGGCGACGCGGTGCCGCTTTACAAACAAAAGCACAACCCGTTCATCTACTACGATAACATTCGCATGAATGTGCCCCGGTGCAATAAGATCGTGCCGTTCACACAATTTGCGTCGGACATCAAGGCCAACACGCTGCCGGATTTCGTCTGGATCACACCGAACATGTGCAACGACATGCACGACTGTCCGGTCAGCGCCGGCGACAGCTGGCTGAAAACGGTGGTGCCGCAGATTCTGGCATCGCCAGCCTGGAAGGACAACGGGGCGTTGTTCATCACGTTCGATGAAGGCGCGGGAACCGGCGGCTGCTGCGGGAACGCGGCTGGCGGCCGGCTCGCAACCCTGATACTCTCACCGCTGGGCCGGTCTGGCTTTACATCGGATGTGCTGTATAGCCATTACTCACTGTTGCGTACCATTGAAGCAGCCTGGAAGTTGCCGCTACTGGGCCAAGCGAATTGTGACTGCGCGCTACCGATGGCCGATTTCTTCGCCCCATCCACGGCAACAACGCCATGATCATCGCATAGGCGCGCTGTCCGCCGTAGGCGAACACACTCCACGAGTCATCTACCAGCTGTGCCGAAAAGTAGCGAACGCAGTATTGACGTAAAGGTAAGATTAGTATATACTAATCTTACCTTTTTAAATATACTAATATATTTTATTCGCACCATCGAATATCGATCAAGTTACCCGCATGGGCTTCTCGACCACGCGATTGAAACAGGTTGTCTACCAGGCCAACACAGTCCGCCTATATACCTCCAGAAAGGGCCATGAGATCCCGATGAACTTTGCGACCACCGTCCTGCTCGGCGCGATTGCCGGGTTCACGACTTACCTCGGCATACCGATCGCCCGCTTTAAGAATCTTTCTCTCGCATGGCAAGCCTTTCTGAATGCATTGGCGACCGGTATTCTCATATTCCTGTTGTGGGATATTCTTACCAAGGCAGCCGAACCGATTAGCGCTGCGCTTGATACAGCGAATCACGGTGAATCAACGACGTTCATCGTCTTACTCTTCCTCTTTGCTATCGGATTTGGTGTTGGACTGCTCGGTCTCGTCTCTTTTGAAAGCCGCTGGATTCGGCCGACTGCTTTAAATGTCCATGGCCATGAAGCGACGCCGGCGCAGCTTGCGATCATGATCGCAGTCGGCATTGGGTTGCATAACTTTTCGGAGGGTTTGGCAATCGGCCAAGCATCCCGTGCAGGCGCGTTGAGCCTGGCGACCATTTTGATTATTGGCTTTGCGCTCCACAACGCAACCGAGGGGTTTGGTATCGCGGGGCCGCTCACCGGCGCTCCGCCTCCGTCGTGGGCATTTCTTGGGCTGGTGGGGCTGATTGGCGGCGGACCGACCTTCCTGGGGACTGTGTTGGGCTACAGCGTACAATCCGAGCCAATATTTGTCCTGTGTCTCGCGCTCGCGGCCGGATCGATCCTCTACGTCATCGGTGAATTGCTGCATGTGGGTCGGCGTTTCAAGCTGCGCGAGCTGGCGATGTGGGGCATCTTCCTTGGCTTCCTGGCGGGCTATGGAACCGATCTGTTCCTCACTTGGGGTGGCGCGTAAACCGCTCGCTTCATACTGTCCTATTGCGGCGATTTACATTGAGAGTTCACGCCGTAATGCGACGGCCAGCGTGAGCGCCAGCAGCACGACCAGCAGCCCGCCGGCCGCAACTGGCGACAGGCGCGCGACCAATCCAGCCGCGATGAGCGCGCTGAGCGTACCAACCAGAATGCGAATATCGCCGACGAGGAAGGTATACACGGCGAGGACACTGCGTACTACCAGATTCATCAGTATCTCCTAGGAAACGTGCGATTCCGGAGGCGCAACCGCGTGCGAGTGCGGCTGGCGTGATATGCCCCGCAGCCAGGCGATCAATCCCCAGCTAAGCAGCAAGTACAGCGCGCCAAGCCAGATCAGTGCGCCATCACTGCCCCACCACGCGACACCAAGTCCCTCGCCAGCCCAGAACGTGCCGAAGACGGTCAGCATGATGCCGACGATGAACTTGAGCGTGTTCTCGGGCACCTGCCGCAACGGGGCGTGAACCACTGCCCCAACCACTACCACTAACATCAGCGCCGCCAGCGCGCCAAGCGCCGCGGCGTTGAGTCCGGCCAGGCGCTGCGCGTCGGTGCGCGCCGACGAGACGCCAAACGTGATCACGATGAAGATGACCTCCAGCCCTTCCAGCAATACGCTTTTGAGCGCCAGCGTCACGCCAAATGGGTTGATCCGCCGTGATGGCGCGACGCCGCGGGCGCGCAGTTCGGCCAGTTCGTGCTCGTAGATCGCCTCTTCATCGTGCAGCGCCTTCAAGCCAGCATACCGCAGGATCGCCTTCTTCAGCCACTTGAGTCCAAACAGCACCAGAATCGTGCCAACCACCAGCCGAAGCACATCCAGCGGAATCAACTGCGCCAGCGCAACGCCGAAGATACCGACCAGCGCCGCAAGAATCAGCAGCGCCAGAGCAGTGCCGACAAACGCGCTGCGCCAGTTGATGGTGACGCCGACGACCAGCACGATGGTGAAGGCCTCGACGAACTCCACCAGCGAGGCGGCAAATGCCGAGAAGGCCGTGACCCATTGCATAGCGAATGCCTCTCTACGTGTTCATTGGCCAGGCAGTATGCCACATGAAGATGAAGGGAACGTGAAGGGGTGTTCCACGTCGTCACCCCAGACCCAGGCGGCGCGACGTGCTTCGACGAGCCCAGTCTTTCAGAAGCTACGAGGCAGCGTAACGGTTACGGTCGTCCCAACACCCAGCGTACTGCGCACTGCGATCGTGCCGCCGTGCGCGTGGGCGATCTCCTGGGCAATCGCTAGCCCAAGGCCGGCACCGCGGGTTGTACGCGAGGTCTCAGCGCGGTAGAATCGATCGAACAGCCGCGGCAGGTGCTCGGCGGCGATCCCGATGCCGGTATCGACGATCATCACCTGTGCCACATCATCAGCACATGTGGCGGTTATTGTGATGCCACCGCGCTGGGTATACTTCACGGCGTTATCAATCAGATTGACAAACAGCCGGATTAGCCCATCGCCGTCGCCCTGAACAATGAGCCCCGGCATGACCTGGCAGGCGAGGACTATGCCTCCTGCTTCCGCGAGCGGCGCGAGTGAGTCGGCGACATCATGGAGCAGCAGGCTGAGGTCGATCGGCCTGCGCTCCCCGAGCGACTGTCCTTCACCACGCGCCAGGCGTAACAGGTCGTCGGCCATCCCCCGCAAGCGGTTGGTCTCATCGGCCAGATCGTCAAGCGCCTGCTCGTAGTCTTCCGGAGTGCGTCGTTGCTCGCGTATAACCCCAAGAATCGCCTGCATCGCCGCGAGCGGGGTGCGCAGCTCGTGCGAGGCATCGGCGGTGAACTGGCGTTCACGTTGGAAGGCAGCATCCAGCCGGGCCAGCATCGTGTCGAAGGTGGCTGCCAGCCGCCCAACTTCGTCATTGGTTGCGGGCAAATCGAGACGCGCGTGCAGATCTTCGGCTGAGATCCGGCGCGCGGTGCGCGTGATCTGATCAATCGGTGCGAGCGCGCGGGCGGCGAGCAGATACCCGCCGCCTGCCGCGCCGCCCACCAGCAGCGGGATACTCACCAGCAGTGCGGTCAGTAAGCGCTGCAGTGTATCCTGCACACCCTCCAGCGATTGAGCAATCTGAACAACGCCGATGATCTGATTGTTTTCATTAATCGGCGCGCTATACCAGCGTACCGTATCGCCACTCGAAGCGTCGCTCGTCGTTGCGAATGAGGACCGGCTCAGTAGACCGCCGTTGGCGGTGGTTGGGGCAATCGCCTGATTGCGGTACGGGCCAACCGCCTGCAGCGCCTGCCCGGCCGGGCTCAGCACTCGGATGGTCAGCCCACGCTCGCGCAACCCGGCGATCGCCGAGGTCTCGGGAATGCTGTCGGAAATGGACAACTCGCCGTTTTCGACATTCACCGCCGCGATCGCCTGTGCGGCGCTGAGTTGGAGCGAGTCGTCCACGCTGGCGTGCAGGCTACGTGACAGACTGACATAGACAAAGACGCCGAATACGATCAGCGCACCCAGCAGGAGAATAGCGACCCAAAACGCAAAGCGCACGCGCAAGGTGCTAAAGCGTGTCATCGTCACCTTCCGCCGCCAACCGATAGCCTGCGCCGCGCACTGTGTGGATCAGCTTCACAGGACAAGGATCATCGATCTTGCGCCGCAGATTACGGATATAGACATCGACAACATTCGATTGATTATAGACCTCATAGTTCCACACCTGATCAGCGATCAATGTGCGCGTCAGAACATGGCCAGGGGCGCGCATGAGACATTCGAGCACCGCAAATTCCTTACTCGTCAGGTCAATCACCCTGCCGGCGCGCGACACCCGGCGCGTTCGCGTATCCAGCATGAGATCGGCGCATTCCAACACCGCCGTGCGCGACGCATCGTCGGCACGGCGGGTGAGCGCACGCAGGCGCGCCAGCAACTCCTTGAGCGCGAATGGCTTGACCAGGTAATCGTCGGCGCCGGCATCGAGGCCGGCCACCCGATCGTCGACCGCATCGCGCGCGGTCAGCATCAAGATCGGCATATGCAGTCCCCGCGCGCGCAGCTCGCGGCAGACCGTGACGCCGTCGAGCTCCGGGAGCATAATGTCGAGGATGATCAGATCGAACGCAGCGCTATCGCTCCACTCCAGCGCCTCACGCCCGGTTCCCGCGAGATCGACCGCGTATCCTTGCTCTTCGAGACCGCGCTTGATATATGCGGCGATCGTCCGTTCGTCTTCTACAAGTAAGATATGCATCGATATTCCAGTCCGTGCGCGCTGCGAAGCTATTCCTGACGTACCGTCTTGAGCGCCAAGTCGCTCACGCGCCCGGTTGGCGGCGTTGCGCGATACGCCCACGCGCTCAGGCAGGTTGCAAGCCAGCACATTCCCGCCGCATAGCCCGCCAGGACATCGCTCAGATAGTGGACGCCGAGATACAGACGACTAAATCCAATCAGCGCAATCAGAAACAGCGAGGCAAGCGCCAACGCGACCTGCCAGCGCCACTGGCGCAGCCGAACGATCAGCAAATAGGCTAATAGTCCGTAGGTAACCATCGCCATCAGCGCATGGCCGCTGGGGAAGCTCCAGCTCGCCTCGACGTCGATCGGATTCGCGAACGCTGGCCGCGGGCGCTGGATCAGCGCTTTCAGCACGATGGTAAGGATTGAACCGCCGCCAATCGCACCGATCCACACTATCAGATCGGCCCAGCGCCGCCATGCGATCAGTGCAACCACACCGGCAAGCGCGATCACCACAACGACCGGGCCGCCGAGCGCGGTGACAAAACGCATGAGCTGCGTCGTCAGCGGCGTCGCGATCTGGTGCAGATCGAGGGCCAGACGGAGATCGATCGTTGCCAGACTTTCCTGGCCCAGGGCACTATCGGCAATCTGGGCAAACCCGAGCAGCGATGCGATGCTGATCACGAGCCCGATACTCGTATGTACGCCAAGATATGACCACAAGCTGAGCCGCCCGCGCCACCTGTCCATCGTACGCGCGAGCCATGAGCGTGCCATCCGCTGCGTTACGCGATCCAGCCAGGCGCGAACAACCATTTGGTGCCGAACCAGCCATCTCCAGACGATCACACCGAGCAGGCCGGCGACCGCGACACCAGCAAGCCCCCAGCCGATCTGTCGCAACCAGGTTTCGAGGAGTGGCAGCTGGCTCCCAAAGACGAACCCAAGCCCACCCACGGCTGCCGCCCAGAGAATGCCCCCCAGCGCATTATAGACCAGAAACTGCGTGTAGGGCATCTGGCTCGCCCCGGCGAGGATGGCGGTAAGCACCCGCAGCAGCGCGACGAACCGCCCGAGGAAGACCGTTTTCGGGCCGTGCTGCTGAAAGAACTGCTGCCCATGCGCGACGTGGGCGGGTGTGATCCGCAGCCAGCGCCCATAGCGCGCGATCAGGGCCAGACCGAAGCGATGGCCGATCCAGTATCCCAGGTTATCGCCGACAATCGCCGCGCTCGCCGCAACCGCAATGACCGCGGCAATCGGGAGAATGCCTTGGGCCGCGGCCGCGGCGGCCAGGAGCAGCATCGTCTCGCCAGGGAGTGGCAGCCCGGCGCTTTCCAGGAAGATCAACAGCCCTAACGCGACCAGGCCGTACTGCGTCAGAAGTGCTTGTACCATGGTTCGTTCTCACAAAGCGCCTGCATGATATGCCGCGCCGCGCCTAACAAGAATCGAGCATTCTGTATCATACAAAGCGGCGGAGGCATCCTGCGCCGGGCCGCTTCGACGGCAATTTGCATCGCAACGGCGTCCATCGGCTCGCTCCAGGCAAGATTGCATGATACGAGTATAGCCATACAAGATGAAGCGAGCATGAAATCCTGTTGCCTGGTGTCGTGATAGATTGGATGGTTAGGCGAACGCATATGCCTTCACGCTTTTGCGGCCATGCAGCTGCTCCAGTCTATCGCCGATCTCAGCCAAAGCAGCACACAATTCATGCGCGGTCGTATCTCAATGGCACACGCCCGGACGATCGCGCGCTGGATTGCTCGGCGTGAACAACGAAGCAGGTCGAGCCGAGGCGCGCCTCGGCTCGACCTGCCCGCACATCCCACCTACAGCTCGCGCAGGCTCTCGACCACGAGCCCTTTGGATAGGCGCTGCGCGCTCGCCATCGCAGCACCAGTTGCGATGATCGCCGCACTCAGAAGCAGCGCAAGATAGCTCCAGGGCACAGCCAGTGTTTCTGGCGGTGGGTCGAACACATGCGTCAGCAAGACCACCAGCATCTGCGCGACGCCAACCCCGGTGGCGATACCAATCACACAGCCACCGACCAGTAGCAGGAGCCCTTCGCTCCAGATAAATGCCCCGAGCTGATTGGCCCGTGCGCCGAGCGCCGCCAGGATTGCGAATGTTCGCCGGCGCTCGACCAAACTCAGGCCAAGCACCAGGCCGGTCGCGCCAATCAGCAGCAGCACGGCGAAGAACAGTTCGAGCGCGGTGAGGCCCCGTAGATCGACGGCCGTGAGGCTTGAGCTGATCGTACGCTGTGTGGCACCGATATCGGTGACATGCACGCCGGCCAGCGGCGCCACGATCGCCTGCGCCGCCTGCGCGACCGTGGCGGCGTCGCCGTTCGTGCGCAGCAGCACGATCTCTGCCGCGCTGGCGCCGGTCTGTTGCGCAATATAGCTCGCATTCGCGACCAGGAACGAGTCCTTCGGTGCGGTGGGAAATTCGCGAACAATGCCCACGAAATGAAATGGTATGACATGATACTGGTTGTCACCCGCGCGCTGGAGCCTGAGGTTGAGCTGGTCGCCGGGGTTCAACTGAAAGTCCTTGACCGTTTCCTCCGAGACCAGCACCCCATCGGGCCGCACAGCGAGGGCCGCAAGCGTTGCCTGCGCGTCACCGTTCGCGAAGTAGGCATTGGCCATGCTCGTCGCTTGACCAATCCGCGCGGGGTCGATGCCGTACAAATCTTGCAGGTCGGCGCCGACGTAGGCGAACCGATGCTGCAGCGGTTCGGCCGCAGCGACGCTCGGAAGCGCTGCAAGCTCGCGGAGCTTCGCGCCCGCTGGGGCAGCGGTCGAGCCGCGCACCTGAACATCCGCGCCGTTGGTCAGCTCGGCATCCACGCGCGCCTGGGCATTATAGGTGGTATTGAAGATCGCGGTCGAGGTCGCAAAGGCACAGGCCAGGGCAACCAGCACGACGCCGCGCGTGTGCAGGGCGCGCTGCCGCCCGAGCGAGCCGGCGACGGTATCGGCCAGCCGCCGCGCGATCGGCTGCAACATCCCCGCCAGGATGCGCCGTCCGCGCGCCAGGCCGCCGCTCCAGAGCCGCAGCGAGAGCAGCGCGGCGCCGAGCCAGAGTCCCAATGGCGCCAGGAAGGCCTCATACGCGACTGCCGTCTGCGGCACCCCCTCGGGCGCGAGCACCAGCTGATAGCCGGTGTTCGCGGTGCGCCAGAACATGAATGCGGCTATCGCCAGCAGGATGCCGTCGAGATGCAACCGCTGCCACAGTGGTGGGCGAGGACGCCCGACGATTGCTCGCGCGCCCACAACGGTGCTGTGGCGCAGCGTGCGCCATGCCGGGAAGAGCACTGCCGCAAGCGCGAGGACGACACCAACCGCCACCGCAATGGCAAGCCAGATCATGGTCGCAGATGTCACTACCTGCATCACTGGTACAAGGACGGCGGTTGCGCCAGACGCGAGGAGCAGCCCAAGCACGCTGCCAAGCGTGCCTGCGACCAGCGCCTCGATTGCCTCCAGGCGCAGAATCTGATTGGCCGCCGCTCCGCGGGTGCGCAGGAGCGCCTGCTCGTGGCGCCGCCGGGTCTCCCCCGTAGCCGCCACCGCCAGTGTCAGCAGCATCGCCACGAGCGCGCCCGGCAATCCCAGAAACAGGAATAAGATCGTGGCGTAGAGCGCGTCGGCGCGCGCACCATCCAGGCGCGCGGCGAGGTTATCGCCGACCACACCACTGCCGGCAATGCGGGCCTCGAAGTTGCGCGCGCGCTGCTGCACGGCCACAAACGCCATGCCCGGGTCGGATGGAAGATCGTGGGCAAGCTGCACATGCAGCTGCATCCGAACCGAATCCGGCCGAACAGCCGCCTGCGGATCGAACAGCGTGTGCCACTGATCGGTAGGCAACAGCAGGACATTGTCGGGCGGAGCTTGCGGCGCGGTGCCTGGCGGCACCCCCACGGCCTGGAACAGCGAGTCGGCCTGCGGCAAATCGACGACCCCCGCGACGACGACATCGGCGGACGGCACGCCAGCGCGCTGAATCGTGACGTGATCGCCGACGCTCACATGCAGATTCGCGGCGGTTTGCTGCGCGACCAGCGCGCCGTCGAGCGCGCCGATCAGGGAGCGCAGCTCGGCGGGAAACTGCTGGCGATATGTTGGGCCGATCCCCAGTACCTTACCAGCGCCGGTGGTCTGCACTGTGCCGCCGGTGCTCGCGCTCAAGCCCACCACCTCGGCATAGCCCACCGGCTCGATTATGGTGGTCCGGGTCGCTGCCTGCAATGCTTGGGTCACGCCGGCCGGGTCAGCGCCGGGCGCAAGCAGGATTTGCCAGTCGACGGGCACGCCGGTGATCGCGCGCTGTGTCATGGTGCCGGCGCTACTCGTGATAAAAGTGCCGAGCGCGGCGAGCAGCGCGACCGTCATCGCGCTTCCGAGCGCAACGCCGAGCAACCGGCCGGAGCGCCGCGATACGATGCCGCTGAGCCAGAGGACGATCATCATTGCGCGCCTCCTTGGAGGATGCCGTGATCGATGCGCCAGACCTGTTCCAGGCGTTCCGCGACGGTCGCGTCGTGGGTGGCCACGACCAGCGCGGCATCCGTATCCGCCAGGGCGGCCAGCAATACGTCGAACAAGTGCTGGGCAGTCGGGCGATCGAGCTGCCCGGTGGGCTCGTCGGCCAGCACGAGCCGTGGCCGGACCACGAGCGCGCGCGCCATTGCGACTCGCTGTGCCTGGCCGCCTGACAGCTCCTCGGGCAACTTATCGGCCAGCGCGGACAGATCGAGTCGTGCGAGCGCGTCCAGCGCGGCTGCGCGGACGAGCGACAGGTCGGCATTCCCCAGCAGCAGCGGCAGCTCGACGTTTTCAACGGCCGTGAGTGCCGGCAGCAGGCTTGGCGTCTGAAAGACGAACGCGACCTGCGACGGGCGGAGCGAGTCGCGAGTACCGAGACGAGGCCATGTGATCGTGCCAGCGGTCGGAGCGTCAAGCCCACCGAGCAGATGCAGCAAAGTTGATTTGCCGCTGCCCGAGCGCCCGACGAGCGCGATGCGATCGCCCAGCAGAATGGTGCATGTCGCCTCGCGCAGCGCCACAATCTCGGCGCTAGCGCGCCGGTAGACCCGCCCGAGCGCGTGCGCGACAACCAGTGCTTGCTCGGTGGTCTGCGACTGCGCGGGATTGCCGCGCTGCTGCAAGGTATTGGTAGTGCTATGTGCTGGATGCATGAATCCTCCCATCGCGCAGCCGAACCACGCGATCCATGTGTGCGGCCAGCGCTTCACTATGTGTCACAATCAAGGCCGCCCCGCCACTCGCACGGTGCGCGGCGAACAGGCCCAGAATCTGCGCTTCTGTTTCGGCGTCCACTTCGGCGGTCGGCTCGTCGGCCAGGAGCAATGGCGGCGAGGCGGCGAGCGCGACCGCCAACCCGGCCCTCGCCGCCTCGCCCCCGGAGAGCTGTGCTGGGCGGGCATGCCGCCGATGTGCGAGGCCAACCTGGTCCAGCACCTCCATCGGGCGCGGCTGCGCAGATCGGCCGGCCAGGCGGAGCTGGAGCCGAATCTGCTGCTCGACCGACAGATGCGCGAACAGGTTGCCGCTCTGGAGCAATATTCCGATTGTGGCCGCGCGCATTGCCGCGCGCTCGCGTTCTGGCCGCCGGCTCAAGCGCCGGCCAAGCAGTTCCACCGCGCCGCCATCCGGATCGTCCAGACCGCTGAGGCACGTCAGCAAGGTCGATTTGCCGCTACCGGATGGCCCCATCACCGCGACCATTTCGCCAGCCTCGACTTTGAGGCTCACTCCGCGCAGCGCCAGCGTCTCGGTGTCGCCGACGTGATAGAACCGATACAGATCATGGGCTTCAAGAAGAGGCATAGGTCATCCTTTCATGTCCAGCGGAAGCTTTTGGCGATGCGATCCCACTGGTCGACGTTGTCGGCTCCCTGTGGCGCCCAGAGTGTCAGAGTCGCCAGCTTGCCGGCTTTATAGAACAGATAGATATTCTGCTCGAGCCGCACCTGCTTGTTCGTGACAGGATCCGGATTGGAGTTGGCTGTACTTTTCACCAGGATCGTATTCCCGCCGGGCAGGCTGACTGCGTCGATGCTGGTGACCGTCATCGCGCGGCCAGCGGCAATTAAGGCGGCAACCTCGTGATCCTGCGCGCTCTGTACGGTCGGGGCGTTCGGCGCATCCACGATCGTCACCGCGAGACCATCGAGTTTGCTTTCGAACCGCACATTCGCTGCGTCGGTGCTGCGCGCCCAGCCTTCTGGCACCTCCAGTGTGTACCCACCCACTGTCGCGGCATAGGCCACAAAGGCTTGCGTATCCGGGATATCGCCGACTGGATTTTGTTCGGGGGCGACGGGTTGCTCTGCCGTGGCACTGCTGGCTGTCGTTGCTTGTGCAGAGATAGCGGTTGTCGGCGCCGACAGTGCCACACTGGTCGCCACGGACGCAGCCATCGTCGGCGATTGCGTTGCAGAACCGACGGACGGCGCTCCTGTCGAGCTTGATATGCTGGTGGCAGCAGGGCGACTGGCGGCTGGTGGTGCTGCGCCACAACCGGTCAACAGAACGGCTGTAATACCGACGATTCCGACCCAAGCACGCATGGTATGCATGGTGATGCTCCTCGTTCGTGAGATGCCTCCGCGTGGAGAGGCGCTATGAATCCTTGGTCGTGAGTATGGCAGCCCAACATGAAGCCGGCATGAAATTGGCGCAACACACGCAACGCTGCTGGTATCGCGTAGCATGGGATACAGCAATCCATTGCTCCATGAATCCAGCTACCACACGTGACTGGCGCAAACGTTGAACTGGTCTTCATAGCAGCGGATACGGATAACGAGCGATCCGTATCATCTTGCACATTGGAGTCGTTCACATCGTCACGAGGGGATGAGGATGAAGGTGATGATCTCCGCGGACTCCAGCGGTGCATCGTGCAGCGTCGCGCAGATCGTCGCACCGCGCGGCAGCGCGCGGAGATCCAGAGCGACCTGGCCGGAGGCGCGAGCGGTGACCGTGTGCCCGTCGGTCTGGATCGTGAGCGTCGTGGTTGGCTCATCCACCAGGTAGAACATCGAGCGCACCTGGCCGATCAGCTGCTGGATCGGATCTGGATGTTGGTTGTTCATGATGGCACTCCTTGGCCTCAGGCAGCCGCGTCGAGCGACGTGATCAGATCCGCTTCCGCCGTGTGCCCAGCCAGCTGCAATGACCGCTGGGCGTCCTGTACGCTCCGGAGCGCCGCGGAAATGCGAATGTGCGCCATCGTGAGCTGTGCGCGCATCGGTGCATGCTCGGCGTGATGGCTGGCCAGCCCCTTCGCGAGGCCATGCAAGCGCGCTGCGATGGCCTGCAGCTCGTCCTGGTACGTGGCGATCGAGCTGTCCGCAGCCGGTGCCGGCTGCGGATGGCGTGCGGCTTTCACCTGCTCGTACTCAACAGCCTCGACCGCTTTGGGGAGCGTGGCGCGGCTGCCAATGTAACGTCCCTGGTGGTAGCAATCGTAGTCGCTGGCGACGTAGCGCAGCACATAGTCGAGCGGGTTCGGCCCGACTTGCGTACGCTGTCCGTCCTCGTTGGTGATCAAATCGGTGTGCCTGGCGTGTTCCTTTCATCGTGTAGTGCAAAAGCGGATCAGTGGGTCGCAGCTGCCATAGTACGGAGACTAGGTTTTCCGGCTGACGTTGGTGAGGCGATTAGACTTCCTCACTCAGGAAGAAGCGGATGATGCGTGGCCGGCGCCGTCTGCTGCGGGGTGGACGGTAGGGGACGTGTCGCTCGGGGATGCCGTCCCAGTGGGTGACATTACGCGGCTGCGTGTCCTCTTTGCGATGCTTGGCCTTTCCGCCACGCGAGGCTAATTCGCGTATATAGTCCTTGCCATAGCGCTCGAGCGTGGTCTGGCCGCCCTTCGTTGCGATCGTGACGAGGTGAACGCGCCCATATCAGAGGGTATTCCCAACAGACGATTAAATTCATCCCTACCCAATATAGATCGAGAGGAGCAGCGAGCCTCTATGGAATCACCACTGCCCGGTGTAATTGATACCGCACAGAACATCCAACGACGTGCGCTGACCTTCGTCGTCCTGATGGGCGTCGTGAGCTTATTGGCCGACATGGTCTACGAGGGTGGGCGCAGTATCGCAGGCCCATACCTAGCCCTGCTCGGCGCGAGCGGCACGGCCGTCGGCCTCGTCGCCGGCTTCGGCGAGCTGATCGGCTATGGGCTGCGTCTGCTCTTCGGCTACTTGAGTGATCGCACGCGCCGGTATTGGGCCTTCACGATCGCGGGTTATGCCCTGACCGCGCTGGCCGTTCCCGCACTGGCCCTGGCCGGCAACTGGCAGCTCGCGGTCGTCTTCCTGACCGTCGAGCGGATCAGCAAGGCACTACGCAGCCCGGCCAAAGATACCCTGCTAGCCTACGCGACCAGCAGCATCGGGCACGGCAAGGGCTTTGGGCTGCACGAGGTGCTGGACCAGATCGGGGCGGTTGCCGCGCCGCTCCTGTTGGCGGCAGTGATCGCCTGGCAGGGCAATTACCGGTTGGCATATGCAGTGCTGATTATTCCCGGCATCCTGCGTATCGTGGTGCTTCTCATGGCGCGGGCGCGCTTGCCTCAGCCCGAGAGTCTGGCTGGACATACGTTAGCATTGGCAACCCGTGGGTTCACGGGCCGATTCTGGCTGTACCTTGCAGCAGTCGGGCTGATCGCCGCGGGGTTCGCCGACTTTCCATTGATCGCGTACCATCTCCAGCGCACCGCGGTACTGCCGTCGGCCACTATCCCCGCGCTCTACGCCCTGGCAATGGCCGTGGACGCGCTGGCCGCCTTCCTGTTCGGCCTGCTCTTCGACCGGGTGGGGTTTCAGGCGCTCACGCTTGCAGCGTTGTTGTCAGCCGGCTTTGCACCGCTGGCGTTCTCCGGTAGCGCAGCGCTGGTTCTTCTTGGCATGGTGTTGTGGGGAATTGGGATGGGTGCCCAGGAATCGATCTTGCGCGCGGCCGTAGCAGGCATGGTGGCGCCAGAACGACGTGGGACGGCCTATGGGCTGTTCAACACCGGCTATGGGCTGTTCTGGTTTGCTGGCAGCGCCGTATTAGGGTCGCTCTACGATGTGTCGCTGCCGACCCTCATAGCTGTCTCGGTGGGCCTCCAGTTGATGGCCGTCGTGGTTCTTGTCATCGTGAGCAGATCTTCTGAGCCATCACCGCAAGCATAAGATTGGCGTCGCTCTGCATAGCCGTAGTCAATGAAGAGCGCTTGTTCCAGATTGCCTGGGCAAGTAGGAGTGATAGAATGTATTGCCTCCCAGCCATATGCTACTATACAGATGCCTGCCCACTCGACGTTCCAATCCCTTGGCTTATTCAGTCGGATGCGCAACAACAGTTCGATAACCGCTCGCCGCCGGCCAGCTTCGTGACAGCTGGAAAGAAGACGTGAGCAGTCAAGGAAACGCCTGTGCCGGCTCTCGAGATCATTGTGCTTATCGTTAGCTTCTTACTGACGAGTATCATCAGCGTCGTCACAGGCAGTACATCGCTGATCACCGTTCCAGTGATGTTTCAGTTCGGTATCGAGCCGCGAGGCGCGATCGCAACAAATATGTTTGCACTCACCTTCATGAGCATCGGTGGAGCGCTGCCATTTCTGCGCACAGGCGCGATCGATCGAACCCGCTTGCCATGGCTGATCGGACTGACGATTGTGGGCTCGGTGCTTGGCGCAGTGCTCGTGCTCGTCACGCCGGCACAGGCGGTGCCGCTGATCGTTTCGCTTGCGATGGTCACAATTGTCTTGTTCTCACTTGTGAAACGCGAGGCTGGAGTTGAACGAAGCCAAGTTGCCCCCTCGCGCCTGGCCGAGTATGCCGCATATGTCGGCACATTCGCGCTTGGTATCTATGGCGGTTTCTTTAGCGGCGGCTATGTCACCTTGCTGACTGCTGTCTATATTGCGCTGTTTCGTATGACCTTTGTCGAGGCCGTCGCTATCACCAAGGTGATCAATGTCTTCTCATCGGCAGTCGCGACGCTGATCTTTATAGGCCGTGGGTTTGTCGACTATCGACTTGGCTTGGTCTTAGCAGCAGTGATGTTCATTGGCGCGACGATCGGAGCACGTGCGACGCTGCGGATATCGAACACCTGGTTGCGGCGCATCTTTCTCACCGCCGTCATTATCCTGGCCCTGAAAACGCTACTCTACGATCTCGCCCCGATGCTGCGATAAAACAGGCGGCTGGACACCTTGTTGGAGTTCTAGCCGCCGTGCCAAAAAGAGCGATGCAAGTTCAAGGAGGTGCTTATGTCTGACAACATGCGGAGCAAACGCATTACGGAAGGTGTGCAGCGTTCACCCAACCGGGCGATGCTGCGCGCAGTTGGCTTCGGCGACGCTGATTTTGACAAGCCGATCGTCGGCATCGCGAGCGCCTACAGCACGATTACGCCCTGCAATGCTGGCTTGAACGATCTGGCCCTGCGAGCCGAGCACGCGCTGCGGGGTTCGGGTGCGATGCCGCAGATCTTTGGCACCATCACCGTCAGCGACGGCATCTCGATGGGCACCGAGGGCATGAAGTACTCGCTGGTCTCGCGCGAGGTCATCGCCGACTCAATCGAAACGGTCTGCAATGCTCAGGCGATGGACGGCGTCATCGCGATTGGCGGCTGCGACAAAAATATGCCCGGCGCGATGATGGCACTCGCGCGCTTGAATATCCCCGCGATCTTTGTTTACGGGGGCACCATCAAGCCTGGACACTACCAGGGCCGTGACCTGACCATCGTCAGCGCATTTGAGGCAGTCGGCGAGTACAGCGCCGGCAAGATCGATGCGATTGAACTGCTGGAGGTCGAACGGCGCGCCTGCCCTGGCGCGGGATCATGCGGCGGGATGTACACCGCCAACACGATGTCCTCGGCGATCGAGGCATTGGGAATGAGCCTACCATACTCGTCGACGATGGCCGCTGAGGATGCTGAGAAAGCCGAAAGTGCCGCGCGCTCTGGCGAGGTACTGGTTCAGGCGATCCGCGAGCAGCGCCTGCCACGCCAAATCATGACGCGAGCGGCGTTCGAGAATGCGATCGCCGTGGTGATGGCGTTGGGTGGCTCGACCAACGCCGTGCTGCACCTCCTCGCGATCGCCCACGCCGCCGAAGTGCCGTTGACGATCGACGACTTCGAGACCATTCGGGCACGCGTTCCGGTGTTGTGCGAGCTCAAACCCTCCGGCCGCTTTGTGGCGACCGACCTGCACAAGGCTGGTGGCGTGCCGCAGGTGATGAAGATCTTGCTCGCCCATGGCATTCTGCACGGCGACGCGCTGACCATCACGGGCCAGACGATCGCCGAGATATTGGCCGATGTGCCGGACGAACCATCGGCCGGACAGGAGGTTATCCGTCCCTGGAATGCGCCATTGTATCCACAGGGCCACCTGGCGATCATGCGCGGTAACCTGGCCGAGGAAGGCGCCGTAGCGAAAATCACTGGGGTGAAGATGACGCGGATGACTGGGCCTGCCCGCGTCTTTGACGCCGAGGAAGCATGCCTGGACGCGATCCTGAGCGGTCAGATCAACGCCGGCGACGTGGTGGTCATTCGCTATGAGGGGCCGCGGGGTGGTCCGGGTATGCGTGAGATGCTGGCGCCTACCTCGGCGATCATCGGCGCAGGGCTGGGCGACTCGGTCGGGCTGATCACCGATGGCCGCTTCTCGGGCGGCACGTATGGCCTGGTGGTCGGCCATGTAGCGCCTGAGGCGGCGGTCGGTGGCGCAATCGCGCTGATCCAGGAGGGCGACTCAATAACGATCGACGCCGACGCACGACTCCTTCAGCTCAATATACCAGATGCAGAACTGGCACGGCGGCGGGCGGCATGGCAGCCTCCGGCGCCGCGCTACACCCGCGGCGTGCTGGCAAAATACATGCAGCTCGTCTCCAGCAGTAGCCTTGGCGCCGTGACCGATCGGGAGGTTTAGGCGCAATGCTACCCTTGTGAATGCACAACAAACGTGTCGGCCGCATCGGGCGGATGGCTGGTGGCTTTCTAATAGGCAGTTTGACTTAAAGTACACTTGAAATTCCTGCTTGACTTAAAGCATACTTTAAGTTGTACACTGCTACTCAAGTGAACCGCAGAATCTCGTAAGCCACTAGAAAGGAAACGTGATGTCGACCGATACCACAGGCCAGAGCGAGGTCATCATTGCTTGCGATCCGAACGCTATTCCCCCCGAGAAGCGAGAACGCTGGCTCGAAGTCGCAACGCAGATGTATGGAGCGGTGCAGGAAGTCCAAGAACTAGCTGACGGCTATGCCTTTCGGTTGCCGAGCGACTCAGAGATGCTGCTGATAGTGGCCGAAGACCTCAACTATGATCGGCTCTGTTGTCCATTCATACGCTATGACATGGTTTCAGGCAGACCAAGCCAGCTTTACAGTCTTTCCCTGCCTGCTGACAGACAAACTCCCTAGTGGTATGGTTGAAGGGCCAACCACAACCAATCACTAGGGAGAACCCAATGGGTCGCACACATCCTAGCACGCCCGAGATGCGTGCACAATCCGCAGCGCTGCTGCTGGCACATCAAGGCGAGTATGGTATCGTGACACGCCTCAGCCGCATACATCACGTCTCGCGCCCGACCTTGTATGCTTGGCGCGAGCACGCCCGACGCGCCATCACGGCTGCCTTTTCGCCGCCGTCTGCTCACGCGCCTGCCCGCTCCAGCGCTCGCCACATTCTGACGCTGTGGATCGCGCATGCCTCTCAGCGTGGCATTCAAGCCGCGACCCAGGAATTGCTCGGACAGGGCCTCAGTTTGCCCACCATCGTCGCAGTCCTGCACCAGGCTCAGCAGCGCGCTCTGACCTGGATGCACACGCACCTTCCTTCTTCCACTCGCGCCTTGGCGCTCGACGAAATCTTTCCCGCTCACGGTCGAGCCGCCTATCTGAACGTGGTCGATGTGCACAGCGGCGCAGTTTGGGCCTCTGAAGGACCGCTGGCGGTCGATACCGAGAGTTGGACCTTGCTGTTGTGGAGCTTGCAGGAGCGTGGCCTGCGATGGGAGCGGGTTGTGATGGACGATGGCGCACCCATGCACAGTGCCTGCCAGCACGTCACGCCCGATGTGCTGGTGCAACTCGACCACTGGCATCTGTTCCAAGCCTGCTCGCTGGTGCAGGCTCGCCTGCAGCGCCGCCTGAGCCAGATGCACGCGCGTACAGCGGCAGTTGAGCGCCAAGCTGCCTGCCTCGAGCTTGGGACACGTCAGCGCGGTCGGCCGACCAAGCGCACGCTTGAGAGCCACAGCCAGGAATTGGCGGCAGCGACCGATGGTGTCGCTGCGCTGGCCTATTTGACCGACGAGTTGCATCGATTGCTGGCGGTGGTGGTGGTCGGGCGCAAGCGGTTGCTGAGCTTGGCCGAGCGGCAAGACGAACTGGACGCGCTGCTGAGCTTGTTGGACGAATTGGCAGAAAGCAGCGCGGGAGAGCAGCAGGCCGAACTGGGGCGCCTGGCGCGCCGCATTCGGAGGCAAATGCCAAAGCTGCTGAGTTTTGGTGCCCAGGTGCAGCAGGTGCAGCAGGAGCTGAGTGGAGTGCTGGCAGCCGAGCGGCAAGCGCTGCTGGGATGGGCTTGGCTGAGGCGGAAGGAATTGGCGTGGACCGATGCGGAGGTGATAGCGGCGGTGCCAGTGGACTGGCGTGCGGCGGCGCGAGTGCTGCTGACAGCCTGGCAGGAGGCGGTGCAGGTTTCGAGCGCGGTGGAGCGGTGGCATAGCATCCTGCGCCCACATCTGGCGGTGCGGCGAAGGCTGACAAACGGTATGCTGGCGTTGCTGGCAGTTTGGCACAACCATCGTGTGTTTACTCGTGGGAAGCATAAAGGTCAGAGCCCGCTGCATCTGAGCGGGATGCGCGATGCGCCGACTGACTGGCTGGTGGCATTAGGCTATCCACCAGCCAGCACGGAGCATTCACCAGCGCATCTGATGCCTGAGTGGACGCTGGCCGCCTAATCACAAACTGTAAAGTACCTACAAACCATGTCTATACACTCGATATTGAGCCGAATGAAGGCCCTTTTTGGTTGCGCTTCACAGGCGGTGAGGGGATTAAGGAGTTTCTGCGGATGAGCTTTGAGTCAAGCAACTTGCTCACCGAGCAGGTTGCCCAAGCGGCGGGCTTCAGTATCGCTGGCCGAACTGACATCAATTCGGTGGAAGCCGCCCTTCAGACGGTCGGCGTGGTCAACGAGCAGTTTGCACAGGCCGCAGGTGGACGTAGCTAGGTTGAAAATGGAGAGGTGGCCTTTGTGTGTGCTGCACTCCCTACTAATTGATGTTTAGACTATTTTAGTGCAGCCGCTCCCGTGCGCAAGCTGCGCCGGCAGTCTGCAAGAACTTGCAATGTCCGTACCGATGCCCATATCAGCTCGCTTTGGGCGGCGATTGCGCCTTTGGCGGCGACTTGCGCACCACCGCAAAGCGTTCGGCCCGCTTGACCAGCGCGCCCTTCTCCCGACCGGGCGATTTTCCCCGACGTTGGGGCCGACGTGCTGGTGTCCCTACCTGGGCAATAATCCGCCCCATCGCGCGCCGCACTTGCCGCGGACTGGCCCTTCGCACCTTCGCCTCCCACGGCCGCCGCAGCACTTCCACCTGCTCGCGCACCAGCACCAATTGATTGCGCACCGCCGCCACCAGATCGGTCCAGCGTTGCATTTGCCCAGGTGTCCGCACCCGCACGCTCGCCCACAGCAAATCCTGTTTGTCGAACCGATAGCCATGCTCCTGCCCGAACCGCCGTGGATAGACCGTCGCCAGCTCAGCCAGCGCTGGCAGCGGCCCGCCCAGCCACCAGAACCAGCTTTCGCGCGGATCACGCTTGGTGTTGCGTGCGCGCTCGCGGAGGATCCGTACCGCTGTGATCGACACCGAGCGCGCCTTGCGCAGATGCAACTGGCCCCAGACCGTCACCCGTACTGGGCGACCCTGAGCGTCAGACCCGCTCCAGTCGTGATCGGGTGGACCGTGACTACTCGGATCGCTGCCCTGGAAGCGCGCACCATCTTTGCGAGGTGCGCCGCGTTTGCCGCTCGCTGGCGGTGCTGGTCGATACAACACCTGATCGCACCTTGCGCGGATCAACTGATCACAGGGCAGATCAGCACTCGCCAGCACCCACGGTGCGCTGCTATAGTGGCGATCGAGTACCACAAGCGGGCGCGAGCAGCGCGGAGCCAGCAGCGGCAGACTGTCGCGCAGTTGCGCGACGCCGATCGTGTCGGCCGTCTGGCTGCTGGGCACCCGGCGGTTGTCGAGCACATAGGTCCAGCTACTGACTGGGTTAGGCAAGACGACCAGGGTCGAGAAGCAGAAGCCCGGCCCGACCGGTGTGGCATCTTTGGGCAGATTGGGCCGATAGACCAGCGTGCGGTCCTGCGAGGTTTGTGCGTCCGGGCGCAGGATCGAAGAGGTATCCAAGCCCAAGAGCAAGCGTGTTCCAATCAGTTGCTGGGGCAGAGTCGCAACGAACAGCCGCAGCAGTGCCGCCCGATCGAGAAGGCCATCTTCGAGAGCTTCATAGAGAGAGGGCCAGGCGCGCTGAAAGGAGGCAGCTTGCGACAACTCGACAAAGCTGCGGGCGGACGGGTCGGTCAGCAGGGCGTCTGCGAGGTCGAACAAGGAATCGGCGGCACGGGTGAAGCACTGATACAGCGCCTGCCGAAAGGCTCGCAGAATGGTATAATCCATTGGGGCACCTCCGTTGGCGTGAGCACCACGAAGATACCCCAAGGGGCAAGCTGACGCAAGTCAGGTTGCCCTTTTGTGATGTTTGTTAAAGTGGGTGTTTGACCTGAGATAGTCTAAACATCAATACTAAGTGCAGCACACTTATTTCCTCAGAATAGCCGCAGTCGGAGCACGCCACCGGTGTTGCTCATTCCACGCAGCACCCGCGTTCGAGCACAATCGCACAATCTTCAAGGCGTAAACAGCCACAATTCAGACCCGTCTCCAGGATGCGCTTCATTTGCTGAGCGTGCTCAATCAGGCCATCCAACTCGGCGATTTTTTGCAGCGCCAGTGGCTGCCAGCGCGCCGCAGGTGGCGTATCCGGTGCAAACCCATGCAACAGGGTCTGTATCTCCGCAACCTTGAAGCCGGCCTGCTGGGCCAGTTGGATGACCTTGAGCATCTGAACCGTGCTCTCATCATAGCGTCGCCGGCCACTCACCCGCTTGGGAGCAGGCATTAGGCCGATGCTCTCGTAGTAGCGCAGGGCGGATGCCCGGATACCAGCCTGCTGCGCCACTTCGCCAATTGCGAGTTCTTCCATCATAATTCCCCCTTGACTTCAAGCATGCTTTAAATAGTATGCTACATTCGTTGATGTCGCAAGGGCTTAGGCCGACCATTGCGAAACCACCGTTTTCGCAATGAGCAAGGAGGAATGATGACAACAGCGACACTCCATCACACTTGTTCACGCAGCAAACTACTGCTCATTACCGCACTGCTGGCGCTCTCGACCGTGCTGTTTGCGGTCGGGGTTGCTGCCGAACGCGGCTGGGGGAGCGGGGGTACGACAACGGTCAGCCACCAGGAAGTCGGAGCATCGCAAGAGGCGTCGGAGGGAGGAGAAGCGCACACCGAAGTTCGAGAAAACGCAGAATCCAGCGAAGCGCCCTCGCACACTGAAGCAGCAGAGCCGACCTTTGCCGGGATTGACCTCGAATCTCCTTGGTTGGTAGCCGCCGTCGTGCTCTTGACGGTGCTCCTGATTGCTGCGCTGTGGCGCTTTGGCTACCCAGTTCTGTTCGTAGTGCTCATCGTCGCGGCGTTGGCGACGCTAGCCGATGCCCGGGAAATCATTGTCCAGGTCGCACAGGCACGATACAGCGTGGCGGCGCTTGCGACCGGCGTTGCGGTAGCGCATCTCGCAACGGTGATTGTCACCCTAGTGACACTGCGTGAGGCCAGGACGGCTGCGCGAACGACCGCTGTGAGCGTTTGAGAGGATGAGCGCGACTGCTAAGTACAGCACGTATGAAAGGAAAGGAACACCAATGCTCAAGGTTGTGAAACAATGCGCGCCCTGGCTGAACTGGAAGAACGCTTGCATAGCGGCGCTGGTGGTGGGCGGGCTTATTCTCTGCACCGGGCTGCCGAACTTTAGCATCCTGGCGGGTGTGGCACCGCTGCTTCTGCTCGTTGCCTGTCTGGTGCCCTGCCTTATCCCACTCACACTGCTCCGTAGGAAAAACCACGCACAAGGCATCGTGCAACTCAGCGAGCAACCTGGGCAAGCGGCCACCAGCTGCGGCTGCGGTCAGGATGCGTGCCGCATCGGCGACGGCAAGGATAGCTGCCAGAGCGAGCACGTGGCAGCAGAGACTGTGCGCTTGTAAACAAGAACAACACCGCTGCCGAGACAGGAGAGGATGCGTCCTCTCCTTTTTCGTGTGCTGCCAGGTTCCCTAGTGCAATATCGGTCGTAAGGTGGAGAGGAAACTTCTTGACTTAAAGTGAACTTTACATGCTACACTCAAGCCGGTCGGTAAGAAGACCGGCCTTCAATCCTACCAAGGAGTATTGAGGATATGACCACGACACCAAATACAGATGAAACGCCGTTTGTCTTCTACTGTGACATGACGGCGCTTTCCGCCGAGCAGCGCACGGCCCATCAGGAGCTTATCGGCCAGCTTTTCGGCACGTTGGTGCAGGAAACCCGTGAACTGCATGATGGCTATGCCTACAGCTTTGACAATGCGCAGTACCCGCTGCTAGCGACATTTATCACCAATGAGCAGCTGTGCTGCCCGTTCCTCACGTTTGAACTCACCGTCACGCCGCACCGTGGGCCGGTGTGGCTTCAGCTGACTGCTCCTGGCGATGTAAAGCCATTTCTCCGAGAGGAACTTGGGCACTACGTATCCCAGCGCTGATAGCCCATTTCAGTCTATTTATAGGAGTCTCTTTTCTCATGGCAAAACTGCTAACCGTAACAGACGGGGAGTTTTCGGATATCGTCTTACAGGCCGATGGGCTGCTCATGGTGGAGTTCTGGGCAACGTGGTGCGCCTCCTGCCGCATGGTGGCGCCCATTGTTGATGAGCTGGCCGCCGAGTACGCGGGCAAGGCGACGATTGTCAAGGCCAACGTTGACGACACGCCCGAATACACGACACAGTACCAGGTGCGTAGCACGCCAACCTTTATCTTCTTCCGCAGTGGGCAGGAGGTAGACCGTATCGTCGGAGCGGGGAAGAAGCCCCACTATACAGCCAGGTTGGATGCGCTCTTGGGCTAGAGGCAAGACCAAGGACAGGGGGCGTGGTGACACGCCCCCTGTTTTCATGTATCGAGTAGCATACACTGAAGCCTGAAAACAAATATCAGCGAGGAGCAAATGATTATTCGTTCTGTTCTACTCTTTGTACTTGCCGGTCTTGCAGAAATCGGTGGTGGGTACTTGATGTGGCTGTGGCTACGGGAGGGGCGAGCACTATGGGTCGGCTTGGTCGGCGCTATTGTGCTGGTGCTTTACGGCGTCATACCGACCTTCCAACCGTCGAGCCTAGACTTCGGGAAGGTATACGCGGCCTATGGTGGTGCGTTCATTGCCCTGTCGCTATTGTGGGGGTGGATGGTAGATGGTGTGCGCCCCGATACGCCAAGCATCGTGGGAGCGGTGATTGCACTCGTCGGCGCTGCCATTATTGTGTACTGGCCGCGTGTGTGATTGCGAGTTTGGAAGTCCTATCGCTCGACTTGGCCCCATGACGCTGGCTCTTCGTCACTTTGGATGACGAGCAAGGGCGATCAAGTTGCGGTACAATACTCTCTTCGTTCACCTTATGTTTACTTCTGAGGTCGTATGCTGGCAAAGCTCCTGCTGCCTGATTTGGCTGACTTAGAATTGACCACTATCACTGTTGAGCAACAAACAATTGTCCTTAAAGTGCGGCTCGTGACGAGCCAGGCCCCCTGCCCAGTATGTGGCGTGGTATCGGATCGCATTCATAGCCGCTATACGCGCCATCCGCGCGATCTGGCTTGGGCGGCGCTCTCGGTGCGCTGGCACCTGCAGGTGCGCCGCTTTCGCTGTCGCAATCCCCTCTGCCCGCGGCAACTCTTCACCGAACGATTGCCGGAGATCTTACCGCCATCTGCCCGCCGGACGGCCCGCTTGACCGAGGCACTGTGCGATCTGGCCTTCACCGCTGGCGGGAATGCGGGTAGCCAGCTCAGTGCGAAATTGGGTGTTGGCAGTAGTGCGAGTACGCTGTTGCGGATCCTCCGGTCGACACGCTCCCCTGCACCAACCCTGCCGAAGGTTGTGGGCCTGGACGAATGGGCCTGGCGCAAAGGCCGGACATATGGAACGATTATGGTGGACTTGGAAGCCCATCGGGTGCTGGACCTGCTGCCCGATTGTGGCAGCGAGCAAGTGGCGGAATGGCTACGACAGTATCCGAGTATTACGGTCATCAGTCGGGATCGCTCTGGCCCGTTTGCGAGTGCCGCAACGGCAGGCGCCCCCCAAGCCACCCAGGTTGCGGATCGGTTTCATTTGCTCAAAAATCTCACTGAGACGCTCCAGCGCGTGTTTGACCAGCATCGCTCCCAGTTCGACATCGTGCGAGGGGCAGCCGACCAGCCAGCAACTGCACCAACTGACGAGCCGTTGAGCACCCCACGCCCATCGGCAGCGACCCAGCGCGCCGAACGGCGGAATGGGCGGCAGGCACGCTATCACGAGGTGCGCCAACTCGATGCTAGCGGCCTGACCCGGACCCAGATCGCGGCGCGTGTGGGGCTGTCGCGCAAAACGGTCAGTCGCTGGTTGAACACCACAGCGTATCCTGCGCATCCAGGTGCCAAGCGCCGTGGGCGCCCGTATGGCAGTCAGTTGGATCCATTCAAGCCATATCTCCTGGAGCGATTTCAGGCGGGCTGTCACAACGCGCGGAGGTTGTATCAGGAAATCCAGACCCAAGGCTACCGAGGTTGCGATTCGCTGGTGCGCAAATTCATCACGCTGATACGCCGTGCAGAAGGGCAGGGAACACCCGTGCCGAGCAAACCGACGCCACACTATTCCATTCCTGACCTGGTGTTCTTTGTCGTACGTCGCCCAGACCAGATGACCGAGGAACACAAAGCCATAATTGCCCAGATCAAAGCGGTTGATGAGGCCCTGTGCATAGCCTGTGAGCTGGCACAAAGCTTTGCCTTGATGGTGCGCGAACGAGGGGCTGCGGAGTTGCAGGGGTGGCTTGAAGAGGCGGATACGAGTGGAATCGCGGCCTTTCGGACATTCGTGGCGGGCCTACGGCGTGACGAAGCGGCAGTCCAAGCGGCACTGGAGTTGCCGTGGTCGCAGGGGCAAGTGGAGGGCCAGATCCATCGATTGAAGCTGATCAAACGTGCCGGCTACGGGCGCGCAAGTTTTGCCCTCCTGCGCCAGCGGGTAATCGCTGCAGCGTAAGCATACAGGGTGTAGGCCATACTGATGAGGTAGCAACACAGCGTCATCCAAAGTGACGAAGAGCCATGACGCTTATCATCCCTGGGTAGAAATTGCCTCACGTGCCGTTAAACCTCACTGCGCGATCTCACAGTGGAGCATCTTGTGCCACGATTGATGCGGGGTCGCTGAACTCCGTCGGTGTGACAGTGAAGGATTCTTCTCGTACAACGCAGAGACCTTCTCCATAACGGCTCGCTGGTCGCGGTATGATAGCCTGCGATACGGTATAATGGCCGACGATGGAGACCGAACCAGGTTTGCGTTTTCGTGCGGGCCAACTATAATATCAGTCGCAAACTGAACGCGATGAGGCTCGCGAACCGCCGGCCTGCTCCGGCTGATAGCTTCTACTGACCTGACCATGAGAATGGTTGGCAGTAGAAGCTTTTTTGTTGCGCTGGCGAGGGACAGGCACATTACCCACAATTCACGGAATCACGCACAGATATAGGAGTCTCACATGGCGCTCAACGATCAGGGAAAGCGCGTGACAATCGTCGTGGAAGAGGCCGAGCAGTGGCACCATCAGCAGCTGGCGACGGCGATCGTCGAGCGCATCCGCGCCGAAGGAGGCGCCGGCGCGACGGTCGTGCGCGGCGTCATGGGGTTTGGCGCGCATGGGGCCATCCATACCGCTCGCCTGGTCGAGCTGTCGTCAAACCTCCCGCTTGTCATTACCTGGGTCGATGACGACGACACCATCGCGCGCATTCTGCCCCAGATCACGTCGATGGTTGGCGAGGGCCTGATCACAATCGAGCCAGTGAGCATCGTCCTATACCGGCATCACGATGAAGCATAAGCGGCACACGCATAGTGCCGCAGTAGAGGAGGTTGGCCATGGATCTACGCATTCAGGCGATTAGTAGCCGCGAGGTGTTGGACTCGCGCGGAAATCCGACAGTCGAAGTTGATGTCACATTGGTCGATGGGACGCTGGGGCGGGCGATCGTGCCCTCTGGCGCTTCGACAGGTGAGTACGAGACCGTCGAGCTGCGCGATGGCGACAAGCGGCGCTTTGGTGGCAAAGGCGTGCTCAAAGCCGTTGAAAACGTCAAGACGACAATCGCGGAAGCGCTCGTGGGCATGGACGCAGGCGACCAGCGCGCGATCGACCACGCTATGATCGCGCTCGACGGCACGGAGAATAAGGGCAAACTCGGCGCAAATGCGATTCTGGGTGTCTCGCTGGCCTGCGCGCGAGCTGCCGCAACGGCGCTTGGGCTGCCGCTCTATCGGTACCTGGGCGGCGTCGACGCACATATCTTGCCGGTACCGTGCTTCAATATCCTCAACGGCGGCAAGCACGCCCAGAACAGCACCGATTTCCAGGAATACATGCTTGTCCCGGCCGGCGTCGGCTCATTCCCCGAGGCGCTGCGCTGTGGCGCCGAGGTCTACCAGGCGCTCAAGAATGTCTTGCACAGCCGTGGCGCCAGTACGAACGTCGGCGATGAAGGTGGCTTTGCGCCGTCGCTACCGTCGAACGAAGCGGCAATCGAGGTTATCCTCGAAGCCATCCAGAAGGCTGGCTACACACCTGGCAAAGAGTGCTTTATTGCGCTCGACCCGGCGGCGAGCTCGTTCTACGAGAATGGGCGCTATCAGCTGGCGCGCGAAGGGCGCAGCCTGAGCAGCGCCGAGCTGGTTGACTTCTTTGCGGCCTGGGTTGAGAAGTACCCGATCATCTCGCTGGAGGATCCGTTGGCCGAGAACGACTGGGAGGGCTTCCGGCTGGCGACCGAACGCCTTGGCAAGCAAGTGCAGATCGTTGGAGACGACCTGCTGGTGACCAACGTGAAATTCTTGCATCGCGCGATTCAGGAGCGCAGCTGTACCAGCATTTTGATCAAGCTCAACCAGATCGGGACGCTGACGGAGACGATTCAGGCCATACGTGAGGCACAGCGGGCTGGTTGGACAGCCATGGTCTCACACCGTTCGGGCGAAACAGAAGACACGACCATCGCGGATTTTGTGGTTGCGATGGGCACCGGGCAGATCAAGACCGGCGCACCGGCGCGCACGGAACGCGTCGCCAAGTACAACCAGTTGCTGCGGATCGCTGACCAGTTGGATGAGAGCGCCGCCTATGCCGGTCTGGCTGCCTTCCCGCGCGCGACCGTTTGAGCGGAGTTACTCCAGCGATGCAGCCGCCGCCAACAGTCCTACTCCGTATCGTCGCGCCGCATCGTGCGTATGGTCTCTACGAGGCCGACGCCGATGCGGTGCGGCTCATTGCTGTGCATCATCCAACAGAGTGTAGCCCAGCCGACCTGGGCGTTATTTCTGGGGCACAGGACGTAAATGGAGATGATATAGAGGCGCTGCTGCTTGGCGATGTCGCTCACCCGCCAGGCACGCTTGTCGAGGCCCGGCCGCTAGCCTTGCTGGAGGTAGGGAGTGACGAGCAGGTGGCTTTCTACGTTGTGACGGTGGCGACGACTGACCCAGCATTTGCTGCTGTCAGCGATGTCGCGGCAATCCCATGCGCCTGGCGTGAGCAAGTTCATACATACTTCGTGACTGCAGCGCGGCTCACTTGGAACGATAGCCGGGCTGCCTGGGAGTGTATCCAATCTGCACGCCAGGCAGCCCGGCGCGCGCGCGCAGGCACACGTCAGGCACCAGCGATGCCTATCTGGCGCCCGAGTCAGACAGGCATCGCTGCTCCACAGAACGAGGCGGCAACTGAGACAACACGCCATAGTCGCGCCGAGTACGCATTTTACACGCTGCCGCTGCGCTTCCAGAAGTATGTCGCCGACTATCTCACGCCATTGGAGCGAATACGCTTTTTCGTGCCGCGTCCGCGAATGGTGAGCGCTGTCGAGCGCTCGCTAATGCGTCGGAAGCGCCTGGCTGAAGGGATCCTCATTCTGACGACCGAGCAGCTAATCTTTCTCGAAGAGGTGCTGCCGCCGGATGTCACCGAGATGCCGCATGGATACCTGGTGCGGGGCACGCCAGCGGAGCGAATCGTCGATATCATGCTGGACGAACAGGGCAGCTCGTTGATCCTGGGGTGGGCAGCCGAGACCGCTGATGGGCGGGAGTGGGTGCGCGTCGAATTTCCCGCCGCCCGTGGTGATGAGCTGCGCAAGCTGCGCGATCGGCTGACAGCATACCTGGTGCGGCCGCATGAGCAGCGGCTGCGGCGGATCTACGAACCCGAGGCGGCCGCGCCTGATCTACGCGATCCGGCGGCCAACGACCCACGCGATCCTGAGCCGACGATCGCCCGACTGAACGTGCGGCTCCAGCAAACGCTCGAGCAGGACGAGATCGCACTGGCGCAGGCGTTCGTACCAGCCTGGTTCGAGTACAGTCCAGGGCAAGCACAACTCCTGGTTATCACCGCCAGGCGCGTGCTGCTGCTCGCCGAGCGACAGCCTCGGCTGGATCAGATCTATGCGATCGCCGAGATCAGCTCGCTGGAATTGCGGGCGTCAATCCTCGGTTCGTGGTTCGCGCTCTGGATGCCAAAGGATGGTGGAGTTACACAGATCAAAATTCCCTTCCCAAGCACCGGCTTTGGTTTTCAGACCTGCTATCGGATGTTGCGCCAGATGTTGGCAAATGTACCCGGGCCGATGAAGGAGGTGGTGGTATGCGCATCGCCGTCGTGAGCGATATTCACAGTAACCTTCCGGCACTCGAGTCTGTCTTGCGGGATCTGCCCGAGAACGTCGAGCAGATCTGGTGCCTGGGCGATGTTGTGAACTACTACGCCCATCCGCACGAGTGTGTTACACGATTGCGGAGCGACCTGCGTATCGACATCGCATGCTGGCTGATGGGCAACCACGATGCTGCTGTACTCGGGCTGGTCGAAGCAGCCCAGATCAACCAGTATGGGCAGGCGACGCTGGCATACACGCGCGATCAGCTTTCCAGCGACGATCGCACGTTTCTCCGCGCTCGACCGCTTTTGCGGGAATTCAAGGTCGGTGGAATAGACACAACGATCGCGCACGGCAGCCCTGACGATCCGCTCTGGCACTATCTGAGAACAGCTGTGGATGCTGCTCAGGCGGCGGCTGCTACCCCGTCGCAGCTCATCATTGTTGGACATACCCATATCGCCCAGGCATTCGTTGAACAAGAGGGCACATGGCAGGCAGTCGATCTCCAATCCCTGCATGGCGTACTCCCGGTTGGCTCAAAACGCCTGGTCGTGAACGTCGGAAGTGTTGGCCAGCCGCGTGACGGCAATCGCAGAGCGGCGTACCTGCTCATCGACACAGCCCAGGCAACGATCACGTTCCGGCGCTGCAGGTATTCAGTATCCACCGAACGGCGGGCCGTGTGGCATCAGATGAAGGCGTCAGCACCACCTTCGTTACTGCGCGACCTGGTCGAGCGCTTGAATACAGGTGTCTAGACCGAGTGGGAAGTGAGGTGTGATCAAGAAAAAGGAGCATGGATGGCTGAGCAACAGCACACGAGCTATTTGGAAGTACGCAATAGCCTCGGCGACCCAAACTGCGGAGGGTGGACGGCGTGAGCAAGGAGATACACGAGACAGCTCAAGCGGACGATCGCGTAGCGGAGGATTTCAGGGAAGTACGGCCTGGATGGGTTGGCCTGGCGCGCATGCAGCGCGCGATTGAGCGGAGAACATGGGTGACAACAATCCTGGTGATCGCGCTTGGCGCGGCGGTTGGGGCCAACCTGCGATATGGCCTCTCGATCTGGGCAGCTCAGCAATGGGGTGCCGCCTTTCCGTATGGAACACTGTTAATCAATGTGACCGGCAGCTTCGCGATTGGAGTTGTCATGGTGCTCCTGACGACACGGCTGGCAGTCAGCGATATGTGGCGATTACTGCTCGTCACCGGCCTGCTGGGTGGCTTTACAACCTTCTCAACCTTCAGCTACGAGACCTATGGGCTACTCGTGAGTGGCAGCTGGTTCGAAGCTGGATTGAATATTGTTGGGAGCGTCGGTCTTGGCATGATTGGCGTCTTCCTGGGCGCTGGACTCGCGCGGCTCTTCCCATGATCACAGCACCCTGATGTGCGGTAGGAGGAATGTATGGATACCACGGACTCGGCTCAACAAGTCTGGATTTTCATCAAAGAGACCGACCAATGGCACCACAAGCCACTGTTCCTGGCCTTGCTCGATCTGCTCCGTCACGAAGGGATCGCCGGCGCGACGGTTATTCGCGGCATCGCCGGCTTCGGCGCACGCGGGCAGATCCACACCGCCACCCTGGTCGAGCTTGGAGGTGAACTGCCGATTGTCATTATCTTTGTCGATCGCGCCGATCGAGTGGCGCGAATCATGCCTCAGATCACCGCCATGGTGCAGGTTGGGCTGATCAGTACGACGCCGGTGAACGTCATTCAGACCAGCCATCGCACGCCGGGAGCATTTCCCCCGCACTTGACCGTCGCCGATGTGATGACACGCGATGTCGCGCAGGTGCAGCCCGATACACCCGTGCGCGAGATCGTTAGCCTGCTGATCGATCGCGCGCTGCGGGCGGTACCAGTGGTGGATACCGATCGCCACGTCGTTGGCATTATCACTGACGGTGATCTGCTCACGCGCGATGTGATGGATCTGTCGGTCGAAGTCCAGCGCGCGCTGCCCCTCGTAGAACGGGCGGCGCAGATAGCGACCTTGGAGGATCAGCCGCACCGTGCTGCCGATCTGATGACACCACAGCCGATCACCCTGCCGACAACAACACCGCTCGCCCAGGCTGCGGCGGTGATGGCCGACCGCAAGCTGAAGCGTCTACCAGTGGTAGACGATCAGGGTCGATTGGTTGGGATGGTCAGTCGCTACGACCTGCTGAAAACGGTCGCCGAGGGACTTCGGCAGCGACCAACCGATGTTGTGCAGCTTCCAGCCGGCGCGCCTGCGACGGTTGGGGAGGTGATGTATAGCGCAGTGCCGACGGTTCATGCCGATACGCCACTGGCGGAAACGCTCGACCGATTGCTCGAAACAGAAAAGCGTCGGGTAGTGGTCGTTGACGACGCAGATCATGTGGTTGGCATCATCACCGACGGCGACGTGATTCAGCGCGCCGCGAAGCGCGCTCGACCAGGCGGTTTGCGCGCACTCGTCGACTGGATCGGCGGCGGCAGACGACCAGAAGGACTGGAGGTCACCGCACGCGGGCGCACGGCCGCCGACGTGATGACCAGCCCGGTCGTGACAGTCACACCCGAAACATCGATCCCGGAGGCAATTCGCCTGATGATGGCACACAAGATTAAGCGTCTACCCGTGGTTGACGCAAGCGGCCAGCTGGTTGGGTTAGTTGGTCGGGCTGGTGTCCTGACGGCGGTGAGTCACCGTCAGGATGACGAGCCGGCTGAGACAGCCTGATGCTCCCCTGGATTGAGAAGTACGTCAGCGGTGAGATAGCGACCCAGGCTGCGCGCCTCCTCCTTTAGTGCCAGGCCATCGAGCAGCACATAGCCGGCGTCCACTGTCTCAAACGACCACAATCCGTCGAGCTTGCGGCCGATCGCATCAAAGAAGCCGAAGTAGCGCTTGTATATGCCATTTAGGTCAACGTCAGTCAGCGTCTTGAGCGTGTCAGCCCTGCGGTCGTTACTCTCGTCATATAACTCACTCAGCGTCGCGAGATTGAGCCGGTCGAGCAGGTCGGCGCTGGAGCGGGGCGGGCTCCCGGGCGCGTGGCACGCCAGCGCCAGCACGGTCTTGGCGATCGCGCGGGTAATACGGCTCGCTGTAGTTCCTCGATCGCCATCAGACGGTTGAGGATCGCCGTCGCATCGCCCTGCCACCCGCGGTAGGCCAGATCAGGGAACATCGCCGCCCCACGCGCCCCGGCATGCGCCATCGTCGCCATAAAGCGGTTGGCAACTTCGTAATCGCCCTTGGGGTCGATGTAGAACACCTGCCACTTGAGAATCTTCGCAGCCAGGTAGGCCAAGCGGAGCAGAAATTCGGTCTTACCCGTGCCGGAGCCGCCGATGACCACCGCGTGCCGGTTGAGTAGCTCGGCTGGATAGACTACCCACGCTTTGGCTCGCCAGTCGGGCAACTCGCCGCTAAGCGGCACGCCCAGCACAGGTTTCCCCTGGATTTGCTCAGGGCCTGCGCGACCGTGCGCGCGGCGTCGCGTCGCTACAAGGCGTCACGCTGCTGTTCCTGTCGTCGCTTATCCGCACACAACTCCGGTAGCGCCTTGACTCGGGTCGATTCGAGGTAGACCGCAACGCACGGAGCAAGTGGCAAGGCGATCAGCCAGAGCTGAACGATCTGTGGCGTGAAAGAGGTGAAGAGAGGCTGCAGCGCCAGCCAGTGTTCTTTTGAGGGCGCCTTGAAATACTGGCTCACGGTCGGCTGGTAGAGCGGCCAGGCCGCTGCGATACTCTGAACATGAGCGACTAGGACTCGGTAGCTCACTCCAACGATCGCCATCCCAATCAGCATCCCAATGAGCAGGATGGCGTAGCGCCGCCGATTTTGCTGGGCCAGCGCGTAGAGAACGATCCCAACGACAAGCGCGGGCAGCTCTAGGAAAAGCAGGAGTATGAGCACGCCACCGAACCACCCCATGATCTGGGACTGCCGAGCGGCAGCGTGCTTCTGCTCGGGCGTTTTTGGCGTTGATGTGGCGACAGTGGACATACTTGCTCCCCAACAAAAAAGCGCGCTCGTGATGATGGAAATTCCATCCCACGAGCGCGTTGCTCTGGATCGCAGTCGTTTTTCCCCGCTGCTGGGATATTCTACGTTCGTTCGCTTACGGAAACGGTTTCAATTAATGCTTGTGTTGATGATCTGGGCGCGACCTGCGAAACGTGGCCAGATCCATTCCTGCGCGCTCGGCGAGTAGGACCTCGGCACTGCGCAGTACGGCGCGCAGCGAACGGTTCCCGCTATGCGCATGTGCTTGCCACAGCTCCGACAGATGGCGCTCGATCAGCGCCAGCAAATCATCCGTCGTGAGTGCTGCCTGTTCATTCGCTCGGTCCATCAGCCTGTCTCTCGCGTAGCTATCGGTCGTTGAGGGGAGTATAGCTGGGAGTGGTTGGTGGAGGAAGATGTGAAAACACATAGGTTCGGCGAGAGCCTACAGAAACAGAATTCCACTCATGTGTCATAGAGAACACTGGCCCCTCACTAGCGCTATCCTCGGGTGCGCTGTCTGCACTATACTTCTCGTGCTGGGGAATCTTCCCTTGTCGATTTGCATCATTGCTGTTTGTCGTTATAAGCAAGAGGTGACGAACTCGGCTGTGACCAATCTGTGAACACCTATGTCACCGACCCAAGGAGGTCTTTCGCAATGAAGTACGTTCTCCTGTTTTGCGGAACGCGCGAGCAACAACAAGCCTGGGAAGCCATGACGGACGAAGCTCGCAACGCCCAATACGAGCATGTCGGTCGCTGGTTCGCCGAAAATGCGGCGAAGATCGGCCCTGGCAACCAGCTGGCGTCGCCCGATACTGCAACCACGGTGCGCTTCCAGGTCGATGGCCAGCCAATCGTCCGCGACGGCCCGTTCATTGAGGGTAACGAGGTCATCGGCGGCTATACCGAGATCACTGTGGCCGACCTCGACGAGGCGCTCCACCTGGCCAAAACCTGGCCGGGCGGTGGCACCGTCGAGATCCGGCCAGTCATGGGAGTGGAGCAATAGATACGGCTGATATCCATGTTGCGCTCTCCCGGGTCTTCCGGGAGGAGGCGGGAGGGCTGGCCGCTGCCCTGGTGCGCATCCTGGGCGACTTCGCGATCGCCGAAGAGATCGTCCAGGATGCGTTGCTGACGGCACTCGAACGCTGGCCACTCGATGGCATCCCCGAGCGGCCAGGCGCCTGGCTGTTTACGGTGGCGCGACGCCGCGCGCTCAACCAGCTGAGTCGCGACGCTCGCTACCGCACCAAGCTGGCGCTCCTCGAGCAGCCACTGCCCCAGGCGCCTGACGATCGGGTTCGGCTGATGTTCACCTGTTGCCACCCCGCGCTTCCCCGTGCGGCGCAGGTCGCGCTCACGCTGCGGGCGGTCTGCGGCTTTACCACGGCTGAGATCGCGCACGCGTTCCTGGCCTCGGAAGCTGCGGTAGCCCAGCGCATTGTGCGAGCCCGACGCAAGATCGTCGCCGCTCATATTCCCTACCGGATACCAAGTGATGATGAGATGAGCGAACGGCTACGAGAAGTGTTGGACGTGCTCTACCTGATGTTCAACGAAGGCTATCTGGTGAGTGCCGGCGCCGCTCCGACCCGGCGCGACCTCGCCGAAGACGCCGCATGGCTGACGGGCTTAGTCGCACACTATCTCGATGGGGAACCAGAGCCGCTCGGCCTGCTCGCGCTGATGCGACTACACCTGGCTCGCGCCGAGGCGCGGTTTACGAGCGCCGGCGAGTTGATTCTGCTGCAAGATCAGGATCGCTCGTTGTGGAACCAGTCGATGATCACTGAGGGCATACGCCTGATTGAACGCGCAGCAGCGATGCGACGGCCTGGACCGTACCAGATAGAGGCCGCGATCGTGGCCTGTCATGCCGAGGTGGCATCCTGGGTCGCTACTGACTGGCGACAGATTGTACTGCTGTATGACCTGCTGCTCCAGCTCAGCCCCTCGCCGGTCGTGCGGTTGAACCGCGCAGTGGCATTGCGGCAGGTCGAAGGGCCAGAGGCAGCCTTGAGGGAGATAGACGCGCTGGCAGCGGATCTCGACAACTACCACCTCTATCATGCGATCCGTAGCGAGTTACTGCTGGAGCTGAGCCAGCGCGAGCAGGCACGTGCGTCGGCGCTCAGGGCATTGGAACTCACACACAACCGCGCGGAGCAGTCCTTACTGACGCGCCGGCTGCTGGAATGGTGACGTCCAAGCCCACTCAGACAATAGGCAGTTTCACCCGGTGTGATGCGGACATTACTGACTTTTTGTACGCCCCGTATGACGCCCCACTAGCGTGACTGCCGAACCGCGGTGCCCCACCAGCAGTAGGTCGACCACTTTGCGACTTCAGCGATATACCCCTCCTCCATCTGCTCGATCTCAAAGCCACCCCGCTTGATGAGCGACGGAATGTCGCGTGTCAGATACAAGCCCTGGAACAGCCATTGATGCATCGCCTCGAACCGTACCTGCCAGTGGCGCACGTGCTCATCGGGAGCAAGCCCGAGTTCGATGAAGAGAAGTGTTCCGCCTGGCTTCAAGACACGTGCGATACCGCGAATGGCCTCCACTACGTCGGGAATCGTGCATAGGGTGAAGGTACTCACCACCGTGTCGACGGCCTCGCCAGCCAGAGGAATATGCTCTCCAGGCAGGTCGAGAAACTCAACATCCAATGGCGTTCGCCGCCGTTGCCGTTTGGCTAGCCGTCGCATCCCCACATTGGGTTCGAGTGCATACAGCTTGCACACTCGCGCTGGATCGTAGTACACGAAGTTGGCGCCTGAGCCGACGCCGATCTCGAGGACGGTTCCTTGCGCCAGAGGGATGACTCGCTGGCGAATGTCTCGGATGGGTTTCGGATTGCCCAGTATGCGGATGAGCTGGGGGTAGATATAATCGCGGTACACGGCCATGGCTGTCTCCTACCATCGTCAGGCTCTCACCCGTTTGTGGCGGAGCTGCCGCCATACGCTCCGCGGCCTCTTTACTATTAAAACCAAAGGTTTCATACCGTTCTCATGACTACTCGGGAAGTGTTGCGGGGCGGGTGGCCTGGATGAGCAGCATGGGCTGAAGTCCGCCGCTGAGCTGTCGAACCTGTGTGATCTGAAAACCTGTTTCCGCGATCATCGGCTCGGTCGCGCGGTTCCAATGGCAATTGCCCATGCAGCGCGTCATCACTGGTACGAGCGCATCCTGAACCCACGCGACGAGTTTGCCTTGCGCACGCACATGCTCAAGCAGTAACAAACTGCCGCCCGGCTTGAGCACGCGCCAGATCTCGCTCAGGCCGCGCTCTGGATCATGCACTGAACAGAAGACCAGTGTTGCGAGGGCGCTGTCGAATTGCGCATCGGGGAACGGGAGCTCCTCGGCTGGGGCACGCGAAAGCCGGACGGGCACAACAGCATCCGCCATGTTTCTCTCTGCAACGACGAGCATCGCTGCGTCCGGCTCGACCGCCTCCACGCGCTGCACGTGAGCAGGATCATAAAAGGGGAAGTTCTGCCCTCCACCGGCGCCGACTTCGAGCACGGTTCCATAGGTCTGGCCAACGATTTCACGCCGCAAGGGATCGAACAGCTGCCGAACCGGCGTCTGCCGCATCATCCAGTTGTACAAAGCGGCAAAATGCGGATAGGATACGCTTTCGGCTTCAAGTAGATGGCTCACGTCTTTGCCCATCGCATGGCTCCTCTGCGCGGTTCAACACCAGCTTTCCTCATTTAGGACTGCTCCTGAAACGTCGGCTCGGACGTTTCCGATCGTATTGGCCGTGTTACCCCACTGTATCGCTGCGTCCAACTCAGGGCATACAGCAGCAGCGCCAGCCCAAACACCTGCGCCGACCGAATCCCGCCGGTCAGCACCAGCGAATCCGCGCGCAGCGCCTCGATCAGCAGCGATGATAGCCCCTGCAGGCCGAGATAGGATACCCACAGCGTCCCCACTGGCAGTGGCTGCTGCGACAACCGCCACACTACAAGCAGGCTGCTGAGCGCCGCGAGCGCGAAATAGATCTGGGTCGGATGCCGCACGGCTCCAAACAGCGGCACGCCCCACGGCAGGCTCGTCGGCACACCAAAAGCCTCGCCGCTCAGCAGCAGGCCGACGCTGGCGATCGCCTGCACCACAGGTAGGGTCAGCGCGGCACTATCCGCAAGCCTCAGTGCATCGAAGCCATTGCGGCGACACCAGACGTAGCCAGCCAGCAAGCCGCCAAGCAGCGCACCCGGCCAGGCGAAGTCACTCAGGCGCAGGGCGAGGAATAGACCTGGATTGCGGCCGTACAAGTCCAGGTTGAACAGGCCGTACCACAGCCGCGCGCCGATAAGTGCGCCGATGAGAACCGGGTAGAAGCAGCTATCGGCCTGGCGAGCAAGCTGCGCCCCACCGCGCGCGTGTGCGACGCGTGCGATAAGCCATCCACCCAGGATGATCGACAGGAGCAGGAGGAGGCCGCCACTGCTCAGGCGCAATGGACCGATCTGGAGGAGTGGATACATCGGCTACTTCCCTTCCTGGAGCAATTGCTCGACCGTGCCTGCGATGATGCTGCGCGGCATCGGCCCGTGGTAGACCGCGCGAATCACGCCGTGGCGATCCACGAAGAAGCTGGACGGCAGCGACACTGCCTGGTAGGTTCGGCTCACCTGCCCATCGGAGTCGAGCAGTGCCGGAAAAGTGAGCTGTTGTTCGCGCATGAATGTGGCTACCGCGCTCGGATCTTCTTGCAGATTGACCGCCACTACGATGAAACCTTGATTGTGGTATTGCTCGTAGGCAGCCTGGATGGTTGGCATCTCGACGCGGCAGGGTGGGCACCAGGTCGCCCATACGTTGATCAGCAGCACCTGCCCCTTGAGATCATTCAGCGCGACCTTCGTACCGTTGAGGCTACTCAGCGTAAAGTCGGGCGCAGGATGGTCGGCCAGCGGTGCCGGCGCCATCACTTCATCGGATGCGGCTGCAGGTGCGGCAGTAGTTTGTGGTGGCCGTACGCGGGTTGCCAGGATGAACAGGCTTCCCAGGATCAGCACAGCTGCAAAGAGCCAGTTCCATTGGCGCTGCGTTAATGCGATCATCGCTTGACCTACTCTGCTTCATTCACGTGGAAGGCTGCATCTCTTCGAGCCAGGCGCCGATCCACTGATATTCATCGCGCAGTCGCCGCAGCTGAAATGCCAGAACTCGCTGCTGTGGATGCACGGCTGTGCCAGCCTGATCGGCCAGCTGTTGCAGATTGTGGAGATACGCGAGCTGTCCCTCAAGATGTGCCAGGCGCTTCTGAAGAATCGCCTGCCGTTCTTCCAGCTCAAGATAGTCAAAGAACGCCACGCGAGTGAAAAACTCTGCGTCACTCGCAGCGTTTTCAGGCGGAAAATCGCAGAGATAGGTGTGCAGCAACTCGCTCCCGCGCTCGGTCAGCTGGTAGATATGGCGGTTCGGTCTTCCCTCTTGCGGCACGACCTCTCGCACAACCGCGCCCAGCGCTTCAAAGTGCTTCAAGGCTGGGTACAGGACATTATTGTTGAGCGAGACCGTGCCGCCTAACGCCTGCTCGATGCACTTTTTCAACTCGTAGCCATGCTGTGGCCGTTGTCGCAGCATGGCTAAGATCACAATCTCACTATACATAGATTATATTATCTTAAGTTATTTGTACCTATACATACAGTAACATAGGAGGTTTAGTGATGTCAAGCTGCTGAGTCTCATCGCTGTTAGCCTAAAGTATTCACTCAGGCTTGACGTATCCGAGTAACACGAGTATCTTACCCATAGAACAGGCGTACTAAGCAACCACCCAACATTTTCAAGACCTTTACAGAATTTCTTCGAGGAGGTGATCCATGAGACTGCATGAGGTCGAGCGCGGCGACGGCCCTTTCTGGCGCCTCCTCATCCGCCTTATCTCCGTGATGTCCGGAATGCGCCTGCCTGACGCAGCGCGGGCCGTCTTTTATCACAAGGCCTTCTTTGGCGACCCCATGAGCTTGTGGACACACGCGGCAATGCGTGGCGAAAGCGTCTGGACGGTTGGAGAGCGTGAATTAATGGCGGCTATGACCGCAAAGTGGAACGCGTGCTCCTTTTGTATCGGAGCTCACGGCGCAATCGCGGCGCAAGTGCTGGGAAAGCCGCTCATAAAAACGGCCCTTGATGATGTGGAGCAGGCCCAGCTACCTACGAAACTACAATCAACCCTCAGCTTCCTGGAGATCCTGACTCGACGGCCCGACAACCTGACAGCAGAGGATGCCCAGGCAGTGCTGCGCGAGGGGGTCACACCCAAGGCCTTGGAGGACGCGATCGCGGCCAGCGTGCTCTTCAATATCACAGCGCGTTGTGCGGACGCACTCGGCTATGAGATGCTCGAGGAGGGAGACTTCGACCGCGCCGCGAAGCGACTACTAGTTCAGGGCTATGCGTTTGGGAAGGGCAAGAACCCCGCCCATCCCGATCATCGTGTGCTGGCTGAGGCCGTGCGCCAGCGCACCCTTGAGGGGCCGGGGGTAACTAATGCAGAGCTTCGCCAGGCGATGGCAGCTCGAGCGGGAGGAGAGCAGCCTGTGCAGGCACCCTACGATGACCTGGCGCGGCAAATTGGCGAAGCCGCCTACAAGGTCACGGATGAGCAAGTGGCTAAGGTTGTCGAGCAGGCCGGCAGCGAACGGGCCGCCTATGAGCTGATTGTGGCCTCGGCCCTGGGCGCCGGCCTCCATCGCTGGCAGCGAGGCCTCAAAGTCTTGGGTGAGGCCATTCAATCACCGCTGTTTTCCGGCATGGCGTAACAGTGCGCAGATGATGTGCCCGCACGCAAGCACACGGATGTACTCGGGAATTGCGCTAGCTGCTCGTCGCATGCTCTGCGGCCGAACCGCGTGGCGGTGCGATGATATAACTGAGGCCAAGGCCAACAACACCAGCCAGGAACGGCGCTCCAAGCCACATATGGATGCGCCACCAGACACCGCTTGTGGCGATGAGCGCCACCATGTAGAGCAGAAAAAAGCCGAAGGGCGTCGCGAAGCTGAAGAGGCGCAGCGCTCGTACGCGCGCAACCGACGGCTTGAGCAGTGCCAGGAGCGCGTCGGCCAGCACACCGCCGGCCAGCGCGGCAGGCACTATGGGCCAGTGCTGCCCCGCGTAGCTGCTGCCCAGAATGAACATCAGCGTTGCGTTCGCGCCCAGGAGCAGCGTCATGCTCCCGATCGGCAATGTCCAGCGCCGGATGGCCAGCAGGATGAAGCCCATCATGATCGCTGCGGGAAGCAGCACACCAGTAATGCCGGCGACATTCCAGAAGTAGGTCTCGCCAACGGGGCCGCTCCCGCCAATGATATTGGCATGGGTGAAGGCATTGGCATACTGGGTGAAGAAGGTAGCGATCGATAGGATGGTCAGCAGTGATAGCAGCGCTGGCAGCAGGCCGGCCCAGCTCCTTTGATCATCCGCGCCAGTGCGCTGCCATGCCGCCCGGAGTGGGCCACTGGTGAGCAACACCGCGCCACTTGCCAGCAGCAAGTGCGCCGGGCTGAGCAGCGCCTCTTCGTCAGCCTCAAAGCCAAAGAGCGTATGCCAGGTAAAATCCACCCCGCCGCCCACGGCGAACATCATGAAGCCGATGAGTGACAGCATATACCCCATAGGCAGGGCCTGCCGCCAATCATATCCACGATTCAGATTGCGGATGTAGCTTGATACCAGCACCGCGCCCGCGGCCAACAGGCCGCTGTAGAGGATGCCATGCCAGGGTGTGAAGAAGGTCTCAATCGAGTCCTGAAACGTGTTGTGGTACCAGCCATCCAGGAAGGTGCCCGCAAGAATCCAGAGCGACGTACCGGCCACCATCCAATCAAATCGGCGGCTGTCGCCGAAGACCGCGGCACCGGAATCCGCCGCTGGTGTGTCCGATGTCTGGACTGTGTTCGTGAATGCCATGTCGATGCCCTCCGTTTGGATATATCGTTTATGCCAGCAGTATGCCAGGCGCAAAACGGATCGGCATCGGCGGCGACGCGGATACGGCGCGATCAAAAACGATCGCCTGACAGGCGATCAGCTCCACATTACGTGGAAGTACACTACAACATGGATCGTAGGCTATCTGGTGGCCGGATCGTCAAGCGAGGCGATTCCCTCGCGTAGCGCGTAGAGGGCCACTTGAATGCGGGTCGCGAGGTGCAATTTGCTCAGGATGTTGCTCATATGGGTGCGCACGGTCGGCTCGCTGATCCCGAGTTGCTCGCCGATCTGCCCATTGCTCAACCCGCGCGCCACAAGCCGCAGCACCGCGACTTCGCGCGCCGTCAGCGGCTCAGGGGTTGGGGGGCGCTCCGCTGGGCGTGCAAGCTCGCGCAGCACCTTCCGTGCGATCTGCGGATGGAGCGAAGATTCGCCACGATACACCTGCCGGATCGCGCGCACCAGGTCTTCTGGCCCGGTATCCTTCAGGAGATAGCCGAGCGCCCCGGCCTTAATCGCCGGGAACACCTGGTTGTCCCCGGCAAAGCTAGTCAACACCAGGATGCGCACGTCCGGCAGCGACGCTGCGATCTGGCGAATCGCCGTAATGCCATCTGACTCCGGCATCACCAGATCCATCAGGATGACGTCCGGCCGGAGCTGCTCGGCGGCCAGAACCGCTTCTTCGCCGTTGGTGGCCTCGCCGACAACGGCGATATCCGGCTCTGTCGCCAGTAAGGCGCGGATGCCGCTGCGAACGATGGCATGGTCATCAGCGATGACCACGCGAATGGTAGCGCTCATCGTGGCACCTCCACGCGCACACGCGTCCCGGCGCCGGGGGCGCTACGCACCGTGAATGTGCCGCCGAGGTGGGCAGCGCGCTCCTCCATGCTGCGGAGTCCCATCCCGCTGCGCGGCTGAGTCGTCGTTATCGCGAAACCTCGCCCATCATCGGTGACTTCCAGCACAATGGCACCATTCGCCTGGTGGAGCGAGAGCGTAATCGCATGGGCCTGGGCGTGTTTGAGCACGTTATTCAGCGCCTCCTGTGCGATCCGGTAGAGTTCGGGTTCGATATCCTGCGGGAACGTTTCCTCGCCCTCGACGATCAGTTCCGCGATCACTCCGCTGCGGGCTTCGACAGCCTCTAATCGCTCCTGGAGCGCTGCAACCAATCCCTCTGCTTCCAGGTTCGGCGGTCGCAGCTCGAACAGCAGAGCGCGCATCTCTCCAAGGGCTTCTTGGGCGGTGCGCCGGATGATCTGCAGCTGCTCGCTGGCCTGCTGCGTCGCGCCCGCGGCAAGCTCACGACTGGCCGCCTCGGCTTGCAAGGTCAGGCTGTAGAGGGTCTGAGTCAGCGAGTCATGCAGCTCGCGCGCCAGGCGGTTGCGCTCGTCCGCGGCCGCCAGACGTTCAGCCTGGGCTGCGTACTCTTGCAACTGGCGATGCGCCACCTGGAGTTCAGAGAGCAGCCGCTGGCTCTCAGCGCGTGTGGTCTCAGCCTGGTTCGTCATATGCGCGTAAGCGGCGACGAAAACGTAGCCGGCGCCATACAACAAAAGCAGCGCGAGCCCGTCGCGCACGCTTTGGGTCGTCAGCAGGCCAATGGCCATGACGATGGTGAAGATGCCAATCCAGCGGAAACTGGCGGGGCGGGAGAGCACCAGCATCGCCTGCGCACTCAGCGGCAGCCATAAGGCTGCGTAGAAATCCTGATGCGGTGGGAGGAGCAAGAGCACGAGTAAGAGTCCGGTCTGCAGGGCCAGGTAGAGATGCACTAACCAAGGAGTACGCATGCGCAGCCAGGGCTCGACGACCATCAGGATGGCAAAGGCGAGCAGCAGGACGGTGGCGATAGAGCGGGCAGGATGGTTGGCAAGGACGTAGTAGCCCAGCCCACGGATCGCGACCGCGAGCAGGATGAGGAAACTGAGGAGATAGAAGAGCATGTATTTGCTGCGTGCCACATCAGCAGTATACCAAGAAAGTGTCGCATCCACATCGCCCTCAGTATGGAGGCGAACCTGATCGCTGCGATCACCGTTGGGGCACTGCACTCCACACTATGTGGATGGGTACTACGACATCTGTTGTAGATGGAGTATCGATCCTGTAGTTCGTCCGCTTGTACCTACAGGTCATCGACCAGCTACGAGCTGTGGATTTTGATCATCTCTGGGTATTGATGTTTAGACTATCTCAGGTCAAACACCCACTTTAACAAACATCACAAAAGGGCAACCTGACTTGCGTCAGCTTGCCCCTTGGGGTATCTTCGTGGTGCTCACGCCAACGGAGGTGCCCCAATGGATTATACCATTCTGCGAGCCTTTCGGCAGGCGCTGTATCAGTGCTTCACCCGTGCCGCCGATTCCTTGTTCGACCTCGCAGACGCCCTGCTGACCGACCCGTCCGCCCGCAGCTTTGTCGAGTTGTCGCAAGCTGCCTCCTTTCAGCGCGCCTGGCCCTCTCTCTATGAAGCTCTCGAAGATGGCCTTCTCGATCGGGCGGCACTGCTGCGGCTGTTCGTTGCGACTCTGCCCCAGCAACTGATTGGAACACGCTTGCTCTTGGGCTTGGATACCTCTTCGATCCTGCGCCCGGACGCACAAACCTCGCAGGACCGCACGCTGGTCTATCGGCCCAATCTGCCCAAAGATGCCACACCGGTCGGGCCGGGCTTCTGCTTCTCGACCCTGGTCGTCTTGCCTAACCCAGTCAGTAGCTGGACCTATGTGCTCGACAACCGCCGGGTGCCCAGCAGCCAGACGGCCGACACGATCGGCGTCGCGCAACTGCGCGACAGTCTGCCGCTGCTGGCTCCGCGCTGCTCGCGCCCGCTTGTGGTACTCGATCGCCACTATAGCAGCGCACCGTGGGTGCTGGCGAGTGCTGATCTGCCCTGTGATCAGTTGATCCGCGCAAGGTGCGATCAGGTGTTGTATCGACCAGCACCGCCAGCGAGCGGCAAACGCGGCGCACCTCGCAAAGATGGTGCGCGCTTCCAGGGCAGCGATCCGAGTAGTCACGGTCCACCCGATCACGACTGGAGCGGGTCTGACGCTCAGGGTCGCCCAGTACGGGTGACGGTCTGGGGCCAGTTGCATCTGCGCAAGGCGCGCTCGGTGTCGATCACAGCGGTACGGATCCTCCGCGAGCGCGCACGCAACACCAAGCGTGATCCGCGCGAAAGCTGGTTCTGGTGGCTGGGCGGGCCGCTGCCAGCGCTGGCTGAGCTGGCGACGGTCTATCCACGGCGGTTCGGGCAGGAGCATGGCTATCGGTTCGACAAACAGGATTTGCTGTGGGCGAGCGTGCGGGTGCGGACACCTGGGCAAATGCAACGCTGGACCGATCTGGTGGCGGCGGTGCGCAATCAATTGGTGCTGGTGCGCGAGCAGGTGGAAGTGCTGCGGCGGCCGTGGGAGGCGAAGGTGCGAAGGGCCAGTCCGCGGCAAGTGCGGCGCGCGATGGGGCGGATTATTGCCCAGGTAGGGACACCAGCACGTCGGCCCCAACGTCGGGGAAAATCGCCCGGTCGGGAGAAGGGCGCGCTGGTCAAGCGGGCCGAACGCTTTGCGGTGGTGCGCAAGTCGCCGCCAAAGGCGCAATCGCCGCCCAAAGCGAGCTGATATGGGCATCGGTACGGACATTGCAAGTTCTTGCAGACTGCCGGCGCAGCTTGCGCACGGGAGCGGCTGCACTAAAATAGTCTAAACATCAATTAGAAGATACTGTTGGCGAACTCTTGCCAGGAAGGCTGCACAGTGTCTAAACTGTATCTGGATGCTGGTTCTCGGGTATGATGTTGTCAGACGGTGGCATTGGGCCGGCAGTCATGAGCACGCAAGGATAACCCAACATGAGCATGCACGAGGCGTTGTTTGGCGACTATCCCATCCCCGAGGATACCTGTCGGGTTGCTCAACACGCATTCCCCAAGGGCAATCTCTATATGCAGATTCGTGACCACTTCGGCATGCTCTATCAGAACCACCAGTTTGCCCATCTATTTGCCACCGATGGG
>NZ_CP097101.1:0-10211 GCF_057073505.1 Kouleothrix sp. 19917
CTCGACCTTCAACGCTTGGGCAAGCTTGCCGATTGTATCCAGATCGGCGCGGCGTGTTTTGTTCTCCCACATGTTGTAAACGGTGGTATAGGCGAGGCCAGTAGCGGCCGCAAGGTTGTGCGGATTCCATCGCTCGGGTTCGCCGATCTCTTTTAATCGCCAGCGGACCATAGCACCTCCTACAAACTAACGAACTAAACTAGCAAGAATATAGCACTTCATAAATACTTTGTCAATAGAGCAAAAATAGTGCTTGACAAAGTATATAGGAAGTGCTATACTAAATGTGTAGGAAATAGCAAGCGCCGCAAGTGCTACGAACACTCACGGCGCAATAGTACCCAAAGGAGTCCCCCGATGGCTACCACGATTATTCTACCACCAGCCGCCGCACTCGAAACCGCAGCCAGCGAGCTGCGCAGCGCCGCCGGCGAGGACGCCAAGCGCCTGGCCGTGCTGAACCGCGCTACCTACGATCTGCTGGTGCTGGCGCCGCGTATCGTGCGCATCTCGGGCGCCTACCTGATGCCGAGCACCAGCCGCGGCGGTATCGTGCACCGCGTTGACGACGTGAACGGCTGCGACTGTGAAGCGGGCCGCAAGGGCTGCCAGTGCCGCCACGTGGTAGCGCTGGAGCTGATTGAGCAGGCGAATGTGCACACCATGCCGAGCCTGCCTACGCGCACCGTCTCTGATGAAGAGTACTTGCGGATCTGCGACGAGATGAACGCCCTGTTCGCCTAAGTGCGACGGTAGCGGGCGGCCTGGCCAGTCTGGGCCGCCCTGGAGATACATGACATGCCAGTCACTGACTTTATGATCAGGGTCGAAAAGCTCCAGCAAGAAACGGGTTGCAGCAGGGAGCTTGCCCTACAGGCCGTTGCAGCCACGGGCCTGCAGGTAGCGCGGCGCGAAACGAAACAAGAAACCGTACTCCGCCGGGCGGTAGCGCTGATGCGCTGGCGCGGCGTGTGCTGGAGCAAGGCGATCGACCTGGCCGCCGAAACTGTTGAATAGAGGGAGAATAGAACATGAGTGACACACGCACACCCGCCGAAATTGCCTACGATCGCACGCGCTTGAGCCCGCTCAACCAGGCCGATACACTGCTACGCGCTGTGCTTGCGCCGCCGGCCGAGATGCCGGAAGTCAACGAGATCACATGGCAAAGTGAAGACGGCGTTTCCTACACTGACTTTCATGCAGGCGCTGGCCTCACTCGGGTGATGATCGGTACCTATGGCGACGACAAGCCTGGGCTTGAGCTGGCGGTTGGCGGGTGGAAAATTAATGAGATGATCGACGAGGTGCTCACCCTCGCCGACATTCGCCAGCTGCGCGATAACCTCACTGCCCTACTTGAAGATACACGGCTGCTGGCGGCCGTCGAATAGGGTGAAAACTTTTCACCCTTTACCTACGAAAACTTTTCGGATGTAAACCACTGTCAACAGAAAGCACCGCGCAGAGCCTGTCAAAGCTTTTGCGCGGTGCTGTTTTATGCGTGTTATGTCGAGCTGCGCGATCTGGGCATGCGCGGCCGGCCGCGCTCGTTTTACAGTTGCACCGCTATTCACACGAAACCGGAAGTTCAAAGCAACATTATTAACCGGTATGTTGTTTTGAATTCGCTTACAGTGAGCTTGTTAGGGGGCCTAATCGGTATTATGCGCGCTTCGGATCGGTGTAGGATCGGTGCATGATCGGTGCAAATGGCGAGTGAACAAACGTCGCGAAATCGCGTCTAATACAATAACTCCTTTTCAGCGAGGATTCACGGAAGCCGCCTAGCCTCTTGGCCGGGCGGTTTTCGTTTCCGCTTTTCTTCCGCTTTTTCTCATATTGAGAAAACCCCGCGCACACCGCGCGGCGCGCTGCGATGCCACTAGGCGCAGCGGCTACAGTTGGCGAGAGCGGAAGTACAGAACCGGCTCAGACGCGCTGTGCGGGCTTCTGCGCTTGTCGCCATATCAGCATACGGCTCGGGGCAGTTCACCGGGCGCGGCGGGCTGCGCAGCGAGCACGGGCGGGGAAATAAAACCTCAGAAAACCTCAGATTTTCTACTATTTTCTACTATCCTCAGAACCTAAGAAAACCTAAGATCGGGGTGATTCTTGAAACATTTTGAAGTATCTTGAGCAGGGGCTATTTTTCCAGCATTTTCCACAATATTGGACGGGGCAGTTTTTGTAGTATTTTGCACTATCTTTGCGGCCGTAGCTTCTCATACCAACTGCATGGTACTAACTCGGCTCTTTTTTAGGTGTGAGGAGTGTTAGGGGGTGTGGCTCTTTTTTTTAGGTGTCGGATCTGTCGGATCGGCCGGCGCGACTCTCGCCAGGAGCCGTGGCTCACCCGAGCCGCGCGCGGCCTACGGTGCATTGGAATGGCCCCAAGCGGCACCGGCCCTGCTACGCCGCCACCGGCGGTAGCGCAAACACGTCACCACGAAGCACATGCTCACCCGCGCGCCGTGCGGCCTCTTCACGCAGTGCCGTAGCCAGTGCGCCAGGGAAGAGCCCGAGCGCCGCATAGGGCAGATCCAGCGGCCGGCTACCAGGTGAAGAGAAGTTGAGCAGCACGCCGCGCAGATCGGCGCCAGCCTGCTCCAGCTCGGCCAGAACGGCAAGCGGCGCGGTGTGATCAGCACGAGCGTTGCGCGCCTCGGGTGTGATCTCGGCAAGCGTCGCATAGAACGCCATGCGGGCATGGTGCTGACTCAGGACCGCCGCGCTATAGCGCTCAAGCAGCTGCAGCAGTACCTGGTCGAGCTCGGCATACACCGCCTCGATCGTGGTGAGTGCGGCGCGGCCGTCGCTGGCCAATTCGACCAGGCGCGCGATCTGGGCTTCACGAAGTGCGGCCGCCTCATGCTGCTGGAGCTCGAGCTCCAGCCGGGCCACGTCGGCGCCGACGTCCTCCAGCTGAATGCGGGCTGCAGCGCGTACCGCATAGTCACCCGTTACAGCCAGGCGCTCAACACGCTGGTGCTTCTCGCGTGTCTGCTTGAGCGCCTTACGCGTGCTCTCAAGCTGCGCAGCTGCGGTGATCGGTGTGTCGGTCATATCACCACATCCCTTGCTTGCGGCGAATCTCGGCCACGTTCGGCCGCTCGCCAAGCGCGGCCGCGGCGTTGTAATTGCGCGCAATGTACTGCGCGCCGGCATTGTCGGCGGGCGCGGCCGTTGGTTCGGGCGCCTCGGGCGCGCTGGCGTCCTCGACAAGCTGCAGCTCGCTCGGGTTGCCATAGGGTGTCGAGCGATCCCAGCCGCCGGCCGAGCGCTGGCCACGCATGAGCTTGGCTTCTTTGACGAAGGGCGCCGGGCTGTAGCTTGTCGGGTTGCGCCGGATCTCAATTTGTAGCCAGGTCTCCCGGTCGAGCTGCTGCCAGACGGTTTGTGTCTCTTGCGGCGGCGCGCCGCGCCGTAGGTGTGCGACTGGCGCAAAGCGCGCCGGGCTGTAGCGGACTTCGAGTGCCATACGTTTGTTCTCCAGTGCGTGTAATGCGGCCTTGAGACCGCGCTGTTGCCAGATATCCCAGATATGCGGATCGTCAACGTCGCGCCCGGCGGCCAGCAGTGCGGCTTCTAGCGCGTTGGCTTGCGCTGCGACCGTGCCGCCATAGGTGCGTGGGCTTGCCCTCATAGGCGTTGTGCTTTCAAGGCACGCAAGCGGGCCACAATACCAGCAGGCGCAGTTGGTTGCGGTTCCGGTGTGGGTTGGGAGGAACACACCCCCGCCAAGGGTGCCCCCTCGGCCGCCGGGCGCTCGACCGGAACCGGGCCGCGCTTCGTGATGCGCAGCTCGCTGCGCGCCTGCTTGTAGGCTGCCATATCGACTTGCGCCCAGAGTTCGTGCGTAGTGAGCTGCGGCTCTTTGGGGGCGCGGCGGGCTTCTTCTGCCGCATAGATGCCGGCGATCTTGATTTTCAACCAGGCGCGCGGGTCGTCGCGTTTCTGGGCAGCGTTGGCGGCGCTGGCGCTCGTTTGGGCGCGTTTCTTCAGGATATCTGCCCGAAGGTTGCGCGCCTTCAGGGTGAGATCCCGTAAATATAGCTCCGTGATTCGGCGTTGGCGGCGCTGGCGCTCGTCGGCGATCGCTGCGTCAATCTCGGCCTCACTCCAGTCGCCATACTCGGCCAGGGTCAGCAGCAGCCGCTTCCGGGTGATGCGCCGCTTCTCACCTGTTTCGCGGTCAACGTGTACCGCGTCGAAGGCCAGGCGCACCGCGTGGGCCAGGGTGCGCGGCGGCGCGGCGGCTGGCGCGGCCAGGGTGACTGGGGGGGGCGTGTGTTCTATCTGCGTTACGGCTGGTTGCGCGTTTTCGGCGCTCTGTTGCGCAGTATCAGCACTGGTGATCACCACGTTCTCAGTTGACGTAGTGACAACATCAGGCGCAAGAATAAACAGGCAGCCGGCTTGCCGCTGGGCAAAAATGCGGCGTTCAATTTGCCCACTAAGCGCCTTTTCGTAGCGCTTGATAGTCCGAACACAGCACCCAAGGCGCTCGGCACATTGGGATTGTGAGAGCATCACACTGCCGCTCTGCGCGTCGACCTGCGTCTGCAACCAGCGCAGATAACCAGCCGCGCCGCTCACGCGCTGCGGGCGGTCTTTGCGGGCGCGGCTTTTTGGCTCGGGCTTGTATTCGGCTGGTGGCAATGGTTGCGGCGCGGCGGGGCGCGCAGTTGCGATTGAGCGGATTGTCTGCGGGCTGTAGTGCTTGGGCGTGTAGCGCTCGAGCTCAACATCGAAGTGCGCGCGGTAGTGCTCGCGGGTTTTCCCGGGCCGGATCTGCGTGTAGAGATAGTCGGCAATGGCGCGGGCCTGCGGCATGCACACGTTGGCGCTCAACAGGTTATAGGCCAGCGCTGCGACTTGGGCGCTATCGCTATCGTCGCGTGTACCGTCTTTCTTGACGATTGTTACCCGCTCGTTGCGCAGCAGCTTGGCCAGGTCGGGCCGCCGTTGGCCAGCCGCTGCAATATAGGCCGAGCGCCACAGCGATTCACCGTCGGGTAGGTTCTGCCAGTTTTCGGCGTGATAGACTTCCCCCCACGCCGCGCCGCTGCTCTTAGGCGCGCTGCCAGCGACTGCTGGAAATGCTGTGCGGATCCGGTCGAGTGTGTAGCGCTGCTGCGTGCTCGACTCAACGGCGACGGGCCACTGCTGGCCACGTTTGGTATTGAATGTGCCGGGAATGCGCGCCAGCTGCGTTAAGTCGGCGCCGCTCAGATCGCCACCGAGTGCAGCGGCGGCGCGGCGTGCGTCGTCCTTGGTCGTCGGCTTGTCGCATTTATAGTAGGCGTGTCGACCTTTTTTAGCATCTTCCGACGTGCGGATGCTCAAGCTGTAGGGGATGGGCGGCGCGGCGGGTGCGTCGTCAATAAAGATAATTCTGCTGGGTTTTGCGTATTCCTCTGCGCGCGTGTTGGTGCGCTTTGCTTCAGCAGTGTACAGTCGCACACTACAATACACATTGCCATGGTCATTCGCCAGCTCGGCCACATAGGCGGCGGCGGCGGCCAGCAGATCGGGGCGTTCGGGGTCGTAATAGCACCAGCGCCGGGTGCGCATCACCATGTCAATTTTATCTGGCTTCTGTGGGTTGGTGCGGCCGGCGACGATCTCCATATAGCCGGCCTGGTCATCGTACAGCCATCGCAGGAAGCGCTGCGCGCGGGCGTGCGTGTCGCTCATGCCGCGCCTCCGTTGCTTTTGTCGAGCGCGTCAAGCTCACGTTGGAAGCACGCCGCGCAGTGGTACACCGTCGGCGTGAACTCCTGCACAACGCCATAGGCGTGGCAGTAGCTGCAATGCCCGGTATCGTCGGCGCTGTGGTAACAGCGGTCGCATAGGTGATAGATTCGCCATTCGCCGGCATGCTCGGTTGGTTCGTAGTGGCGCCGCCGGTCGATCTCGCTGGCCGGCTGGCCGCACAAGCGGCAGTGGCCGGCCTGGCCGCCGTGGTGAATGGCGTAGCGGATCTGCTCAAGCAGATCGGGCTGCGCGTCGGGGGATTGAGTTGTCATAGCGTCTCCAATGCAAAGTTGCATTTGCCTGGAGAGGTATGCTATACTCACCTTGCTGCCGGTGAACATAACTTTTTTCTCTCCAGACGCGCCCCATACAAGGGCGCGTTTTGGTGTTCGGAGAGCAAGCAAAAAGGCTCACGTCGGGAACCGTGAGCCTTTAGGAACAGTTCGTATGCACTTGTGATAACCGAAAAATGAAGGTTGCCCCTTCACTGGTTCCGTGATATCATCTGTGAATACGAGGCTGTTCCCGCAGCTCTCGTGAGAATTGAAACCCTGCGATTGATAGCTTCGAGCGGCCAAACTTTCAGCTATCGGTTGTGGGGTTTCGCCGTTGGTAGCACTTGCGTGCACCAGAACTAAGAGAAGTATACGTTATTCGGCCAATAGAGTCAACTGCTTTTCTGCGCTCCCTAGTGCGATAAAGCAATGTTAGGTTTTTTGTTAGGTCCCTTTGCCCCGCTTCGTTCTTCCATTGTTAGGTTTTTTGTTAGGTATTGGTTGGCTTTGTTCTCGCTTATATTTGAGGTGCGCTTGTCGCAGGTAGCTTTCGTTATAGCCATAGGATTTAGCTAACTGTGCGAGCGTAACAGGGTCGCCCTTCTCTTTAGCCTCATAGTAATATTCTATAAGTCGTTCGGCTCGAATGCCCTCACCATCTGCCCTGTAACTCTGTGCTAGCTCTGTTACTGCCGAGAGAGCGGCTAACACTCTTTCGGTGGGTTCCTTATCGACTTCATTATCATATTCGGCAAATAATACTACTTTGCTTTTGTCTTGTGTTATTGTGACTGCTACTCTCCCGATAATCTCTCTATCTGCCATTTCGTTAGGGTTGCGGTCATATCGTGTTTTAACTTCTATAACATCACCTACAGCCTTAGTTATTTTTGGTAGCTCGCCTGTCAGTTTCTCTAAATCTGGCACTACATAATATGCATGTCGTTTGCCAATAGTTCGTACACTTAAAAACGGCTTGCATATTTGCTCAAAAACGATACATATCCAGTGCCATTCGCCCTGCATTGTGGCTACTATTTGCGGCATAGTAATGGCCCTATATATTGCGGCGCGGCCATGAAAGCACAGCCGCGCCATCCTGTCGAGTCGATCACGCTACCCCAAGCAGCTGGCCGAGCAAGTCAGCAGGCGCGGCCGGCTCGGGCTTGGCTGACTTGAGCACTTCGTTAAGCGCGGCGCGCAGCTCGCCGATCTCCTCTTTCAGCTCGCCGATCTCTTTCTCGCGCGCCAATGTGTACTCGCGCAGCGCGTCCAAGATCTCGCCCTGTTTGGCCACAATCGCCGGGCCGCCAACACCTGGTAGCAGCAGTGCCGATACACGCCCGATGCTGTGGCCAGCGAGAAACAGATCGAGCCCTTCATTTTTGCGGGTTGCGCCTGCGCCAGTAGCTACGCGCCAGAGGGTGCGTGCTTGCTGCCAGAGACGTGATTGCGTGAAGCGGTTCAAGAAGTCTTTCAGCATGTCGCACCTGTCATTGCTTCACGAAGCAATTGCTGGATCTCTTCCGCTGCTTGTTGGTAGCGGCGTCCTTGAGTCGACTTGATACCACGCATTTCAAGTACGATTGCTGCCAGATCGAGGCCTTGCATGAATAGTTGCATTGCGCGGGCCGCTTCTGGGCTTGCTGGTGCTGTGGAGACTAGATCGGCGCTGGCTTCCATTTGGCTTACATCTGGCTTATGGTTGGCGGTTGCTTGGAAGCCAAACGGCCGATCATTGGTAGCCAGATGTAAGCCAGAATCGGCCTGCTGTAAGCCAGGGTGTAAGCCAGGTTCGGCGGCGCCAAGCATCAGAGCTATACCCTGATTGCTGGCCAGTGGCACCCGTACCAGCCGCGCCGCCGGCGTCGCCTTCGACCGCAAGAGCGCCACGCCGTGGCCAAGCGGGCCGTCGTCAATCGTGCGGGCTGGTAGGTCAAGCAATGCGCTGGCGCTAGTGCGATCACCGCCGACATAGTAGGCCGTGCGATACTGATCACGCGCGCCCGAGCTGCCACCAATCGTTTTCACCAGGAATTCTTGTGATGCGCCGACGGTCAAGATTGACACTTTGCGCCCCTCGCGCAGAATGCGGCCCAGGCGCTCGGGTGCGTCCTTCACGGTATCGACAATCACCGGCAGCTCGTCATAGGCCAGGAAGAGAGGCGCGCCCACCTTTTCGCCCTTGTTGCGCAGCTCTAGCCGCCGATCCAGCTCGGCCAGCATATAGTCGAGCATCGCATCAATATCGCGCGGCTTCACGGCTGGCGGCATATAGAGGCGCTGGCGAATCGCGCGCCAGTCGTCGCCATTCTCGGGGTCGATATCGGCATAGTGCGGATCGGTCAGCACCACCCGCGCGCCAATCGCTTGCAATTGGGGCAGCAGCAGGCGCAGCAGGTTCGATTTCCCTTGGCCAGTAGCACCGCAGAGCGCCACATGGCACAGCGCCGAAACGGGCGCAGTGAGTCGCTCGCCACCGTCGCCCAGCGCCAGCAGAATAGCGTCCTTGCTCGGCCGAAAGTCGCGCGCAATGGTCGCCAGGTCGGTCACGTCCGGCAGCGCAGCGGGCGCGGCCTCAGGCTCGGCCAGCAGCGCGGGCGCGGCGTCAATATAGGCGGGGGCTTTGGGCTGGTGCACCGTAATATGGGGGCTGTAGCTGGCCGGCTGCTGCCCTGGCTGGTGCTCAGCTCGGGCGATCTGGGCCTGCCCAGACAATTCAACCGCCCGCGCAATGACTGCCAATAGTCTTTCGTCGCTCATCTCCAGCATCCGACGCGACACAAGCGGCTTATCAGCATCGAAGCGGGCAAGCGGGGTGCGGCGCTGGAGATACGCATCGCGCCCAACCCACAGAATGCCACCGGCAGCGACGGCCAGCAAGAGCAACGCACCGTAGCTGCCTGCGATGCGGGCGGGCAGGGTTGCGGCCTGTTCGGTTTGCCACTGCTGAAGCGCGTAGGCTTGACGTTGTTCGTCTAATAGCTGCAGCGCCTGGGCGTGCTGGTTCTCTTGTTCCCATTTGTCGCGCAGCGGGCCGGCTAAGGCCAGGCCGAAAATGAGCGCAAGGATAGCAAGGGGAAGTGCGAGGAAACGCATAGGGGTGCCCTTTCTAACGCGCAATCTGTGGTAAGATTGCTACGCCCGAAACTAGAAGGTCGGGCCGCGCCTCGGGCTGTTACCAGCAGCTGCGAGGCATTTTCTTGACTTCCGGCGGCCGTGCCGCCATTGTAGCACGATTCCGAAATGCTTCCGAAGTTCGTAGAAAGTTGAGCGACAGCGCTTCGGAAGTTACCGAAGGAATAAAAACCCGTAGGCCACTGCTACAATTGCCAGAATGACAATGCCCCAAAAGATAACCTGTTGCCACGTCGGGCCGCGCGGGCGCTGGTTTGCTTCCATACGTTCAAGGCGGCTTGATAGGTCGCTATAGATATCCTCTTGTCGCTTATCACGCCGTGTCAGCGCCTGCTCAATCCGTTCTTGGCCTTCCGAAATATTCCGAATACTGCGAAATGCTTCTTCCGTCACATCTTGCCGTGTGTAGGGTGCAATGCGCAGATCCGACTGGAGACTACCTGCCAGCGCTTCTACGTCGGCAATTGAGTACCATACCCGGCGGCCGGCTCGTTGGGTTGCTAGCTTTCCGTCGCGTGCATAGTGCCCAATCATACGCTCGGTGACATGCAAGCGCTGTGCGGCTTCTCGGGCAGTGATCCATTGTGTTCTGTCGATACTCATGCGCCCGATTATACGCTACTGCCTGGCATCCGCTTGCAGCTTCTGCACAATAGCTTCAATGCGCCGCGCGGTGTGTTCGTCGGCTCCCTCGGGTGTCCAGTCAGTTGGACGCGGCCGGCGGAGATCCCGCGCCAGCGCCTGCAGGGCTGCTACAGCCTGCCGTATGGCCTGCTCTTCAGTAATACTCACAAGCTCACCACCACCACCTGAAAGCGCACCGCATAGGCGCGCCGGCCAAGCTGGCCAACCTTGCGCGCTTCAAGCCCCCACGGCCGCGCAGGCCTGCGCCGGCGCACCGATCGCCCGGTCGAGCTGGCCAGCTCGTGCCCAATGGTGCACAGGCACACACAGACCAACAGAGCCAGTAATCGCGCTCGCTGTGCAACTTCAAGCATTAGGGGCCTCGCTTTCGCTGGTGTGCAGTAGCGCGCCAGG